>DASTXV010000039.1:0-10361 GCA_035765335.1 Solirubrobacterales bacterium
GTCCAGCGCGACCACAACTTCGCGATCGTGGACGAGGTCGACAACATCCTCATCGACGAGGCGCGGACGCCGCTGATCATCTCCGGCGCCCCCGAACAGGCGGCCCAGACCTACTACACCTTCGCCCGCCTCGCCAAACAGCTGGTCGGGGTGCCGGCGAAACAGAAACTGAAGTCGCTGGGCGAATCGAAGGACACCTCGGAAGTCGAGTACGACTACGAGTACGACGAGAAGCACAAGACGGTGGCGCCGACCGAGCAGGGCGTGAAGAAAGCCGAGGAGTTCCTCGGGGTCGACAACCTCTACCTCGGCGAGCACGGCAGCCTCGTCAACCACCTAGGCCAGGCGCTGAAGGCGGAGTCGCTCTATAAGAAAGATGACGACTACGCGGTGATCGACGGCGAGGTGATGATCATCGACGAGTTCACCGGCCGCATCCTCGAGGGCCGGCGCTGGTCGGAGGGTCTCCACCAGGCGGTCGAGGCGAAGGAGGGCGTGGCGATCCGCGAGGAGAACCAGACCCTGGCGACGATCACCCTCCAGAACTACTTCCGCCTCTACGACAAGCTCTCCGGGATGACCGGAACCGCCCTCACCGAGGCGACCGAGTTCATGAAGATCTACGAGATGCCGGTGGTCGAGATCCCGACCAACCAGCCGATGGTCAGGGTCGACCAGAACGACCAGATCTTCAAGACCAAAGACGGCAAGTGGAGCGCGCTGATCGAGGAGATCATCAGCCGCCACGAAAAGGGCCAGCCGGTCCTGGTCGGAACCGTCTCGGTCGAGGTCTCGGAGATGATCTCCGACGCGCTCAAACGGCAGGGGATCAAGCACTCCGTCCTCAACGCCAAGCCCGAGCACGCCGAACGAGAGGGCGAGCTGATCGCCCAGGCCGGCCGCAAGGGGGCGGTGATGATCGCCACCAACATGGCCGGCCGCGGCGTCGACATCAAGCTCGGCGGCGACCCCGAGCACCTGGCGATCACCGAGCTGAAGAAGCAGGGGATCACCCACGAGAGCGAGGGCTACGAGGAGGCGCTGGCCGAGAAGACGGCCGAGCTGGAGCCCCAGTGCAAGGCCGAAGGCGAGGAAGTGCGCGAGCTCGGCGGCCTCTACATCTGCGGCACCGAGCGCCACGAGTCGCGACGGATAGACAACCAGCTGCGCGGCCGCTCCGGGCGCCAGGGCGACCCCGGCGAGTCCCGCTTCTTCCTCTCCGCCGAAGACGACGTGATCCGCCTCTTCGCCGGCGACCGCATCTACAACATCCTCGACAAGCTCGGGCCGACCGACGACGAGGGCGGCGAAGTGCCGCTGGAAGCGAAGATGCTGACGAAAACCGTCGAGAACGCCCAGAAGAAGGTCGAGGAGCAGAACTTCCTGATCCGCAAACGCGTCCTCGAGTACGACGACGTGATGAACGAGCAGCGGCGGGTGGTCTACAAATACCGCCGCGAGATCCTCGAAGGGCGCGACATCTCCGAGACCGCGCGCGACGAAGTCGAGGGCGTGATCGAGCGCCTCGTCGACGAGTACACCGCCGGTGAGCTGCTCGAGGAATGGGACCTGGAGGAGCTGGAGACGCAGCTGCGGCAGATCTGGCCGGTCGGCATCGAGGTCGGCGGCCTGGCGCCGGAGACCGTTGACAAGGAGCAGCTGAAGGACGCCCTCGACGACGACGCGATGAACGCCTACGACGAGCGCGAGGAGCAGCTCGGCGAGGAGCTGATGCGGTACCTGGAGCGCTCGATCCTGCTGCAGGTGATCGACAACCGCTGGCGCGAACACCTCTTCGACATGGACTACCTGCGCGAAGGCATCCACCTCCGCGGCTTCGCCCAGATCGACCCTCTCGTCGCCTACAAAAACGAGGGCTACTCGATGTTCGAAGAGCTGATGCACTCGATCTGGGACGAGTTCGCGAAACTGGTCTACCGCGCCGAAATCGAGGTCCAGCCCGACCAGGCCGGGGCCGCCGCGGCGACCAACGGCGACGGCGAGACGGCCGCGCTCGCCTACTCCGGCGGCACGATGGAGAACCAGCCCTCGGCCCTGCAGCAGGTCGCGGCGACGGCCGGAGCCACCGCCTCCGAGGTGGCCGCCGCGCAGGCCGCGAGCCCCGGCAACGGCGAGGTCGTCGAGACCGTGGTCAAGGACGAGAAAGAGAACATCGGCCGCAACGACCCCTGCTGGTGTGGGTCGGGCAAAAAGTACAAGAAGTGCCACGGCGCCTGAGGGCGTGGGACCGGCGCATCTCGGGGTCCTCGGTCGTTCGGCTCAGGTCACGCACTGGAGTGCGCTCCCCTCGCCTCACTTCCCTGCGTCCCCCGACCTGCTTGGTCCCACGCCCTCAGGGATGGGAATTGCAAAGGAAATCCAGTCTGCAATTGGGCACCGTATAGAGGCCTCAATTGCAGACTGAGAATCTTGATCGTCGGGAAGCGCCATCGAGATGACTGACCCAGTCCGCGAGTTCATTCGGGCGTTCAACGAGCGGGACTTGGACGCGTTTGTCGCTGTGCTCGACCCGGAGGTGGGGCTGCACTCGAGCCGCGGTCTCCGCAAGGGGCGCGAGGCGGCGCGGGTGTGGGCGACGCGGGCGCCGGGCGGGGTCCAGCAGACGATCGAGCTGGAGCAGCTCTACGAGGACGACACCGAAGGCGGCGGCGGCCGCGCGGTGGCGCTGATCAACCGTCACTGGCGCTGGGAAGAGGACGAAAGCCTGGCCGGAATCGACGAGATGGCCTGGGCCTTCGAGCTCCGCGACCACAAGATCCTCAGCTGGCGCCCCTTCGACGACCGCGAAGAGGCCCTCCGCACCACTAACTTCGCTCGGTAATAGGCCGGGCTGGTGGGGGAGGGTGCCGGTATCCCTCTCCGGAATTGCGCGGCACGCGGCTTCGCCGCTTAGCCGCAATCTGAGAGCGCGCTTCGCGCGCAAACACCAGATTGCATGTGGCCGAACATTCCTCCGAGGGACACCGGCACCCTCCTACGACAGCTATCCGGCTAACGCGAGTCCGCGAGAAGCGTCGAATAGCGACGGCTCTCGCAGACTCGGTGAAATTCGAAAGCTGTCGCTAGGAGGGACGGGTGTCCCCTGACCGACCGGCGTCCCTGATTTTCGCCCGGACCACTCGGCGAGAGCCGGCGAGTTAACGGCGAAAATCCCAGGGAGGGAAGGGGACACCCGTCCCTCCCTACGGGCAAGCGCCTGTGCCCAATAACCTGTGCTCATGGCCGACGCCGCGCAGAGTCAACCTGTAGCGCCTCGCCTGGCCGCTGTCCGGGAGCAGTTGTCCCTGCTCTCGGACTACCTTTGACCCCGCTGCGCTAGAGGGGGAGGCCGCGCGGCTGGAGGAGGAGATGGGCAAGCCGGGTTTCTGGGACGACCAGGAGGCCGCCGCCCGCACCTCGGCCGCGCACGCGCGGGCGCAGCGCCGCCTGGAGATGTTCCGCGGACTGGAGTCAGACGTGGCCGATCTCGGCGACCTCGCCGAGATGGCGGCCGAAGACGAGGAGATGGCGGCCGAGCTCGACGCGCAGCTGGGCTCGGTCGAGCGGCGGCTGGCCGAGCTCGAGGAGGCGCGCCTGTTCAGCGGCGAGTACGACGCCGGCGACGCCGTCGTCACCGTCCACGCCGGAGCGGGAGGGACCGACTCCCAGGACTGGGCCGAGATCCTGCTGCGGATGTACCTGCGCTGGGCCGAACGCCGCGGCTTCGCGGTCGAGATGGTCGAGGCCTCGCCGGGGGAGGAGGCGGGGCTGAAGTCGGCCACCTTCATCGCCCGCGGCGAGAACGCCTACGGGCTCTTCGCCGCCGAGCGCGGCGTCCACCGCCTGGTCCGCATCTCCCCTTTCGACTCCTCCGCCCGCCGCCACACCAGCTTCGCCCAGGTCGACGTCGGCCCGGTGGTCGAAGACAGCGTCGAGGTCGAGATCGACGACGCCGACCTGCGGGTCGACACCTACCGCGCCTCCGGCGCCGGCGGCCAGCACGTCAACAAGACCGACTCGGCGGTGCGGATCACCCACATCCCCACCGGGGTCGTCGTCCAGTGCCAGAACGAGCGCTCGCAGACGCAGAACAAGGCGGTGGCGATGCAGCTGCTGCGCTCGAAGCTGATCGAGCTGGAGGAGCGCAAACGCTCCGAAGAGCTGGCCAAGCAGCGGGGCGAGGTCAAAGACGTCGCCTGGGGCTCGCAGATCCGCAGCTACGTGATGCACCCCTACACGATGGTCAAGGACCACCGCACCGAGCACGAGGTCGGCGACGTCCAGAAGGTCCTCGACGGCGACATCGACGAGTTCATCCGCGACTACCTGAACAAGACCGCCGCGGCCTCGGCCAACTGATGGCGCCGCTCCTCTACCTAGAGCGACCGGCGGCCGCCGAGCCGGAGGGTCTGCTGGTCCTCCATCACGGACGCGGCACCGAAGAGAGCGACCTGCTCGGGCTGGCCGACCTGCTCGACCCGCGGCGGCGGCTGCGGGTGGTGACGCCGCGGGCGCCGCTGACCCTGCCGGGCTCGCCCGGCTACCACTGGTACGTGGTGCCGCGGGTCGGCTACCCGGATCGCGAGACCTTCGAGGCGGCGCGGGAGGCGCTGGCCGCGCTGCACGACTCGCTCTGGGAGGAGAGCGGGGTGGGGCCGGAGCGGACCGTCCTCGGCGGCTTCTCGATGGGGGCGGTGATGAGCTACGCGATGGCGCTCGGCGCCGAGCGCCCCGCGGTCGCCGGCATCCTCGCCTTCAGCGGCTTCGTGCCGACGGTCGAGGGCTGGGAGCTGGCGCTGGCCGATCGCACCGACACCCGCGCCTTCGTCAGCCACGGCCGCCGCGACCCGATCATCGGCGTCCAGTTCGCCGAAGCGGCACGGGAGCTACTGGAGGACGGCGGCCTCGACGTCACCTACCGCGAGTCCGACCTGGGTCACCAGATCGACCCGGCGCACCTGCGCGACGCTAGCGCCTGGCTCGACGAGACGCTCCGCTGAGCTCGACGTCACAGGAGGCGGGGGCGTTGACGACGTGAAGCTGGACTGAGAACTCGCGTGCGCCCAGCGCCTTCTTCGTCTGCTTCTCACTCAGCCCGAAGGTGTCGCGGTAGACGCCGGAGCGGCGGAAGCGGGCGTGGTCGGTGCCCAGGTGGACGACCCCTTTCGGCCCCTCCAGGCTCGCTGCGACGCTGACCGTGGCGGGCTCCCGGGTCTTGTAGTGGACGGTGAGGCGCAGCCGGCGCTTGCCGGGATTGACGCTGACGGCTGCCTTCGCGCCCTTCAGCAGGCACTCGTCCTCTCCGGTCTTCGGCTTGGCCTTCGTCGGCGTCGGCTCTTCTTCTTCGCACAGTTCCGGGTCTTCTTCGCAGATTTCCCGTTCTATCTGCGCTTCTTCGGCGGCATCTCCCGTTTCGTCTTCCTCTTCCGCTTCTTCTTCCTCGGCGAAGGAGACGAAGGGCTGGGCGGGGTCCGCGAGGGACAGGGGCGTGGCCTGGGCCGTGGCGCCGATGCTGAGCACGAAGAGGGTCAGCAGGGCGAGCAGGGGCGGGAGATTTCGCATGACTCCCTAGATCGGAGCCTGCGCCTCCTCCCTTTAGGAACTGGACGTTTCGTCTAGTACTCCCTCCAGCTCCAGCAGCGCCTGCTTCATCGGAAGGCCGCCGCCGTAGCCGCCGAGGGCGCCGCCCGCGCGGAGGACGCGGTGGCAGGGGACGACGAGCGGGATCGGGTTGCTGCCGCAGGCGCTGCCGGCGGCGCGGACGGCGCGCTCGTTGCCGGCCTTGCGGGCCATCTCGGTGTAGCTGCGGGTCTGGCCGTAGGGGATGCGGTTGATCGCCCGCAGGACCCGCTGGCGGAAGCCGGCGCTGAGGCGCCAGTCGAGCGGTAGGTCGAAGTGGTCGAGCTTGCCCTCGAAGTAGAGGTCGAGCTCGCGGCGGACCCGATCGAGCTGCGCCGGCGCCTCCAGCACCCGCGGCGAGACGCGCTCGGCGAGGTCGACGAGCAGCGCGTCGGCATCCTGGTTCGGCAGCCCGACCCGGACCAGGCCGCGCCGAGTCTGCGCCAGCAACAGCGGGCCGAAGGGCGAGTCGACGGTGGCGTAGGCGACGTCGAGCAGGCCCTCCTCGGCCGCCCGCGCCTTGAACCCCTCGATTGCGGTGTCGATCTTCATCCCAGCTCCTTCCTCAGTCGCTTCAGTCCCTCATGCAGGCTGCGCCGCGCCGCCTCGGGCGAGCAGCCGAGCGCGGCGGCGATCTCGCCGTGCGGGAGGTCGCTGCCGTAGCGCAGCGCCACCGCCGCCCGCTGCTTCGGCGGCAGCGCCCCGACCGCCGCCCAGAGCCGCTCGTCGGGCTCGGGCAGCCCGTTCTCCACCGCCACCTCGGGCACCTCCGCCACCGGGATCGGCCGGCGGCCGTTGGCGCGGTGGTGGTCGATCGCCTTGCGGTGGGCGATCGTCAGCAGCCAGCCGCGCAGGTTGCGGCCGTCGCGCAGCTTCGGGTAGGCGCGCAGGGCGGCGAGGAAGGTCTCCTGGAAGCAGTCCTCGGCCCCGTCCCTGCCGACGGCGCCGCGCAAGATCGCCATCACGGCGCCGGAATGGTCGTCCAGGACGGTTTGAAACGGTGGCAGCGCGGTCACTCTGTGGGATTAAACGTGTCTGAGACCGAGAACGTGAGAGATAGGCTGCCGCGATGATCGAGCTGGCGGAGGAAATCGAGGAGCAGGTCGGGCGCGCCCTGGCCGAGGACCTGGGTGAGGGCGACATCACCTCCGAGGCGACCGTGCCCGAGGAGGCGCGGGCGCGGGCGCGGATCGTGCAGAAACAGCCCGGCGTCGTCTACGGGCTGGCGATCGTGGCCGAGACGATGCGCCAGTGCGGCGTCGAGGACGTCGACAACCTCGTCGTCGAGGGGCAGTGGCGCGAGGAGGTCCCCGCCGAGGTGCTGGTTGCGAGCGGCAGCGCCCGGGCGCTGCTGGCCGCCGAGCGGACCGCGATCAACTTCCTCGGCCACCTCTCCGGCGTCGCCACGCTGACGGCCCGCTACGCGGAGGCGGTGGTCGGCACCGGGACCACGATCCTCGACACCCGCAAGACGACGCCGGGGCTGCGCCAGCTGGAGAAGGCGGCGGTCGCCGCCGGCGGCGGCATCAACCACCGGATGGGCCTCTACGACGCGATCCTGATCAAGGAGAACCACATCGCCGCCGCCGGGGGGCTGGCGAAAGCGGTCTACGCCGCCCGCACCACCCAGCCCGAGAAAGCGATCGAGGTCGAGGTTCGCGACGTCGAAGAAGCCGCCTACGCGCTCGGGACCGGCGTCGACCGGCTGCTGCTCGACAACATGAGCCCCGCCTCGATGCGCGAGGTGGTCGCCCTCCGCGACGAGAACGCCGGCGGCCCCGACGGCGTCTCCCTCGAGGCCTCCGGCGGCGTCACCCTCGACAACGTCCGCGAGGTAGCCGAGACCGGCGTCGAGTTCATCTCGATCGGCGCCCTGACTCACTCGGCGCCGACGCTCGACTTCTCGATGCTGCTCGAACTCTCTACTTGAGCAGTTTCGAGAGCCGCCGGTCTTTGAGGACGCGGCCGCCCGTTTGCTCCTCCGGGCAGTAGGTCGTCTGGTGCTCTGAGAAGAAGACGGCCTCCAGCGTGGCGCCGCAGCGGGGGCAGGGCTCGCCCTCGTGCTTGTGGATCTTCAGGGGCTTCGGGATCTTGTCGGGCGGGTCCGGGCCGATCGTGGCCTCGTAGTGGTCGATGGCGTCGCCCAGGACATGGAGAGCGGCATGTAGCCGTTCGATCTCCTCGGGGCTCAGCTCCGACCCTTTCTTGAACGGCGAGAGCCGCGCCTCCCAGAGGATCTCGTCGACCCAGGAGCGGCCGATCCCGGCGATGTCTTTCTGGTGGCGCAGGAGCGGGTGCAGGTGGCGGGGCTTGTCGATCGCGGCGGCGAGCTCCTCGAGCGGGGGAGGGGGCCAGGCCTCGGGTCCCAGGCTGGCGACCATCTCGTCTGCGGCGACCGCGTCGGCCGGCAGCAGCTTCGCCCAGGCTCGCTGCTTCGTCCCCAGCTCGCGCAGCCGCAGCTCGCGCCCGTCCCCAAGCCGGATCAGCACCCGCGAGGCGCGGTCTTTGATCGAGGCCCGTTTCTCGAAGACCCGCAGCCGCCCCGCCGACATCAGGTGGATCAGCAGCGCCAGGTCGCCGAACTCGACCACCGGCATCTTGCCGACCCGCCGCACGCCGGTCAGCTCCCGCCCCGCCAGCGCTTCCAGCGGCGGATCGAAGGTCTTCATCACGTTCATCCCCGGCGCCAGCGCCGATTCCACCTCGCTCCCCGCCAGGGCGCTGTCGAGGCGGCGGACGACGATCTCGACCTCGGGCAGCTCGGGCATCCCGGAAAGGCTAGACGGGGCTTTCTGTCGGCTAGACTTCGGGGACGTTCATTCGACCGGTCCGGACCCAGTCCCGCCGGCGAACATCAGGAAGGAAGGGCTCATGCAGGAGCTCCCGACTATCCAACCTACTTTCGCGCCGGAGCTGAGCCCGGCGGAGATCGCTGAGATCAGCGATGAGGTTCGCGCGCTCGCGCAGGAGCGCAACGCGGTGATCCTCGCCCACAACTACGAGCTGCCGGAGATCCAGGACCTCGCCAACTACCGCGGCGACTCGCTCGGCCTCTCGCGCCAGGCGGCGGAGACCGACGCCGAGGTGATCGCCTTCTGCGGCGTCCACTTCATGGCCGAGACCGCCTCGATCCTCTCGCCGCAGAAGACCGTGCTGATCCCCGACCTCGACGCCGGCTGCTCGCTCGCCGACTCGATCACCGCCGATCAGCTGCGCGCCTGGAAGGCCGAGCACCCCGGCGCCCTGGTCGTGATGTACGTCAACACCTCGGCCGAGGTCAAGGCCGAGACCGACTACTGCGTCACCTCCTCCAACGCGGTCGACGTGGTTCGCCACATCTGGGCCGAGCACGGACCCGACCAGGAGATCCTCTTCGGCCCCGACATGTGGCTCGGCGCCTTCGTCGAGCGCGAGACCGGGCTGGTCGAAGAACCCGAGCGCCGCGGCCGCTTCCACATCTGGGACGGCGAGTGCCACGTCCACGCCGGGATCAAGCCGCTGGACATCGTCCGCACCCGCGAAGAGCACCCCGACGCCGAGTTCCTGATCCACCCCGAGTGCGGCTGCTCGACCCAGGCGATGGAGTACGTCGCCGCCGGTGACATCGACCCCGACGGCGTCCACATGCTCTCCACCTCGGGGATGCAGAAGCACGTCGAAGCCCACCCGGACGGCGAGTTCATCGTCGCCACCGAGAACGGGATGCTCTACCCGCTGCAGCAGGCCGCCCCGCGGGCGAACCTGATCGAGGCCAACCGGATGGCCACCTGCAAGTACATGAAGATGATCACGCTGCCAAAGCTGCGTGACTCCCTGCGCGACCTGAAGCACGAGGTCAGCGTTCCGCCGGAGATCGCCGAGCGGGCGCGGATCCCGATCGAGCGCATGGTCGCGATCGGCTAGGAGGCGGTTGGGGGGAGGGTGCCGGTATCCCTCTCCGGAATTGCGCGGCACGCGCTTCGCGCTTAGCCGCAATCTGAGAGCGCGGCTCCGCCGCGCAAGAACCAGATTGCATATCGCCGAACATTCCTCCGAGGGACACCGGCACCCTCCTACGACAGCTACTCAGCTGACGGCCTTACGCGAGTCCGCGAGAAGCGTCGAATAGCGACGGTTCTCGCGGAGTCGGTGAGCTGGTCTTTGAAAGATCGCCTGCGTGGGCGGGTTCTTGCAGGGTCGAGAGGTCGAAGGAGCCACTCTGTGCTTGCAGAAGGCACCCGACTGATGGCTATTCGCAAGAAGAAAGATCGCGGTTCCGAGGGGCCGCAGCGCCCCCGCGGGCGTCGCGCGCCGATCATCGAGCTGAACGACGTGACCAAGGTCTACCCGGGCGGCCACATGGCGCTCGACCGGGTCAACCTCTCGATCGGTCGCGGCGAGTTCGTCTTCCTCGTCGGCCCGACCGGATGCGGCAAGTCGACGCTGATCAAGACCCTGATCCGCGAGCTGACCGCGACCGAAGGCACGGTCAAGATCGCCGGCCGCGACATCGGCAAGCTGCCGGAGAAGAAGATCCCGCAGCTGCGCCGCAACATCGGCACCGTCTTCCAGGACTTCAAGCTCCTGCCCGACCGCACCGTCTACGACAACGTCGCCTACGCCCTGCAGGTGATCGGCGCCAGCCGCGCCGAAATCCGCGAGCAGGTGCCGCAGACGCTGCGCCTGGTCGGGCTCTCGACCAAGCTCCACAGCTATCCGGACGAGCTCTCCGGGGGCGAGCAGCAGCGCGTCTCCGTCGCCCG
>DASTXV010000040.1:0-41631 GCA_035765335.1 Solirubrobacterales bacterium
GTCGTCGGCCTTGACCAGAAGACCGGAAAGCTCCTGTGGCGCCGGCCCGTCGGCATCCACAACGGCCACGACGACGACGGCCTGCTGGCGATGAGGGGCGAATACGGGAAGCTGAAAACTCCGATGACCGTCTACCCCGGCGTCTTCGGCGGCGTGGCCGGGTCCTTGGCCCTCCGCGGATCGACCGTCTTCGTGCCAGTGGTCAATTACGCCACCCGCCTTGACTCCCAGATCGGGGCGGCAATGGTCTCCGGCTCCGAGGGAGGAGAACTGGTAGCGCTCGATGTGTCGACCGGCGCCGTGAAGTGGAAGGAGAGCCTTGGGAGCCCGGTCTACGGGCCCACCCTCGCCACCAACGACCTCGTCTTTGCCCTTACTTTCGACGGACTGCTTCATGGCTTCGACGCCGATAGCGGTGAGAGGATCTGGGGCCGAAGGGTCGCGCCCTACGCAGAGGGCGGGTTGGCTGCGACCGGCAGCACCCTTCTGGTGCGGGCGGGATTTCCGCAGGCGGAAGAAGTCCCGAGGCTTATGGCGCTGAGCGTCGACGACTGACGAGGAGCGCCAGCTCAGTCGCCGGCTGCGCGGGGGGAGATGCCGCCGCTGGTGACCTGGGAGATGCCGCCGGGGGGGCCGGGGGGCGCTTTCGGCGCCGCGTCCTTCTTCCGCGCGCCGGTGCCCGGTTCGAGGCCGGTGAAGCTGACGGGGAAGGTTTCGACCCATTCGACGACCTGGAACTCGGGGCCGACCGCGTGGTTCCAGGAGAGGTGCAGGTGGTGGCCGCAGCCGTGGCCGGCGTCGCCGTCGTAGCCGACCCAGCGGAAGGGCAGGCTGGGGCGGTTCTGGACCGGCTCGGACCAGGTGGCGAGGCGGGTGATCCCCCGCCAGCGGGCGTCGCAGCGGCTGCTCGGGTTGAGCGGGACGATGTCGACGGCGAGGCCGAAGTGGTGGTCGGAGTTCTTGGTGTGGCAGCCGTGGCAGCCGGCGTGCTCGCCGTTGGGCAGCGGGCCGGAGTAGCCGTCGGTGACGTAGATCGGGTAGCGCTGAGCCAGCCAGCGCAGGTTGGGGATGATCCGCCGGTCGACCATGTCGCCCTCTTCGTGCGGGATCGAGGCCGGGATCGGGACGATCTTGCCGGTCCCGAAGACGATCTTCGGCGGCCCGGGGGGCGCCGCCTCGGCGTAGGCGCAGACCGCGAACAGCGGCGCCAGCGAGAGGGCGAAGACCGCGAGGGCGCGGGTCCAGGCGTTGGCGAGGAGGCGGTTGCTCACCCCCGCCTTATCGGCCGTACGACGCCGGCTCCTTGAATCCTGCCCGTCGAACATCAGGGTTTGCAACACGTCGGGGTAGGGTTCGATTCGTGCCGACCGTCCGCGAAGCGACCTTTGACCTGTTCCGCGCCCACGGGATGACGACGATGTTCGGCAACCCGGGCTCGACCGAGCTGCCGATGCTCGCCGACTTCCCCGCCGACTTCCGCTACGTGCTGGGCCTGCAGGAGGCGGTCGTGGTGGGGATGGCCGACGGCTACGCCCAGGCCTCCGGCAAGACCACGGTCGTCAACCTCCACACCGCGCCGGGGGTCGGCAACGCGATGGGGGCGATCTTCAACGCCCAGGCCAACCACTCGCCGCTGCTGATCACCGCCGGTCAGCAGGCGCGGGCGCAGATCACCCTCCAGGCCAACCTGACCAACCGCGACGCGACGCGGATGCCGCACCCGCTGGTCAAGTGGTCCTACGAGCCGCCGCGGGCCGAGGACGTGCCGCTGGCGCTCGCCCACGGCGCCCACCTCGCCGGCCTGGCGCCGCGCGGCCCGGTCTTCGTCTCGCTGCCGATGGACGACTGGTACGCCGAGGTCGACGAGGCCGACGCCCAGGCGGCGATCGAGCGCAAGGTCGATGGCCGCGCGACCGCCAACCCGGACGTCGTACGCGCCCTCGCCGAGCGCCTCGACGCGGCCTCGAACCCGGTCCTCGTCGCCGGCCCCGACGTCGACACCGCCGGCGCCTGGGACCTCGCCGTCGCCCTCGCCGAGCGCCAGCGCCTGCCGGTCTGGGCCTCGCCCGCCACCGGCGGCCACCGCCTCGGCTTCCCCGAGAGCCATCCCAACTTCCGCGGCGTCCTGCCGCCGGCGATCGGCCCGGTCGGGCAGACGCTCGAGGGCCACGACCTGATCGTCGTCGTCGGCAGCTCGGTCTTCCCGTACTACCCGCACATCCCCGGGCCGCTGCTGCCCGAGGGGGCGAAGCTGGTGGCGATCACCAGCGACCCCGACGAGGCGGTGCGGGCGCCGATGGGCGACGCGATCGTCGCCGACGTGGGGCTGACCCTGGCGGCGCTGGTCGAGGCGGTGCCGGAGTCCTCGCGGCCGGCGCCGGAGCCGAACCCGGGGCCGCAGGAAATCCCGCCCAGCGATCCGCTCAACTCCTCGACCGTCCACACCGCCCTGGCCGAGGTGATGCCTGAGGACGCGATCGTCGTCCTCGAGTCCCCCTCCAGCACCCTGGCGTTGCGCAACCAGCTGCGCCTCTCGCGGCCGGGCAGCTACTACTTCGCCGCCGGCGGCGGCCTCGGCTTCGGCCTCGCCGCCTCGGTCGGCGTGCAGCTCGCCCAGCCCGACCGCCCGGTCGTCTGCGTGCTCGGCGAGGGCTCGGCCCAGTACGCGATCACCGCCTTCTGGAGCGCCGTCGCCTACCAGGCGCCGGTCACCTTCCTCGTCCTCCAGAACTCCGAGTACGCGATCCTCAAGTGGTTCGCCGAAGTCGAGCAGGTGAGCGCGGCGCCCGGCCTCGACCTGCCGAAGCTCGACGTCGCCTCGGTCGCCGAGGGCTACGGCGTCAAGGCCCACCGGGCGAAGGAGCGCGACGAGGTCGCGCAGGCGCTGAGCACCGCCCTCGCCTCCTCGCAGCCGGAGCTGGTCGAAGTGCCGGTCGCGCCGGGGATGTCCCTCTTCTAGGAGACGGCGGCGATGGCTCTGCTGCAGCGCACGCCGGTCCCGCCGCCCCCGAGCCAGCCGGTCGCCGACCGCGCCCCCGACGAGCTCGCCGCCGGCGTCGCCGCGCCGCTGCGCCGGGAGCTGGAGGAGCTGCTCGGGCCCGACCGGGTCCTCCACCGCGTCAGCGACCTCGTCGCCTACGCCTCCGACGCCAGCCCCTACCGGCTCTTCCCGCGGGCGGTGGTCGAGGCGCGCTCGGCGGATGACGTCGCCGCGGTCCTGCGCTTCGGCCGCCAGCGAGACATTCCCGTCACCTTCCGCGCCGGCGGCACCAGCCTCAACGGCCAGGGCCAGAGCGACGGCATCCTCGTCGACGTCCGCAAGCACTTCGGTGGCGTGCGGGTCGAGGAGGACGGCGCCCGCGCCCGGGTGAAGCCGGGGACGATCCTCGGCCACGCCAACCGCGTCCTCGCCCCGCACGGCCGCAAACTCGGACCCGACCCGGCCAGCACCGACACCTGCACCGTCGGCGGCGTCGTCGCCAACAACTCCGGCGGGATGCGCTGCGGCGTCACCAAGGACTCCTACTCGACGGTGCGCGAGCTGACCTTCGTCCTCCCCTCGGGGACGAAGATCGACACCGGCGCGCCCGGCGCGGCCGAGCAATTCGCCGCCGCCGAGCCGGAGCTGGTCGCCGGCCTGGAGGCGATCCGCGACGAAGTCCGCGCCGACGCCGAGCTGAGCGAGCGGATCCGCCGCAAGTTCGCGATCAAGAACACCACCGGTTATCGCCTCTGCGCCTTCCTCGACGCCGACGAGCCGCTGGAGATCTTCCGCCGCCTGCTGATCGGATCGGAGGGGACGCTCGCCTTCGTCGCCGAGGTCGTCTTCGAGACGGTGCCGGTGCCGCCAGTGACGACCACCGCCTGGGTCCACTTCCCCGGCATCGACGAGGCGATCGCCCCGGTCCAGGACCTGGTCGCCTCCGGGGCGACCGCGGTCGAGCTGATGGTGGCGCCGGCGCTGATCACCGCCGCTTGGAACATGGTCGGGGCGCCGCAGGAGTGGAAAGAGCTGCCGCCGGAGTCGGCGGTGCTGCTGGTCGAGTTCGGCGGCGCCGACGAGGGCGACCTGGCCGCGCAGGTCCTCCGCGCCGAAGCGATCCTCGGCTCCCACGAGACGATCCGCCCGATCGACTTCACCCGCGAGCCGGAGGCGATCGAGCTGGCCTGGCGGGTGCGGGAGGGACTGCACGGGCTGATCGGCCGGGTGCGGCCCGAGGGGACGGCGCTGATCGTCGAGGACGTCTGCGTGCCGCCGGAGCGGATCGCCGAAGGGGCGAAGGACCTGCGGGCGCTGCTCGGCGAGCACGGCTTCCTCCCCGGGGTCGCCGGCCACGCCTCGGCCGGGAACCTCCACTTCATGCTGACGCCGGACTTCGCCAAGCAGGAGGACCTCGACCGCTACGAGGCCTTCATGGCCGGCCTGGTCGAGCTGATCGTCGACAAGTACGACGGCTCGCTCAAGGCCGAGCACGGGACCGGGGTGAACATGGCCCCCTACGTCGAACGCGAGTGGGGGGAGAAGGCGACCGGGCTGATGTGGCGGCTGAAGCGGCTCGCCGACCCCGACGGCGTGCTCTCGCCAAACGTCCTCCTCAGCCGCGACCCCGGCGTCCACCTCCGCAACCTGAAAACGACGCCGGCGATCGAGGAGTGGGGCGGGGCCACCACCTGCGTCGAGTGCGGCTTCTGCGAGCCGGTCTGCCCCAGCCGCAACCTGACGACGACGCCGCGGCAGCGGATCGTCCTGCGGCGGGAGATGGCGCGCCAGCCCGAGGGGTCGCCGGTGCAGCGGGCTCTGCTGGCGGAGTACGACTACGACGCGCTGGAGACCTGCGCCACCGACGGCTCCTGCCAGATCGCCTGCCCGCTGGGGATCGACACCGGGCGGATGGTGAAGGAGCTGCGGGTGGCGCAGCATGGGGAGCGGGCGGAAAAGGCGGCGTTGGCGGCGGCGAAGCGGTGGGGGGCGGTCGAGAAAGCGTCGCGCTTGGCGCTGAAGGTTGGCGGGCCACTGGCGCGGCGCACTAAGCGAGGCAAGGGTCTTCCGGGACCAGCCGCTTGGGGGCGCGCGGATGACCCGCCCCAGACACATCTCGCCAATGGCTCGATGTTGAGTGTCTGGGGAGGGTCATCCGCGCGCCCAGAGATCGCTGCCGTTTACTTCCCCAGTTGCACGAATCGCATCTTTGACGGCAATCCCGTCGAGGCGCTGATGGCGGTTTCGGCTCGGGCTGGGGCGCCCGTCTGGATTCCAGATGGTGTTGATGGGAGCTGTTGTGGGTTGCCGTGGAGCTCGAAAGGGTTCGATGCCGCGCACCGGCACAAGGCGAATGAGATGGTGGAGAGGCTCTGGCGCTGGAGTGGGGAGGGAGAGCTGCCGGTGGTCATCGACGCCACCTCATGTACCGGGGCGATTGCCGACCCAGCTGAGGGCGTGCTCTCCGAGGAGAACGCGGAGCGGCTCGGGAAGCTGGAGATCGTCGACTCGGTTGCCTGGGCGCTGCGGCTGCTGCCGGACCTGGAGCTGACGGAAAAAGTCGACTCGGCCACCGTGCATCCGACCTGCGCGACCCGGCGCCTTGGCCTCGCGCACCCGTTGCGCGCTCTCAGCGAGGCGCTTGCCGAGGACGTCTACGTCGCCCCCTCGGCAACCTGCTGCGCTTTCGCCGGCGACCGCGGGATCAGCCACCCGGAGCTGACCGCCTCCGCCACCCGCCCCCAGGCCGAAGAGCTGGCCGGCCGCCGCTTCGACGCCCGCCTCTCCAGCAACCGCACCTGCGAGATCGCGATGACCCGCGCCACCGGCGAGCCCTACGAGTCGGTCGTCTGCCTGCTCGAGCGGCTGACGGCCGACTGAAGGTCCGACCGCTCAGTCCAGCAGGACGTCCGCCTCGATCCCGAGGGCAGCGAGCAACGCGATAAGGGCATAAGCCATGAGCTGTAGGGACCGCCGTTGTTGGTCCAGCCGCCAGAGGAGGGCACGCTGGATCGCATCCCGTTCGCTTGTGCGGAGCGCGCTGGCGACCGGTTTCAGCTGCGGGTTCATCTCCATGCGCAGGGCGAAGACCCCGGTCACCTGCTTTGCCCAGGAGGCCAACTCCGGACCGGTCGGGTCGGGACCATCCTCGATCCCGATCAGCGAACGCCAGCCACTTCTGCGATCGGGTTCGGCGAGGCCCTCTCGGGCCGCCGCCTTGAGGAACATCGCGAACTCGTCCTGCCAGCATCCCGGCACGAATCCTCGCTGGCTCGCGAGCTCGAGCTGCTCCAATCCCAGGGCCGACGGGGTCGTACCTCCCGTTGAGAGCGACGGCTCATCCGCCAGACCGGGTTCGCGGTTCTGCTCCCCGCTCTCCGTCAGCGACTTGGCACCGGAGAACTTCTTCAAAGCCGAGCCTTCTCGAAGGCGAGACCGCGATAGGCCTCGCCTGATCTGAGCGACCACACCGTCCTTATGTCTCGGCTGGGCTTCGCGCGCAGCCGCGAGGAGCTCGCCGTTGACGGCCTTCTCGAAATCCTTTCGGCTGCCCTTGAACCGGCTGAAGCCGATAGACAGGAGAGAACCAACGCCTGGTAAGGCGACGTTCATTCCACCGGTAATCAAGACCTTGGCCAGCGTGAACGAGAGTTCCTCGCCTTGGTCACACATGGCCTCGAACTTACTTAGGAAATTTCGTGTAGGAATCCCCGGGGTTCCTATTTATCCGCATCGACCGTTTTGCCGTCGATGTAGCGGACCAGCTCGGCGTATTTCGGCTCGCGCTCCATCCGCTTGTCGAGCAGGGGGTTGACGAGGCCGCGCAGGGCGGACATGTAGCGCCACCACTTGGGGACGAAGATCCGCGGGGCCTGTTCTTCGATCCCGCGGACCAGGCCCGCCCCGGCCTCTTCGGGGGTGATCCGTTTCAGCAGCCACTCGGGGCTCAGCTCCCGCACGCGGGAGGAGTCCTCCTGGGCGAAGGCGTCCTGGACCAGCTTCGTGTCGACCCAGCCGAAGTAGGCGACGCTGGCGCTGGCGCCGTGCGGTTTCAGCTCCGCCCGCAGCGCCCGGCCGAGCGACTCGACCCCGGCCTTGGCGACGGCGTAGGGGGTGTTGCCGAAGCCGTTGGCGAAGGCGTAGACGGAGGAGACGACGATCATCTGGCCCTGGCGCTCGACGATCTGCGGCAGCGCCGCCCGCACCGTCCGCCAGACGCCGAGCATGTCGACCTCGAAGACCCGCTCCCATTCCTCGCCGGAGATCCCGCGCGCGGTCGCGAACTGCTTCTGGGCGATGCCGGCGTTGGCGACCGCTACGTCGAGCCCGCCGAGGCGCTCGACGATCTCGGCGACCGCGTTCATCAGCGCGCTCTGGTCGGTGACGTCGCCGCCGAGCCCTATCGCCCGCGGCCCGATCCGCTCCGCCGCCTCGCGCGCCTCCTCCGCGTCGAGGTCCAGCACCGCGACCGAGGCGCCGCGCAGGTGCATCTGCCGCGCGGTCTCGAAGCCGATGCCGCGGGCGGCGCCGGTGACCAGCGCGACCTTGCCGTTGAGGTCGTAGCGATCCATGGGCGGCTCACCCTAACGCCGACCGCCCTCATACGCTGCAGCCGTGTCCGACGTCGAAGCCGCCTACGGGGAGCTCGCCGCCGCCCGCGGGCTCGAGCCGCTGCCCGGCTTCGACCCCGGCCCGCTGACGCCGCTCCTCTCCGAGGCGCTCGGCAACGGGCTGTCCCCGGCGCTGCGCGGCCGGCTCGGCGAAGGGGTCTCGGGCGTCGTCGGCCAGCTCGCCTACAAGCGCAACAAGACCTTCCGCTTCCACGTCGCCCTCACCGAGGTCCCGGCGGCGACCGCCTTCGCGCCACGCGTCTTCTGCATCCGCCGCGGCCGCAGCACCCGCGACGACGAGTTCTACGGCTTCGAGGCGCGCCACTCGAAGCTCTGGACCGAGAGCACGGCGCTGAACGAGCGCTTCGAGGTCGCCACCAGCCCCTACCAGGACCCGATCTGGCTGCGGCGGCTGTTCTCGCCGAGCTTCGTCGACTGGCTGCGGACCGCCGAGCCGGCCGACTTCTCCTTCGAGCTCGCCTACGGCGCCCTGCTCGGCAGCGTCGAGGAGGACGACCCCGGCGCCGGCGGCCTCGCCGCCCTCTGCGACGCCACCGCCCACGTCGCCACCCGGATCCGCGAGGAGTGCGAGGAGTAGATGCAGCTGAACAAGGTCGGCATCGGCTTGATCGCCTTCTTCGGCCTCGCCGGAGCGGCCTTCGCGATCGTCCCGATCCTGATCGGGATTCCGCTGGGGGTGGCGGGGATCCTCGCCTCGGTCGGCGTGATCTGGGTGCTCGTCGCCCTCGGGCTTCTCCTCTACGCGCGCCACCAGCAGCGCAAGGCCGCCCATAACGACTGGATCTTCCAGCAGGGCCTGCGCGGCACCGCCACGGTCCTCTACGCCGGCAGCCGCGCCACCGTCAACGAGATGCCGCTGATGAGCCTGCGCCTCGACCTCGACGTTCCCGGCCACGGGACCCGCGAGGTGAAGCGGCGGGAGATCATGCCGGTCTTCGCCGCCCGGCGGATGGAGCCGGGGCTGACCCTGTCGGTCTACGTCAACCCGCGGGACCCGAGCGAGTTCGTCCTCGTTTGGTGAGGCGAACCTGACTTTCGCCGACCCCTCCTAGAATCCTCACCTTCATGTCCGGATTCGAGCCCGTCGACCCGAAGCAGTCCTTCCCCGAGCTGGAGGAGCGCGTGCTCGCGCGCTGGCGCGAGGAAGGCGTCTTCGAGCGCTCGCTCGCCGCCCGCGAGGGCGCCCCGGTCTGGAGCTTCTACGAGGGGCCGCCGACGGCCAACGGCCGTCCCGGCTCCCACCACGTCCTCGCCCGCGTCTTCAAGGACGTCTACCCGCGCTACAAGACGATGTGCGGGTTCCGGGTGCCGCGCAAGGCGGGCTGGGACTGCCACGGCCTGCCGGTCGAGCTCGAGGTCGAAAAGCAGCTGGGGATCTCCTCCAAGCAGGAGATCGAGGAGCTCGGGATCGCCGAGTTCAACCGGCGCTGCCGCGAGTCGGTCTTCGAGTACGTCGAGGACTGGAACAAGCTGACCGAGCGGATCGGGTTCTGGATCGACCTCGACGACCCCTACGTGACGCTCGAGGACGACTACATCGAGTCGGTCTGGTGGTCGCTGAAGAAGCTCTGGGAGGACGAGCGGCTCTACGAGGGCCACAAGGTCGTCCCCTACTGCCCGCGCTGCGGCACCGCGCTCTCCTCGCACGAGGTGGCGCAGGGCTACGAGGACGTCGAGGACCCCTCCATATATGTGCGCTTCCCGCTGCTGGGTGAGGACGGCCAGCCGCAGTGGCAGGACTCCTTGCTCGTCTGGACGACGACCCCTTGGACGCTTCCCGGCAACGAGGCCGTCGCGGTGAATCCTGAGGTGACGTATGTCCGCGCCCGGCTGGGGGAGGAGACGCTGACGCTGGCTGAGGCCCTCGTGGAAAAGGTACTCGGAGAGGACGCCGAGGTCTTGGACCGATTCCCCGGCCGCGACTTGGTCGGCCAGCAGTACTCGGGACCGATCTTCCGCCTGGGGGATCGGTCCCACCGGGGCTTTCCAGTCCTTGCCGGAGATTTCGTCACCACCGAGGACGGCACCGGGATCGTCCACATGGCGCCCGCCTTTGGGGAGGACGACTATCGGGTCTCCGCGGAAAACGGGATCTTCGACCCCACCGACCACCTCAGCCTCTACAACCCGGTCAATCCCGACGGGACCTTCACCGGAATGGTCGAGGGCTTCCAGGGTGCCTTCGTCAAGGACCCCAAGGTCACTGAGGGGCTGATCGCCTACCTCGACGGACGCGGCCTGCTCTTCCGCTCGCAGGTCTACGAGCACGCCTACCCGCACTGCTGGCGCTGCGGCACCCCGCTCCTCTACTACGCGAAGTCGAGCTGGTACATCGCCACCTCGCAGGTGCGGGACGAGATGCTCGCCAACAACGATGAGATCGGCTGGCACCCCGAGCACGTCAAGCACGGCCGCTTCGGCAAATGGCTGGAGAACAACGTCGACTGGGCGCTCTCCCGCGACCGTTACTGGGGGACGCCGCTGCCGATCTGGCGTTGTGAGGAGGACGGCTGCGACGGGATCCGCTGCATCGGCTCGGTCGCCGAGCTGCGCGAGCAGGCCCGCGGCGAGGTCCCCGACGGCCTCGACCTGCACCGCCCCTACATCGACGAGGTCACCTTCGACTGCGAGCAGTGCGGTGGCGAGATGCGCCGCGTCCTCTCGGTGATCGACACCTGGTACGACAGCGGCGCGATGCCCTTCGCCCAGTTCCACTACCCGTTCGAGGGCAAGGAGGAGTTCGAGGAGCGCTTCCCGGCCGACTACATCTGCGAGGCCCAGGACCAGACCCGCGGCTGGTTCTACACCCTGCTGGCCGAGTCGACCCTGCTCTTCGACACCTCCAGCTACAAGAACTGCGTCTGCCTCGGGCTGATCCTCGACGCCGAGGGGCAGAAGATGTCGAAGAGCCGCGGCAACGTCGTCGATCCCTGGGACGTGCTGAACGCCCATGGCGCCGACGCCTTCCGCTGGTACTACCTGACCGCGCAGCAGCCCTGGGCGGGCTACCGCTTCTCGGTCGACACCGTCGGCGAATCGGTCCGCCAGTTCCTCCTCACCCTCTGGAACACCTACTCGTTCTGGGTGCTCTACGCGAACGCGGAGGGGCTGGCACCGGAGGATTTCGCGGCCACCCCCGAGACCGCCAACGACCTCGACCGCTGGGCTTTGTCCCGCCTGCAGGCGACGACCGCGACGGTGCGCGAGCGGATGGACGCCTACGACTGCACCGCCGCCGGCCGGGCGCTCGCCGAGTACGTCGAGGAGCTCTCCAACTGGTACGTGCGGCTCTCGCGCCGCCGCTTCTGGGAGGGCGATAGAGCCGCGTTCGCGACCCTGCGCCACTGCCTGCTGGAGACGGTGGCGATGCTGGCCCCGTTCACGCCCTTCCTCGCCGACGAGATCCACCGCAACCTCGCCGGCGACGACGCCCAACCCTCGGTTCACCTGCGCGGCTTCCCCGAGTTCAACGAGAGCCTCGCCGACCCCGAGCTCGAGCAGGGGATGGAGGCGGTCCGGCTCACCGTCGAGCTCGGCCGCGCTGCCCGCGCCCAGGCGAAGGCGAAGGTGCGACAGCCGCTGCGCCGCGCCGTGATCGTCGCCAACGACGCCGAGCGGGCGGCGATCGAAGCCCGCGCCGACCTCGTCACCGCCGAGCTCAACGTCAAGGAACTCGACTTCGTCAGCGACGAGTCGGAGCTGGTCAGCTACACGGCCAAGCCCAACTACCGCGCCCTCGGCCCGCGCTTCGGCAAGAAGATGCCGCAGGTGGCCGCCGCGGTCGAGGCGCTCGACGCCGCCAGCGTCGCCAACGTCCTCGCCGCGGGCGGCGAGGTCGGGATCTCGATCGAGGGCACCGACCACACCTTCGGCCCCGACGAGATCACCCTCGCCCTTCAGCCCCTGGAGGGCTACGAGGTCGAGGCCGAGGCCGGCCACGCCGTCGCCCTCCAGCTCGAGCTCGACGACGAGCTGCGCCGCGAGGGCCTCGCCCGCGAGATCGTCCACGCCGTCCAGAACGCCCGCAAAGCGGCGGGCCTGGAGATCACTGACCGCATCGACCTCACCCTCGCCGGCGACCCCGACCTGCTCGAGGCCGCCCAGGCCCACCAGGACTACCTCGCCGGCGAGGTCCTCGCCACCTCCGTCAGCTACGACGGAACCACCGATGGCGCCGCCGCCAAGATCGACGGCCGCGACCTCAGCATCGGCGTCAGCCGGGTCTGAGTCGGAGAGTGCGGGCTAGGCCCCCTAGTAGGGTCTTAGCAGGGGAATAGACCGAGTCCCCAGACCTCACGGCGAGATCGTGGATAGGGCAGCCCTTCTGGCGGTCCATTGACCCAGTAAAGGATCAGGCGAGTCCAAATCCGATGGCCGCATTTATTCCGTGCACGACGGAGAGTGATTTGGACTGGAGCCTGATGAAATTTTCCAGTGGCGCAATCAGGTTCGCAGTCATCAACGGCGCCAATCCCTTGGCCCCGGGCACTACTGTGATCCCAGGATGACCAGCTGACCCGCTTGACAACGAAGCTCCCCTCTCCTGCTAACGCGAGGAAGTGAGGCTTATAGACCAGGCTATTTGGATCTTGACCCTGCGGAAAGTAGGTCGCTCGCCCCTGTGCAGGCGCCACCACCGCGAGAGATGCAGCCAGTCCGAGGGTCAAGACGACTATTAGGCGTCTCCGAAGGGAGTATCTGGATGCGCCGGTCACCGTTCCTTCACCTCTGCAGCAGGATACCTCTAGTAACCATGATAAAAGTTGGACAATGGCCGAAGCGCGTGCGGGACATCCCGTTTCATCTAGGAGCGCTGTGCTTCTCCGTCGGAACTTGCTTATCTGGGCATTCGCTCTTCTGACAGTTGTAATTTTAGTGGCACCAAACGCAGCCTCAAGCTCTGGCTGTAGGGAAGGATGCCTCGACGAAGTCAGTTCCAGTTGGTCCGCACGGGGCCTACCGAAGCTAGCCAACGGCTTTGCCCTTGCGATTAGGCCCGCTCGGGTTTACGGCTGGACCTTCAGTGGCACCCAGATTCTCGGCGGCAAGAGCAGCAACCCGCCGAGCGGCTACGAACCCGGCGATTTTGGTCGGATTAATTGGCGAGCTTGGACGCAGCGACGCGCTTTTGGACGAGGAGTGGTTTGGAGCAACGACTGCGAACCGAGCTGTGGCAGTGGTGCCTGGTCGGGGGAGCCGACCCGAGTCTCGGCCTACCGGGTCCGCAGCGGTCACTTCACCAGGATGAAGTTCGTCTGTCTCTGTCGAGGGTCACGGCCGCACGCAATCTTCGGATATCGGGACCTGGAGCCGCCCCAGTGGGAAATTCTGCGCCAGTGGCGGACTGGCTGAGGTGACTAGTTTTGGTAGGCCGCAACCTTACGGCCCTTACTGCAGGTGCCACCGCCTGAACCAGAGCTGCACCGCCAGCCGGGAAAGCGCTTGAGCAGGAAGTACCCTGAGGCCCCTACTCCGCCATTGACAGCCACTTTCCGGTGATCTGGTGCGAGCCAATACTCCTTCTGGATCCGCATCGCAAGCCTGCAGCTCATGTGGGCCTTGTAAACGTGAATCTGGTAGCCGGCCTTGAACGATCCGCAATATCGGTATTCGGGGCCATATGGTGAAGCGGCTTCAGCTTGGAGCACTATTCCCACGCTTAGCGCAATGGCTACAAGGAACGTCAACATCCCGGTTCGCAATCTCACGCCTAACATACGCGGGAGGTTACTAGTAGCGAGCGAGGCGACGGTCACACGGCTAGAAGGAGCGGAATGCAGGCTATCGGGAAAGTGAACAGGCAACGTCATTGGCAGATCGTGATCCTGCTGGTGGTCTGCGTCGGAGTGGCCGCCTTCGCCAGTCCTGGCTCGGCGAAGGCCACTGATGCCAGCTGTCCAGATGTCATGTTTATCGGTGTAAGGGGCTCCGGCGAAAAATCCTTGGCAGCGACCCGAGGGATGGGCAGGAGCGTCTACTACATGGGGACCCGCTTGAAAGAGGCGATCAACTCTCAGGGGGAAACGATGGGCTACCTGGGTGTCGCTTATCGAGCAGATCCGGTCGAAGAGTTGATCCCATCTTCGTTCGAACTCACGGCACTTCAAAGCAAAGCATTCGGAATCGCGCTCGCGCTCTACTACAGGCGCCATGTTCATCCCTTCGTGGAGAGCATCGACGAGGGGGCAGCCAAGACGGTTCAAGCAATCAGGACGACCAGGTCCGACTGCCCGGACACCGAAATGGTCCTGGCGGGCTACTCGCAGGGGGCGATGGCCGTGCACCAGGCTCAACTGGGGTTGATCAAGGAGGGGGATCGGGACGCCCTCGACTACATCGGCGGAACCTTGCTTCTCGCCGACGGCGATCGGGTGCCCAACACTGCGGCGATTCTCATCGGAGGTGCTTCCAGGTCAGGGGGCGGGGTCAGGGCGAAGCTACACGCTGGCGTGCTGCGACCCCAGGACGTGGCTGAACCTGCAACGACCGTCGAGATATGCAGCCCCCATGACATCGTTTGCGACTTCTCTCCCCAGGCGGTCTTCAAGTTTGGTCGCGGAACTCTCCTCCGCTACAAGAACGTTCACACGAGCTACGTGGATGAGCGCCGTCAGTTGCTAAATGATGCCGTCAGGCGCATAGCTTTCGAAATGGGGCTCGTGGACTAGGAGCCGGCTGGCCAGTTGACCGAGCCGTCGACTCGATATTCAGGTAGGTAGATCGGTCCTTGGCCTGGTCGGAACAAGGAGATGACTCCACTGGAGCCAGAGGGATCCATCAGTCGAAGCCTCGTGTAGTAGAGCTTGCGTCTCCCCTCGTGAATAAACGCCGGCCGAAGCCTGCTCAGAACGAGTCGCACAGGGTGGCGTTGAAAGCCATTGCGATCCATGTCATGGCTATCGACCCGCTTGGCTTTCGCGCGGGCCCTGGGTTTACCCCAGTTGCGCCAGCGAATGGCCTCGAGGATGATGACGCCACCAGCCCCTTCCGGGCTGTAATGACACTTACGCGGATGCTTCCGGTAGCTGATCGAGCCGCCATATTCTTCCCCATAAAGGACATAGGGCGGGGTGCCACAGGACATGTAGGTACGGGTGGCGTTAGCACTTGCTGGCAGTGCCCCGGTGAGAAGGGCCACGGCGACGGCAACGCATGCGACGACCCGCCCGGACGGACCCACAAATCTTTTGTCGCCACGAACGAATGCCACGCTCAGCTAGTGCTCATCCTAGTTGTGCCGCCCGCCCCTTTGCAGCAACTAGTCTTGCTTCTCGCCGATGATGAAGTCCGATTTCTTCGAGTCGTCGAACTTCACCCAGCAGTGGTCGGGCGAGACGCCTGCCACCTCGACGAGGGCCTCTTCGATCCGCTTGGCGATCTCCGCCTTCTGCTCGTCAGAGCGGCCCTCGTACCAGTGGACGTGAACGAACGGCATGGGAGGGGCGCCCGTTAGGCGAGCGCCGGCTCCAGCTCGGCCTCGAGGCGGCGCTTCGGCATCGCC
Organism: Solirubrobacterales bacterium; assembly: GCA_035765335.1. Lineage (GTDB taxonomy): Bacteria > Actinomycetota > Thermoleophilia > Solirubrobacterales > 70-9 > VAYN01. Next base: position 15,113 of record DASTXV010000040.1, read on the forward strand.
CCGACGACTTTCTTCGCGATCGCGCCGTCCTTGAAGAGGATCATCGTCGGGATCGAGAGGACTTCGTAGTTGGCCGCCGTCTGCTGGTTCTCGTCGACGTTGATCGAGACGATCTTGAGGTCGTCGCGCTCGGCGTCGATCTCCTCCAGGACCGGGTGGACGACGCGGCACGGACCGCACCAGGGAGCCCAGAAGTCGACGAGGACAGGCCCGTCGGCATCGAGCACGTCAGCTTTGAAGGTGGCGTCGGTCACGTCCGTCAATTTGCCAGTCACTGATATCGGTCTCCCGGTCGCGGTTTCGGTTTCAGCTCAATACTTCAGAAAGTATAGCGGCGTAGTAAAGGCAGGCGCCAGACCGCCTCGACAGCTATTCCCAGGTCCATCTTCGACGTCCCTACCCGCCGCTCGCGGAAAACGATCGGCACCTCGAGGACTTTAAAGCCGAGGCGGACGGCGCGGTAGGTCATCTCGACCTGGAAGGCGTAGCCGCGGGTGCTGATCTGGTCGAGGTCGATCGCCTCCAGCACCTCGCGGCGGAAGCACTTGAAGCCGCCGGTGAGGTCGCGGACGTCGACGCCGAGGACGAGGCGGGCGTAGGCGCTGCCGCCGCGGCTGACCGCGCGCCGCAGCGGCCCCCAGTCGCTGACGCCGCCGCCGGGGACGTAGCGGGAGCCCAGCACCAGGTCGGCGCGCTTGGCCGCCTCGAGCAGGCGCGGCAGGTAGGCGGGGTCGTGGGAGAAGTCGGCGTCCATCTCCAGCACCAGGCCCGCCCCGCCCGCCAGCGCCTCCCGGAAGCCGGCGATGTAGGCGGGCCCGAGCCCCTCCTTGCGCGCCCGGTGCAGTACCTGGACGTTCTCGTGGCGCTCGGCGAGCCGGTCGGCGATCGCCCCGGTCCCGTCCGGCGAGTTGTCGTCGACGATCAGCACCTGCGCCGAGGCCGGCAGCTTGGCGCGGGCGGCTTCGACCAGCGGCTCCACGTTCTCGGCCTCGTTGTAGGTCGGCAGCACCAACCAGGCAGGCCCCGCGGCGGACTCGGTCATCGCCGCGACTCTATGGGGTGTGGTTGAGCTTTGGCGCCTTATGGGGGGCAAAGCTCAACCACACCCTCTGAGGTAGCGGCGGCCTAGAGTTGAGGCCGTGACCAACGCCGAGATTGCCGCCGCGCTGGAAGAGCTGGGGGTCCTCTACGAGCTCGACGGCGCCGTCAAATACCGGGTGCTCGCCTACAGCACCGCCGCCAAGGCGATCCGCGAGAGCCCGGTCTCGGTCGCCGAGCTCGCGGCCGAGGGGCGGGCGACCGAGGTCCCCGGCGTCGGCAAGACGCTGGCGGAAAAGATCGACGCGCTGCTGGAGACCGGCGAGATCCCGGCCGCGGTGAAGCTGAAGGCGAAGTTCCCGCCGACCCTGATCGAGGTCACCCGCGTCCCCGGAGTCGGCCCGAAAACCGCCCGCCGCCTCTTCGAGGAGCTCGAGATCTGCTCGATGGAGGACCTCAAGGCCGCGGCCGAGGGGGAAAAGATCCGCGACGTCAAAGGGCTCGGCGCGAAAGCGGAGGAGAACATCCTCGCCGCGCTGGAGCGGCTCGGCGAGCCCGGCGAGGGCCCCGGCCGCCTCCTTCTCTCGAAGGTGAAGCCGATCGCCGAGGAGCTGGCGGCGGCGCTGCGCGAGCACCCGGCCGCGAGTCGGGTCGAGGTCGCCGGCTCGGTCCGCCGCTGGGCCGAGACCTGCAAGGACATCGACCTGATCGCCACCGCCGAGGAGCCGGCGGCGCTGGCCGAGCACCTCGCCACCCACCCGCTGATAGCCGCCGCAGGCAACCCGACCGAGAACGGCGTCCACGCCCAGACCCACAACGGCGTCTCGGTCGACCTGCGGATCGTCCCGCCGGCCGCCTTCGGCAACCTGCTCCAGCACTTCACCGGCTCCCAGGCCCACAACGTGCAGCTGCGCGAAGAGGCGGTCGCCCGCGGCCTCTCGGTCTCCGAGCACGGGATCACCGAGAGCGAGAGCGGCGAGGTCCAGACCTGCGCCACCGAGGCCGAGGTCTACGAGCGCCTTGGCTACGACTACATCGAGCCGGAGCTGCGCGAGGGCCGCGGTGAGCTGAAGGCGGCGCGCGAAGGCAAGCTCCCCAAGCTGGTCGAGCTCGGCGACGTCAAGGGCGACCTCCACTCCCACACCACCCTCTCCGACGGCCGCAACAGCCTCGAGGAGATGGCCGAGGCGGCCCGCGAACGCGGCTACTCCTACCTGGCGATCACCGACCACTCCGCCAGCCACGGCTTCGGCGACCACGTCACCCCGGAGCGCCTTTGGGAGCGGATCGAGGAGGTGCGCGCCTGGAACAAGGGCAGGCGCGGCTTCCGCCTGCTCGCCGGCTCGGAGATCAACATCGGCCTCGACGGCTCACTCGACTACCCCGACGACCTGGTTGAGGCACTGGACTGGGTCGTCGCCAGCGTCCACACCTCCTTCTCGGTCTCGAAGGAGCAGATGACCGAGCGGGTCCTCACCGCGATCGAGAACCCGGACGTCGACTGCATCGGCCACCTCACCGGCCGCCTGATCGGCCGCCGCGAGCCCTACGGGATCGACGTCGAGGCGGTGGCCGAGGCCGCCGCCCGCACCGGGACGATGATCGAGATCAACGGCAACCCCAACCGCCGCGACCTCTCCGACCTCCACGCCCGCCTCGCGGTCGAAGCCGGCGTCAAGATCGTCCTCAACACCGACGCCCACGGCGTCGACACCCTCGACAACATGGCCTACGCCGTCGCCACCGCCCGCCGCGCCTGGCTGACCGCGGACGACGTCGCCAACACGCGGGGCTGGGCGCAGTTCAAGAAGCTGCTGAAGGACGGTTAGAGCGCGCTCGGGTCGCTGCGCAGGCCCGGCGCCCGCACCAGCTCGATCGGTTTGAGGGCCGGCCCTGGGACGACGTAGAACTTGACGCCGTCGCGCGCCTCGATTCCCAGCACCGCCGCCTCGCGGGTGTGCCAGGCGAGGGAGACGATCAGGGCGTAGCCGGCGCCGACGGCGGCGACGCCGGGGAAGAAGATGCCGAGGACGCCGGCGAAGATCGCGGTGACGGCGATCGGCCAGAGGCGGGTGAAGGCGATCCGGGCCGGGCTCTGGTCCGGCAGCGAGGTGGCGGTGCGGGCGCGGGCGAGGGCGTCGCGAACGTCCTCGGCGGCGCGGTGCGGCTGGCCCAGGTAGAAGCCGATCCCGAGCGCGATCAGCCACCAGCCGGCGGCGACTAGGGCGATCATCGTCTCGCCGTCGCGGTTGGCCGCCAGGGCGGTGATCGCCCCGAGGGCGGTCGCCTCGGCGGCGGTGATGAAGACGCTGATGCGGAGCAGGTCGGTGTAGGGCATCGCCTTAGGTGATCGATCCCTCTGGCTGCGCCAGCCACTCGAGGATCTCCAGCCAGCCCTCGAGGCCGCTGACGGTCACGTCCGACTCCTCGGCCAGCTCGGCCGGCGCCTCCGCCGAGAGCACGCCGACGCAGACCGCGGCGCTCAACTGCCCCTCCTCCTGCAGCGCCCGCAGCCGGCGGAAGGCGTCGAGGTCGGTGCGGTCGTCGCCGGCGTAGGTGGCCAGGTCGACCCCGTCCTCGGCGAGCAGGGAGGCGACGGCGCCGTCCTTGCCGCCACCCCCGGCCGGCCGCAGCTCCAGCACCTTGCGGCCCCAGCGCGGTTCCAGCCCGGCCTTGCCGGCCTCGTTGGCGATCTCGTGGGCGCGACTCTCCGCCGCCGCCTCGTCCTCGCTGCCGCGCCAATGCAGCGCCTGGATCGGCCCCTTGTTCTCCTGGCGCAACCCGGCCCCCGCCAGGCGCTCACCGTCGACGGCGGCGAGGAACTCGATCGCTTCGCGCTCGCGCCCGGCGATCGAGGGGTCCGGTCGCGGCGCCTCCTCCCCGGGCAGCAGCAGCTCCAGCCCGTGGTTGCCGGCGTAGGCGAGCGAGTCGAGCCCGACCAGCCGCCGCGCCTCCGCCGCCCGCCGGCCGGAGATGCAGCCGACCAGCGCGTAGCGCTCGCTCAGCGCCGCCAGCGCCTCGCGCGCCGCCGCCGGCACCGCGGCTTCCTCGGCCCGCTCGACGATCGGCGCCAGGGTCCCGTCGACGTCGGTGAGGATCGCGGCCCGCTCGGGCGCGCTGCGCAGCGGCCCGAGGCGCGCCGCCCAGTCGCCACTCCCGCTCTCTGGGTCGTGGGGCACGGCTCTAGTATCGCGAGATGCCCGCCGGCACCGCGACCCCGGACCACGCGATCTGGAAGCTGGCGGCGATCGGCACCCTCGCCGGCGCCTTCAGCGGCCTCTTCGGGGTCGGGGGCGGGACGATCATCGTGCCGCTGCTGATCTTCTGGTTCGCCTACGGCGAGCGGCTCGCCACCGGCACCAGCCTCGCCGCGATCGTCCTCATCGGCCTCCTCGGCGCCCTCGCCCAGGGCGGCATCTACGGCAACGTCCACGTCGGCACCGGCCTCCTGCTCGCGATCCCCGCCGTCCTCGGCGTCGTGCTCGGCACCGCGATCCAGCAGCGGATCCCGCAGCGCGCCGTCTCCTATCTCTTCGCCCTGCTGCTGGTGGCGATGGCGGTGGAGCTGATCCTCTCGTGAGCGAGCTGGCGGCGGTCCTGATCTGCCTCTTCGGCGGCCTCACCGGCGGCCTCGTCGGGGTCGGCGGCGGTGTCCTCTTCGTCCCGGCGCTGACGGTCTTCATCGGCCTCAGCCAGGTCGAGGCGGAGTCGACCTCGCTGCTGATGATCGTCATCGTCGCCGTCGTCGGCGCCTACCGCCAGAGCGGCTACGGCAACGTCCGCGTCCGCGAGGCGCTCGTCATCGGCGCCCTCTCGCCGCTCGGGGTCCTGCTCGGCGTCGTCATCTCCAACAACGTCTCCGAACGCCTCCTGCAACTCTCCTTCGCGGCGCTGGCGCTGTTCATGGCGGCGCAGCTGGTCCGCCGCGCGCGCTCGACTTAACCGCCGGGCGCCTTAAGTGCATGGTCTACGCTCAGCAGCGTGGATTCACTCACCTGGGAAGGCGATCTGCCCCACCTCCGCGCGCCGGTCATGGTCTGCGCCTTCCGCGGCTGGAACGACGCCGCCGCGGCCGCCTCGACGGCGCTGACCTCGATCGCCGGCTCGCTGGACGCCGAGCTGATCGCCCGGGTCGACCCGGAGGAGTACTTCGACTTCCAGTCGACGCGGCCGACGATCAGCCTCGACGAAGGTCAGACCCGCCGCATCGACTGGCCCCAGAACGACCTCTTCGCCGTCCGCGTCCCCACCGCCGACCGCGACCTGGTCCTGCTCGACGGGACCGAGCCGAACCTGCGCTGGCGCACCTTCTCGGAGACCGTCGCCACCGTCGCCGACGCGCTCGGGGTGGAGATGATCGTCACCCTCGGGTCGCTGATCGCCGAGGTCTCCCACACGCTGCCGGTGCCGATCACCGGCCTCGCCTCCAGCGCCGAGCTGGTCGAGGAGCTGGAACTGGAGCGCTCCAACTACGAGGGCCCGACCGGGATCGTCGGCGTCGTCCACGACCTCTGCCGCCAGAACGGAATCGACTCCGCCTCGCTCTGGGCAGCCGTCCCCCACTACGTCGCCGCCGTCCCCAACCCGAAGGCGGCGCTCGCCCTCCTGCGCCGGCTCGAGGGCCTGACCGGGATCGCCGTCGAGGCCTCCGAGCTGGAGGAGGAAACGGCCGACTACGAAGAGCAGATCGGCCGCGCCGTCGCCGCCAACCCCGAGATCGAGGAGCTGGTCACCCGGATCGAGGCCGAACAGGCCGACCTCCTCGACGAGGAGGGCGAGCTCCCCTCCGCCGACACCCTCGCCAGCGAGTTCCAGCGCTTCCTCCGTCAGCGCGGCAAAGACTCTTCCTGAGGTCGCCGGGCCTTTGTGGAGGAATCCCTCAGGCTCGAATTACCTCGATCTCCTCGAAGGAGGAAAAGTCGGCATCTTGAGTGAGGACTGCTGCCCCGTGGTGCATCGCCGTTGCGGCTATCCAGGTGTCATGCCGACGCAACCGGCGGCCACGGGAGCGCTCGGCTGCCGCGATGCGGGCGAAGCAGGTTGCTATCTCGGGTCCGACGGGGAGCAGGGGGTAGATGGATTGCACTCGGGAGAGGGTCGAGAGACGACGGGCCCGTGCATCGGGGTCAGTCGCGCGTAGGACACCCAGCTCCAGCTCGGCCACGGTGATCACCGAGACGGCGACCTTCTCGGGGAGCTCTCCGAGTTCACGGCCCGTCTCCTGGGCGATGAAGATCGAGGTGTCGGCGACCGCTTTTCTCAATCGTCGATCTCTGCGCCGCGGACATCGTCGAGATCGTCGAGCAGGCCAGGATCGGCGGGCGTCTCGCGCGCGATCCGGCGCAGCTCGGAGGAGGCGACCCATGGATCGCGTTCCCCGCTGTGGGGAAGGATGTCGGCGACCGGCCGTCGATTGACGGTGAGCGTCAATCGTTCGCCAGCTTCCAGGTCGGCGACCACGCTTGAAGTCGAATTACGGAGTTCGCGAATCGAGACGTTGCGCGCCATGTGCACGACTGTAGCACTCGTTGCTACAAGGGGAATCTTCAGCTCAGGCTTCCGCCGCCGGGCAGATGAGGCGGTAGTCGCACCAGCTGCAGACGCTGGGGGAGGGGCGGGGCTCGAAGTCTTGGCTGAGGATGCCCTCGCCGACCTGGAGGACGGTGCGCTCGACTCGCTCGGCGTCGTCGGGCTTGGTCGGGGCGGGGACCTTCTCGGCGTCGAGCACGTAGTAGTAGCTGCCGGTGCTGGCCTCGATGCCCCAGGCCTCGCGGGCGGCCATCCGGTAGAGGGCGAGTTGGAGGTCGTCGTCGAGGTCCTCTTCGCTTTTGCGCTCGCCGGTCTTGTAATCGATCAGCTCGTAGTCGCCGTTGGGGAGGCGGTCGACGCGGTCGACGCGGCCGCGGACGTGGTGGTCGCCGATCTTGAAGTCGAACTTCTTCTCCAGCCAGACCGGCTCGCCCTCCGACTCCCGCTCCCGCTCCCAGTAGAGCCGCAGCGCCTCGCGGGCGCGGTCGCGGAACTGCAGCTCGTCGTCGCTGGAGCCGAAGCCGGTGCGCCGCCAGCCCGCCTCGAAGAGCCGGTTGAGGACCGCCAGCCCTTCCTCTGGATTCGCCGGCGGTTCCTTGTGGAAGCGCTCGAGGACGTTGTGGAAGAGGATCCCGAAGCGCTGGTTGATCGTCGGCTCCTGGGGGATGCCGAAGACGCGGGCGAACTTGTACTTGAGCGGGCAGGTGAGGTAGAGCGAGAGGTCGGAGGCCGAGAGGCTGAGCATGCCGTCGCCGCGGCGCGGCAGGAAGGCCGCCAGCGAGGGCTCCTCGCGGGCGGCGACGAGGTCGAGGCGGCGGCCGCGCTCGCGCTCGGAGTCGAGCAGGTAGGCGTCGAGCGAGGAGGCATCGAGCTCGGCCTGCTGCTCGGGCGTCGCCACCTGCCGCAGCAGCCCGTTCACCGCCTCGATCGCCTCCGCCGTCGGCTCGTCGCCGGGGCGCTGCGCCAGCGCCGCCAGCTTCAGCAGCTCCAAGTAGCGGGCGATCGCCCGGTTGACGTCGAGCGCGGTGTCGAGCCGCGGCTCGGAGAGCTCGCGCCCGGCCCGCCAGGAGTCCTCCAGCACCTGCTCGCGCAGGGCCCGGTAGGTCGCGTGCAGACCCTCGGCCGGTCCGAACAGCTCCTCCTCGTGCACCTCCTCCTCGGCGCCGGCGGCCGCCAGCGCCCGCTCGTAGTAATGGGAGGGACGGGTGGCCTCGCCCCCCGGCCCGCGCTCCAGTCGCGAGAGGACCAGGCCGCTGCGGGCCGGCCAGCCGACCTGCTCCCACTCCCGCTCCTCCTCCAGACCCAGGACGAAGACGCGGTCGAAGCCGAGCCCCTTGACGGCGTCGGCCGCCATCACGTTGACCGCGCCGGGGGAGCGCGGCTCCTCGGCGTCCTCCCCCTCGACGCCCGCCTCGGCGACGGCGCTGAGGTAGGAGACGAAGCCGCGGGTCGAGCCGCGCGGCTCGCGCCGGGTCCAGGCGGTGGCCAGCTCGGCCAGGCGCGAGAGCCCGAGCAGGCGCTCGGCGACCTCCGGCTGGGCGGCGAAGAGGCGCTGCCGCCGCAGGCCCACCTGCTCGATCAGCCGCCGCACGAAGACGTCCGCCCGCCGTTCCTCCATCATCGCCGCGGCGGCGTTGTAGTGCTTGAGGAATTCCTGGATCCGCTCTCGCGCCTCGGGCTGGAACTGGGGGCTGTCGAGCGCCGCCTCGCAGGCGGCGACGAGGTCGAGCTTGCGCCGCCGGGCGATCGTCGTCAGCCGCGCCAGGTCGCCGGAGCGCAGCTCCACCGGTGGTCGGGTGAGGGCGCGGGCGGCCGCGGCCGAGTCGTCGGGGTCGGCCAGCACCCGCAGCCAGGCGATCGCGTCGCGCACCTCCGGCCGCTGGAACAGCGCCGTCGGCCCCGAGAGGTGGAACGGGATCCCGCGCTCCTCCATCGCCGCGGCGACCGCCCCGCCCCGCTGCGCCGGGTCGGCGACGAGGACGCAGATCTCCTCCGCCGGCGTGCCGGCGGCGATCAGGTGCTCGACCCCCCGCGCCACCGCCTGCGCCTGCGCCCGCTCGTTCGCGCAGCGCCAGAAGCTCAGCTCCGGGTCGCGGAAGCGCTCCTCGAGGATGACCTTCTCCCCCTCGGGATGCAGCTGGGCGAACCACGACTCGTCGGCGCCCGCCTCGAGCGCGAAGACCTGGTTCGGGTTGTCGGCCGCGAGCGACTCCAGCACCGCGCGCTGGGCCGGGGACGCCTCCTCCAGCTCGTCGACCATCAGGTAGCGGAAGCGCTCGGCGATCTGGCGCCGCGCGTCCGGGCGCTCGACCAGGAGGCAGTCGAGGGCGAGGAAGACGTCGCCGCGGTCGAGGCTGCCGGACTCGGCGACGATGCGGTCGTGGGCGACGTAGAGCTCGGCGAACTCGAGCTCGCGGCGCTGCGCCTCCCGTCCCGCCTCGTCCGCCGGCTGCGCCGCCTGCGCCCGCTCCGAGAGGGTGGTCGGTCCGATCCGTTCCGCCTTCAGGCTGTCGATCCGCGCCAGCAGCCGCGTCAGCAGGCCGGCCGGGTTGCCGCGGATCTCGTGCCGGCGCAGCGGCAGCCGGTCGAGCCGGTCGAGCAGCATCGCCAGCCGCTCGGCACGGCCGAGCACGTCGAAGAAGGGGTCCAGACCCGCCTCGTCGGAGTGCTCCCGCAGCAGGCGCTCGCCGATCGCGTCCCAGCTGCCGACCCAGAGCTCCTCGAAGGGACCGCGCAGCAGCGCCTCGCAGCGTTCGCGCAGCCGCTCCGCGGTGGCCTGGCGCGAGGCGATCATCAGCACGCTCTCCGGCCGCGTGCCCTGGGCCTCGAGCCGGGCGAGGCGGGCGGCGAGCAGCTCGGTCTTGCCGGTGCCGGGGGCGCCGACGACCAGCAGCGGACCGTCTTCGCGCGCCAGCGCCCGTTGGCGCGCCGAGGCGGCGCTCTCGAGCGTGGGGCGGTCCTCGGGCATGGCTCAAAGCTAGCCGCTCCGTAGCATGGGGTCGATGGACGTCCTCTCCGCGGACTGGCCGGCGATCTGCCGCCGCATCGTCGCCGCCCAGCGCCCGATCTTCGAGCAGGCGCGGACGAGCGAGGAGCGGACCGTCTACGAGGGCATCGGCGAGGGGGGCGACCGCACCCTGGTGATCGACCGCCGCGCCGAGGACGTCGTCTTCGCCGAGCTCGACCGCCTCGCCGCCGAGGGCGCCTCCTTCGTCGCCGTCTCCGAGGAGCGCGGCGAGGTCTCCTTCGGCTCCGGCGGGGACGCGCGGATCGTGATCGACCCGATCGACGGCTCGCTCAACGCGCGCCGGACGATTCCCTCCTTCGCCGTCTCGATCGCGGTCGCCTCGGGCCCCTCGATGGCCGACGTCGAGTTCGGCTTCGTCCACGACTTCGGCGCCGAAGAGGAGTTCGTCGCCAGCCGCGGCGGGGGGGCGCAGTTGAATGGCGCCCCGGCGCGGGTCTCGGCCGAGGCCGAGCGGCTCGAGGTGGTCGGGGTCGAGTCGGTGGAGCCGGAGTGGGCGCTGCCGGCCTTCGAGGCCCTCGCCGGCAAGGTCTTCCGCCTGCGGGTGGTCGGGGCGATCGCGATCTCGGCCGCCTACGTCGGCGCCGGTCGCTTCGACGCGATGCTGAGCCTGCGCTCCTGCCGCTCGGTCGACGCCGCCGCGGCGCAGCTGATCGTGCGCGAGGCCGGCGGCGCGGTCAGCTTCGGCGACGGCGACCTCTCCGCGGCGCTGCTCGACTTGGAGTCGCGCTACCCGATGGCGGCGGCCAACAGCGAGAGCGGCTTGGCGACGGCGCGGGCGGCTCAGCTCGCCAAGACCGCGTAACGGCTTCGTAACCGCATTCGCAAGCCGGTTTAAGAACATGTGTTCCTACGAACCTGTGTTCGCTACACTCGGGCTTCCCCCCAAGCCCCCAAACAAGAACTGAAGAGGTGTTTCTTCTTTATGGCAACGAGTAAAAACGGCAGCAAAAACAAAACCCAGGCGAAACGCGCCACGACCGAAGCGAAAAAATCGGCGGCGAAAACCGCGAAAGCTTCAAAACGCGCCGCGACCAAAGCCGCCGCTGCTGAGAAAAACCAGGTCCAGTCCGTCGTTCAGACCGCCGTCGACGTCCCCGTCGGCGCCGTCCTCACCGTCAGCGACCGGGTCTCCGAGCTGGTCGAGCCCTGGACCGACCGCAGCAAAGCGGAGCGCCAGATCAAGAGCTACCGCAGCTCCCTGCGCAAATCGCTGAAACGGACCGAGCGCCGCGGCTCCACCGCCCGTCGCAAGGCGATCAGCGAGGCCCGCAAGACCCGCAAAGAGCTCGAGCGCGAGGCCCGCAGCCGCCGGCGCAACGTCGAGACCACGGTCAAGCGCAACCGCGCCGAGGTCGAGCAGCGCGTCCGCAAGGCGATCGAGGAGCAGACCTCCCGCGCCCAGGGCGTCGTCGACAGCGCCCAGGCCGTCACCGGCACCGCGCAGGCAGTGGTCGGCACCGTCAGCAGCCAGATCAGCTCGCTGCGCTAGCCGTACTTCCGGTCAACGACCGGTCACGTTCACCGGCCGCGAGGCGCTTGGTCCATAGGGCCAGCCCTCGCGGCCTTTTACGTGGGCGCGGAACTGGAAGCGGACGCCGCGGCTGTCGTCGTCGCTGAAGCGGTAGGCGTAGCGGAAGTGGCCGCGGGCGTCGGTCTCGACGGTGCGGAACTCGCTCCACTCGCCGCCGCGGAAGCGGAACTGCAGCTCGACCGGCAGGCCGGCGACGGCGGTCGCCTGCGTCCCCGCGCGCGCCACCCGACCGCGGAAGACGACCGGGGCGCCGCCGACCCGCGCCACGGCCGCGGAGGCGCGCAGCCGCACCGCAGCCGGGACCTCGAGCCGCGCGCTCTGGCCGGAGGCGCGGGTGAGGGTGCGGTTGCCGGCGAAGGTCGCCGTCACTCCTCGACTTGGGCCTGGCGCCAGACGGACCTGGAAGCTGCCGTCCGCCCGGGTGCGGGCGATGGTCGTTCGCTGCGGCGGCTCGGAGCCGGCGGCGAAGGTCTCGGTCACCGCGACCTCCACTCCGGCAACCGGCGTTCCCGCGGTCGCGCGCAGACGGCCGCCGAAGCGGACGCCGCGACCGTAGCGGGCTCTCTTGGCAGCGCTTGCGTTCGGCCGCTTGCCGAGGAAGCCGGCTTCGAGCTGGGTCGGGGTCTTCAGCGGGTTGACGAGGACCATCCGACCGCCGCGGATGCGGCTGTTGCCCGTACCGGCGTTGCCGGCGAGGTCGAACCCGGTGGCGAGGAACTCGTACCTGCCCGGCGGGTAGGCGTCCGAGTCCCAGTGTGCGATCAGCCGCCCTCCCGCCACGCGGGTCGGCAGCGACGAGAAGCTCATCACGGTCCCGGCCGGCCGAATGCCGATCCAGCCGCGATCAGGGCTCGGCCCCGAGAGGGCGTCGCCGACCGAGGCTTCGATCCGCTCCGGTTCGGCCGGGTCCTGGGCGGCCGCGAAGGCGACCGCCGGCAGGTCTTCGTCGATCCGGATCGTCCCCGCGGCGCCCTCGCCGACGTTGCCGGCGGCGTCGCGGGCGAAGTACTCGACGGCGTGGACGCCGCTGCCGCTGACCCAGGTCGACACCGCATCGCCTGGCGACCGGCCGGGAGGCCCGCCGTCGACCGCGACCGCCGTGTACGGACCCGATGGACCGGTTGCCGTCATGCCGGACAGGTGGTCGCTCGCCAGCACGTTCAGTCGCACCGGCCCGTCACTCCAGCCCGCCGGCGTCCCCTGCAGCGAGAGGAGGGGCGGGGTCGCGTCGACTCGCAGCTCGGCGGTCGCGATCGGCGAAGCAACTCCGGACCCCGAGACGGCGACGACGCGGGCGAAGTGGAGCCCCTCCGGAAGGGTGCCGAAGGAGACCGTCCCGCCATCGCTGCCGGCGACGTCCACCTCTCCCGCCGCGCAGCGGGTGGGTTCGGCGCAGGGTGAGCCGCCGGTCCCGCGGTCGAGCGAGAGCGCGAAGCCGCGGATGCCGGAGAGCGGAATAGGGGCTGGGGCGGAGCCGATCTTCAGCGTCACCGGGTCCCCTCCGAACACCCAGCCCGCGGGCGGCTGCAGCGCCGGCGCAGGCGGAACCTCGTCGTCGAAGCGCAGGGTGGCGATGGAGGGCGCGCCCGATTCTCCGGCTTCGTTGCGAAGCCAGGCTTCGACGGTGTAGATCCCCGGCTGCGGCGGGACCGGGATCGGTTTCAGGATTTCGTTCAGCTTCCTGGTGACGCTCCGCACCACTGTCCCCTCCGAGTCGTAGAGGCGGTAGGCGGCGTCGAAGGGCTGGCCCGGTGGCGGCAGCGGCTGCCATTGGAAGCTGAATTCCCAGCCCGCCTGCCAGGACCCTTCGCCGTCGACCTGCAGGCTGGCGCCGGCGGGCGGGGCGGCCGCGACGCACAGCAGCGCCAAGGTGGCCGGAAGAACCGCGATCGCCCGGCGCAGGAGGCGCGTCATGGACCGAACTCCCCGGCTGGGCTTCCCCCGCCCGAGCTGACGACCGGCGCTGGTTCGGGAGCGGGTTCTGGCGCGGGGGGCGGCACGTATTCCGTGCTGCTGCTGACGGGTTCGGGTTCGGCGACGGGTTCGCTTTCCGCCGGCGCTGCCGCGGGCGCGGAGCGATCACGCTTGGGCTCCCGCTCCGGCTCGGCCTGCGGTTCTGGCGGCGCCGCTGCCGGCGCGGGCTCGGCCTGCGGATCGGCGGCCGGCGGCGGCAGCTCGGCCAGCCGCCGCTCCAGTTGCTGCGGCCGCTCTCCATCTGCCCCAAGGCCGAGGGGCGCCGGGACGATGCCGCCGGCGACGCAGGCCGCGGCACCGCCCGCCGTCCCCACGCAGATCGCCGCCACCTTGGCCAGGCCGGCGACGCCGAGCCCGCCGGCGCCGCCACCGGCGACCTGCGTGGCCGGCTCGCCCGCGTCGCCACCGAGCCGCGCCGCCAGCTCGGAGATCGCGTCGCGCGCCCGCTCCCAGAGCGAGCGGTCGAGCGGAAGGACGGGAGCCAGCGCCGCCGCGGCCGCCGGGGCGGCGCGGTAGGCCCGCAGGGTCGAGCGGCAGTGGACGCAGGCGCGCAGGTGCTCGCGAACCTGCGCCACCTCCTCCGCCCTCGCCTCGCCGTCGCAGAAGGCGGAGAGCAGCGGTCGCAGCTCGACGCAGCGGCGACCGTCCTCGCTGCGCGCGACCAACTGTCGGTAGCGCTCCCGTCCCTCGCTCAGGCAGCGGTTCACCTTCGTCTGGCTGTAACCGGTGAGCTCGCTGATCTCGACGTAGGAGTAGCCCTCGGCGCGGAGGGTGAGGACGCGCAGCTCCTGCGGCCTCAGCGCCAGCAGCGCCTCGCGGCTGCGGGCGATCTCCTCGCGGCGCTCGACCCTCTCCGCCGGCCCGGCGGAGTCGGCGGGGAGGAGGGCGGTCCAGTCCTCCTCGGCGGCGGAGCGGGCGGCGGCGGGCCCGGCAAGGTCACGCACGCGCTCGTAGCGCACCGCCAGCGCCTCGCGCTTGACGACGGTCTGCATCCACTTGATCAGCTCCCGCGGGTCCTCCGTCGGTGCCTTGCAGAGGAAGATCTCCAGCCCTCGTTGCAGCGCGTCGTCGGCGTCGTCGGCGCAGAGCGAGTAGCGGCGGGCGGTGCGGCGCAGAATCGATTCGTTCCGCGCGTAAGTCTCCACAGCTGCCCGCTTGCGGGCTGGCTCGTTCACCGCTCGTTCTCCCCCTGCCGATTGAGTTCTCCTGCAACGGACACTGGCAGCGCTAAGTACGAGCGCAGCGGTTTTCTCCCCCCTTTTGGACGGATCTCTCAATCCAAAAATGCGGAAATTGCGCCCCAGGCCCGAAAAACGTCCATCTACTTCAGCTCGCTAGGATCGGCCAATGAGCACTTGCGTAGTCACCGGCGGCGCCGGCTTCCTTGGATCGCACCTCTGCGAGCGGCTGCTCGGCGACGGGCACCGGGTGATCTGCATCGACAACCTGGAGACGGGTTCGTTGGAGAACATCGCCCACATCCGTGACGAACGGTTCGACTTCCGCAACATCGACATCATCGAGCCGGTCGAGATCCCCGAGGACGTCGACTTCGTCTACCACCTCGCCTCGCCGGCGAGCCCGATCGACTACCTGCGGCTGCCGCTGCACACGCTCAAGGTCGGCTCCCACGGGACCCACCACATGCTCGGCGTCGCCAAGTTCAAGCGCGCCCGCTTCCTGATCGCCTCGACCAGCGAGGTCTACGGGGACCCGGAGGTCCACCCGCAGAAAGAGGACTACTGGGGCCACGTCAACCCGATCGGCCCGCGCGGCGTCTACGACGAGGCGAAGCGCTACGCCGAGGCGATGACGATGGCCTACCACCGCCAGCAGGGCGTCGACACGGCGATCGTGCGGATCTTCAACACCTACGGGCCGCGGATGCGGGCGATGGACGGGCGGGCGATCCCGACCTTCCTGCGCCAGGCGCTGCAGGACCGGCCGCTGACCGTCTTCGGCGACGGCAGCCAGACCCGCAGCTTCTGTTACGTCGACGACCTGATCGACGGCATCGTCCGGCTCGCCGAGTCCGACATTCACTCGCCTGTGAATATCGGCAACCCGAACGAGTTCACGCTGCTGGAACTGGCGAAGACGGTGATCGAGGTGACCGAGTCCCGCTCGGAGATCATCTACGAGCCGCTGCCCACCGACGACCCGCAGCAGCGCCGCCCGGACATCACCCGCGCCCGCGACCTGCTCGGCTGGGAACCGACGATCCAGCTCTCCGACGGCCTGCGGCGGACGATCGACCAGGCGGGCGTCGAGCGCCTCGTCGGCGCCTCCGACTGAGCTTCCGCCGGCCTGCGGCCGAACCCGCCACCTCAATATCCTCCCGCCAGATGTCTGCCGCTGACGGATCCGGCGCCCAGGAGGCGCACCGTGCGATCGCCCCGCTGGTCGGGCCTGACGACGAGCGCGTCTTCACCGACTCCGGGATCGAGATCAAGCCTCTCTACGAGGAGGGCGACGTCGCCCCTGGGCTGGAGGAGCGCCTCGGCGAGCCGGGCCAGCCGCCGTTCACCCGCGGCATTCACGAGGGGATGTACCGGGACCGGCTCTGGACGATGCGCCAGTACGCCGGCTTCGCCTCCCCTGAGGACACCAACGAGCGCTACCGCTACCTGATCGAGCACGGGTCCACCGGCCTCTCGATGGCCTTCGACCTGCCGACCCAGCTCGGTCGCGACTCCGACGACCCGCTCTGCCATGGCGAGGTCGGCCGCACCGGCGTCCCGATCGACACGATCGAGGACATGCGGATCTGCTTCGACCAGATCCCCCTCGACGGCGTCTCCACCTCGATGACGATCAATGCCCCGGCGGCGATCCTGCTGCTGCTCTACGAGCTGGTCGGCGAGGAGCAGGGCGTTCCCTCCGAGAAGCTGCGCGGCACCGTCCAGAACGACGTGCTGAAGGAGTACATGGCGCGGGGCAACTACATCTACCCGGCCGAGCCGACGATGCGGCTGACCACCGACATCTTCGAGTACTGCAACCAGAACGTGCCGAAATGGAACACGATCTCGATCTCCGGGTACCACATCCGCGAGAAGGGCTGCTCGGCCGTGCAGGAGGTCGCCTTCACCCTCTCCAACGCGATCGCCTACGTCGAAGCGGCGCTGGCGCGGGGGCTGAAGATCGACGAATTCGCGCCGCGGCTGGCCTTCTTCTTCAACGGCCACAACAACGTCTTCCAGGAGATCGCCAAGTTCCGGGCGGTGCGGCGGATGTGGGCCGAGATCGTCAAGGAGCGGTTCGGGGCCGAGAACCCGAAATCGATGCAGATCCGCTTCCACACCCAGACCGGTGGCGTCACCCTCCAGGCCCAGCAGCCCGAGGTCAACATCATCCGCGTCGCCCTGCAGGGCTTCGCCGCCGTCTGCGGCGGCACCCAGTCGCTGCACACCAACGGCTTCGACGAGGCGCTGGCGCTGCCGACCGAGCGCTCGGCCCGGATCGCGCTGCGCACCCAGCAGGTGATCGCGTACGAGTCCGGCGCCGCCGACACCGTCGACCCCTTCGCCGGCTCCTACTTCGTCGAGTCGCTGACCGACGAGATCGAACTTCGCGCCAAGGAGCTGATGGAGAAGGTCGAAGAGCTGGGTGGCTCGGTCGAGGCGCTGGAGTTCATGCAGCGCGAGATCGAGGAGTCTGCGCTCTCCTACCACGAGCGCTACAAGAGCGGCCAGGACGTGATCGTGGGCGTGAACAAATTCGTCACCGACCAGGTCGACGACGTCGACATCCTCAAGGTCGACCCCGAGGCCGAGCAGCGCCAGCTGGCGCGCCTCAAGGCCTTCAAGGAGAACCGCGACCAGGCCGAGGTCGAGGCCAAGCTCGAGTCCTTGCGCGCCGTCGCCCGCGGCGACGGCAACCTCCTCCACCCGATCCGCGCCGCCCTCAAAGCCGAGGCCTCGATCGGCGAGGTCTGCGGCGCCATGCGCGAGGTCTTCGGCGAATACAAGGGCGGCGCCTTCTTCTAGCGATTGGCGAATTAGGGCCTCTATAGGGGCCACAACTCGCCAATCGTCAAGCCGCCGTAGGTGAACGTTCCGTCCCAGCTTCATGGCTGGGGAGGAACGCGGCGGCGATGGTTGAAGCGGGACCCGATGATCGAGGTCTCGAGGACGCTGATGAAGTCCGAACCAGAGCTGGCGGAGCTGATCGCGACCGTCGAGGGGGTCGAGGTGACGATGGCCGAGAAGGGCTTCGGCACCCGGGTCGAGCTGCGGGCCGGGGAGGAGTCCGGCCTTGGCGAGGCCGATCTCGAGGCCGTGCTCGACCGCCTCGCGGAGCCGCAGCGCCGCCCGTTCAGCTGAGCAGGCGCGAGGAAGCCCGTCCCCCAAGCGGTCCCCGCGGGGGCGGAACTCTAGTATTCAACTCGCATCGTGGAAATTCGAGGGACCCGCTCCGGCGGGTCCCTCGTCTGTCTGGGGACACCGAAGACCCGCCGTAAATAGACTTCCGCGCCCGATGCGAGAGAGAAACCCCGAAACCCACGAGGAGAAGCTCGCCTACCTGCGCGAGCTGCGCGAGGCGGCGGTCCACTCCGCCTCCGAGGCGGCGGTCGAGAAGCAGCACGCGAAGGGCAAGATGACCGCGCGCGAGCGGATCGAGAAGCTGCTCGACCCCGGCTCCTTCGAGGAGCTCGACACCTTCGTCCGCCACCGCACCTACGACTTCGAGATGCAGAAAAACCGGCCCTGGGGCGACGCCGTCGTCACCGGCCACGGCACGATCGACGGCCGCGCCGTCTTCGTCTTCTCGCAGGACTTCACCGTCTTCGGCGGCAGCCTCGGCGAGGTGATGGCGGAGAAGATGTGCAAGGTGATGGACCTCGCCGCCCAGGTCGGGGCGCCGGTGATCGGGATCAACGACTCCGGCGGAGCGCGGATCCAGGAGGGGGTCGTCTCCCTCGGCGCCTACGGCGACGTCTTCGTCCGCAACGTCAAGTGCTCCGGCGTGATCCCGCAGATCAGCCTGATCATGGGCCCCTGCGCCGGCGGCGCCGTCTACTCGCCGGCGATGACCGACTTCATCTTCATGGTCAAAGAGACCTCGCACATGTTCATCACCGGCCCGGAAGTGATCAAGACGGTGACCGGCGAGGAAGTCGAGTTCGAGGAGCTCGGCGGCGCGATGAGCCACAACTCGAAGTCGGGCGTCGCCCACTTCGCCTCCGAGGACGAGGAGAGCTGCCTCGAGGACGTGCGTTACCTGATGAGCTTCCTGCCCTCGAACAACCTCGAGGCGCCGCCGCGCTTCGAGCCCAGCGACGACCCCGAGCGCGAAGACGACGAGCTCGACACGATCGTCCCCGACGATCCCTCCAAGCCCTACGACATGCGCGACGTGATCGCCCGCATCGTCGACGACGAGGAGTTCTTCGAGGTCCACGAGCACTTCGCGAAGAACATCGTCTGCGGCTTCTCCCGCCTCGACGGCTATCCGGTCGGGATCGTCGGCAACCAGCCCGCCTTCCTCGCCGGCGTGCTCGACATCGAGGCCTCCGAGAAGGCGGCCCGGTTCGTGCGCACCTGCGATTGCTACAACATCCCGATCCTCACCTTCACCGATGTCCCCGGCTTCCTCCCCGGCACCGACCAGGAGTGGAACGGGATCATCCGCCACGGCGCCAAGCTGCTCTACGCCTTCACCGAGGCGACGGTGCCGAAGCTCACGGTGGTCACCCGCAAGGCTTACGGCGGCGCCTACGACGTGATGAACTCGAAGCACATGCTGGCCGACTACAACGTCGCCTGGCCGACCGCCGAGGTCGCGGTGATGGGCCCCGAGGGCGCGGTCAACATCATCTACCGCAAGGACATCGCCAGCTCGCCGACCCCAGACGAGCGCCGCCAGAAACTGATCGACGACTACAAAGCCCACTTCGCCAACCCTTACTCGGCGGCGGAGCGCGGCTACATCGACGACGTGATCGAGCCCCGCCAGACCCGCCCGAAGCTGATCCGGGCGCTGCGAATGCTGCAGACCAAGCGCGTCGAGCAACCGAAGCGCAAGCACGGCAACATCCCGCTGTAGTCAGAGTCGTACGAGACTTCTCTATCTCGTCCGGGAGGCGAGCTACTTTCCGGGACGTGGAGTTGAAGAGCGTTTCGGTGAAGAGCAACGATGTGCGGGTCCCGAAGCCCGAGGTCGGGAACGCCTACCTGGTAGAGCGCTACAGCGCTGGCAGCGTCAAGGCCGTGATCCTGCACCCTGATGACTTCGCCGAGCTGCAGAGTCGGGCGCGGATCCTCGAGCAGGCCGCCCATCCCGCCGGATTCGAGCTGACGGAGCTCGAGGCCAAAGCTCATCAGATCGCCGAGTCCCGCGAGGGAGAAGTGGTCGAAGACGAGGCGGCTGTTCGCAGCCTGCTCGGAATTTGAGCCCCGCAGCCGGCGAGGTGTATTGGGCGGTGGTGCCCTCTACGCCGCAGGCGCCCTTCGAAGTGCATGTCAAAGACGGCGCCCCGGTGGAAGTGCAGGACGCGGAGACGATCGTCAACGGCTTGCGGAAAGAGGGGGACGCCGAGCTCCGCTTCGTGGTCGAGGCCAAGGCAAGGCCGGTCCTGCTCCTCTCCGATCGGGCGGACGAGAGGACCGGAGACTTATTCGGCCTGCGGCTGGTTCGGCTGGCATCCCTGACCGACGACGAGGCTGGGCGAGTTCGCGACCAGCGCGAGACCGGACTCTTCCACCTGAAACCGGAGCGTTTCCCCGACCTGCAGGAGGAGTCGGCGGCGATGATCAGCGCGCCGATCCGGATCCACCAGACCGCCGTCGACTTCGGCAGTCCCCTCGGCCGCCTGGACCAGAACGAGCTGCGGGTCCTGGCCGAGCGCTTCGTCGCCTACTGGCAGTTCGACCTCCACCAGCTGCTGGTCGGGAAGATCCGGGAGCTGCTGAGGAAACGGGAGTCATCCTCCTGACCAAGTAAATATGCTCAAGCCTTCTTAATTAAATGATGAGCGCTTGCCAGTCGGCGCTCGGAATGGGAGGCAAGGATGAAGTACCTGAAAGGGCTGGCCCTCGCTGCGGCGATGGCGGCCGTGTTCGTCGTGTTCGCGGCCGGGACGGCTTCGGCGACGGTGATCTGCAAAACGAAAACGAGTCCGTGCGGGTCGCCGTATGCGAAAGGGACCGTCTTCAACGCCGTGCTGACGCCGGGGACGACCGCCGTCTTCAAAGCCGGCTTCATGACGATCGAATGCACCGAAGGCAGCGGCTCGGTTGAAATGACGACCAGCGGCAGCGCCACCGAAACAGTCAAAGGCAACACAAAAACGCTCTCCTTCGGAGGCTGTAACGCCGAATTCAAAGTCCTCAAAACGGGGACCGGCGAAATCCACTGGACCAGCAAAACGAACGGTTCCTTCACAGCCGAAGGGATGGAAGTCACAGGCAGCGCCCTCGGCGTCGATTGCGTCTACGGAGGCAAAATCAGCTCCGGGATCACCCTCAACGGAGGCACGAGCCCGACGATCAGCATCAACGCCAAAGTCCCGCTGATCTCCGGCGGCTTCCTCTGCGCCAACCCCGGCGCGATGACCGCGTCCCTGACCGTCACCGACCCGACCCCGCTCTACGTCCTAGGCAGCTAAATCAAGCGGGCTGTTGGAGTAGGGGGCGGGTTCCCCTCGCCAGACACTCAACCTCGAGCCATAGCGAGAGGTGTCTGGAGAGGGGCTCCCGCCCCCCTCCCTACAACAGAAGCTCTAGTAGCCGGCCGGGTGACGGGCGACGAAGCCGGCGCTGCTACGCGATTCCTCGCGCCAGCGGGGGCCCGATTCGCCGGAGCCCATGCCGGAGGTGTCCCAGCGGTAGCCGGCGATCACGGCGTAGGCGTGGCCCGGATTGGTGAAGACGGTGATCCAGCGGCCTTCGCCCGCTTCGCCCCAGCCGGCGAGGGGCCCGGAGGGGAGGGGGCTGCTGATGAAGTTGCCGCCTTTGAGGGCGAAGCTGACGGCGCCGGAGCAGTCGTAGCCCTTGTCCCACCAGCGGGCGTGGCCGCCGCCGTAGATGTACGGCTTGCTGCGGATCTTGTTCGCCGCGGCGATCACGGCCTTGACCCGGGCCGGAGCGCTCTTCGGCGGGATCAGCATGCCGTTGTCGAGCAGCTTCGCTTTCGCGGTCGGCGTGCAGACGTCGACTTCGGCGGGGGACATGCCGCCCGTGGTGCAACGCGCGGAGGCGCCGCCGGGGGCGATCAGAGCGGTTGCGGTGAGGGCCACGACAAGCACGAGCCCGACCTTCAACCTGACGCTGTGAAGCAAACCGTTTCTCCTTCGTCGGCCTGCGGGGTTAGCTGACGGGCTGGCGCGAAAGGAGCCTGCGCCCCCACCTGGTTGGTGGGTTAGCCCCGAAAACGTGGTTCCCCCGCTCCCCATGCGCTCTTTGCGCCAGGGATTAGGCGTTTCGGTTATTGACCTGCGGCAGTGTAGAGCATTGGACGGCGTGTCGCTCACAAAACGCAAATATTTGGTCGAACTTCCCGCTCCCATGGAGATTCTGTTCGACGCGGGGGCTGGTAGCTTGCGCTCTGGGATGAACCTTTCGGGCCGAAAAGCGCTCCTCACCGGGGCGACGGGCGGGCTCGGAAGGGCGATCGCCGCCTCGCTCGCCGATCGCGGCGCCCAGCTGACGCTCAGCGCCCGCAGCCGCGAGGCGCTCGAGGCGATGGCCGCCGAGCTGCCGGGCAGCGGCCACAGCGTCCTTCCCGCCGACCTCGCCGAGCCCGGGGCGGCCGAGCAGCTCGCGGCCGAAGCCGCCGGCACCGAGATCCTGATCGCCAACGCCGGCCTGCCCGGCGCGGGCAAGCTGGACGAGTTCAGCGCCGAGGAGGTGAAGCGCGCCCTCCGCGTCAACCTCGAGGCGCCGATGCTGATGGCGCGCGCCCTCTACCCGGCGATGGTCGAGGCGGGCTCCGGCCACCTCGTCTTCGTCGCCTCGCTCTCCGGCAAGGCCGCCAGCCCCCGCTCCTCCATCTACAACGCGACGAAGTTCGGGCTCCGCGGCTTCTCCCTCGGCTTGCGCGCCGACCTGGCGCCGAAGGGAGTGGGCGTCTCCCTCGTCTCCCCGGGCTTCATCCGCGAAGCCGGCATGTTCGCCGACGCCGGCGCCAAACCACCCCCGGGAATGGGCACCTCCACTCCGGAGGAGGTGGGCGCGGCAACCGTCAAGGCAATCGAACGCAACAAGGTAGAGGTGACCATCGCCCCCCTGACCCAACGCGCCGGCGCCCACCTGGCCCTGGTCAGCCCCTCCCTCAGCGTCAAAGTGCAGAGCGGCAGCGCCGGCCAGAAGGCCGCCAAAGACATCGCCTCAGGCCACTCCCCAGACAAGCGCTGAACGAGCACGCCGCCCAGTAGCCCCGGCATGCGCTCGAGAGGCGGGTCTGGCACCCCCTCGAGCCGGCGGATACTCAACACGGCGGCCTAATTCGGCCGCCGTTTGTCGGAGCGAGGGGGTGCCAGACCCGCCCCACCAATTGCCTAGGATGAACGCCATGAGCAACAACGACTCCTTCAACGCCCGTTCCACCCTCGAAGTCGGCGGAAAGGAGTTCGAGATCTTCCGCCTCGACGCGCTGCAGGAGCGGTTCGACGTCGCCCGCCTGCCGTACTCGATCAAGGTCCTGCTGGAGAACGTGCTGCGCCTCGAGGACGGCACCTCGGTCAGCGCCGCCGACGTCGAGGCGATCGCCTCCTGGGACGCCGCCGCCGAGCCGAGCGCCGAGATCCCCTTCCAGCCCGCTCGCGTGCTGATGCAGGACTTCACCGGCGTCCCCGCCGTCGTCGACCTGGCGGCGATGCGCGACGCGATGGAGGAGATCGGCGGCGACCCGGCCCAGATCAACCCGCTGGTCGACGTCGACCTCGTGATCGACCACTCGGTCCAGGTAGACGCCTTCGGCAACGAGCGCGCCTTCGCGGTCAACGCCGAGCACGATTTCGACCGCAACCGCGAGCGCTACTCGTTCCTCAAGTGGGGGCAGCAGTCGTTCGACAACTTCCGCGTCGTCCCGCCGGCACGGGGGATCTGCCACCAGGTCAACCTCGAGTACCTCGCCCAGGTCGTCTACAGCCGCGAGAACGGGGGTGTCCCACAGGCCTACCCGGACACGCTGGTCGGCACCGACTCCCACACGACGATGGTCAACGGGCTCGGCGTCCTCGGCTGGGGCGTCGGCGGGATCGAGGCCGAGGCGGCGATGCTGGGCCAGCCGATCTCGATGCTGCTGCCGCAGGTCGTCGGCTTCAAGCTCGATGGCCGCCTGCCGGAGGGCGCGACCGCGACCGACCTCGTCCTCACCGTGACCGAGATGCTGCGCGAGCGCGGCGTCGTCTCCAAGTTCGTCGAGTTCTTCGGCCCCGGCCTTCCGACCCTCGGCCTCGCCGACCGCGCCACGCTCGGCAACATGTCGCCCGAGTTCGGCTCGACCTGCGCGATCTTCCCCGTCGACGCCGAGACCCTCCGCTACCTCGACCTCACCGGCCGCCCGACCGAGACGATCGAGCTGGTCGACGCCTACGCCCGCGAGCAGGGGATGTTCCACCAAGAGTCCAGCCCGGACCCGGTCTTCTCCGAGACGCTGGAGCTCGACCTCGGCGACGTCGTCCCCAGCATCGCCGGTCCGAAGCGCCCGCAGGACCGGGTGCCGCTGGCCCAGGCCAAAGGGGCGTTCCTCGAAGCGCTCGCGGAGCTGGAACCGGACGCGGTCGAGGAGCAGGTCAACCCGGTCGACGAGGCCAGCATGGAGTCGTTCCCGGCGTCGGACCCGCCGGCCGAGGACCACGACGACGAGAACGGCAAGCCGCACCACCTCGCCGCCGGCGGGCAGGCCACCACCCTGGCCAACCGCCGGGGCGACGAGGTCGAGGTGCGGATGGCCGACGGGACCACCTTCGAGCTCGACCACGGCAGCGTCGTCATCGCCGCGATCACCAGCTGCACCAACACCTCCAACCCGAGCGTGATGCTCGGCGCCGGCCTGCTCGCCCGCAACGCGGTCGAACGGGGACTGGAGCGCAAGCCCTGGGTCAAGACCTCGCTCGCGCCGGGTTCGACCGTCGTCACCGAGTACCTGGAGAAGGCCGGCCTGACCGAGTACCTGGAGCGGCTCCAGTTCCACCTGGTCGGCTACGGCTGCACCACCTGCATCGGCAACTCCGGGCCGCTGCCGGACGAGATCGCCGCGGCGGTCGAAGAGAAGGACCTGACGGTCTGCGCGGTCCTCTCCGGCAACCGCAACTTCGAGGGCCGGATCAACCAGCACGTCAAGGCCAACTACCTGGCCAGCCCGCCGCTGGTCGTCGCCTACGCCCTCGCCGGCCGGATGGACATCGACCTCGCGACCGAGCCGCTGGGCGAGGATCAAAATGGCGCGCCCGTATTTCTGCGCGACATCTGGCCCGACTCCGAGGAAGTGAAACGGATCGTCGGCGACTCGGTGGCGGCGGAGATGTTCTCCCGCAACTACGCCGAGGTCTTCGAGGGCGACGAGAACTGGAACGCGGTCGACGTTCCCGCCGGCGATCGCTACACCTGGCCCGACTCCACCTACGTGCGCCGCCCGACCTTCTTCGAGCAGATGCCGGCGGGGGCGCCGGGGGTCGAGCCGATCGCCGGGGCGCGGGCGCTGGCCCTGCTCGGCGACTCGATTACCACCGACCACATCTCCCCCGCCGGGGCGATCAAACGCGACAGCCCCGCCGGCAGCTGGCTGCTGGAGAACGGGGTGGAGATCAAGGACTTCAACTCCTACGGGGCCCGCCGCGGCAACCACGAGGTGATGATCCGCGGCACCTTCGCCAACATCCGCCTCCGCAACCAGCTGGTCGACCGCGCCGGTGGCTACACCCGCCACTTCCCCGACGGGGAGGAGACGACGATCTACGAGGCGGCGCGGAAATACGCATCGGAAGCCGTTCCGCTGGTGGTTCTGGCCGGCAAGGAGTACGGCTCCGGATCCTCCCGCGACTGGGCGGCCAAGGGGACCAAGCTGCTCGGGGTGCGGGCCGTGATCGCCGAGAGCTTCGAGCGCATCCACCGCTCCAACCTGATCGGGATGGGGGTGCTGCCGCTGCAGTTCGCCGACGGCGAGAGCGCCGCCTCGCTCGGCCTCACCGGCGCCGAGACCTTCGACGTCGGCGACCTCGAAGACGGCCGGGCGAAGAAGGTGACCGTCACCGCCCGCTCCGACGACGGCGAGGAGAAGGCCTTCGAGGCGACGGTGCGGCTGGACACGCCGAACGAGGTCACCTATTTCCTCAACGGCGGCATCCTCCAGACGGTGCTGCGCAAGCTAAAAGGGTAGGCGCAGCGGGGCCGCGGGAGGCAGGGGGGTCCGCGCGACCCTCACTGCACCTGCGCGTCGGTAGCCAGGGAGGGATGCCGACGCGGCCGTTCCCCCTGGCGGGACTGCCCTGAGGAACAGTCAATGGTTAGCTATACCGGCTCGACCACCCTCGGTCAAGCGGAATCGAGCGCTTTAGGCGCAACTCCCCAGCCTTTGCGCTCGATCAGCTCGATCCCGATCACGCTTCCGACCGGCCCGGCCGGGGTCACGGTCGCGGCCAGCAGGGTGTAGGGGGCCTCCTTGCGGATGCAGGCGACCCAGATCAGCAGGCAGAGGGCGATGAAGCCGAGCCCGTGCGCCCAGCCGAAGACCATCGTCTCGGTCTCGAATCCCGGCAGCAGCCAGAAGAGCATCAGTCCGGCGAAGACCGCCAGCTCGATCCAGGAGACGCGCTTGACCCAGACGAAGAGCTCGCCCGGGACGGGCTTTTCGAACGGCTTGCGCGCCATCGCCGATCAGCTGGACGGAGTCAGCGCGGTGAGCACGATCCGCTCCTGCTCGCGCGCGTGGGAGCCCGAGTAGCCCTCGCCGGGGCTGGCCCGGCCCTGGCGGCCGATGTAGGTGAGCTTGACCCCCTCGGGGAGGACGTCGGGCATCCGCCGCGACATCACCTTCCAGGCGCCCATGTTGCGCGGCTCCTCCTGGACCCAGGCGATCTCCTTCAGGTTCGGGTAGGAGGCGATCAGCCGTTCCAGCTGTTCCTTGGCGAACGGGTAGAGGATCTCGACCCGGGCGATGGCGACGTTCTCGGCCCCGGCGCGGCGCTCGTTGCCGTCCATGTCGTAGTAGACCTTGCCGGTGCAGAGGACGAGCCGCTCGACCTTCTCCCGGCGCTCGGCGGCGGTCGGGTCGTCGAGGATGAAGTGCAGTTCGCCCTCGGTCAGCTGGTCGAGGCTGGCGGCGGCCTTGTCGAGGCGCAGCAGCCCCTTCGGGGTGAAGACGATCAGCGGCCGCGGCTTCTTGATCAGCGCCTGGCGGCGCAGCAGGTGGAAGTACTGGGCGGCGGTGGTCGGGTTGGCGATGCGGATGTTGCCCTCGGCGCCGAGGGCGAGG
>DASTXV010000041.1:0-12859 GCA_035765335.1 Solirubrobacterales bacterium
ACCAACCCGAAGACGCGCGAGTCCCGCCTCTTCGCCACGACCGGCGCCTACGTGCGCCGCAACGCGCCGGCGATCCTCCGCATCTACGCCCGCTACGAGCCGCTGCGGGTCTTCGCCACCGCCGGCCTCGTCGTCCTCCTGCTCGCCCTCGCCGCCTGGATGCCGTTCCTGCTCGACTGGATCCTCAACGGCGACAGCGACGGCCACGTGCAGTCGCTGATCCTCGGCGCGGTCCTCTTCATCGCCGCGATGCAGCTCTTCGCCCTCGGCGTGATCGGCGACCTCCTCGCCGGTCAGCGGGTGATGACCCAGCGGGTGTTCGAGCGGGTGCGGCGGGTCGAGCTGGCGCTCGGGGTCGAGCCCTCCCACTACGAGCCCGGCGCCAAGGCCGCCGGCCGCGAGAGCGCCGAGTGAGCGGGCGGGGACGCGGCGGCGAAGAGGCGAGCGCCGGCGAGTACGGGAAAACCGCGAGCTTCCTCGCGATCGGCGTCGGCCTCACCGGCCTGATCACCTACGCCTACTTCCTGATCGCCTCCCACACGCTCTCCAAGCCCGACTACGGGCAGATCACCGTGCTCTGGTCGGCGGTCTTCATCACGATCTCGACCCTCTACCGGCCGGTCGAACAGCTGCTCAGCCGCCACATCTCCGAACGCCTGGTCAAAGGCGAGCCGCTGGCGCAGGAGATGCGGGTCGCCTCGACGATCCAGATCGGGCTGGCGCTGACCTTCGCGGTCGTCGCCCTGGTCCTCCGCGGGCCGATCCAGGACGGCCTGCTGGAAGGCAACGAAACGCTCTACTGGGTCTTCTTCGGCGCCGTCCTCTTCTACGCCGCCAGCTACTTCGCCCGCGGCTTCCTCGCCGGCCAGCGCAGCTTCGGCCTGTTCACGGCGATGATCCTCTCCGAGTCGGTCTTCCGCACCCTCTTCGCCGTCCTGGTCGCGGTCAGCCTGCTCAGCGGTCAGTCCTGGGTCGCGGTCGGGATCGTCGCCGCGCCGAGCCTCAGCCTGATGGTGGTCCCGTTCGCCCTGCGGCGGCAGGCGAAGAAGGAGCGGGCGAAGGCCGAGGCCGCCGAGGACCACGCCGACTTCACGATGAAGGAGGGCGGCGGCTTCGCCGCGGCGGTGCTCGTGATCATGTTCAGCGAACAGGCCTTCCTCAACGCCGGGCCGCTGATCATCCGTGGCCTCGAGGGGGCCGCCGCCGCCGGCTTCATCTTCAACGTGCTGATGATCGCGCGGGCGCCGCTGCAGCTCTTCCAGGCGGTCTCGACCAGCATCCTCCCCCACCTCACCAACCTCCACACCTCGACCGCGCCCGAGAGCGAGCGCGAGTTCCACCGCTCGGTCCGCGGCGTCCTCCTCGGCGTCGCCGCCTTCGCCGCCTTCGCCGCCGTCGTCGTCCTCATCGCCGGGCCGCAGCTGATGCAGCTCGCCTTCAGCGCCAAGTTCGAGTACAACCGCCCGGACCTGTTGCTGGTGACGCTGGGGATGGGGCTCTACCTCGGCTCGGTCACCCTCAACCAGGCCTGCATCGCCCAGGGCCAGGTGCGGCGGGCGGCGGCGCGCTGGCTCGCCTGCGCCGGCTTCTTCATCCTCTGGAACTTCCTGCCGATCGTCGGCGACGAGTTCCGCCGCGTCGAGATCGGGTTCGCGCTGACCGCGGGGGTGCTCTTCGCGCTCCTCTACCTCGTCTACCGCCACCCGCGCGGGCGCGAGGAGGACGTCCCGCGCGAAGGCTCGACCGAGGAGCTGGAGCTGCGGCTGGCCTCGATCGACGAGAACGCGTAGTTCCCGTCCTCTAGGGTCAGCCGACGATGGGTGGGCACGACGCCGAGCTGATTCTGATCGCCGGCGTTCTCCTGTCGGCGGGGATCGCCGGCGCGCTCCTGGCCGATCGGGTGCGGGTGCCCGGCCTGCTGCTCTTCCTCGTCCTCGGGATGGTCGCCGGCTCCGAGGGGATCGGCGGGATCGAGTTCGACGACGCCGAGCTGGCGCGGACGCTGGGGACGATCGCGCTCGTCCTGATCCTCTTCGAGGGCGGCCTGACGGCGGGCTGGTCGGAGATCCGCCCGGTCCTGGGGACCGCCGCCTCGCTGGCGACGATCGGGACGGTGGTGACGGCGGTGATCGCCGGCTTCGCGGCGAAGCTGCTCTTCGACCTGACGACCCTGGAAGGGATGCTGGTCGGCGCCGCGGTCGCCGCGACCGACTCGGCGGCGATCTTCGCGGTGCTGCGCCGCTCGACCCTGGAGAAGCGGCTGGCGCGCTCGCTCGAGGGCGAGTCCGGGATGAACGACCCGGTGGCGCTGCTGCTGGTGATCGGGTTCATCGAATGGATCCAGGAGCCCGGCTACGGGCTCGCCGACATGGCGGGGCTGCTGGCGCTGAAACTGGCCCTCGGAGCGGCGATCGGGATGGCTCTGGGGTGGGCGGCGGTGAAGGCCCTCGACCGCATCCAGCTGCCCAGCGACGGGATCTACCCGGTAGCGACGATCGCGATCGCCGGCCTCGCCTACGGGCTGCCCGAGGTCGTCCACGGCTCCGGCTTCCTCGCCGTCTACCTGACCGCGCTCGCCCTCGGGTCGGCCCGGATCCCCGCCCAGCGCACCGTCATCGCCTTCCACCAGGGGCTCGGCTGGGTCGCGCAGATCTCCCTCTTCATCCTGCTCGGGCTACTGGTCTTCCCCTCCAGCCTCGACCAGGTCGCCCTCGACGCGCTCGCCCTCTCGGCGGTGCTGATCCTGCTCGCCCGCCCGGTCGCCGCCCTCCTCGCCACCGTCTTCTCGCCGCTGAACGCGAAGGAGCGGCTGATGCTGGGCTGGGCGGGGCTGCGCGGCGCCACCCCGATCTGGCTCGCGACCTTCCCGGTGGTGGCCGGGATCGGGGCCGGCAACGAACTGTTCGCGATCGTCTTCTTCGTCGTCGTCAGCTCGACCCTGGTCCAGGGGGCCAGCTTCGAGCCGATCGCGCAGCGGCTGGGGCTGACGACCGACGAGCCGGCGCTGCCGCGGCGGCTGCTGGAGTCGGGGCGGATCCGGCGCATGGGCGGCGACGTGATCTCCTACCGGCTGCCGCCGGGGGCGGCCGCGGCCGGGCACCCGGTCCGCGACCTCGAGCTGCCGCGCGAGGCGCTCGTCAACGTGATCGTCCGCGACGGCAACGCGCTCCCGCCCCGCGGCTCGACCGAGCTGCGCGAGGGCGACGAGCTCCACATCCTCGTCCGCAGCGAGCTGCGCGACGAGGTCGAGGCATTGACCCGCAAGTGGGTCAAGGGCCCGGTCGGCAAACCGACCCCACCCCCGCTCCCCCGCCGCGCCGCCTCCCAGGTCTTCACCGTCCGCCCAGCCCGAGGTGACGGCGAACTGGGTGAGGAGATCGACGGCATCCCGATCGCCACGGTCCTCCGCGACCGCAGCGAACGCGGCGCCTACCTGGTCGCCCTGGCCGACGGCCGCTACGCGGTGCTTGGCGCGGGACTGGTCGCGATCGGCGGCCGCAGAGCACTTGCAAGCTGGTGCGAGCGTCGCAGCGAACGACCAGAGGTCGACGCCGCTGAGCGCGCTTGGTGGCAGGAGGTCACCGGAGCCCTAATTGCGCGCGGATGAGGGGCGGGGGTGCCTCTTCCAGACACTCAACATCGAGCCATAGCGAGATGTGTCTGGAAGAGGCACCCCCGCCCCCTCCCCCAACGTCAAGAAGCGCCAGCGGCGTCCGCGATGGCGCTGTAAGCAGCTGCAGGGTCGTCGGCGCCGAAGACGGCCGAGCCCGCCACGAAGAGCTGGGCGCCAGCGGCGGCCAGGGGGCCGGCGGTGTTGACGTCGACGCCGCCGTCGACCTCGATCGCCGCTTTGCCGGCCAGCGGCAGCAGGCGCTCGACCTTGTCGGGCGAGGTCTCGATGAAGGACTGCCCGCCCCAGCCGGGGTTGACGGTCATACAGAGGACGACGTCGGCCATCCCCCGCAGCTCCCCCACCGCCTCCACCGGGGTCCCGGGGTTGATCGCGATCCCGGCCAGGCAGCCGAGCTCGCGGACCGCGGCGAGGGTGCGGTGGGCGTGCGGCGTCGCCTCCTCGTGAAAGGTGATCGAGTCGGCGCCGGCCTTGGCGAACTCGGCGATCTGGCGCTCGGGGTCGGCGATCATCAGGTGGACGTCGACGACGCCGCCGGCGTCGTGCACCTGGTCGGCGATCCCGCTCAGGACCAGCGGCCCGATCGTGATCGGGGGGACGAACTGACCGTCCATCACGTCGAAGTGGATCACCCGCGCCCCGGCGTCCATCACCTCTTCGACCTGCGCCCCGAGCCGGCCGAAGTCGGCGGAGAGGATCGACGGCGCCACCCGTTTCTCCCCAAGAAGCTCTCGCATCTTCTCGCTCACGGGCCGCAGCCTACTGAGCGCGCGCGGACGCGGTTAGGCAGCCCGCAGCATGGAGCTGCCGCAGGACTGGCATTCCATGTCGGCGGTGTGGCTCATCCGGGCGATCGTCTGGTGCTCGCCGCAGTTGGGGCACTGGGAGACGAGTTCGAACCGGGTCAGGCAGTTGACGCAGCGCAGGCGGCCCGGCAGCTGGGTCGGGCGCAGCCAGGGCTCGCCGCAGTTAGGGCACGGCGCCCGGCCCAGGGGGTTCGAATCCTCCGGGCTTGACTGGTTGGGGTGGCTCATTCACCCCTAATCATGCCGGGTTAGGCCGGCCTTATAAGGCGCGCGATGAAAAAGCCGGTCGCGCGGTCGCGGTCGGGCCGCAGTTGCAGGCAGCGCGGCTCGGCCGGCGAGGCCAGTTCCGGCGCGCGGGCGCCGAGGTCCTCGAGCTCCAGCGGAGGCGCCTCCCCCGCCTCGGAGGCGCGCAGCAGGGCGGCGATCCGCTCCTCGTTCTCGCGGCGGGAGATCGTGCAGGTCGAGTAGACGAGCGTGCCGCCCGGGCGCAGCGAGGCGGCGGCGCTGCGCAGGAGCCCGTCCTGGACCTCGGTCAGCCGCTCGATCGACTTCGGCGACTTGCGCCAGCGGGCGTCGGGGCGGGAGGCGAGCGTCCCCAGGTCCGAGCAGGGGGCGTCGAGGAGCACGCGGTCGAACATCGGCGCCAGGCCGGCCTCGCGCCCGTCGGCCTCGATCACGGTGACGCTGCGCAGCCCCAGCCGCGTCGCCTGGTCGGCGACTTCGCCGGCGCGGGCCGGGTCGAGCTCGACCGAGATCACCTCGCCGCGGTCGCCCATCCGCTCGGCGATCTGGCCCGTCTTGATCCCGGGACCGGCGCAGAGGTCGAGCACGTGCTCACCCTCCTGCGGGTCGAGCGCCTCGACCACGGCGGCGGAGCCGCGGCTCTGCGGGGTCAGCTCGCCGGCGGCGACCGCGGCCGGCACCGCCTCGCCGGTGCGGCCCTCGATCACGATCATCTCGGGGGCGGCGAGCGGCCACCCGGCCTCGGGCAGGCGCGCCTCCACCCCGGCCCCTGCCGCAGGCGTCGTTAGCCGCTCCAGCATCGCCTCCCGCTCCACCCGCAGCGTGTTGACCCGCATCGCCACCTCAGCCGGCCGGTTGCAGGCGGCGAGCGCGGCGCGGGCCGCCTCCGGGCCGAGCTCGTCCCACCACATCTCCGCCAGCCACTGCGGCGCCGAGTCGGCCACAGCCGCGGCGGCCGGGGTCGAGTCGTCCTCCAGCAGCGCCGCGGTCAGCTGCGCCCGCTCGCGCGCCGCCCGGCGCAGGATCGCGTTGACGAAGCCGGAGGCGTGGGCGGCACCGGCCCCCTTCGCCAGCTCCACCGCCTGGTCGACGGCGGCGTGGTCGGGGGTGGCGTCGGCGAAGAGCAGCTCATAGAGGCCGAGCCGCAGCGCCGCCAGCACCGGCGGGTCGAGCAGCCGGGTCGAGCGCCCGGCCAGGCGTTCGATCGCGACGTCGCTGGTGCCGCGGCGCTGGACCGAGCCGTAGGCGAGCCGCTGGGCCTGGGCGCGGTCGCGGCCGTCGAGGTCGAGGCGGTCGGCCTCGGCGCGGAAGGCGCGCTCGGTGAAGGCGTCCTCCTCGAAGGTGGCGCGGAGGACGGCGAAGGCGAGGGCGCGCGCCGGCGAGACGCGCGAGGTGCCGTTCATCGCTCCGGCAGCGGGTGGCCGCGCAGGTAGGCGTCGGCGGGCATCGGCTTGCCCCCGGCCGGCTGCACGATCTCCAGCCGCAGCGCCCCCTCACCGCAGCCGAGCAGGAGGGCCCCGTCATCCACCCCCAGCCGCCCCGGCTCGAGGTCCGCCGCGACGGCGCGGGCGCGGCGGACGCCGAGCCGCTCGCCGTCGGGCAGCTCGATGTAGGCGCCGATGTGCGGGGTGAGGGCGCGGACCCTGTTAGCCAGCTCGGGCGCCGGACGGGCGGGGTCGAGGCGCCGCTCCCCGGGCTCGATCTTCTCCGCGTAGGTGACCCCGTCCTCGCCCTGCTCGGTGAACTCCAGCGCTCCTTCCGCCTGCAGGTCGAGGGCGCGGACGAGGAGGTTGCCCCCCAGCCCGGCGAGCCGCGCCGAGAGGGACTCGAAGTCCTCCTCGGGGTCGATCGCCACCTCCTCCCGCAGCGCCACCGGGCCGGAGTCGAGGCCGGCGGTGAGCCGCATCACGCAGACGCCCGTCACTGGGTCGCCGGCCATGATCGCCCGCTCGATCGGGGCGGCGCCGCGCCAGCGCGGCAGCAGCGAGGGGTGGACGTTGAGCATCGGGAACTCGGAGAGGAGCGGCTCCCGGATCAACTGCCCGAAGGCGCAGACGACGACCGCCTCGGGCCGGGCGGCCCGGATCCGCTCCAGCGCCGCCTCCTCGTTGACGTTCTCCGCCTGCAGCAGCTCGAGGCCGAGCTCCTGCGCCGCGATCGCCGCCGGGGGCGGCTTCACCTTGCGACCCCTCCCCTGGCGCCGGTCGGGTGGGGTGACGACGAGGCTCGGGCGGTGGGGCGAGCCGGCCAGGCGCCGCAGGACCGCCTCAGCGAACTCCGAGGTGCCCAGGTAGGCGGTCCTCACGCGTCGGTGCGGGGCTCGCGCAGCTCGTCCTCGCCGCCCTCGATCTCTTCCTCCGAGGAGGGGCTGTAGCTGCCGCCCTCGCGCAGCGCCCGCAGCGCCGCCTTGCGCTGTTCGCGGACGGTGCGGTCGAGGATCAGGACCCCGTCGAGGTGGTCGATCTCGTGCTGGAGGACCCGCGCCTCGAGCCCGGCGGCCTCGATCACGATCCGCTCCCCCTCGACGTCGCGGCCGCTGAAGCGCGCGTAGAGCGGGCGCTCGACGTCCATCGAGACGTTGGGAAGGCTGAGGCAGCCCTCCTCGGCCACCGCCATCTCCTCCGAGAGCCACTCGACCTCGGGGTTGACGAGGGCCATCGGCTCGCTCTCCGGACCGGCCTGGAAGACGAGCAGGCGGCGCAGGGCGCCGAGCTGGGTGGCGGCGAGGCCGATCCCGAGCCCGTCGCGCATGATCTCGATCATCCGCTCGACCTCGGCGCGCAGCTCGGGGTTGAAGTTGGCGACCGGGGAAGCCTTGCTCTTCAGCACCGGATCGCCCCACTTGACGACGTGGGCGAGGGCGGCTTCGCGCCGCTCCAGCAGCTCGATTTCGAGCTGGCGGTCCTCCGCCTCGCGCTCCGGCGTCTTCACCTCGTCGCTCATCCGGGCTGAGTCTAAATCTCTCCCCCGTTCTGATACTTCCTGCGGGGAGAGCCATGGCACGACCCCGGATCGCGATCGCCACCTGCAGCGGCTATGCCGACCTCAAGGTCGACGACGAGCTGCTGCGTGAGGCGCTGGCGGAGCGCGGCTGCGAGGCGGCCTCGGTGGTCTGGGACGAGGCGCGGACCGACTGGGGCGGCTTCGACCTCTGCCTGGTGCGGTCGACCTGGGACTACCATGAGAAGCACCCCGAGTTCCTCGCCTGGACGCGCGCGGCGGAGGCGGCGACGGCGCTGCGCAACCCCGCCGAGCTGATCGCCTGGAACAGCGAGAAGACCTACCTGCGGGGGCTGGCCGAGGCCGGCGTGCCGACCGTCCCGACGCTGTGGGTCGAGCGAGGATCGGACCTGGACCTGGAGGGCGAGCTGGGTGCGCGCGGCTGGGAGGAGGTCGTGGTCAAGCCCGTCGTCGACCTCGGAGCGAAGAACCTCCACCGAGTGCGGGCAGACGAGGCGCAAGCCGCCCTCACCACCGTCCTCGAGCGAGGGGAGGCGATGGTCCAGCCCTTCCTCCCCTCGCTGGAAGCCGAGGGCGAGCTCTCGCTCATCTACATCGACGGCGCCTTCTCCCACGCGGTCCGCAAGCGCCCGACTGCCGGCGACTTCCGCGTCCAATCGATCTGGGGCGGGACGATGGACCCGGCCGACGCCGAGCCCCAGCACGTCGAGGTAGCCCAACGAGCCCTCGCCCAGCTGGACGAACCCCCGCTCTACGCCCGCGTCGACCTCGTCACCGACCTCGAAGCCAACCCCGCCCTGATCGAGCTGGAGCTGATCGAGCCCAACCTCTACCTGAACACCAACCAGACCGCCGCCAAGCGCCTGGCCAACGCGGTTGTCACCCAACTGTCGTAGAGGGGCGGACACACCCTCTCCAGACACTCAACCTCGAGCCATAGCGAGAGGTGTCTGGAGAGGGTGTGTCCGCCCCTCATCTACTGAGGGTCAACATCCACCCCGATCGCCACGTCCTTCAGCGACCTGTCCCCGACCTTCGCTTCGACCACCTCGCGCACCGCCGCCACCATCCCCGCCCGGTCGTCGGCCTTGATCAGGATCCGCCGCCGGTGGCGGTTGCGGACGCGGAACATCGGCGCCGGCCCCAGCAGCTCCGAGCCCTTCGGCAGCGCCCGGCGCAGCTCGCTCGCCACCGCCGTCGCGGCCGCGTCCAGCTTCTCCTCCCGCTCGGAGGCGAAGTTGATCCGGGTCAGGTGCGAGAAGGGCGGGTAGCGCAGCACCTCGCGCCGGGCCAGCTCCCGCTCGAGGAAGCCGGCCGAGTCGTGGCGGGCGGCGTGCTCGATGCTGGAGGCGTTGGGGGCGAGCGTCTGCACGATCACCTCTCCCCCGCCCTCGCCGCGGCCGGAGCGGCCGGCCAGCTGGGCGACCAGCGCGAAGGTCCGCTCCTCGGCGCGGAAGTCGGGGAAGCGCAGGGTCGCGTCGGCGTCGAGGATCGCGCTCAGCGTCACCTCCGGGAAGTCGTGGCCCTTGGCGACCATCTGGGTGCCGACGAGGACGGCGCTGGGGGTCTCGTCGAAACGGGCAAGAATGCGGGCGTGGGCGCCGCGCTCGGCGGCGGTGTCGGAGTCGAGGCGGAAGACCGGCATCGGCTCCAGCCACTCCGCCAGCAGCCGCTCGATCCGCTCGGTGCCGGCGCCGGCCTGCGAGAGCGTGGTCGAGCCGCACTCGGTGCAGGCCCGCGGCGTCGGCTCGCTGTGGGCGCAGTGGTGGCAGACGAGGCGGCCGCTGTGGCGGTGGACGATCAGCGAGACGTCGCAGTTGGGACAGCCCCAGTGGTGGCCGCAGGAGCGGCAGGTGAGCCAGGGCGCAAAGCCACGGCGGTTGACCATCACGATCGCCTTGGCGCCGGCCGCCCGCACCTCCTCCAGCGCCTCCCAGGTATCGGCGTGAACGGGGCCCGAGCGCGGGTCGGCCTCGCGCATGTCGACCAGGTGGACCGGCGGCATCCGGCGGCCGTCGACCCGCCGCGGCAGCTCCAGCCGCGGCAGCTCCAGCCAGCTCTCCGGACGCGGGGTGGCGGTACCGGCGACGAGGACGGCGCCGTTGTCCTCGGCCCGTTTGCGGGCGACCGCGCGGGCGTCGTAGGTGGGGTCGCCCTCCTGCTTGTAGGAGGGGTCGTGCTCCTCGTCGATCACGATCAGGCCGAGGTCGCGGACCGGCGCGAAGACGGCCGAGCGGGGGCCGACGCACACCGTCGCCTCGCCGCTGCGCAGGCGCCGCCACTCGTCGTAGCGCTCCCCGGCCGAGAGGGCCGAGTGCAGCACGGCGAAGCGGTCGCCGAGGCGGACGCGGAAGCGGGCGACGGCCTGCGGGGCGAGGCCGATCTCGGGGACGAGGACGATCGCGCCGCGGCCGCGCTCCAGCGCCGCCTCGACGGCCGCCAGGTAGACCTCGGTCTTGCCGGAGCCGGTGACGCCGTGGAGCAGCACCTGGCGCGGCGCCGCCGCGTCGCCGTCGAGGGCGGCGACCAGCGAGGCGACCGCCTCCTCCTGCTCCGGAAGGAGAGTGGGAGGGTTCGCCGAGCCGGAGAGGCCGGGCTCGCCGGGAATGCGTCGCACGGTCGTGCTGCGGGTGGCGATCAGGCCGCGCCCCTCGAGGCGGCGCAGGGTCCCGCGGTCGGAGCCGACGGCGGTTTTCAGCTCCCCGGCCGACATCTCCCCCGCGCGTAGCGCTTCCAGGACCGCGTGCTGCTTCGCCCCCAGCCGCTCACCGCCGTCGAGGGCGGCCTCGCCGGCCGGGAGGATCGCGGCGCGCAGCTCGGTCTTCGAGCGCACCGGGCGGGCGGCGCTGCCGGTGCCGGTGCCCGGCGGCAGCACCAGCTGCAGCCCGCGGGCGGGGGTCGAACAGTACTCGCGAGCGACCCAGAGCCCGAGCCGGACCAGCTCCGGCGTCGCCCCCGCCTCCAGCGCCTCCAGCGGCTCGGCGAGGCGCTCGGGCGGCAGCTCCGAGGCCTCGGCGACTTCGACCACGACCCCGAGGATCCGCCGCGGCCCGAAGGGGACGCGGACCACGGATCCCACGCCGACCTCCGCCATCGCCTCAGGGCGGCGGTAGTCGAAGGGGCCGCGCAGAGCGCGGGCGGTGGTCAGGGGCTCGACCCGGAGAATCGCCATCGGGTCGAGGTTATGGGGGGCCGGGGATGACCTGGCCTGCGGCCGGGCGAGGTCATATGCTGGCGCCCGTGAGCTTCAACCTCCATCCCGGCGAGCGGGTGATCTTCCAGGGCCACCCCTCCTGGCGGGCGATCCTCGGCTTCTACTTGAAAGGGGTGCTGGTTGCGGTCGTCCTCGGGGTGATCGCGAAGCTGATCTGGGGCGACGGCACCGCCTTCCTGGTCATCCTCGTCGTCCTCGCGCTGACCGTCGTGGTCGGCTTCGTCAAGCGGGTGGCGACGACCTACACGATCACCGACCGCCGCCTCAACATCAAGCGCGGGATCGTCTCCCGCGAGATCCAGGAGACGCGCCTGGAGCGGGTTCAGAACGTCAACTACCGCCAGAGCGTCTACCAGCGGCTGATGCAGATCGGCGACGTCGACTTCGACACGGCCGCGACCGACGACTACAACTTCGTCTTCTACGGGGTGGCCGACCCCGGCGAGGTGGTCGAAGCGGTCGACAAAGCGACCGGCGTCGCCTCCGCCGGGACGCATGGGCTGGGCGAGCCTCAGCCACCGAGCCGCTGACGCGTCTTCTCGAGGATCGTCCGCACGTGCCGGGGTTCGTACTTGACCTGGTAATGGGAGAAGCGGAGCGGGATGAGACCGGCGGCGACGTGGGTCTGGAAACGGAGCGCGTCGCGGGTCTGGGCCGAGGGGGTGCGGTGATAGCGCCAGCCGTCGGTCTCGACGACGAGGCCGAGGTCGGGCCAGAAGAAGTCGACCTCGAACTCGTTGACCGTGTGTTTGGTCAGCGGGACCGGG
Organism: Solirubrobacterales bacterium; assembly: GCA_035765335.1. Lineage (GTDB taxonomy): Bacteria > Actinomycetota > Thermoleophilia > Solirubrobacterales > 70-9 > VAYN01. The sequence continues at coordinate 11,623 of DASTXV010000041.1, forward strand.
AGACCCGCAGCCGCGGCGATCGGCCGAAAGAGCCGTTCCAGCTCGTCGTCGGAGAGCCGGAACGTGTGCTTGTCGAGGATCCGGCGCAGCGGCCGGACGCCGGGCTGTCCCCGGTAGTCGCCGAGCGCACGGCGCAAGGAGTCCGCGTCGATCACATCGAGCTTGTCCGCCTCGTTGACCGCCCGCTCGAGGCGGTCCTCCGGAAGCTCCAGCGCAATGTCGAGAAAGGTGCGAACGGGCTGGGTGACGGGGATGCCGAGACGCGAGCCGATGTCGCGGTTCCAAAGGCCGGCGCGGTCGTGGACCTGGATGCCCGGCCTTCGGATCTTGCAGTGGCGGTGCACACTGACGTCGATCACGCTCCTCCTTTCCTTCCCAAATCCCCATAGGGCCGCAGCGCTACGGTGACTCAAGAGCGCTCCCTCGCCACAGGACAGGACCGCCACCATCCACCGCCGCTCGCGATCGAGGTACCTCCAACCCACGAGGTAGACGCCCCGCGCCGCCCGATGGAGGCGTCCGCTACGGAGCCGGTGCTCGATCGCGCTCTTGCTGAAGCCCAGCTCGAGAAGCTGAGCGCGAGTCACCACCCCATGCTGCCGCCCCGCCAACTCCCAAGCCAGGCGACTCCTCGTTTCCACCCTTTTCCCCGCCATAACGAGGACAAGGGTGGAAACGACGCAACTCGCCCCCCTTGGGTACCTGCTGGCTCGGCTTACTCGCCGAGTTTGCGGACTAAGCTGCGGCGGTCTCGGCGCCGGCGGCCTCGCGGAGGGCGTCGGCGCGGTCCGTCTTCTCCCAGGTGAAGTCGTCGTCGCCGCGGCCGAAGTGGCCGTAGGCGGCGGTCTTCTGGAAGATCGGGCGGTGCAGGTCGAGGTACTCGCGGAAGGCGCCGGGGCGCATGTCGAACTTCGCCTCCACCAGCTGGGAGATCTTCGCGTCGGGAAGCTTGCCGGTGCCGAAGGTCTCGACCATCAGGCTGACCGGGTGGGCGACGCCGATCGCGTAGGCGACCTGGACCTCGCAGCGCTGCGCGAGGCCGGCGGCGACGACGTTCTTCGCCACGTAGCGCGCCGCGTAGGCGGCCGAGCGGTCGACCTTGGACGGGTCCTTGCCGGAGAAGGCGCCGCCGCCGTGGCGGGCCATGCCGCCGTAGGTGTCGACGATGATCTTGCGGCCGGTGAGGCCGGCGTCGCCGACCGGGCCGCCGATCACGAACTTGCCGGTCGGGTTGACG
>DASTXV010000042.1:0-46822 GCA_035765335.1 Solirubrobacterales bacterium
ATCCTCACTGCCAGTGGCGGCACGGTCGACGCCGCGATCCCCGTCGCGGCCGAGACGCCGGAGGAGGACGTCGGCTTCTTCGGGCTGATGGCGCTGCTGGGGATCTACGTCGGTGTGATCCCGGTCAGCCTCGGGATGCTCTGGCTGCCGTTCGTGCGCAGCCTCGGGCGGGAGTGGCTGGGGGCCATGATCGCCTTCACGATCGGGCTGCTCGCCTTCCTCGCGATCGATGCCGGGCTGGAGGGGCTGGAGATCGCCGGCGAGGCGCCGGCGGCCTTCGGCGGCGCCGGGCTCGTCTTCCTCGGCGGCCTCGTCGCCTACCTGGCCCTCGCCGGCGTCGATGCCCACCTGGCGCAGCGGTCCGAGCGGGCGAAGGCGTCCGGGGCGGGGGCCGCCGGTGCCGGCTACCTGGCGTTGCTGGTCGCGATCGGGATCGGCCTCCACAACCTCGGCGAGGGCCTGGCGATCGGCTCTGCCTACGCCAGCGGCGCCCTCGCGCTCGGTGCCTTCCTCGTCGTTGGCTTCGCGATCCACAACACGACCGAGGGGCTGGCGATCGTGGCGCCGCTGCGCGAGCACTCGCCCGGCTTCGGCCGCCTCCTCGCCCTCGGCCTGATCGCCGGCGCGCCGGCGATCCTCGGCGCCTGGATCGGCGCCGCCGCCTTCAACCCCAGCCTCGGGGCGCTGCTCTTTGGTGTTGGCGTCGGGGCGATCGCGCGCGTGATCGTGCAGATTGCCCCGGTGATGCGCGACGAAAACGGACGCTTCCTCTATCCCGCGACCGTGGCCGGGGTCCTGGCGGGCATCGTCGTCATGTACCTGACCGGCCTGCTGGTGTCGGTCTGATGGGCGCCGAGGGCGCGCGCGGGCGCCGCGATCCCAGCACCGAGGCGATCGAGGACTACGCGAAGGCGATCTACGCGATCGCCGCCGAGCGCGAGGGCCTCGTCCTCAACGGCGAGGTGGCGCAGCGGCTCGGCGTCACCCCGGCGACGGCAACCTCGATGCTGAAAAGGCTCGGCGACCTCGGCCTGGTCGAGTACTTCCCCTACAAGGGCGTCAGCCTCACCCCGGCGGGCCAGAAGGTGGCGCTGGAGGTGATCCGCCACCACCGCCTGATCGAGGCCTACCTCTCCGAGGCCCTCGGCATGGACGACGACGCCGTCCACGAGGAGGCCGAGGTGCTCGAGCACTACATCTCCGAGGAGCTGGAGGCGCTGATCGCGGCCAAGCTCGGCGAACCCCGCCACGACCCCCACGGCACCCCGATCCCCGGCCCCGACCTCTCGCCCCCCACCTGGGAGGCGCGTTGAAGGGAGAGGGCGGGTGACCCTCGCCAGACACATCTCGCTATGGCTCGATGTTGAGTGTCTGGCGAGGATCACCCGCCCTCTCTCCAGCCCCGGTCGGCAGATACGACCTTGATCGTGACGGTCCGCAGGGCGTGCTGGTGGGGGTCCCTGGGTACTCAGCATGGAGCCGGGCCGCAAGCCTTTGAGGCGTCAGCCGAAAGCGCTACTCCCGGCGGAGGTGCTCCCAGGGACCCCCACCAGCACGCCCCTCTAGCTAGGCTTCGCCCGATGCCCCTAGCCGCCGACTTCCAACGAATCCTCGACACCCTGCCGCCCGACTGGACCGACCTCGAGGTCGACCTGCGGATCGAGGACGAGTCCCAGTACGTGGACACTGCAGTCGCCCTGAGCCAGGTCAACGCGCAGGTCTACCAGCACCCGCGGGAGGGCTGGCACTGGCGGCTGCTCGTCGCCCACAGCTTCGGCCACGCCGCCGCCCCGGAGACGGTGAAGGGGGTCCTCGCCAGGCTCGGCGAGGCCGGGGTGCGGGGCGAGCTGCGGGTGGCCGAGGTGCGCGAGGGGCGCTCCGAGGTCGTGCAGATGTGGGGGCGGCCGGAGAGCGTGCGCGAAGAGTTCCGCCAGCGCCGATCGCTCTAGTGGCGCGCGTACTCAGCATCAGCAACGACCTGATGCTCGGCAGCAAGGTTCAGGAGACGCTTGTCTCCGCCGGCCACGACGTCACCAGTGCTCCGGCGCTGGAGGAGACCACCTGGGAGGGCGTCGACCTGATCGTCGCCGACCTCGACGTCGAGAACCCGGAGGCGCTGGTGGGTCTGGGGATGCCGGTGCTCGGCTACTACTCGCACGTGGATGTGGACACCAGGGAGGCCGCTGAAGCTGCCGGGGTCGACCTGGTCGTGCCCCGCTCGCGGATGGCGCGCGAACTACCCGCGCTGGTCGAACGCTTGCTCGACACTTAGGGGCTTTTCCAGCAGCCCGTGCTCGAGGTCCCAGGCCGCCCAGGCTTTGAGGACGGCCGGGTCGAACGGGCGCGGCGCGAGGATCGGCCGCAGGACGTTCAGCTGGGCTTGCTGGTCGGCGCGTTCCAGCGAAGGATTGGCATCCAGCAGGTCGTCGAGGGCGGCGTCCGGGTTCCGCTCGGTGAAGCCGTAGCCGCGGCGGGTGGCCGCGACCACCGCGTCGACCAGGTCGGGGTCGTCTTCGAGCGTCTTCCGGGACGTCGTCAGGATCAGCTCGGGGTAGGGCGGGGCGCCGAAGCGGTCGACCTTGAACACCCGCAGCGGCACGCCCTGCCGGCGCAGCGCCACGCCCTCGGCGTTCCAGAAGGCCGTCGCCGCATCGACCTTGCCGGCGGCGAGGGAGGCGACCGCAGTGAAGCCGATCGTCACCTCCTCGACCGCGGCGGGGTCGCCGCCGTCGGCTTCCACCTCCGAGTCGACCACCGCTTCGTCGGAGGGGAGGCCGGTGACCCCGACCCGGCGCCCCTCGAGGTCGCGCGGCCGGCGCACGGGTCCGTCGCCGCGGGCGAGCACCGCCGCCAGCGGGCGCTGGACGATCGGCGCCACCCCGACGAGGTCGATGCCGCGCTCGCGGGCGATCCCGAGGTCGTGGATGTCGAGGATCGCGAACTCGACCTTGCCGGCGCCGAGCAGCTTCGGCGCGTCGGTCGATTCGCCCGGCGGCTGGACCTTCAGCTCGACTCCCTCGTCGCGGTAGTAGTCATGCGAGAGGGCGGCGTAGATGCCGCTGTGAACGGCATTGGGGGTGAAATCGAGCACGAGCGTCGCGCCTTTCGGCGCGCCCGGTTCTGCGCCATCCCCCCCGCAGCCGGCCCCGCCGGCAAGCGCGAGGGTGGCCGCCAGCAGCGCGACAACCCCTCTCATTCGATGGCGGAACCTATTTCATTGAGCAAATCAGGGTAGACTGCCGCCGCTTACCTGATCCCGGGAATCGAGGAGGAAAGAGTGCAGGAGAGAGGTCTAGCCGCATATTTGGCTGAGTTGATCGGCACGTTGCTGCTGGTCTTCTTCATCACCAGCGTCGTGGTGTTGTACGTCTCGACCGGAGGTCAGGCCCAGTTCGGCACCGACTTCGCCGTCGTCGGGCTCGTCCACGCCTTCCTCCTCTTCGGGCTGATCGTCATGTTCGGAGTCGTCAGCGGCGGGCACTTCAACCCCGCGGTGACGCTCGCGGCGCTGGCGATCCGCCGGATCAAACCGATCGACGGCGTCATCTACATTCTCGCTCAGCTTTCCGGCGGCGTCCTCGGCGCGCTGCTGACCAAGACGCTGCTGAAGGACGAGGGGCTCGCCACCAACTACGGCGCGACCGAAGTCAGCGGCCTCCTCTCCGGCGCCTTCGCCGGCGCCACCGTCGAGGCGATCGGGACCTTCGTCCTCGTCCTCGTGATCCTCACCGCGGTCTACTCCGAGAAGAGCTTCAAGGAGTGGGCGCCGCTGGCGATCGGCACCACCCTCGGCTTCCTCGTCATGGTCGCCGGCCCGCTCACCGGCGCCGGCTTCAACCCGGCCCGCTGGTTCGGCCCGGCGCTCGTCTCCAGCGAGTGGGGCGACGTCTGGCCCTACCTCGTCGGCCCGATCGTCGGCGCCCTCGCCGCCACCGGCGTCTACCGCTTCATCCTCGAGCCGGGCGGCCTGCCGCCGACCGAACCGCCGGAGCACGTGCGGCCGCCGGTCCCGAAACGGGCGACGCCGACCAGCGACAAGCCCGCCAGCTAGACACGAGCAGGCAGAGCAGCTTCGAAGCGCCACCCATCCGGGTGGCGCTTCTTTTTTGGGCGTGCAGTAGCTTGGCGCTGTGCGCCGGGTCACCTTCTCCCGCAACTTCACCCTCTCGCTCTCCCGAACTTGCCAGTGCTACTGCAAGTACTGCGCCTTCGCGACCCACCAGGCGCACATCCACGCGCCTGAGGAGGTTGAGCGCCAGCTCGACGAGGCGCTGAAACGCAACGCGAAGGAGCTGCTGGTCCTCACCGGCGAGCGCCCCGAGGTTCACCCGATAGTCGCCGAGCGCCTGAAGACCTGGGGTCACGAGGACTTCACCAGCTACGTCGTCTGGGTTTGCGAGCGTGCCCTGGAGCGCGGCATGCTCCCGCACACGAACATCGGTGTGCTTGAGAGGGACGACCTGGCCCGTCTCCGCGAAGTGACGGCCTCCCAGGGCCTGATGCTCGAGTCCACCTCGGAGCGCTTGATGGAGACCGTCCACGCCGGATCCCCTACGAAGCACCCTACGGCTCGTCTGGCAACTATCGAAGCCGCCGGAGAGCTTCGGATTCCCTTCACCTCCGGAATCTTGGTCGGGATCGGTGAGACCCCCGACGAGCGCATCGAATCCCTGGAGGCTTTGGCGGCCAGCCATCAACGACACGGACACCTCCAAGAGGTGATCCTCCAGAACTTCATTCCGCACCCCCGCTACTACGGGGCCGAGGTAGCCGACATCGCCGACGAAGCCTCGCGCCAGCTGTGGCAGGGCGACGGGGACACCCCCTCCAGACACTCAACATCGAGCCATAGCGAGATGTGTCTGGAGGGGGTGTCCCCGTCGCCCCTACCGGCATGGGCAAACCCCGTCTCCCTCGACGACATCAAGCACCTGATCGAAGAGTGCAAGCGGCTGATGCCGGATGTGGGGGTGCAGGTGCCGCCGAACCTGTCTGAGTTCTGGCCGGAGTTGGTTGAGGCGGGGGCTACTGACCTCGGGGGACTGTCTGCGAATGGCGATCACATCTCGCCCGAGGAGCCGTTCCCCAGCCCACACCAGGTCAGGAAGGAGCTGGCGCCGCGGGGGTATGCGCTGACGGAGCGTCTCTGCGTTTACCCCCAGTACATGGACCCAGAGTGGATGGAGCAGGGGGTTCTGGACGTGATCAAGCTGAAGTACTGGAGCTTCATTCCGCGGAAGGGATCGGGTCGCAAATCGGAAGAGGTCATTGCTCCCGATCTGGCTCTGAAGGCCATCGAGAAGGGTCGCGAGGGGCAGGAGCTCTCCGAGGACGAGCTGACGGCGCTGTTCGCCGAGACCCGTCCCGAGGTGATCGAGGAGATGCGGGTCGCGGCTGACGAGCTGAGGGCGGAGCTGGCGGGGGACAGGGTCACCTTCGTCGTCAACAGGAACATCAACTTCACCAACGTCTGCGTCGTCGGCTGCGCCTTCTGCGGGTTCGGGCAGGGCAAGCGCTCGCCGGATGCCTACGAAGTCTCAGAGGAGGACTTCGCGGCGCGGGTGGAGGAGGCGGTCGCGTTCGGGGCGACCGAGCTCTGCATGCAGGGCGGCATTCATCCCGACCTGACCCTGGAGGAGTACGGACGCTGGCTGCGGCTGGCGAAGCAGGTGGCGCCGCAGCTGCACCTGCACGCCTACTCGCCGATGGAGATCAACTGGGCCTGCGAGCGTTCGGGCAAGGAGCCGCTGGAGGTCTTCGAGTACCTGCTCGAGTGCGGGCTCGGCTCGACCCCGGGGACGGCGGCCGAGGTGCTCGACGACGGGGTGCGGCAGCGGATCTCCCCGAACAAGCTCCCGGCCGACCGCTGGGTGGAGATCATCGAAGCCTCCCACCGCGCCGGCCTGCGCTCGACCTCAACGGTGATGTTCGGCCACATCGAGGAGCCGCGCGAGCTGGCCCGGCACATGCGCGTCGTCCGCTCCCTGCAGGAGCGCACCGGCGGCATCACCGAGTTCGTCCCGCTCAGCTTCATCCCCTTCAACACCCTGCTGGGGCGCGCGCACGGGATCGAGGAGATCTCGATGCGGGAGAACCTCAAGCACACCGCCGCCTTCCGGTTGGCGCTCGGCCGCGCGGTCCCCAACCTGCAGGCGAGCTGGGTGAAGATGGGGCTGGAGGGGGCGACCGAGGCGCTGCGCTGGGGGGTCAACGACCTCGGCGGGACGCTGATGGAGGAGAACATCTCCCGCATGGCCGGCTCCCAGCACGGGGTGCGGCTGGAGCCCGAGCAGCTGATCGCCGCGGCGCGGGCGGCGGGGCGCGAACCTGCGCAGCGGACGACGTTGTACGAGATCATCGAGACCTATGAGAGCGATGGTCCTCGAGAGGCAGCGGCAGCCGCTCCGGCCGGCTGAGCTGCCCGAGCCCGAGGCCGCCGCCGGCCAGGTCCTGCTCGACGTCCGCGCCTGCGGCGTCTGCCGCACCGACCTCCACATCCTCGACGGCGACCTGAACGAGCCGAAGCTGCCGCTGGTGCCGGGGCACCAGATCGTCGGCGTCGTCCGCGAGGCGGGGGAGGGGGTGGAGCGGTTCGCGCCCGGCGACCGGGTCGGCGTCCCCTGGCTGGGCTGGACCTGCGGCGAGTGCCGTTATTGCCGCAGCGGCCGCGAGAACCTCTGCGACCGGGCCAGGTTCACCGGCTACGACATCGACGGCGGCTATGCCGAGGCCGCGGTCGCCGACGCGCGCTACTGCTTCCCGATCCCCGACGGCTACCCGGACCTGCAGGCGGCGCCGCTGCTCTGCGCCGGACTGATCGGGTACCGGGCGCTGCGCCTGGTCGGCGAGGCCGAGCGGATCGGCTTCTACGGGTTCGGCGCCGCCGCCCACATCCTCTGCCAGGTCGCGGTCCACGAAGGCCGGCGGGTCTTCGCCTTCACCCGCGGGGGGGACACCGAGACGCAGGCGTTCGCGCGCGGGCTCGGGGCCGAGTGGGCGGGCTCCTCGGACGAGGCGCCACCGGAGCAGCTCGACGGGGCGATCGTCTTCGCCCCGGTCGGGGCGCTGATGACGGCGGCGCTGCGGGCCAGCGCCAAGGGCGCGCGGATCATCAGCGCCGGCATCCACATGAGCGACATCCCCTCCTTCCCCTACGCCGAGCTCTGGGGCGAGCGGACGCTCGGCTCGGTCGCCAATCTGACCCGCCGCGACGGCGAGGAGTTCATGGCAGTCGCGCCGCAGGTCCCGGTCGAGACCGAGGTCGAGGTCTATCCGCTGGAGGAGGCGAACCAGGCGCTCGACGACCTGCGCGCCGGGCGCTTCCGCGGCGCGGCGGTCTTGCGCGTCGCCGGTTGAGCGGAAACCGCTTCGGGTATCTGCACGGCAACCAACGAGCCACGGAGGGATGCATGAGCGACGAGATCCGCAACAAGGACGACGCCAAGGGCAGGGTCAAGGAGGCGGCGGGCGACCTCACCGGCGACGACGACCTGAAGCGCGAAGGCAAGGTCGACAAGGCCACCGGCGCGGTCAAGGACGGCCTCGACAAGGCGTCCGACAAGGCCAAGGACGCCCTGGGGAAAGACCGGGACTAGCGGAACAGGTCCTCGGCGGGGGGACGGCGGAGGGCGGCGGCGCCGAGGCCGTCCTCCGCCGAAACATGACGGCCCAGCCCGCGCACCACGGCGGCCGGCACCCCTGAGTCCTTACTGCGCACCAGATCGGCCGCCGCTGCCACCTCATCGGCGATCGCGATCGCGGTCGCTTTCAGCTCCCGGCCGCTCGCGTCGGTGCGGCCGCGCCAGTCGTCCAGCGGCGCAAGGCCGGCGCATCCGATTGCGACCTCCGCCTGTCCGAGGCGCCAGGCGCGGCCGAAGCTGTCGGCGATGACTACGGCGATGTGGGGGGGCCGGGGGTGAGGCTCGGCGGACAACAGCGGGGAGGGTCCGGCGAGCCTCACCCCCGGCCCCTTTACAGCGGTCGTTAGTTCGGTGCGTATGACTCGGGCCGAAGCATCGGGGTCCTGAGGCAGGAGGCAGACGGTGCCGTCGTCGGGCAGGTTCGAAGCGTCGATGCCGGCGTTGGCGCAGACGAAGCCGTGGTGGGTTTCGGTGATCAGCGCGTCGCGCTCGGCCCGCAGGACCTCCGCGCTCTCGGAGAGGACCAGCTCCACGAGCGCCGCCTCCTTACCCAGCTCGTTCGCCAGTTCGCGTGCCTGCTCGGATGGCTGAACCTCTGATAGCCGCCGCACTTGTCCCTCTGCCTTGGAGACGACCTTCTGCGAGATGACGACGACGTCGCCGTCCTGAAGCTCCGTCCGTTCGGCGATCAGCTCGCCGACCTTCGCTCCCTCTTCCACCTCGGGCATCCCCTCGACCGGGATGACCCGAAGCTCTGGGCTCATATCCCCAGCGCCTTGGCGGTGCGGCGGGCGCGGCCGCGGCGGCCGGTTGCCAACTCGCGGGTCAGGGCGATCACGTCGGCGGGGGTGTCGAGGTCGAGTTCGATCGACGGCAGCTCCTCGATCCCGAACGGGACCCCCGCCGCCCGCGCCGCCTCGACGTGGCGCTCGCGGCTGCCCTCGCCGAAGGCGGGGACGATCGCGTCCGGCGGGCTGAGCAGGAGGGCGTTGGTGCCGCTGCCGTGGCGGTCGGGGACGATCCCGACGTAGTTGCCGGGGACGCCGGTCAGCAGCCGGTCGAGCTCGCGCGGGTCGAGCAGCGGGCAGTCGCCGGCGAGGAGGACGACCCGCTCGGCGCCCTCGACTTCGGCCCGGGCGATCCCGGCCTGGGCGGCTGCGACGTGACCGGCGTCCTCGGGGTCGGGCACGATCTCGGCCCCGGCATCGTTGGCGAGCTCCTGGGCGAGCGGGTCGCCGCTGACGACGATCAGCCGCTCGATCGCCCGCGCCTCGCCGATCGCCTCCAGCACGTCGGCGACCATCGCCCCGGCCAGCTCGCGGCGGCGGTCCTCGTCGATGCCGGCGGCGAGCCGCTGCTTGGCGTCTTCGAAGCGCTTGACAGGGAGTACGGCGGTGGCGTTCAACTCGGGCCGAGGGTAGCGGCGTAGTCGAGCACGGTCCGGGCCAGGCGCGCGCGCCCCGCCGCCCCCTCCATCAGGGTCGGCGCCACCAGGGTCGGGATCTCGGCCGGCGGCGGGTCGGGGTCGCCCTCGTCGACGACCATCGCGTCGATCAGGCCGGTGTAGAGGGAGGCGACGCCGGCGGCGGTGGTCGGGCGGCCGATCCCTTCCATGAAGCGGTCGGTCGGGCCCTTGACGACGGCGCCGGCGACGTAGGGGCTGACGGCGACGACCGGGGCGGGGGAGGCGGCGATCGCCTCGCGCATGCCCGGGATGGCGAGGATCGGGCCGATGCTGATCACCGGGTTGGAGGGACCGAGGACGATCGCCTCGGCGACGCGGATCGCCTCCAGCGCCTCGGGCGTCGGCTCGGCCGCCTCGATCCCCTCCAGTTCGACCCCTTCGACGGGCGGCTCGCCGCGGTCGATGATCAGGTACTCCTGCAGGGCGCGGGGGCCGGCGGGGGTGATCACCTTCGTCCGCACCGGGGTGTCGGCCATCGGCAGCACCCGCGCCTCGACTCCGAGGCCGCGGGCGATCTGGGCCTGGGCGTCGGTGGGGCGGCCGCCCTCGTCGAGGAACTGGCGGCGGTAGAGGCAGGCGGCGAGGTCGCGGTCGGAGAGGCCGAACCACTCCGGCGCGCCCAGCCGCTGCAGTCGCTCGAAGACGGTGAAGGCGTCGTCTTTGATCCCCCAGCCGCGCTCGGCGTCGATTTCGCCGCTGAGCCAGTAGGTGACGAGGTCGGGGTCGGGGGAGACGTGGACGCCCAGCGCCTCGACATCGTCGCCGGTGTTGGCGATCACCGCGAGGTCGCCGCCGACCTCCTCCTGCATGCCCGCGGCGAGTTTGGCGCCGCCGGTGCCGCCGGCGAGGAGCGCGACCCGCATCTCGGCTAGGCCCAGTGGTCGGCGTCGGGGAGGCCGGTGAGACGGATCCCGGCGTGGGTCTTGTAGCGGGTGTTGACCGAGATCAGCATCGGGGTCAGCTGCTCGACGATCCGCGCCATCTCGAGGGCGCCGGCGTTGACGGCGCGCAGGCCCGGGATCAGCTCGATCAGCCGCGCCACCCGCGCCTTGTCGGCCTTCTTGTCGCCGCAGACGAGGATGTCCTCGCCCAGCTCCTCCTCGAGGTCGGCGAGGTTGGGGGCGCCGACGGTGTGGAAGGTGGAGACGACGGTGACGCCGTCGGGGACCATCTCCTGCGCCTGCTGGGCGGCCGAGCCCTGCCAGACGCCGAGCGAGCGGGTGGCCTTGCCGCTGACCGCGGCGGCGAGGGGGACGGTGCAGTCGACCAGGATCTGGTCGGGCTGCAGCGCCTCGCGCAGGTTGTTGAGGTTCTCCGACTGGGCGCGGAAGGGGACGGTGAGGAAGACGATCTGCCCCTTGCTCGCCGCCTCGGGGTTCTCGAGCCCGGTGACGTCGGCGTCCGGGACCGACTCGCGGACCTTCGCCGCCGCCTCCTCGGCCCGCTCGGCGGAGCGGGAGCCGAGCACGATCGGGACCCCGGCCTTGGCCCAGCGCCGCGCCAGTCCCGCGCCGAGGGCGCCGGTGCCGCCGATGATCGGGATCGGTTCCAAGGGCGCGCAGTCTATGCTCCGGCCGCATGAGGCTGGAGGGACGCAAGGCATTGGTGACCGGCGGCGCCAGCGGCATCGGCGCCGCGACCGCCGCCCGGCTCTCCGCCGAGGGCGCCGAGGTCTGGGTCGGCGACATCAACCTGGAGGGGGCGGAGAAGGTGGCGGGCGAGGTCGCCGGCCACGCGGTCGAGCTCGACGTCACCGACCTCGAGGCGGCGCGCGCGGCCGTCGATGCCGTCGGCGAGCTCGACGTCCTCGTCAACAACGCCGGCATGGACAACTTCGGCTTCTTCGTCTACGTCAGCCAGGAGCAGTGGCAACAGGTGCTGGACATCAACCTCGGCGGCGCCATGAACCTCACCCACGCGGCGCTGCCGGGGATGCAGGAGCGCGGCTACGGCCGCATCGTCAACATCTCCTCCGAGGCGGGCCGCGTCGGCTCCAAGGGCTCGGCCGCCTACTCGGCCGCGAAAGCCGGTCTGATCGGCTTCACCAAGGCGATCGCCCGCGAGGCCGCCCGTTACGGCGTCACCGCCAACGCGATCGCCCCCGGCCCGATCGAGACCCCCCTGCTGATGGGCGCCAAGGAGTTCGGCGAGATCGGCGAGAAGGTGATCGAGACGATGCGCTCCTCCACCCAGATGGGCCGCCTCGGCCAACCCGAGGAGGTCGCCGCCGCAGTCGCCTTCCTCGCCTCCGACGACGCCAGCTACGTCACGGGCGAGACCCTGGGCGTCAGCGGCGGCCTCGGCATGGTCTAAGCCCCCGCAAACTCCGCGAACAACCGGCTGGGTAGGGGGTGAGTTCGAGCGATTGGCGACTTTGGTCCCCTATGGGGGACACAACTCGCCAATCGCAAGCTGCCTGGTTGCTTGCGAAGCGGCAGCACGGAGTGATTGCGCGGAGGCAGCTTCTCGATCTTGGCTTCTCGGCGAAGGCGATCAAGCACCGCGTCTCGATTGGGCGTCTGTACCCGCTCCATCGTGGCGTCTATGCCGTCGGGCGTCCGGCGCTTGACAAGTACGGCCGCTGGATGGCGACCGTTCTTGCCTGCGGCGATGGCGCTGTGCTCAGTCATTCCAGTGCAGCTGCCTTGTGGCGCATCGGGTACGAGCAGCGCGAGCTCGTAGAGCTCTCCTTACCCAGCCAGTCCCATCGAAAGGTTCCCGGCCTGCGTATTCACCGGCGTCCGTCCCTTCAGCCGCGAGACGTCACCACCGAGTTCGGCATCCCCATCACCACGCCCGTCCAGACTCTGATCGACATGACGCTTCGCCTCGACCGGCGTGGCATCGAGCGGATGATCAACGAGGCGGACAAATACGACCTCACCAACCCGCCGGCGCTACGCAAAGCCTTGGACCAGCGCACCGGCGAACCCGGCGTCGCCCAGCTCCGCCAGATCCTCGATCGCCGCACCTTTCGGCTCACGAAAGAGGAGCTGGAACGGCGCTTTCTGCCGCTCGCCGCCAGGGCCGGGCTGCCGGTGCCGCTGACGGGCCAGTGGGTGAACGAGTTCGAAGTCGACTTCTACTGGCCGGACCTGGGACTGGTCGTCGAGACCGACGGGCTGCGCTACCACCGCACGCCGGCCGAGCAGGCGCGGGACCGAGAACGCGACCAGGCCCACACCGCCGCCGGCCTCACCCAGCTCCGCTTCACCCACGAGCAGGTGCGCTACGAACCCGAGTACGTGGTCGGGATCCTCGCTCAGACCGCGAGCCGCTTCGCCATCGCGACGAAGTAGTCGAGCGCGGCCGGGTTGGCCAGCGAGTCGCGGCTGGCTGCCTTCTCCACCGGCGTCCCCATCAGGATCCGCTTCACCGGCACCTCCAGCACCTTGCCGCTGAGCGTGCGCGGGACCTCGTCGATCTGGAAGACCTCGTCGGGGACGTGGCGGGGGGAGCACTGCTCGCGCACGCGCCGGGCGATCTCCCGCGGCAGCTCCTCGTCCAGCTCGGCCCCCTCGCGCATCACCACGAACAGCGGCACCCAGCCGTCGGTGCCCGGCCGTGGCACATCGACGACCAGCGCGTCGACGATCGCGTCGATCGAGAGCACCGCGCGGTAGATCTCGCTCGTCCCCATGCGGATGCCGCCGCGGTTGATCGTCGAGTCGGAGCGGCCGTAGATGATCGCGGTGCCGCGTCGGGTCAGTTCGATCCAGTCGCCGTGGCGCCAGGCGCCGGGGAACATCTCGAAGTAGCTCTCGCGGTAGCGGCTGCCGTCCTCGTCGCCCCAGAAGCAGATCGGCATCGAGGGCATCGGCTCGGTCACCACCAGCTCGCCGACCTCTTCGACCACCGGCTCGCCCTCGTCGTTCCAGGCCTCGACCGCCGCCCCGAGCGCCCGCGCCTGTATCTCGCCGCGGTAGACCGGCAGCGTCACGACGCCGCCGACGAAGGCGGTGCAGAGGTCGGTGCCGCCGCTGGTCGAGAACAGCCAGGTGTCGGCGCCGAGGTGCTCGTAGATCCAGTCGAAGCCCTCGGGGGAGAGGGGGGAGCCGGTGGATCCCACGGCCTTGAGGGCGCTGAGGTCGCGGCCGGCGCCGGGCTCGACCCCGGCCTTCATGCAGGCGCCGATGTAGGCGGCGCTGGTTCCGAACATCGTCACCCCCGCCCGCGCGGCAAGCTCCCAGAGCGTGCTCATGTCGGGGTGGCCGGGGTTGCCGTCATAGAGGACGATCGCCGCCCTCGTCAGCAGCCCGGAGACGAGGAAGTTCCACATCATCCAACCGGTCGTCGTGAACCAGAAAAGGCGGTCGCCGGGGTGGGCGTCGATGTGGAGGTTGAGTTTCTTCAGGTGCTCGAGCAGGATCCCGCCCTGGCCCTGGACGATCGCCTTCGGCAGCCCGGTGGTGCCGGAGGAGTAGAGGACCCAGAGCGGGTGGTCGAAAGGGACGCGCGAAAAGCGCAGCTCGTCGTTACCGCCGAGCTGCAGGAGCTCCTCCCAGACGATCGCGTCCCGCAGCGGCGAGAGGTCCGGGTCGGGGTTGAGGTAGGGCAGCACCACCGTGCGCTCCAGGCTCGGCATCGCCTCCTGCAACTGGGCGACGGTCTCGCGGCGGTCGAAGTCCTTGCCGCCGTAGCGGTAGCCGTCGACCGCGAAGAGGACCTTGGGCTCGATCTGGGCGAAGCGATCGATCACGCTGGCGGGGCCGAAGTCGGGCGAGCAGCTCGACCAGACGGCGCCGATCGAGGCGGTGGCGAGGAAGGCGACGATCGCCTCGGGGATGTTCGGCATATACGCGACGACGCGATCGCCGCGCTGCACCCCGAGCCGCCGCAGGCCCGCGGCGGTCGCGGCGACCTGGCGGCGCAGCTCGCCCCAGCTCAGCTCCTGCAGCTCGCGCAGCTCGGAGGCGTGGAGGATCGCCACCTCGCCGTCGTCCTTGCCGGCGAAGACGTGCTCGGCGTAGTTCAGCCGCGTGCCGGGGAACCACTCGGCGCCGGGCATCTCGCGACTACCCAGGACCGCACCGCGCTCGCCGTCGGCCTGGACGCCGAAGAAGTCCCAGATCGCGTCCCAAAAGCCGTCGAGGTCGTCGACCGACCACTGCCAGAGCTCGGGGTAGCCGCTGAAGGTGAGCCCGCGCTCGCGCTCCAGCCAGCGCATGAATTCGACGAGGCGCGAGCGCTCGACCAGCTCGGTCGACGGCTCCCAGAGCAGCTCCCCCGCGGCGGCGTTCACGGCGCCAGTCTACGTCCCGCGTCTATAGGTGCCGGAGGTGGGATTCGAACCCACAAGCCCGCAAGGGCAATCGATTTTGAGTCGATCGCGTATGCCAGTTCCGCCACTCCGGCCTGCCCCGGAACGATAGGGGAGCACCTTCTGAGACGGCTATGCCGGCTGGGGCGTGGCGCCCGCGCCGTAATCCTCGCCGGAGCCGATCGGGCGCTCCTCCTCGACGTGCCACTCCTGGTTGAAGGCGTAGAGCGAGGCGGCGATGAGGACGATCTGCAGGAGGCCGAGGATGACCACCAGCAGGCCGATCGCCGCGGAGGGGATCAGCGCCTCGTCGAAGCCGGCGCGGTCGCGGTTGAACCAGCTTTCGGCCCCGACCGCGCAGAAGATCGCCAGGATCATCGAGAGCGCCGCCGCCACCGGCAGGATGCCGCGGTTCCAGCGCGCCACCAGGTAGGCGAAGAAGGCGTAGAGGATCGCGTAGATCGCGCAGACGATTCCCATCCCGCTGCCGCCCTTCAGCAGCGACCAGCCGCCGATCGTGATCAGCGCCGCGACCACCGCGGTGGCGGCCAGCAGCAGCACGACCACGAACTTGGTCGTAACCGAACTCGCCTTTTCCCGATTCGGGCGCCAGAGTTCGTATCCCGGCCTCACCTCTCCTACAGCCACGGCCCGATCATAGAATCTGTCGGCGACGCGGCATTGGCTGGGGGTTAAGCCTTTGGCCCGACGAACTCATCGAGGATCGCGACCGAGGTCTTTCTGTAGATCGCAATCTGGGTATCACTTGGCCGGGTCCATCTGATGCCGAGGGCATCGCAGCACTCGCAGAAAGGCCGCTTGATGTCCTCCGATCGGTTGCTGAAGCTGTATCGCGGTGATTGCCTCAGGCGAGTTCCTGATCGTTCGGTGGCCACAATTCGACAGCCGTCGCTGTGGATCAAGCCTCGAAGAAGCATTTGTCGCTGCCTCTCGATCAGCTCCGATTGCCATGGAGTGAGGCGGATGGCGCGCCGGTGCTTGGGGCCGGCTCCATGTTGGGGGATCAGACACGGCCAGTGCTTGGACCACATCGAGACATCCACGCATCGTGATTTGCGGCGCCGTCCGGCGTGCGCTCTCTTCTCGGGAAAGAGAGCGTCAAGGCTCCTTGGCACTCGGAGATGATCTGGGGATATTTGGCATCAAGCGTTATTCGAAGGCAATAGACGCCCCGCTTGGCTTTGGAGATGCAGCCGTCTCCGAGGTAAAGCCCGAGCAGGTAGGCGTACTGACTCTCAGGGAGAGCGGAAAAATCGTGGGTCTCCATGCATCGGTGGCTCCCAACTTCAAAGCGGCTGCGAATCAAGTTGTTGCCTCGACGCCAGTCGCTCACCGTCCGCCGAGGAACCCCCTATGACGTTCGATCTCTCCATCCTTCATCCCGCGAGAGATAAGACGTTGAACTCGTTGAAGTTCTCGATGAGAGCGCATGGGAACGTATGTTCGACTCTAATGATTACTCCGGATCGACAACGGATTTAGACTGCAGGCAGGCGGGCGTGGCGGAACGGCAGACGCGCCAGGTTTAGGTCCTGGTGGGCTAAGGCCCGTGGGGGTTCAAATCCCTCCGCCCGCACTTCCGGAGCGCCCCGCCCTCGTCTACGATCAGACCCCTGGGGCACTGGCCAAACTGGCTAAGGCACCGGTCTCCAAAACCGGCGATTCTAGGTTCGAGTCCTAGGTGCCCCGTCTTCGGTTCCTGCGCTCGCCCATCGGGTAGCTTCGACTCAACCTCGACGGAAGGAGCGGCATGGCGACCAGGAACGGCAGCGCGGAGTGGAGGGGCGATCTCAAAGGCGGGAGCGGGACCGTCAAGGTTGGTGACGGCGTCTTCGAAGGTGCCTACTCGTTCTCCTCGCGGTTCGAGGAGGGGGAGGGGACGAACCCGGAGGAGCTGCTCGCGGCGGCGCATGCGGGGTGCTTTTCGATGGCGCTCTCCCTGATCATCGGCGAAGACGGGCATGCGCCGGAGTCGCTGCGGACGCAGGCCAAGGTGCAGTTGCGGAACGTCGACGGGGTGCCGACGATCGCCCGGATCGACCTCGAGGTGGAGGGCTCGGTGCCGGGGATCGACGCGGAGGCGTTCGAGGCCTACGCGCAGAAGGCCAAGGCGGGGTGCGTGGTCTCGCGGGCGCTCGCCGGCGTCCCGGAAATCGAGCTGCAGGCGCGGCTGACCTAACGCTTGGCTATGGCTCAGACGCCTCTGGTGAAGCGGATAACGCGGCGGCCGCTGGCGGTGCAGCGGTAGTAGGCACCGTCGTAGTAGCTGCCGGAGGTCTTGCAGCGGAAGCCGAGGACATCCTGGGTGGATACGTCATTGCTGCCCTTCGTTTCCACAAAGCGACGGACTACCTGCTTTGCCTTCGTGCAGCCGACGCGCTTGGCGCGAATGTCCCAGCTGCTGAGGGGAGGAATGTCGCCGCAGTTGTGAAAGTCGGCACGGAGCGGGGCGGAGGCGGTTGCCGGTGCGACGCAGAGGGCAACCAGCAGGGACGCGAGAAGCCCGGCCCAGCCCAGGCGATGGGTGCTTCCCGCTCGTTCAAGCCTGACCATTGCCGCATCATTTCAGGCGTATGCGACCTTCGCCGGCTTGGCTCTCGGCCGCAGTCGCTATTGCCGCACTGCCGGGCAGATCTCGAGCCCGTCGGCGAGGGCGAAGAAGGCGACCGCGAAGGGGCTGGAGGCGGTCGCCTCGCGCAGCCGCGTCCAGCCGATCTGCTCGCGCAGGGAGCGGGTGATGAGGATCAGGTCGCGGTAGTCGGCGCTGTGCTCGTCGAGGGCGTGCAGCTTGGTGATGAGGATGTCGTCGAGATCCATCACCCGCATGTGCATCGCCATCACGCTGAGCTCCTCGCCGCGGGCGATCACCTCGTCGTCGATCCGCATCCCCGAGGGTTCGAAGATCAGGTCGACGAGGATGTCGCCGTCCCAGGCCTTCAGCAGCCAATGCTCCGGCGGGTCCTCCGGCCGCATCCCCGCCTCGGCCAGGGCTTCCTGTGCCCGCTCGGCGTCCTCGCGCTTGAGCATCAGGTCGATGTCGTTGCTGGAAGGGGGGCCGCCGCGCGCCCAGCAGCCGAGCCCGCCGCCGAGCAGGAAGGGGATGCCCTGCTCCTGCAGCGCCGCGGCCGCCCGCTTGAGGCTGTCGGTCAGCTCTGCGGCGACCTCGCTCTTGCCCAGTCCCTCTGCCATGCCCCCTTTCGCTGCCCCGTCCGGGGCCCCGATAAACGCCGCCGCAGGCGGGTAGGGAAGCGAGGTGGCTTCATCTACTGGATCGGAGCGGCTGCGCGTGGCCGCCACCGGCGACATCCACTGCCGCGACTCCAACCGTGAGGCGGTCGTCGCCTCCTTCGCCGCGCTCGACGACGACGTCGACCTCGTCCTCGTTGCCGGCGACCTGACCAGCCACGGCCACCTCGACGAGGCGGAAATCCTCTGCGAGGCAGCCGCCGCGACCGCGGCGCCGGTCTACGCCGTGCTCGGCAACCACGACTGGCACAACGACGAAGCCGGGGCGATCCTGCGGCGGCTGGAGGAGGGGGGCGTGCACATGCTCGACCGCGGCACCGCCGTCTGCCAGGCCGGCGGGGTCGAGGTCGGAATCGTCGGCCTCAAGGGCTTCGTCGGCGGCTTCGCGCCGCGGCACCTTCCCGACTTCGGCGAGCCCTCGCTGCGCGCGGTCTACGCGGAGGCGACGGCGGAAGTGCAGGCGCTCGACGAGGGCCTGCGCGAGGTCGCGACCTGCCCGCTGCGGATCGTCCTCCTCCACTACTCGCCGGCGGAAGAGACGCTCGAGGGGGAGCCGCGGGAGATCTGGGTCTTCCTCGGCTCAGACCGGCTGGCGGCGCCGATCCTCGAGCACGGCCCCGACCTCGTCCTCCACGGCCACGCCCACGCCGGCTCGCCCGACGGGACGATCGGCG
Source organism: Solirubrobacterales bacterium (assembly GCA_035765335.1). Taxonomy (GTDB): domain Bacteria; phylum Actinomycetota; class Thermoleophilia; order Solirubrobacterales; family 70-9; genus VAYN01. The sequence goes on from DASTXV010000042.1 coordinate 18,307, forward strand.
AGACCCCGGTCCACAACGTCTCCCAGCCGGTGCTCGGGACCGACTTCCGCATCTTCGAGCTCGACGCGAGCCACGCCCACAGCCCGATCCCCTGATGGGTCAGCGCTGGCGCGGTTCGAGCCCGATCAGGTCGTAGTAGCCGATCAGGTAGAGACGCCTGCCGTCGGAGATCATCGGCGTGTAGCCGGACTCCTTCAGGCGGAAGGTCGGCTTGTGGGTGTGGACGTCGAGGCCGACGGTTTCTTCGGTTTCGAAACTGGAGGTGTAGACCGTGTGGCCGATCACCACCGCGGTGCCGGGGATCGGGCCGCCGACGTCGTAGCGCCAGCGCACCTTGCCGGTGCGGGCGTCAAGTGCGAAGAAGCGACCGTTTTCGGCGCCGATGTAGACGGTGGGCGGGGTGCCCGGGACCTGGGCGACGGCCGGCGAGCCGTAGACGTAGTCGCCGGTGTCGAACGACCACTCGACCTTGCCGGTCTTCTCGTCGAAGGCGTAGACGGTGCCGTCGTCGCGAGCGGCGTAGACGTTGCCGAGGGCGATCGCGGGGGAGGAGAAGAAGCCGCCGCGCCCGTAGGGCGGGACCTTGCTGGTGTTGCTGCGCCAGGCCAGCTTGCCCGTCTTCGCGTCGAGGGCGAACATCGAGCTCTGGTAGTCGGCGAAGAAGACCTTGCCGTCGTGATAGCTGGGGCTGGCTTTGATCGCACCCGGGGCGTTGAACTTCCAGCGCGTCTTGCCGTCGGAGGCGCGCAACGCGACCAGGTCGGTGGTGTCGGTGCCGAGGTAGAGCGTCCCGTCGATCGCCAGCGGCGAGGATTCGAGGTGGGCGTCGAGCTTGCGGACCCAGACTTTCTTCCCGGTCTCGGCGTCGCCGGCGGCGAGGTGGCCGGTGAGGAAGGCCCCGTAGACGACGCCGTCGTAGTAGACAGGGGCGGTGACGAAGTTCGGCTTGCCCTTGTCGCTGGGGCGGATGTTGATTTCCCACAGCACCTTGCGGTCCGCCAATCGCACCGCTTTGCCGTTGCCGTACTTGTTGATCACGTAGGCGACCCCGTCGTTGATCGCCGGCGGGAACTCGATCAGCGCGTGGGTGTTGACCGACCAGGCCTGCTTCAGCGGCGGGTCGAGCGCCTCCGCCTTCGCCGGCAGATAGTGGGTGCGCTCCGGGATGCGCCCGAATAGCGGCCAGTCGACGTAACGCGATCCCGAGGCGGGGTCTTTGTTCGAGGCGGTGGTGGCGTCGTCGGAGTCGCCGCAGGCGGCGAGGCCGAGCGCGAGCGCCAGCAGCACGAGCAGCCAGCGGCCAACGGCCCCATGTCTTGGTCCAGCAGCGAGCATCAGTTCCTCTTGATCGGCAGCGCCAGGCGGCCCCTAAACGCCCGATTCGTTGGGTGAGATGAAGCGGCGGACGGGAATCGAACCCGCGTCGCCAGTTTGGAAGACTGGGGCTCTACCATTGAGCTACCGCCGCGCGAATGAAGCCACCCCGCTTCGCGGTGCGGCGCCGATGACAGTTTGCACAAACCACGTCGCACTTTGCAATCTCGTCGAGCACGTCCTGCCAGCGCCGCCCCTGCAGGCCCTCTGAGATCGAGAACTTCTTGTCCCGCAGGTGGTCGAACTCGAGGACGATCGGATCGCCCTCTCCGCAGTCGACGCAAGGGTGCTCGCGCAGGAAGGCGACGAGGTACTGCATCCGCTCTTCGATCAGCGCTTTCTTGCGCTGGCCGGCCAAAGCGATGTAGCGCTCTTTGTTGGCTAGGTAGTGCTCCCGATGGTAAGCCGATCGACAGGGCCGGCAGTAGTTGTCCCGCTGCCCTCGCGCGCGCCGCCGCCAGGCGAATTCGCCCACCGGATTCTCCGTCTTGCAGCGCCCGCACCGCCTCATAGGCGCAACATATAGACGCGAACAGACGTTCCCATAGGCACCGCGCCCGCCGATCCGTCAAAATGAAGACCCCACGGGGAGTGGCGCAGTCTGGTAGCGCACTCGGCTGGGGGCCGAGCGGTCGCAGGTTCAAATCCTGTCTCCCCGATAACAGCGACCTCACGGGCCGCGATTACCAGCGGAAGTATTTCTCCAGCACGCGTCCAGCGGCGTTGCGTTCTTTTTGACCGCGGCGCAACTTGCTTCCCTCCTGGCGGTCCTGGCTGCGCTCGGCGAGGACTGCGAGGACTGCGATCAGGGCGATGAGGAGTATCGCGGGCAGCAGAAGGAGGAACAGATCCATGTCCTGAGCTTAGGCGGAGTTCCCGGATGGCTACCTTCTCAGGGATGCTCAAACCCACCGACATGCTCGCGCTGCTTCCCGGCCTGCCGCAGGGGCGGGCGCCGCAGGCGGAGGAGGTGGACGGCTTCTTCGCCGCCGACTCGATGGTCCGCCGGCTGCACCGGGAGCGGCTGGTCCTCTTCTCGGGAGTGCGGGCGCTGTTGATGCAGGCCTGCGACCCGCTGGCGGTGGTTGGGTTCGAGCGTCACTCGGTCATCTTCGACGACCCCCAGGCCCGCCTCCTGCGCACCGACGAGCGGATGTCCCGGATCTACTTCGGCAGTGGGGAGGAGGCGGAGAGGACCGGCCGCATCGTCCGCGCCATGCACCGCCGGGTGAGGGGAGAGACCCCCGCCGACTACGGGCCGATCCCGAAGGGAACGCCATACGACGCGACCGACCCCGAGCTCGGGCTTTGGGTGCTCGCCACCCTGGCCGACTCGGCGCTCGTCTACTACGAGCGCATCTTCGGCGCCCTCAAGTCCACCGAGCGGGAGCGCTACTGGAGCGAGTACCGGCGGGTCGGCGAGCTGCTCGGCCTGCCGCCGGGCTCGATGCCGGCCACCCATGCGGACCTCAAGGACTACGTCCAGGGCCGCCTCGGCGACGGCAGCCTCTGGATCTCGGACGAGCGCCGCGATGTGGCGGTGCAGATGATCCTCGAGCCGCCCTACTCGGGCTGGCTGCGCCTCGCCGTCACCCCCGTCACCGAGACGGTGAAGCTGATCTCGGTCGGGCTGCTCCCGCCGGAGATCCGCCGCCTCTTCGGCTTCGGCTGGGACCCCGGTCGCGAGGCGCTGCTGCGCTCGGCCCTGCTGCAGCTGCGGGTCGGGTCGCGGTTCTGGCTGGACGCGGTCCGCCTGCACCCGGCGGCGCGGGCCGCCGCCGGCGAGCGCTACGGCGCTCTGGCGGGATAGATCCGCAGGAATTTCCGCCAACCGGGTAGGGGAAGCAGGTGCCCGGCACGATTGGCACCGGAGAGCTGTTGAAGGACCGCTACCGGCTCGAGCGCACGCTCGGCCGCGGCGGCATGGCCGCCGTCTGGCTCGGCCACGACGAGGTGCTGGAGCGGCCGGTGGCGGTGAAGGTGCTCTCGGACACGATCGCCTCCGATCCCGGCTTCGTCGAGCGCTTTCGCCGCGAGGCGCGGACCGCGGCGGGGCTCTCGCACCCCAACCTGGTCGGCGTCTACGACTTCTCCGAAGAAGGGGAGCGGCCCTACCTGGTGATGCAGTTCGTGCCGGGGGAGAGCCTGGCGGCGCGGACGGAGCGGGGGGAGCGGATCGACCGCGACAAACTGGCGCGAGAATTGCTCGACGCGGTCGCCCACATCCACGAGGTGGGAATCCTCCACCGCGACATCAAGCCGGGCAACATCATCATCGAACCCGACGGGACCGCGAAGCTGATCGACTTCGGCATCGCCCTGCCGCGGGACGCGACCGCGCTGACCAGCACCGGCCTCGTCCTCGGCACCGAGCGCTACGCGGCGCCGGAGGTGATGGAAGGGCAGCCGGCGACCGAGCGCTCTGACCTCTACTCCTGCGGGCTGGTGCTGCAGTCGTGCCAGGGTCCCTGCTCACGGGCGCTGGGGTTCCTGATCGGCGAGATGACCAGCAAAGACCCGCGCGACCGACCGCTCTCGGCCCGGCACGCCCTCGAGCGACTTGAACGGCCGGAAAGGTCAGTGGAAGAGCCGACCGCGGTGCTCGCGCCTCCGCCTCCTCCATCCCCTCCACCCGATCCACCTGCGCGGGCCGGTTCAAGCGGCAGCCGCAGAACGGCCATCGCCGCGATCCTCGGCCTGCTCGCCGTCCTCGTGGTCGTCGCCGCGGTCGCCCTCAGCGGCGGTGACGACCCTGGCGGAGGTGCGGGCGAGCGGGCGGCGCAGGCCAACGGCCAGAAAGGCGAGCGGAGTCAACCGACCGCCTCCGTCGAGCCCAAGTCCGAAGAACCGGCCGAGGAACCAGAGGAACCGGCCGAAACCTCCACCGCACCCGAAGAAAGCGAAGCCCCACCGCCCGAATCCGAAGGCACCGATCCGGCTCGGGGCGCCTCTCTCAACGAAGAAGGCTTCGCGCTGATCCAGGCGGGCGAACCGGAAGCGGCCGTGCCGGTCCTCGAAGAAGCGGTCGCGTCCTTCCCCGAGGGGACCGAAGACCTCAACTACGCCTACGCGCTCTTCAACCTCGGCAACGCCCTGCGGCTCAGCGGCCGCCCCAACGACGCGATCCCGATCCTCGAACGCCGCCTTGAAATCCCCAACCAGGAAGGGGAGGTGCGCGAAGAGCTGGAAGCGGCCTACGCCGAAGCCGGAGAACCGACTTCCTTCGAAGGGGACGACTAGCTTTGCGGCTGATGTGCCATATCGCATGCGAACAGAGTATGCGAACATATGTTCGTGTTCACGATCGCGAGAGACCGCCCCCTGAAACTGGGTCCTCGCCCGTGGCACCCACATGACTTCAGCCGACCTCTATGGACGTGGGGGCGGGAGGCGAATTCCCTTCCGTAGATGCCGCGGCGCGAAGAACCACAGATCGGCCTCGGCAAGGCAATTCGCCAGCTACGCAGGGAGGTTCACCTGAGCCAGGAAGCGCTTGGGTTGCGCGCTGACATCCATCCGACCTGGATCTCGCACATGGAGTCCGGCCGCGTCAATCCCACCTGGGGCAACGTGCGCCGGATCGCCGTCGGGCTGCGGGTGCCGCTGCCCCATCTGGCGGCGCTGGCCGAGGACCTCGAGGCCAAGTACTCGACCGCCCCCCGGTCCGGAGACAGCGGGGGGCGGTGAGAAGCAACCTTGGGGTGGCTGCGCCGAACCCCAATACCCGTTCTTTCCAGCAGATTGATCAAAATATTTGACGGGAGTCAAAGATGCCGTTATGCTGCCGCCGCGCTTGAGCAATCAGGGAAATCGCTCAGGGGCAGGGAACATAGCTAGCACCTGTGCCTTAATCGGTTAAAGGGTCGGCGTTGTAAGCCGAAGATCCGGGTTCGAGCCCCGGCGGGTGCATTTCGAACAGAAATTCGAAGCAATCCACGTTCGAAATCACGGCTATGGGCGAGAACATCTTCAACAGCTTTGAGAAGGCGGCCGCAGGAGAGGGCGGCAACGCTCTCTGGGCGGCGCGGGCGCCGTACCGGCCCGAGCCCGAGTTCGACCTGATGCTGATCCCGCGGCTCCCGAAGGGCGCCGACTGGCGGGAGGACAGCGGGGCGCTGGAGGCGCTCGACCGGATCGAGGCCGAGCCCTGGGTCGACTCCATCTCCCGCGAGGGCAGGCAGCCGACCCTCAAGCTCGCCGACGAGTGGATCGAAGCGCAGGGGGAGGCGATCAGCTCCGGCTCCGGCGACGAGTTCACCGACATGGCCGCCGAGAACCGCTACGCCGTCTACTTCTGGGGCGCCAACACGACCAAGGCGCTGCACATCGGCCACCTCCGCAACCTCGCCGTCGGCAACGCGATCGCCGGGGCGCTGAAGCAGGCGGGGGCGGAGGTCGAGAACCGCAGCCTGATCTGCGACGTCGGCCGCAGCATGGGAGAGGCGATGGCCGGGGTCGCCACCCGCGCCGGCGAGGACGCCGGCCCCGACGCCGACGAGAAGAGCGACCACTTCGTCGGCTTCTGCTACGCCGACTACGTCACCGCCAGCCGCAACGGCGGAGCGGGCGACGACGGCGCCGAGGACTCGGTCGCGCGCGAGTCGACGCAGTACAACGACAAAGCCGACGAGATGATGATGCGGGTCCTCGCCGGCGACCAGAAGGCGCTCGAACTGTGGTCGAAGACGCGCTCCTGGGTGATCTCCGGCCAGCGCAAGACCCTGGCCCGCCTCGGCATCGCCTTCGACAAGGTGATCTTCGAGTCCGACTACCTGCCCGAGGTCGCCGAGTTCATGAACCAGGGCCTCGCCGACGGCACCCTGACCAAGCGCTGGGGCGACGACATGGTCATGTACGAGACCGAACGCGAGGAGCTGGAAGAGATGCCGCTGGTCCGCTCCGACGGCCTCCCGACCCAGCACATGCGCGCCCTCGCCTACTGGGCCGCCGCCGACGAACTCGACGACGTGATCTCGATGCAGGTCTGCGGCAACGAGTGGGTCGCCCACGTCACCTGCCGTCGCAAGCTGATCGACGAGATGGGGCTGCAGAACGGCAACGGCAACGGCAGCTCCCGCGGGGGAGGGCCGCCGACCTACGACATCTTCCACGGCATGGTCGCGCGGGGGAACGAATCGATCAGCTCGAGCAAGAAAAACGCCGAGCTCGTCGACGACCTGGTCGAGTGGCTGGAGGAAGAGCTGGCGAGGAACCCGGAGCTGGCGCGGGAGATGGCGCGCCACCCGCACCCGGAGACGGTGCCGGCCCAGGTCGCGCTCGGCTACTTCCTCCTGCAGCCGACGACCAAGCAGGTCGAGTTCGGCAACGAAAAGCTTCTGCGCGAGGGGAAAGGGAGCCTCGGCTGGGACCTGGCGCTCGCCCAGGCCCACCACGCTTCCACGGAGATCCAAGGAGAGAGGCCGGCGGACGACCCCGACTACCGCTTCGCGGTCGTCCAGTCCGAGCACTACCGGGTGCACCTGCGCAGCGCCGTCGATGAGTTCGACGTCGCCCCGCTCTCCAAGTACCTCTCCCACTTCGCGCGCTGGTATCGGGAAGACGAGCGGGCACCGGAGGTCGAGGCGGTCGTCCAGCCGGTGCTCGAGCAGGGCCTGCGGGGCCTGGGACTAGAGGGAGCCTGACGTGAAAACGCTTTTGGTCGACAACCACGATTCCTACACCTACAACGTCTTCCACCTGCTGGCTGCGGCCTCGGGCGAGGAGCCGATGGTCGTCAACAACGACGCGGTTTCCTGGCGGGTGCTGACAAGGATGGACTTCGACGCGATCGTGCTCTCGCCCGGTCCCGGGCACCCGTCCCGCTGGCACGACTTCGGCGTCTGCCGCGACATCCTCCGCCACAGCGAAGTCCCGGTCTTCGGCATCTGCCTCGGGCACCAGGGGATCGGCAACCTCCTGCGGGGGACCGTCAACCGCGCCCCGATGGCGATGCACGGCCGCCTCAGCCGGGTCATGCACGAAGGCAAGGGCCTGTTCAAGGACGTCCCGCAGGGCTTCTCGGTGGTCCGCTACCACTCGCTCGCGATCACCAGCCCGCCCGGTCCGGAAGGGCACGTGGTCGCCTGGTCCGACGACGGCGTCGTGATGGGGGTCGAGCACACCAAGCGGCCGATCTGGGGCGTCCAGTTTCACCCCGAGTCGATCTCCACCGAGTACGGGCTGAAGATCGCCCAGAATTTCTTCGAGATGGCGGCGAGCCACCAGCGTCCGGCCACCCGCCCCGCCGGCAGGGCGATGATCGCCCCCCGCCCGCGCAAGCCCGTCCCGGCGACTCCCAGCGAGGAGAAGGCCGGCGAGCTGGAGCTGCGGATGCGGACGCTGGAGGGGCAGGCGCCGACCGAGTACGTCTACGAACGGCTCTTCGCCGAGCACGACCCCTCCTTCTGGCTCGACAGCGCCGACGCCCCGACCTGGCTCGCCCAGTGCTCCTACATGGGCACCACCGCCGGGGCCGATCGCTGCTTCGTCTCCTACGACGTCGACACGGGCGAGGTCACGGTCAACCGCAGCGGCGTCGAGACCGTCGAGCACAAGTCGATCTTCGACTACCTGCAGAAGGAGCTGGAGCGGATCAAGATCGATCCCCCCGAGGGCGTCGAGCGCGGCCTCGTCGGCGGCTACGTCGGCTACCTCGGCTACGAGCTGAAGGCCGACTGCGGCTCCCCCAACGTCCACAGCTCCGACCTGCCCGACGCGGCGCTGATGCTTGCCAACCGCGTCGTCGCCGTCGACCACACCAAGGACAAGACCTACATCTTCGCCCTCTGCCGCGGCGAGGACCCGGAGACCGAGCTCTGGCTCGACGCCGCCGAAGACCTGATCGCCGGCGCGATCGCGACGACGCCGCCGGAGCGGCCGCTGGCGCCGCCGATGGACCCGGGCGGCCACGTCAGCTTCCACTCCGGCCGCGGCCGCGAGCGCTACCTCGCCGACATCGCCAAATCGCAGGCCGAACTGCTGGCCGGCGAGTCGTACGAGGTCTGCCTCACCGACCAGTTCTCGACCGACGCCAGCCCGGAGCCGTTCGAGCTCTACCGGCAGCTGCGCCGCAGCAACCCCTCGCCGTTCGCCGCCTTCCTCCACTTCGGCGAGAACGCGATCGTCAGCTCCTCGCCCGAGCGCTTCCTCTCGGTCGACCGCCAGCGCCAGGTGATGGCGCGGCCGATCAAGGGGACGATCTCCCGCGTCGACGACCCGGTCGAGGACGAGGCGCGCCGCAAGGGGCTGGAAGAAGACGAAAAGACTTATGCCGAGCACCTGATGATCGTCGACCTGCTGCGCAACGACCTCGGGGTCGTCTGCGACGTCGAGAGCGTCAAGGTCCCGGACCTGATGGTGATCGAGCCCTACGCGACCGTGCACCAAATGGTCTCGACCATCGTCGGCCACCTCGACGCCGAGCACAGCTCGGTCGACTGCGTCCGCGCCACCTTCCCCGGCGGCTCGATGACCGGCGCTCCGAAGGAGCGGACGATGGAGATCATCGACGACCTCGAGGACGAGGCGCGCGGGGTCTACTCGGGCTCGATCGGCTACTTCGGCGCCGACGGCTCGACCGACCTCAACATCGTCATCCGCACGATCGTGATGCGGCCGGGACGGACGACGATCGGCGCCGGCGGCGCGATCGTCATGCAGTCCGACCCGCAGGAGGAGTTCGACGAGATCCTGCTCAAGGCGCGGGCGCCGATGGCGGCGATCGCGAGGACCGTCACCGGCAGCGACGCCCCCGGCGAGGCTTGGAGCGTCGAGCTGGAGCCGGTCGCCCGGCATGCGGAGGCGGCGTGACCGAGCCGGTGGCGACCGAGAGCACGGTTCGGGAGGCGGGGGCAGCCGACGCGGAAGCGGTCGCGACCGCGGTCGAAGCCCTCCTCGTCGAGCTCGGCGGCCGCTGCCCCGAGCGCTCTGAGCTTGAAACTGAGGTCCGCGCCCTGCTGGACGATCCAGCGGGGGGCTCGGTGCTGATCGCGGAGGCCGGCGAGAAGGTCGTCGGCGTCTTGAGCGCCAGCTGGCAGCGGGCAATCCACGTTCCCGGCGTCTACGCGACGATCCAGGATCTCTGGGTCGACGAGGACTGGCGCAGTCGCGGAGTCGGGGCGGAACTGGTCGAGGCGATCGCGTCCCAGGCGCGAGCGCGCGGCGTGGGCCGACTCGAGGTCGGCCTCCCGCGCGAGACCTTCGCGGCGATCGCTTCGACCGAGTCCTTCTACCGCCGCAACGGCTTCGAGCACCTCGGGCCGCGGATGCGGAGGCTGCTCGATGACGGTTGAGCTGCTGATGATCGAGCAGCGCCAGGGGAGCGGGGACGCTGCCTTCTGGGTGCGCGAAGGCGAACGGCTGATCGAAGGCCAGGACAGCAACCGGCGCCTGGTCGAGCTGCGGGCGGGATTGATCCGCCACTCGCGGGTGCGCCCGGTCGCCGCCGACGCCCCCGACGAGGAGGTGGAGAGCACGCTGGCGGGCCTGCACGAGGCCGAGTACCTGCGGGTGCTGGGCGAGATCTCGTCCTCCGAGCCGGTGGTGATGCCGGACTTCGCCCCGCCGGGCCTAGAGCCCGACATCCCGGTCAACAAGGCGCTCGTCGCCGCCGCGCTGGAGGGCATCCGCACCTCGATCACCGCCGCCGAGCGGCTGCTCGAAGGCGCCCGCTTCACCTACGCGGTCTGCCGGCCGCCCGGGCACCACGCCGGACCGGCCTTCCACGCCGGCTACTGCTACCTCAACAACGCCGCCGCGGCGGTGCGGCGCCTCTCCGACGGCGGCCTGAAGCCGATCGGGATCATCGATCTCGACCTCCACTACCCGAACGGGACCTCGGCTCTGATCGAGCGGATGGGCCCCGTCGCCGCCCTGCACTCGCTGCACGCGGCGCCGGTGACCAACCTGCCGCCGGGGACGCCGCTGCCGCGGCTGGCGGGCGAACGCGCGGTCGCCTTCGTCGACGCTCCCGACGAAGACACTTACCTGACGGAGGTGGCGCACTCGATCCACGACCTCTCCGAGATCGCCCGCGCCCTGGTCGTCTCGCTCGGCTACGACACCGTCGCCGGCGACCCCCACGGCGGCTGGAGCTTCCGGCCGGAGATCTTCGCCGAGGTCGGGCGGCTGCTGGCCCGCTCCGGGCTGCCGATCTGCGTGATCCAGGAGGGCGGCTACGCCCTCGACGAGCTTGCCGCCTGCAGCCACGCCTTCGCCACCGGCCTGCTGGGGGGCGACGAGCGATGAGCGCCGACAACGGCCTGGAGCCGTTCCGCCGCCGCCTCGACTCGATCGACGACCAGATCGCGAAGCTGCTCGGCGAGCGGCTCGAGATCTGCCGCGAAGTCGCGGTTTACAAGAGCGAGCACGAGATCCCGATGATGCAGCCCGAGCGGGTGAAGATCGTCCGCCAGCGCTACCTCGACCGCGGCGCCGAAAACAACCTGCCGGAGCAGTTCAGCTCCGACCTCTTCGACCTCCTGATCGACACCACCTGCCGGCTCGAGGACGAGCTGATGGACGATCTGGCGAGCGAGAACGGGAGCGGGAGGAGGGACGCCGCATGAGCAAGCTGCCGCCCGGACCGCGCATGCCCCGCGCCCTGCAGGCCGTCGGCTGGACGCAGCGGCCGCTGCCCTGGCTGGAGAAGTGCCACCGCCGCTACGGCGACACCTTCACCCTGCGCATCCGCCACTACGGCGACTGGGTGCTCCTTGCCGACCCCGACGACGTGAAAAAGGTCTTCACCGCGGGGCAGGCGGTCGGCGTCGCCACCGCCAACCCGCTGCTGGGGCCGCTGCTCGGCCCGCGCTCGGTGATGCTGCTGGAAGAACCGGAGCACATGACCCGGCGCAAGCTGATGCTGCCCTCCTTCCACGGCAAAGCGGTCCAGGCCGACGCCGAGATGATGGGCGAGGTGGCGCGGCAGGAGATCTCGCGCTGGCCGGTGGGGGAGCCGTTCGTGCTCTGGCCGCGGATGCAGGACGTCACCCTCGACGTGGTCATGCGGGCGGTCTTCGGGCCCGACTCCCAGGAGCCGCGCCTGCAGCCGCTGCGGGAACGGCTGCGGGAGCTGACCACCTGGATGAACGAACCGCGCAACCTGGCGATGCTCGCCGCCTTCGGTCCCGGTTGGGTGACCCGCAGCCAGGGCTACCGCGAATCGATGGGCGCGGTCGAGGCGGCGGTGATGGAGGAGGTGCGGCGGCGCAAGGCCGACCCCGAGGGGGGCGAGATGGGCGTCGTCTCGATGCTGGTCCAAGCCGAGTACGAGGACGGCTCGCCGCTCTCCGACCAGGACCTGCGCGACGAACTGGTGACGCTGCTCTCCGACGGGCCGACCTCGAGCACGCTCGCCTGGACCTTCGAGCGGCTGCTGCGCAACCCCGACAAGCTGGAGCTGCTGCGCGAAGACATCATCGCCGGCGACGGGAGCTACCTGGATGCGGTGGTGAAGGAGACGCTGCGGCTGCGCCCGCCGGTCCCGGTCGTCGTCCGCACCCTGCTGGAGCCGCTGCGGCTCGGCGGCTACGACCTGCCGGCGGGAACCATCGTCGCCCCCTGCATCCACCTGATCCACCGCGACGAGCGCCACTACCCCGAAGCCCACCGCTTCCTGCCCGAGCGCTTCGTCGGCAAGCAGCCCGGCACCTACACCTGGATCCCCTTCGGCGGCGGCGTCCGCCGCTGCCTTGCCGCCAGCTACGCGGAAATGGAGATGAAGCGGGTGCTGCGGATCGTGCTGGAGACGACCGAGCTGCGCGCGGTCGAGAACAGCGGCGAGCGGGCCCGAAAAAGCGCGATCTCCTTCAGTCCCGACCAGAAGGGACTGGTGATCGCCGAACCGAGGGAAACCGAACCGGCCGGGCCGCGGGCCCTGGCTCCCGTCTGAGGAGGCGATCGTGAGCGACAGCGACATCCTCATCGTCGGCGCCGGCGCCAAGGCCGCCGCGCTCGCCGCCAAGGTCCACACGATCAACTCGCTCGGGCTGGGCGAGATCACGATGACCGTGATCGAGAAAACCGAGCCCGCCGCCTCCTGGAAGGGGCGCAACGGGATGACCTCGGGCGAGGAGCCGCTGGCGATCCCGCCGATCAAGGACGTCGGCTTCCCGTACCAGAGCTCGCGCCAGTTCGGCGAGATGGGGGACGAGATCGACGCTGCGCTCTTGCCGTTCAGCTGGCAGCGCTTCGCGATGGAACGCCACGAATACGCCGCCTGGGTCAACTCCGGCTCGCCCTCGGTCCTGCACCAGGACTACGGCGAGTACCTCAGCTGGGTGCTGGAGCGGGCGAGCAACGGGGTCACCGTCTACGACGGCCGGGTGACCGAGGTCTCGCTCGCCGAGGGCCACGACCGCTGGCAGGTCGAGGTCGAAGAGCGCGGCCGCCCGGAGGACCCCGAGCGCCACACCGGCCGTGCCCTCGTCCTCACCGGACCGGGCGTGCACCGCCACTTCCCCCACGACCCCGAGGTCGAGTCGCGCGTCTTCCACTGCGACAGCCGCCGCGAGGAATTCGCCCGCGTGCCCGAGGACGAGGCGGCGGAGATCGCGATCGTCGGCGGCGGCGAGAGCGCCCTCAGCGCCCTCGTCTTCCTCCGCGAGCTGCGGCCGCAGGCGCGGATGACGATCTACACGCCGACCCTGCCGCTGAGCCGCGGCGAGAGCTTCCTCGAGAACCGCGTCTTCGCCGACCCCGACAACGTCGGCTGGGAACACCTCGACATCGAGACCCGGCGGGACTTCGTCAAGCACTGCGACCGCGGCGTCTTCGACTCCACCGTGCTGCCGCGGTTCGCCGACGACGACCAGTGCTCCTTCGTCACCGGCCGCGCCATCCACGTCTCCCTCGCCGACGACGGCGAGAGCGCCCTGCTCGAATTCGAGAGCCCCTCGGAGGGCATGCGCTCGACGCGCTACGACTTCGTCATCAACTGCACCGGCTTCGACCTGCTGCGCCAGGTCCGCGGCCTCTTTCCCGACGCCGTCCGCGACGAGGTCGAATCCCAGTGCGGCCCGCTCTGGGATGACGCTCCCCAGACCGAGGTGCCGATCGGCCGCGGCCTCGAACTGGAAGGAGTGCGGCCGCGACTGCACATCCCCGGCCTCGGCGGCCTGCGGCAGGGCCCCGGCTTCGCCAATCTCGGCAGCCTCGGACTGCTCGCCAACCGGGTGCTGCAACCGCTCCTGGAGGAACTTGAAGTACCTGTCGCCGCGAATTCGGCGAAGATGCAGGACAAGTCTCTATTACTCGATTAGGGAGGAGCAGAGGATGTCGTCAGGGTCAGGTTCGAAACGGGTGTGGGCTGCGCTGTTATTGGTGGTGGCGCTGGTCGCGCTCGCCGGCTGTGGGTCGTCCGACTCCGACACGTCCGGTTCCTCCGGGGAGGTGAAGCTCACCGGCGACGCCTGGCCGAACATCGACCTGGCGGGCACCCGCGAAGCGCAGGGAGAGATCAGCCGCGGCAACGTCTCCGAGCTGAAGCAGGCTTGGAGCCTGCCCTCCCAGGCGCAGAGCACCTACGGCGCCTACGCGGCCGATCCGGTGATCAGCAACGGCGTCATCTACATGCAGGACCTCGAATCCAGCGTCCAGGCGATCGCCCTCGACAGCGGCGAGGTGCAGTGGACCTACAAGGCCGAATCGGCCACCCAGGGACCGAACGGCGTCGTCGTCGCCGACGGCCAGGTCTTCGGCGCCACCGCCAGCGAAGCCTTCGCCCTCGACCAGGAAACCGGGAAGGAACTGTGGTCGGTGCCGATCGCCGAAAGCCCGCTGGCGATCGACATGGCGCCCGGCTACCACGAAGGCCTCGTCTACATCTCCACGGTGCCGGTCAACGTCAACTCCGAATACCAGGGCGGCGGCGTCGGCACCCTCTGGGCGCTCGACGCCAAAACCGGCAAGAAAGCCTGGCACTTCGACACCGTCCCCAAAGACCTCTGGGGCAACAAGAAAGAAAACGCCGGCGGCGGCCTCTGGTACCCGCCGACCTTCGACGGGAAAGGCTCGATGTACTTCGGGACCGGCAACCCCGTGCCCTACCCGGGGACGCCGCAAAGCCCGTGGGGCAAGAGCCGGCCCGGCCCGAACCTCTACACCAACTCGCTGGTCAAGCTGGACGCGAAAACCGGAAAGCTCGACTGGTACTACCAGGCGGTCCCGCACGACCTCTACGACTGGGACTTTCAGAACTCGCCGATCCTCGCCAAGGCGGGCGGCCGCGAAGTCGCGATCGGCTCCGGCAAGAACGGGTTCGTCACCGCGGTCGACGCCAAGAACGGGAAGGTCGTCTGGAGCACCCCCGTCGGCAGGCACAACGGCCACGACAAAGACAACGTCTACGCGATGCGCGGGCAGTACTCGAAGATCAAGAAAGGCGAAGTCCTGCCCGGCAACCTCGGCGGCGTGATCGCGCCGGCGGCGGCGAACGCGACGACGGTCTTCGTCCCGATCGTCAACGGCGGCATCCAGGTCACCCCTGAACAGACGCTCGCCAACACCAGCGAACTCGAAGGCGGCATGGTCGCCCTCGACATCAAGACCGGCAAGGTCAAATGGGAGCAGGAATACCCGGCAGCGGCCTTCGGCTCGCCGGTGGTGATCAACGACGTCGTCTTCTTCACCACCTTCGACGGCAACGTCCGCGGGGTCGACGCCAACACCGGCGGCGAAGTCTGGACCGCCAGCCTGCCGGCGGGCTCGAACAGCCCGGTCTCGGCCAGCGGCGACACGCTGGTGGTGCCGGCGGGGATCGCCACCTCCGAAGGCCAGAAACCGTCGCTGGTCGCCTTCCGGCTCGGCGGCTGAGCGAAGCCCGAGGTTTACCCATCGACCCGAGTCGGTTATGACTCGGGTCGATGGCGACCAAGCGCAGCGCCGGAATCCTTCTCTTCCGCCGGCGGGGGGCGGAGACCGAGTTCCTGCTCGTCCACCCGGGCGGCCCCTTCTGGGCCCGCAAGGACGAGGGCGCCTGGTCGATCCCGAAGGGGCAGATCGAGAGCGAGGAGGAGCCGCGCGCCTGCGCGATCCGCGAGCTCGAAGAGGAGCTGGGGCCGGCGCCCGCGCTCGACCCCGAGGGGCTGATCGAGCTCGGCTCGATCCGCCAGCGGGCGGGGAAAGTGGTTGAAGCCTGGGCCGCGGAGGCCGACTTCGACCCGGCGACGCTCGACAGCAACGTCTTCAGCATGGAGTGGCCGCCGCGCAGCGGCACCCGGCAGGAGTTCCCCGAGGTCGACCGGGCTGAGTGGTTCGACCTGGAGGCGGCGCGGGAGAAGATCCTGCCGGCGCAGGCCGAGTTCCTCGACCGCCTGCTGGGACTGCTGCCGTAGGCGCTTAGAGCGGAGTGCCGGAGCGGTTTGGCAGGACGCGCTGGACCAGCAGCGTCAGCGTGCCGCCGACGATCAGCAGGGCGACGTTGACGGCGAGGACGGCGAGGGCGCCGAGCGCGTGGTCGATGCCGCCGCCGCCGATCGCGACGCCTAGGTAGGCCGAGGCGGGGATCGTCGTCACCGAGATCGCCACCCCGACCGCCTGGCTGGCGCGGGTCTCGAAGGCGAGCATCCCGGCGACGCCGGCGGCGAGGGCGATCAGCACGGTCGAGTAGTCGGTTTCGGCGAGGTTGGTGAGGCTGCTCTGGTCGACGTCGAAGCCGTCGGGGAGGAAGCCGGTCAGCTTCAGCAGGGCGCTGAGGACGGCGGCGGTGACGACGACGAGGCCGAGCCCGAGCGTCAGGGTTCCGAAGGCGCGCCGGGCGAGGCTGCGGTCGCCGCGGACGATGCCGACGCAGGTCGCGCAGATCGGCAGCAGGTCGGGGCTGACCGCCATCGCGCCGACGATCAGGATCGCGCTGCTCTCGATCACGCCGAGCGCGGCGATCACCGCGGCGACGTTGATCAGGGCGAGGTAGCGGGCGAGCGGTCGCGAGTTGGCCCGGGCCTCGCCGAGCACTTCGATCCACGAGAAGCCCTCGACGTCGCCTTTTCCCTGGCTGTGGCGGCGCAGGGGGGCGACCACCTCCAGTTTCGTCAGCACGTAGTCGTCGGCCGGGATCCCCAGCTTGCCGACCTCCTCGACGAGCAGGTCGGCGGAACTGGGCTCGACGTCGGCGACGAAGACGTAGGTGCGCGAGACGGCGCCCTCGTCGAGCTGCTGGACGATCCGCCGCACGCCCTCGAGCTCGCGCAGCAGGGCGGAGAACTCGTCCGCCTGGTGGTGGGCGACGGAGGAGCGGAGCCTCAGCATTCCCGGGTCAAGAGACGAGCTTCAGGACCTTGAAGGAACGGTCGCCTTTCGGCGTCTCGACGACGACGGTCGAGCCGACCTTGGCGTCCATCAGCGCCCGCCCGATCGGCGACTCGGCCGAGAGCCGGCCTTCGGCCAGGTTGGCCTCGGTCGAGCCGACCAGGGTCCAGACGACGGCCTCGCCTTTGGACTCGTCGAGGACTTCGGCGCTGCGGCCGAAGGTGAAGACGTCGCTGTCGACGTTGGAGACCTCGACCACGACCGCGTTGCGCAGCCGTTCCTGCAGCCGCTTGATCCGCGTCTCCATGTGCGCCTGGTCCTCTTTGGCGGTGTGATACTCGGCGTTCTCCTTGAGGTCGCCCTCCTCGCGGGCGACCTTGATCCGCTCCGCCATCTTCTGCCGGGCCGGGCCTTCCAGCTCGGCCAGCTCGGCTTTCAGCTCTTCGATTCCGGCTTGGGTGATCGGCTCACCCGTCTGCTCCTGTGCGCTCATCCAGAGAGCGTGCCAGATCGGCGCGCCTTCTGTGCTCTCAGCGCTGGGGGCGGGGGAGAGAGTCGGAAAGAGCGGCAACGAGACGAGGGGAGGGGGGAGAGAATCGGCTCCTCCGCCCTTAGGCCGGAGTGGCAGCGGAGCAGCTCTACAAAGTCGCCTACGACGAGGCGGCGCGAGCGCTGGCGGAGCAGCAAGAGGTCATCGAGAGCTTCCGCGCCCGAGCCGGACTTCTCTTCTCGGCCGCCGCTGTCACGACTTCGTTTTTAGGGGCTCAAGCCCTTCGAGGTGGTGGCTTGAATCTTGCCTCATGGTTGGCACTCCTCTGTTTCGTCGCGGTAGCCGCCGCTTCGCTGGCCATCCTCTGGCCTCGAGAACTGGACGTTACGGCCGATCCACGCCATGTGATCAGCACCTACATCGAGTCTTCCGAGCCGGCTCTGGCAGAGAAGCTGCATCGAGACCTTTCTCTGCATATGTACAGCAGCTACCTGGAGAACCGTAAAGGACTTGAGAAACTTGTTGTCTTCCTCCAAGTTGCTACCGTCTTCCTCGCAGTCGAGGTGTTGCTGTGGATCCTCGCAATCGCGTCTGCCTCTTAGGAGCGTGCCCATGACTCAGCCTGAAAAACCCACGCCCGATGTAAAACCGGAACGCCCCAGTCCCATGATGCCGCTTGAATCCTCGTTGACCCTCAAGGAGGCGATTGCGATCCTCACGCCGCGCTGGCTCAAGCGCTCCTCGCGCCGCGGGCGCTCCTCCTAGGCTTTGGCCAAGCCACATCGAGGTGTGGCGAGATGGGGCGGGGCGTCACCCGGCAAGAAGACGCCCCACCCCGTCGCCCCTTCAAACGGCTGCAGGTAACCCTGAGCCGCTGAAGCTTTTGGCCTGGATCGGGCGCAGGTAGGCGATCTGCCCCTCGCGCAGCTCGAGCCGCTGCAGCTCGGCGCGGGTCAGCTGCGCCCAGACCTCGGTCCCGTCGCCGAGCGTGAGCTCGACCCGGACCTCGAAGCCGAGGGTGACGATCCGCTGCACCAGGCCCTCCTGGGTGCGCTCGTCGGGATCCAGCGCGACCTCCATGTCGTGCGGCCGCACGAAGTGCTCGCCGAGCCGGTTGACCTCGCCGACGAAGCTCATCACGAACTCGTTGGCGGGGTGCTCGTAGAGCTCGTCGGCGCTGCCCGACTGCTCCACCCGGCCGTTGTTCATCACCACCAGCTGCTCGGCGACGTCCATCGCCTCCTCCTGGTCGTGGGTGACGAAGATCGTGGTCACGTGCATCTCGTCGTGGAGCCGCCGCAGCCAGGTCCGCAGGTCCTTGCGCACCTTCGCGTCGAGCGCCCCGAAGGGCTCGTCGAGCAGCAGCACCTGCGGCTCCACCGCCAGCGCCCGGGCCAGGGCCATCCGCTGCCGCTGGCCGCCCGAGAGCTGGTCGGGGTAGCGCTCGGCCAGGCCGTCGAGCTGGACTAGGCGCAGCAGCTCGTGCACGCGGTCGTGGATCTTCGCCTTGTCCCACTTGCGGATCTTCAGCCCGAAGCCGACGTTCCCGAACACGGTCATGTGCTTGAAGGCGGCGTAGTGCTGGAAGACGAAGCCGACCTCGCGCTTCTGCGCCGGCGTCTTCGTCGCGTCCTTGCCGTTGATCGCGACCGTGCCGGCGTCGAGATCCTCGAGCCCGGCGATCGCCCGCAGCAGCGTCGACTTGCCGCTGCCGCTCGGCCCGAGCAGCGCCGTCAACGAGCCGTCCGGCACGTCGATCGAGACGTCGTCGAGCGCCTGGAAGTCACCGAAGCGCTTGAACGCTCCCTCGACTGCGATTCCCATCAGGAACCCTCCTTGGTTTTGCGTTGGCCGATGCTCATCAGCAGCAGCGTGGTCAGGGCGAGCAGGGCGAGGACGATCGCGCCGGCGTAGGCCGCTTCCTCCTGGAACTGCTCGTGCGCCTTGGCGACGAAGAGCGGCAGGGTTTCCGTCTTGCCGGAGATCGAGCCGGAGACGACCGTCACCGCTCCGAACTCGCCGAGCACCCGGGCGGTCGTCAGGACGACGCCGTAGGCGACGCCCCAGCGGATCGCCGGCAGGGTGACCCGCCAGAAGGTCTGCCACCCGTTGGCGCCCAGGGTGGAGGCCGCCTGCTCCTGCTCGGTGCCGATCTCCTGCAGCACCGGCACCACCTCGCGGACCACGAACGGCAGCGAGACGAAGATGCTGGCGAGGACCATGGCCGGCCAGGCGAAGAGCACCTGGAAGCCGGCTTCGTCGAGGGTCGGCCCGAACCAGCCGTTGCTGCCGTAGAGCAGGAACAGGGAGAGGCCGATCACGATCGGCGAGATCGCGAAGGGGAGGTTGATGATCGCGTCGATGATCGGGTTGCCCCACCAGCGGCGGCGAACCAGCAGCAGCGCGCAGCCGACGCCGAAGATCGTGTTCAGCGGCACCGCCACCGCGACCATCAGCAGGGTCAGCTGGATCGCGTGCAGGGCCTCCGGCGTGGTCATCGCTTCGAAGGGCGCCGCGAAGCCGTGCTCGAAGGTCTTGTAGAAGATCATCCCCACGGGGGCGAGCAGCAGCAGGCCGAGGTAGCCGAAGGCGAGGCCGCGCAGGCCCCACTTGGCGGAGGGGGAGGGAGTCACCGGCCCCACCTCCTCGCGATCACGCTGACCGCGACCAGCATCAGCACCGAGAGCCCCAGCAGCACGACCGAGACGGCGGAGGCGCCGGAGACGTTGCCGGACTCGATCTGGCTGCGGATGAAGACCGAGGAGACCTCGGTCTCGAAGGGGATGTTGCCGGTGATCAGGATCAGCGAGCCGTACTCGCCCAGCGCCCGCGCGAAGGCGAGCATGATCCCGGCGACGATCCCCGGCAGCAGGTTGGGGAAGATGATCCGGCGGAAGGTGGTGAAGCCGCCGGCGCCGAGCGAGGTCGAGGCCTCCTCCATCTCCCGGTCCATCTCCATCAACAGCGGCTGCACCGCGCGGACGATGAAGGGGAGGGTGATGAAGCAGAGCGCCATCACGATCGCCACCCTGGTCCCGGCGACGTCGAGGCCGACCGGGCTTTTCGGGCCGTAGAGGGTGAGCAGGGTGAGGCCGGCGACGATCGTCGGCAGCGCGAAGGGGAGGTCGATCAGCGCGTTGACCGCTCCCTTGCCGGGGAAGTCGTCGCGGACCAGGACCCAGGCGATGATCGTGCCGAAGACGGCGTTGATCGCGACCACGATCAGCGAGCAGAGCACGGTCAGCTTCAGCGCCGCCACCGCCTGGTCGCCGCTGACCGCTCTCCAGAAGCTGCCGAGCCCGTTGCTGAGCGACTCGTCGACCACCGCCGCCAGCGGCAGCAGCACCATCAGCGAAAGGTAGAGGACGACCATGCCCCGGCCGAGGCCGGTGCCGAGCCCGGGCAGGCGGATGCCTGCCCGGGACGACGTCGAAACGGGGGGGAGGTTTGCCGGGTGCGCCTCCATCAGCCGCTCGTGGAGACCCCGAGCTCCTTCTCGATGTTGGCGACGGAGCCGGTTTCATCGTCGAAGAACTCGTCGTTGACTTTCTCCCAGCCGCCGAACTCGTCGATCGTGAACAGGTCCTCGGGAGTCGGGAACTGCTTCGGGTCGACCAGGTCCGGGTTGACCGGGCGGTAGCCGTTCTCGGCCCACAGCTTCTGTCCCTCGTCCGACCAGATGAAGTCGAGGAATTTCTGGGCCGCCTCGGGGGCGTCTTCGGTGACCGCGATCGGGGTCTCGATCAGGATCGTCGAGGGCGGGATCACGTAGTCGACCTCTTCGCCCTCCTCCTGGGCCTTGATCGCCTCGTTCTCGTAGCCGAGGAGGACGTCGCCCTGGCCCTGGGTGAAGGCGGCGAGCGCGTCGCGGGCGCTGCCCGGCTGCACGACGGTCTTCTCGAGCACGGTCTTGACCGCGGCGAGGGCCTCCTCGGGCGTCTTGCCCTGGTGCAGCTGGGAGCCGTAGATCGCCATGATGTTCCAGCGGGCGGCGCCGGAGCTGAACGGGTTCGGGGTGATGATCTCGACGTCCTTGGTCAGCAGGTCGTCGAGGCTCTTCAGCCCCTCGGGGTTGCCTTTGCGAACGGTCATGACGACGACCGAGTCCTGGGCGATCCCGTCGTATTTCTGCTTGTCCCAGTCGGGGGCGACGGCGCCTGATTCGACCAGGCGGATCATGTCGCCGCCCTGGGCGAAGTGGACCACCGATGCGGGCTGGCCGGCCTCGACGGCGCGGCTCTGGTCGCCGGAGGCGCCGAAGGAGTTGCTGAAGCTGACCCCCTCGCCCTCGGGGGTCGCCTCGAAGCCGGGCTCGAGCGCTTCCTCGTAGACGGCCTCCGGGGTGGAGTAGCCGACGACGTCGATGCTGCCGCCGCCGGAGGAGCCGGTGGCGTCGTCGCCACTGCCCCCGCAGCCGGCAGCGACCAATCCCATCAGCAGGACGAGTGGCAGGAGTGCCAGGGCTCTACGCCGCCGGGTGTCGAGAGCAATCCGCATCTGCAATTCCTTCCTTTCCTTAGTCATTTAGTTTGTTGAGCAACTTAGTACTGAATCTGTGGCGCGGCACCCTAGCACAAAGTCGATCAGGAAAGTAGGGAATTCCGATCCGGATTCGGGATAAGCTCGCCGCGATGGATTTCGCGCGCACCCCGGATGAGCTGCTGGAGGGACTTCCGGACTACCCGTTCGAGTCGCGCTACCGCGAGGTCGACGGGCTGCGGCTCGCGCACCTCGACGAGGGGGAGGGGGAGCCGGTCGTCTTCTTCCACGGCGAGCCGACCTGGTCGTTCCTCTGGCGCAAGGTGATCCCGCCGGTGCGCGACGCCGGCTACCGCTGCATCGCCCCCGACTACGCCGGCTTCGGCCGCTCCGACAAGCCCACCGACCTCGGCTGGTACACCTACGACCGCCACGTCGAGCTGATGGCGGCGCTGCTGGAGGAACTCGACCTGCGCAATGCGACCGCCGTCGTCCACGACTGGGGCGGGCCGATCGGGCTGCGGCTCGCGGTCGAGCACCCGGACCGGATCAGCCGCATCGTGATCATGGAGACCGGCCCCTTCACCGGCCGCCAGAAGATGAGCGACGCCTGGTTCGCCTTCCGCGACTTCGTTCGCAACAACGAGGACGTCCCGGTCGGGTTCCTCGTCAAGGGCGGCTGCAGGAACGACCCGGGCGATGAGGTGATCGCCGCCTACGACGCTCCTTATATAGACGGGCCCTCGAAGGCCGGCGTCCGCGCCTTCCCGCTGATCCTCCCGACCGAGCCCGACGCGGTCGGCGCCGCCGAGGGCAAAGCCGTCGCCGACGCCCTGCGCGAGGACGAGCGGCCGGCGCTGGTCCTCTGGGCCGACTCCGACCCGATCCTGCCCTTCTCGGTCGGCGAGCGGGTCTCCAGCGAGCTCAACTTCCCGCCGCCGCGCCCGGTCGAGAACGCTTCGCACTTCCTGCAGGAGGACGCGGGGGCGGAGATCGGCGCGACCATCGCGGACTGGTTGCGGAGCTGAGGGGGAGCCGGGGGTGGGGTCCCCCGGACAACAGCGGGGAGGGTCCGGGAGACCCCACCCCCGGCTCCTGTCAGGCCGGGCGGTCGATCAGGTCGCTCATGTCCTTGTGCGAATAGCTGTGTAGGAGTCGCACGCGGCGCGGGGGCTCGGATCCCTCCAGCCAGGTGACGGTGCCGGGCCAGTAGGAGTTGGGAGGGGTGCCCGGCTGGTGGAAGGCGGAGGCGAAGACCCAGCTGCCGGTGTTGTGGAGGCGGCCGCCGCGGGGGAGGGGCCACTCGGGTTCGTCGGGCAGCGGGCCGCCGCGGTGGGTGTGGCCGGTGATCACGTGGACGTCGTCGACCCCGAGCCGGACCGCCATCTCGACCCCCGCCTCGACGCCGCTGCGGAAGATCTCCGCCGGCCGAACGTCGGGCGCGAAATCGGCGCGGAGGAGGCCGTTGAGGGCGCGGATCCCGAGCGGGAAGCCGGCGCGGGCGGCCCGCGCCCTGACCGTCAGCCCCGTTTCCCCCGCCAGCACCTCCCAGGCCTTCTCGAAGGGGCCGTTGCGGCGGCGCTTGATCGGCATCACCTGCGCCAGGCCGTAGGCGAACCCGTACAAGGGGCGCAGGACCCGCTCGTAGTCGTTCGGGGTCGCCCGCTGCGGCAGCGGCCGGGAGAGCCGGACCATCGTCGCCGCCGCCACGCACTCGGCCCGCGGCAGCGTCAGGTGGACGTCCATGTAGTGGCCGTGGGTGGCGTAGACGTCGTCGCGCAGCCAGACGCCGGGGTAGGCGATCTGCAACCGGGCGGCGCCGAGCCAGCCGTCGATCAGCGCGGCGGGACCGAGGGAGGGGGCGTGGCGCTGCTCGAGCCCCAGGGTCGGGTCGCCGGCGATCGAGAGCTCGTCGAGCAGCGGCTCGGCAAGGCGGTGGTCGTGGTTGCCCGGTACGAGGATCACCTCGACCTCGCCCAGCGTTTCGCCGAGCTCCTCGAAGAAGGCGCGGGCGCGGGCAAGCGAGGGCCCGACGGGGAGGTTGCGCAGCTCGACCGCGTCGCCGAGGAGGACGAGGCGGTCGGCGCCGGCGATCTCCTCGAGCAGGAGGCGCCGCACCGCCGGGTCGCGAAGCACGTCCTCGTCGCTGGCGACGCCGAGGTGGAGGTCGGAGACGATCGCCGTCCGCATCGCCGCGAGTATGACGTTTGGCTGGGCAGCCAGGCTGGGTACGATCCCCAAATGCATCGATTCGGTGACGAGCAGTTCGCCCCGGCCAACGGGATCGAGCTCTGCTACCAGGAGATGGGCGACCCGGAGGGGGAGTCGCTGATGCTGGTGATGGGCCTGGCGACGCAGATGATCGCCTGGGACGAGGGCTTCTGCGGGATGCTGGCCGAGCGCGGCTTCCGCGTCGTCCGCTTCGACAACCGCGACATCGGCCACTCGACCCGGATCGAGGCGAGCGGCGTTCCCGGCAAGCTCGACATGCTGGTCGGCCGCCGCGGCTCCGCGCCGTACCTCCTTCGCGACATGGCGGCGGACGCCGCCGGCCTGATGGACCACCTCGGGATCGGATCGGCCCACCTGGTCGGCGCCTCGATGGGCGGGATGATCGTCCAGACCACGGCGATCGAGCACCCCGAGCGCGTCCGCTCCCTCACCTCGATCATGTCGACGACCGGCAGCCGCCGCGTCGGCCACCCCAGCTACCGCACCTTCGGCCTCCTGCTGGGCAAGCCGCCGCGCGAGCGCGAGGCGGCGATCGAGCGCGTGGTGAAGACCTTCAAGACGATCGGCTCGCCCGGCTACCCCTTCGAAGAGGAGCGGATCCGCGAGCTCGCCGGCCGCTCCTTCGACCGCGGCCACAGCGAGGCCGGGATCGCCCGCCAGCTGCACGCGATCACCGCCTCCGGCGACCGCACCCCCGGCCTCCGCCAGCTCAACCTCCCCGCCCTCGTCATCCACGGCAAGAACGACGTTCTCGTCAACCCCTCCGGCGGCCGCGCCACCGCGAAGGCGATCCCCGGCGCCCGCCTGAAGCTGGTCGACGGCATGGGCCACGACCTGCCCCGGGCGCTCTGGCCGACCTTCGTCGAGGAGATCGCGGCGAACGCGGGGCGGGCTCCGCAGCGGGAGCCCGCCGCGCAAGCGGCGTAAGTGCGGCTGAGAGGAGTCGAACCTCCACGGGCTCTCGCCCACACGGACCTGAACCGTGCGCGTCTACCAGTTCCGCCACAGCCGCGCGGAGCAGCCAATTTACCGATTGCGCGCCACTCGCCCCTCGCCGCCTCCAAGAGCGCGTCCTGTGACCGACGTCTCGCACCCCGCCTGCCGGCTCGCTAAAATGCCCGTTCCTCGCCGCTATCGTCTAGGGGACTAGGACGCCGGATTCTCAGTCCGGAAACCGGGGTTCGAATCCCCGTAGCGGTACTGCGATGCCAAGGCGCTCCAGTGCTTTGGCGCCATCTTCCTTGTGGTCTGACGCTCCGCTCTTGATTCGCTCGGCGGCGATTGCCTCGGCATCCTGATCCGCGGTGCGCTCGTGCTGGAGCGCCATCTTTTCCGAGTGATGGCGCTCCCCCTTTGCGTTCGCGGTCAGCTTCTGCGGCTTGCAGAGCAGGCAGCCGCCACGACGGTGCTTTGGACGTTTGCGCTTGTGGTGGGCCACCGTCAAAGCCTTGCACATAGAGGCTGATTGTCTGCGGTAGTGGCGGCGACCACGCGAATGCTGGTTCAGCTCTTCAGCAGGCGTTCAATCGCAGCGATGAACGCGGCGGTGCCTTTGACGAATTCGGCGGCTTCCTCGGGACTTGGCGGCGCGGCCTCGTAGTCGCCTCCTCGCGAGCGTCCTTTGCGCGCCGGGCGAGGGCGCTGAGGCGCTGGTCGAACTCACCCGGAGCAACGAAGACCTGACTGAACAGGGTCCAGGTGCCGCTGTGGGTCTTGGCGAACTCGCCTCGCTCCGACTAGGTAGGGTGGGCGGTGTCGAGAATCGCCTCGGCGTCGCCAAGCGGTCGCGGGCCTACTGCATGAACTCCTCCGAGCGGGGGCTCAGTCCAACGCGCTCCCGGCGAGGACGATCTTGTCGCGGTCGACCTCTTGGATGAAGAAGGACTCGATCGCGCGGCGGCCTCGAAGCCACTCGGGGTCGTGGACGTGAACCGAGTAGTTGAAGGGGCTCTCGCCCTCCCTGATCGCGACTTCTTCGCTGAGGTTGCCGGCGATCCGCCCATAGCGATCACGACCACCCTCGGCGATCACGAGTAGATCGACATCCGACTCAGGATGTGCCGTCCCGCGGGCGCGCGAGCCGTAGAGCCAGAGGCCGCGCAGATCGCCACCCAGCTGGTTGTCCAAGCGCGATGCGAAGCGCTCGACCACCCGGCGCTCGCTCTCCGTGAGTTGCGCCGCCTTCAACCGATTGGCCGTCGCCTGCTCCATGGCCTTCCAAGATAAGCCGGAAGCACGCTGTGACGATGGAAATCCATGTCCCGAAATATGTCCCCGACTCCACCGAACTGGGTCGAACTCGACTGAGCCAGCTGGACGGAGAAGAGCCAGATCGAACGCAAATGGCTCTACGGGGCCAATTCTCAGTCCGAAAGCCGGATGGGAGGCACTCGGAGCTCGGACTTCGGATGAGCGGCCCCCCGGGCACGGGAGCCAGGGAGCCAGGGCAATTCTCAGGGGGAGAAGAAGACCACGGCGCCCTTCAGGCTCGGGATGCCGTTGCCCTCGACCTTGAAGCCGGTGCATTTGTGCGGCACGGTGCCGGTGCAGTACAGGCGGAGGCTATTTTCCTTCTTGGGGTGAAAGCCGAGCGCCGGGCCCGATCCGCTCGCGACTTCGCCGTAGTAGCCGTTCTGGATGTTTTTCGCGAAGACGCAGGTGGCGGGGTCCTTCGCGTAGACGTGGGCGCCGCAGTCCTTCAGGCTGCCTTTCATTTCCTCGAGCTCCGCCTTCACCTGCCGGGTTTCCCGTGCCTTCTTCGCTTCTTCAGCCGTCTCCTGCGCGTCCGCCTCGCTCGAGTCCGAGCTTCCGCAGCCGGCAACCGAGACGGTCCCCAATATGAGGCAGATCAGCATGAGCACGCCGAGAATCGGCAGCGAACGGCTTCGGTGACTCCTTCGGTCCCCCATCAGGACCCGCACTTTACTCGAAAAGACCTAACCAGAGCAACCCCATCGTTCCGATCAACCCACGACGTTCAGCTGATCGAGGACGAGGAGGGAGCGCCCTCGTCGTCCTCGATCGGTCCCTCGACGACGCTGTCGGCGTCGGGGATCTTGATCTCCGGCTTGGCGCCGTAGTCGAAGAAATCCATGCGCATGTCGATCGTCATCAGCGGCTCGCCGGGCTCGCCCGGCATCGGCATCACCATCCGCAGCCGCCGCAGCAGGTTCTTGCGGTCGACCCAGGCTTCGGCGCGGATCTCGGTCGGGGACTCGCCGGCGATCCGTTCGTAGGCGTCGGCTTCGGTGTCCTTGCCCTTCTCGCGGAGGACGTCGACGAGATCCTCGAGCTTGACTTCGCCGCGGTAGTGGCGGGCCATCTTGCCGTTGATCGACTCGCGGCCGAGCACTTCGAACCGCTCGGGGGAGTCCAGCATCTGCAGCGACTCCTCCATGTTCAGCGGGGTTTCGTCTTCCTCGGGCTCCTCCGACTTGTCGGTCCGCACCCACTCCTTGCCGGGGGGCAGCTCCGCCTCGACGGCGTTGCCGCCCTCGTAGCTGACCTCGCCGTCTTCGATCTGGACGAACTCCACGCTCGCGCCGTTGACGGGGTTGCTGACCTCGAGGGTGATGCGGCTGCGGTCGGTCTCTTCGTTGTAGACGCCGCCGCCGCTGGCGACGATCGGCCGGGGGAAGGCGGGGGTGCTGTAGACGACGTAGAGCGAGAGGCGGCCGCCGGAGTTCTTTTCCACCCGCTCCGCGGCGGCGGCGACCGGGTTCAGCTCAAGTGGCTCTTCGCCCTCTTCGGGCTTGTTGACGAAGGCGTTGACGAGGACCAGGATCAGCAGCAGCGCCAGGACCCTGACCCCGCCCATCAGCTGGCGCGTGAGCCGGTCGGGCTGCTCGCCGCCGGGGCCCTGCGGGGCGCCGGGCGCGGCCTGCGCGGCGCGCGAGGGCGCCACCGCGCCGCCGGCGCCGTAGCTGCCCCAGAGGGGCTTGCCACCCGGCGGCGGCGCTGAGTTTGGCGGGGTTCCCGTCAAGGCATAGAGTCATCGGTCATACACCTGATCGACTTGAGCATTTAAGGGGTCGCTGGACGATGGGACTGCTGGACCCGGCGCCACCGCCGTTCGAGGTCTCCGAGTGGCGGCGGCTCTCGCACCTGGAGCGGATCAGGCCGCTGGCCCAGGACTGGGCGCTGAACGGGTTCGGGACGCCCGCCGCGGTCTACTTCCTCTACGTCCTCAAGGTCCTCGCCTACGCCGGCCTCGGCTTCCTGCTGATCTCGGCGACCAGCGGCTGGCCGCACTGGACCGACCCGATCGTCTTCCAGAAGGCGGTGATCTGGACGATGCTCTGGGAGGTGCTGGGCCTCGGCGCCGGCTCGCTGCCGCTGACGCTGCGCTTCAAGCCGATGATCGGCGGCGTCCTCTACTGGCTGCGGCCGAGCACTGTGCGCCTGCCCCCGTGGCCCGACAAGGTCCCTCTGACTCGAGGCAACACGCGCACCCTCCTCGATGTCGGGCTCTATGGAGGGCTGATCGCCAGCCTGCTCTATCTGCTGATCGGCGGCGAGATCGAACGCGCTTCACCCTCCGGCCTGCTGTCGCTGATCGTCTACGAAGGATTCATCATCAGCGACGGGTTCGCCGGCCGCCTCGACCCAACTGCGGTCGGGGTTGCACTCGCGTTTCTGGTGCTGCTCGGCCTGCGCGACAAAGTGCCGTTTCTTGCCGCGCGTGCGGAGATCTAC
>DASTXV010000043.1:0-137751 GCA_035765335.1 Solirubrobacterales bacterium
GGCTTCGGCGATCTCCCGCAGCAGCAGCTCGGTGTCGCGCAGCGGCACGTGGTGGATCTGGATGTTCTGGCGGGTGGTGATGTGGCCCTTGTTCAGCGGCGCGTACTTCTCGACGACGCTGGCGAAGGTGTCCATCTGCTCAGGCGTCACTCCGCCGAAGGGGAGCTTGATCCGGATCATCTGGACGTCGGGCTGGCGCTGCCCGTAGACGCCCTGTTTGAGGCGGAAGCCGATGAACTGGTTCTCTTCCAGCTCTCCGGAGAGGAACTGCTCGGCTTCGTTGTCGAAGTCGTCGAACTCGCGCTCGATGATCGGGATGATGTGGCCGGGGACGTTCTCGTAGGTCTCGGGGTTGGTCAGGGTCCCGACCCGGCCCTTGCCCCGCTGCTCCTTGTTCTCTGCGACGGCTACCTCCATGGGGGAAAGGTAGCAAACCTGATTGGGATTCAGGTATTAAATATTTTGAGTGGCTCTGGAGGCGGCGGAAAGCCGCTTGGAGCCTGGCCGATCAGCTGTGGGACGGTTTTTTCTGCGCCTGCAGGATCGCCGCGGCCTCGCCGGAGTCGGCGACGTAGCCGCCCTCGGGCTCCAGCGGCAGGTCGTCCTCGCTCCAGCCGACGATGCCATCGGTCAGCTTGACCGCGTCGTAGCCGGCCTCGGTCAGCGCCGCGGTCGCCATCGAGGAGCGGTTGCCGCCGCGGCAGTAGATGACCACCGGCCGGTCCTGGTCGAGCTCGCCGGTGCGCTGCGGGATCTCCGGCAGCGGGATGTGGGTGGCGCCGGCGATCCGGCCCGCCTCCCACTCGTGGTCGGCGCGGACGTCGACCAGCTGGGCGCCCTCGTCGATCAGCTTGCGGGCGTCGGAGCGCGAGACCTCGCGCGGCTCCCCCTGCGGTGCGTCTGCCATCAGTCGACCTCCGTTCCCTCGATCAAGAATGCAACGCGGACGTGGGCGCGGTACTCGTCGAGGTTCTCGCCGCGGATCCCGGTGGAGACGATGTCGACGGCGCGGATGTTGCGCAGCGAGCCCTGCGCCTGCTGCAGCGCCTGTTTGGCGGCGTCGTCGGTCGACGTCTTGGAGCTGCCGACCAGCTCGATGATTTTCACGACAGCCATGCGGATCCTCCTCGTAGGTGCTCGATCGTCTCCTTGGCGCTGACGCCCTCCAGCAGCGCCGCCCGCTGCCAGGCGGGGGTATGTGGCCGCGCCGGTGCCGGGGCGGCGGCGAACTCGGCCTCGAACTGCGCGATCGCTGCGGCGACGGCCGCGGCCTCGTCCCCGTTGGCGGTCTTCCGTGCCACGTCTCAAGCCTAGTCCAGTGACTTGGTCAGGTGGCGTGCAGCTCTCGGCGGCGGCGGTCGAGCAGGGCGGCGAGGTTGCGGATGACGGTCTCCGGTTCGCTCTGGAAGCGCGGGCGGGTGACGCGGATCATCTCGATCCCCACCAGCTTCAGCTCCTCCTGGCGGAGGCGGTCGCGCTCGAAGGCAGCGCGGGTGCCGTGGGTCTCGAAGAGGTCGAGTTCGACCGCGAAGCGGAGCTCGGGCCAGTAGGCGTCGAGCTCGTAGCCCTCGGCGTTGAAGTTCATCGCGGGAGCCGGGAGGCCGGCGACGCGAACGTGGCGGCGGAAGCTCCGCTCGAAGCGGGAGCGGGTGAAGGTGGGGTCCGGCCGGTAGAGGGCGAGGGCACTGCGCAGGCGCCCGCGCCCGCGGTGGCCGCCGGCGCGGTCGAGAACGTCTTCGAGGGCGCGGAGGTCAAACAGGCCCAGTTCTTCCGCTCGCTCGAGGAGCCGATCCAACTGGTGCGGCTGGGCCCGGATCGCCAGGTCGAGCAGCGTTCGCGGCACCGAGGTGACGGGAATCCCCTCCCGGCGCGTCCGGTCCTCCGGGGCGAGGATCGAGGAGAAGTGGACCCGGAACTGCCGCTTCGCCCGCCGCCGAATCGGCGCCGTCACGTCGATCGTTTCCGGCGCGTAGCGGTACAGGCCCCATAGATACGCCGCCGACCCATGACTCGCCACCGCTGGCCAAACCACCCCGTCGACCTCGTTCGCTTCCGCCCCCAACACCCCCGCCCAACAGCGACTGTGCCAAGTCAACCGCCGATGCCCAACGGCATAGACGCCGCGATGCAATCGGTGGAGGCGCCCCGAAGACACCCACTCGATCACGGTGCTTTTCGCATAGCCCTGATCCCGAAGCTGCGGCATCGAGACGACGCCATGCTGGCGAGTCGCAAGCGCCGCCAGCGGCTGAAACGAAGGTGGCGTTCGTCCTTGGACCGGCATATCCGTCCCAAGGACGAACGCCACAGTGGTTCGCCCCCCTGCGGCGACTCAAGGGCCGCAATTTGCGGCTAAGCGTTTGAAATCTCGCCGGGGCCTGAAGGGCGGGGCGGGATTAGGTGGGGCGGGGGGTCAGCCGTGGAGGCCGGGGACGGGGGTGCCGTACTTGACGAATTCGCAGTTGTAGGGCTCGGGGTCGAACTCGTCCATGATCGCCCGGCCGGCGGGTTGGCCGGTGCCCTTCGTTTCCCTCGTCACCTTGCGGCCGCCGCTGCGGGTGGTGATCTGCTTCGGCGGTTCGCCTTTGCCGCACTGGATCGAGAAGTCGCGGACGCCGTCGCGGGCGTCGATGATGTCGTCGCCGCCGTTGCCGTAGAAGCGGTCTTCGCCGGGCTGACCCAGCATCGCGTTGGGGCCGCCGTCGCCGATCAGGACGTCCCAGTCGAAGGAGCCCTCCATGTCCTCGTTGGAGTCGTCGAGGCGGACCGAGTCGCAGCCCTTCACCGCCGTGATCCAGGCGGCGTTCTTAGGGAAGGAGATGATCAGCAGCCCCGGGTGCGCCCCCGTCTCGGCGAAGGAGGCGTCGTCGCGGCCGGGACCGCCGACGATCGCGCCGCCGGCGCAGCCGCCGCCCGCCGCCAGCAGGTCGCCGCTGCCTTCGCCGTAGAGGAAGGTCGGCCCGGGGGTGCCGCCGACGAGCCCGTCGGCGCCGTCGCCGCCGTAGAGCTTGTCCGCCCCCGGGCCGGCCTCGATCAGGTTGTCCTCGGGTCCGCCTTTGATCGTGTCGTTGCCGAAGCCGCCGGCGAAGCGGACGCTGCCGATCGCCTCCAGCGAGCCTTCGACGAGCAGGCTGTCGTTGCCGGGGCCGAGGTCCGCCATCAGCCACCGCGCCGGGCCGTTGGCCGGGCAGGAGATGGTGCTGGCGTTGCCCGGCGGCCGCGAGCAGCCGGGGCCGATCGCGACCCCCTTCTGGGCGGTGACGCTGAAGATCTCGCTCTCTTCGTCGTAGGCGACGACGAACTGGTCGCGGCCGGCGCCGCCGACGATCTGCAGCCCGGCGCCGCCGCCGGGGGTGGCGTTCGTCTGGATGTAGGCGGACCCTTTCGGCGCCGCTTCTTTGCCGCAGGAGCTGGTCCGGCCTTTGGCGCCCTCGCAGCCGTCGCTGCCCTGCTGGCCGTCGAGCGTGTCGCGACCGCCACCGCCGATCAGCTGGTCGTCGCCGGGGCCGCCGCTGATCACGTTCGCCTGCGGGCTGCCGATCAGCGTGTCGCGGAAGGCCGACCCTTCGAGGCTCTCGAAGGCGAAGAGCTTGTCGTGGCCGTCGCCGAAGGCCTTGTGCTTGCTCAGCGAGACCCAGACGCCGCTGCCCTTGCCGCCGGCCCGCGCCGTCGCGAAGGAGGCGATGTCGCCCTTGCCCGCGCCGCCGGACATGCGGTCGTAGCCGTAGTCGCCGCGGACGAGGTCTTCGTCGCCCGGCCCGCCGTTGACGATGTCGATGCCGAGGTCGCCGGCGACCTCGTCGCGGTCGCCGGGCCCGCCGATGATCTTGTCGTCGCCGAGGTTGCCGCTCACCTGGTCCTCGTCGCCGGCGTCTCCGTAGACCTCGTCGTTGCCGCGGCCCCCCTGCATCCGGTCGGTCCCGGCGCCGCCGCAGATCAGGTCGTTGCCGAGGCTGCTGTAGATGACGTCGTCGCCGGGGCCGCCCCAGATCACGTCGCGCTCGGGCGTCCCGTGGATCACGTCGTCGCCGTCGGTGCCGACGATCTCCGCCTGCCGGCCGTGGCAGCGCGGCACGTCGTCGCCTTCGTCGTCCGCCGCGGTGGCGATCGCCGCGAACACGGCAAGCGCCAGCAGCGCAAGTGCGATGGCCCCCCTCAGCAGGTTCACGTGAGCAGGATCGTAACCGGCCGGTCGGCCCCTCAAGCGCTGCGGATCAGCTTCTTGTTGACGAACTCGTCGGCGCCGTAGCGGCCGAGCTCGCGGCCGAAGCCGGAGCGCTTGAAGCCGCCGAACGGCAGCTCCGGGCTGTCGGCGAGGACCAGGTTGACGTAGACCATCCCCGCTTCGAGCCGGTCGGCGACCCGTTCGCCCTGCTCCTTGTCGGTCGTCATCACGTAGGAGCCGAGCCCGAACGGCGTCTGGTTGGCGAGCTCGACCGCCTCCTCCTCGGAGCCGACCCTGTAGACCTGCGCCACCGGCCCGAAGAACTCTTCCTGGGAGGCCTCGTCGCCGGGCTTGATCCCGGTCAGGATCGTCGGTTCGAAGTAGTTGCCGTCGCGCTTGCCGCCGGCGACGACCTCGGCGCCGTTCTCGATCGCCTTCTTCACCTGCTGCTCGAGCCGGTCGGCCGCCGTCTGCGAGGAGAGCGGCCCGATTTCGGTGCCCTCGGCGGTCGGGTCGCCCGGCTTCGACGCGCTCATCTTCTCCCGCAGCTTCGCGAGGAAATCGTCATAGAGCTCGTCGACGACGATGAAGCGCTTGGCCGCGTTGCAGGACTGGCCGGTGTTGTCGAGCCGCGCTTCGGCCGCTTTCTGCGCCGCCGCGTCGACGTCGTCGGTGCCGAGCAGGATGAACGGATCCGAGCCGCCGAGCTCGAGCACGACCTTCTTCAGGTGCTTTCCCGCGGTCGCGGCGACGGCGGCGCCGGCGCGCTCGGAGCCGGTGACCGAGACGCCGCGCACGCGCGGGTCGCCGATCGCCCACTCGATCTGCTCGTTGGTCGCGTAGACGTTCTCGTAGGTGCCCTCGGGGAAGCCGGCGTCGTCGAACATCCGCTGCATCGCCTCGGCCGATTCCGGGCACTGCGGCGCGTGCTTGAGCAGGATCGTGTTGCCGATCACCAGGTTCGGCCCGGCGAAGCGGGCCACCTGGTAGTAGGGGAAGTTCCAGGGCATGATCCCGAGCAGGACTCCGAAGGGGCTGCGGCGGATGATCGCCGTCCCCTCGCCGCCGGCCAGCTCGATCGGCTCGTCGGCCATCAGATCCTCGGCGTTGTCGGCGTAGAAGCCGTAGATCTCGGCCGCGAAGTCGACCTCGCCCAGCGCCTGCTCGATCGGCTTGCCCATCTCGCGGACGACGATCTCGGCCAGCTCCTGGCGGCGCTCGGAGTGCAGCTCGCCGACCTTGCGCACCAGTGCCGCGCGCTCGGCCACGGAGGTGGAGCTCGGCCAGCTCCTGGAGGCCTGGTCGGCCCGGTCGATCGCGGCGCGGAGCTCGTCGTCTGAGATCTCCGGGTACTCCTTGATCGTCTCGCCGGTGGCTGGGTTGACTACCGCGTAGGTGCTCATTCGGTTCCCCCCGTGGATGCTGGTTTCAAGGACGGTTCAAGGCCGAGCGCCTCCTCGACCGGTACGTACTCCATACCCACCCCCTCCGCCACCGCCGGGTGCGTGACCTGGCCGCCGGCGACGTTGACTCCGAACCGCAGGCCCGGGTCGCGCCGGATCGCCTCGGCGACACCGTGGTCGGCGAGGGCGATCGCGTAGGGCAGCGTCGCGTTGGTGAGGGCGTGGGTGGAGGTGATCGGGACCGCGCCCGGCATGTTCGTCACGCAGTAGTGGGTGATCCCCTCGACTTCGAAGGTCGGTTCGCGGTGGGTGGTCGGGCGCGAGGTCTCGAAGCAGCCGCCCTGGTCGATCGCGACGTCGACCAGCACCGCCCCCGGCTTCATCAGCGCCAGCTGCTCCCGCCGCACCACATAAGGGGCGCGCGCGCCGTGGACGAGGACGGCGCCGATCACGAGGTCGGCCCGCGGCAGCATCTCCTCGATCGCCAGCTTCGTCGAGTAGACGGTCGAGCAGCGCCCGCCGAAGTCGATTTCGAGCTCGCGCAGGCGGTCGATCGAGTTGTCGTAGACGAAGACGTCGGCTTCCATCCCGATCGCGATGAAGGCGGCGTTCATCCCGACCACGCCGCCGCCGATCACCATCACGTTGGCGGCGGCGACTCCGGGCACCCCTCCCAGCAGGATTCCCCGCCCGCCCATCGGCTTCTCCAGCATGAAAGCGCCGGCCTGGGTCGCGATCTTCCCCGCCACCTCGCTCATCGGCGCCAGCAGCGGCAGCCGTCCGTGGGCGTCCTCGACGGTCTCGTAGGCGATCGCGGTGACGCCGGCGCCGCACAGCCCTTGCGTCTGCTCGGGGTCGGGCGCCAGGTGCAGGTAGGTGAAGAGGAGCTGGCCCGGCTGCAGCATCTCGATCTCGCTCGGCTGCAGCTCCTTGACGTGGAGGATCATCTCCGCCGCGCCGAAGACCGCGGCCGCGTCGGGGACGATCGTCGCCCCCTGCGCCTCGTAGTCGGCGTCGGCGATCGCGCTGCCCTCGCCGGCCCCGGCCTGGACCAGGACTTCGTGCCCGTGCTCGCTCAGTTCGCGCACCCCGGCGGGGGTGACCGCGACCCGGTACTCGTCGGACTTGATCTCGGTCGGGACCCCGATCCTCACGTGACCAGCTCCCGCGCTCGCAGGGCCAGCCAGAACTCGATCCGGTCGTGAGCGCGCGAGAGGTCGCGGCCGGTCAGCTCTTCGACCCTGCGCATCCGGTAGCGCAGCGTGTGGCGGTGGCAGTAGACCTGCCGCGCCGCCCGCTCCCACTGGCCGTTCTGCTCGATGTATGCCTCCAGCGAGCGCAGCAGCTCGCCGCCGTACTCCTCGTCGCCCTCCTCGATCGGGCCGAGCACGCTGTCGCAGTAGAGGTTGAGCGCCTCGTCGTCCTGGATCGAGAGCAGCAGGGTGAAGGCGCCGAGGTCCTTCCAGGAGGCGATCTCCGGGGCCGAGCCGTTGTTGAAGGCGGTCGCTTCCAGCGCGCAGCGGGCCTCGTGAAAGGAGTGGCGCAGGCGCTCCGGCGGGGCCGGGCGGCTGGCGGCGGCGCGGACGGCGCTGCGCTCCTGCGCCAGCTGCCCGCGCGCCGCGGTGGCGACCTCGATCGGGTCGCGGTCGGCGCAATCGACCACGGCGCAGAGCAGCTCCCGCCCGTTGGTCGAGTGGGGGGCGACGACGGCCGCGCAGGCGTCGGCGGCCAGCGCCGCTTCCAGCTCCGTTGCGGCGGCGCCGGGATCGTCGAGCTGGAAGACCAGGACCGCGGCTTCCTCGCCGATCCCGAACGGCTCCAGCCGGCGGCGCAGCTCGGCCGGGTCCATGCGCCCGCCGAGCGCCGCGGCGACGACGTCGCCGGCCAGCCGCCGCTCGGTCTCGCGGGCGACCCGGCGGCGCATCAGCTCCAGCGCCACCACCGCGACCGCCTGCTGCAGGATCAGCCGCTCGAAGTCACCGAGCCCGCCGGAGTCGCGGACGATCACCACCCAGGCCTGGGGCGGCCCCCCGCCGGGGGAGATCACCGGGTGCGCCAGCGCCCGGCCCGCCACGCTGGGGTGGGAGGGAACGAAGGGATGCCCGTCGCCGGCGTGGCTGAGGGCTTCCTTGCGGATCAGCGAGATCGCCTCGGCGGAGAGCTGCCGCCGGAAGCCCTTGCCGGCGAGGCGCTCGCCGCGGGCGTCGAGGACGGCGACGGTGCCGCCGACGGCGGTGGCGACGGTGGCGGTGATTTCCTCCAGCCCCCGCTCCTCCAGGACCAGCCGCTCGAGCCGCCGCTGCACCGCGATCCCCCGCTGCAGCACCTCGTACTGCTCGTTGACCAGGCGGGTGAAGGCCTTCTCGGTGATCGCGATGAACGGGACCGAGTAGGGGACCTCGAAGAGCGGGAAGTCGCGCTTCTCGGCCTCGTCGACGAGCGCCTTCGGCAGCGATTTGTGGCTGAACCCGGTCCCGAACCCGAGCCCGGCCAGGTTGCGGTCGGCGAGGATGCGGACGAAGGCGCGCTGCTTGGCGGCGGAGTCGAGCGGGATCCCCGTCGTCAGCATCAGCTCGCCGCCGGAGAGCCAGGGCGTCGGGTCCTGCAGCTCGGAGATGTGGACCCAGCGCACCGGCGCCGCGGCGCCGTCGGCGCCGGCCGCCAGCTCGAGGTCGAGCTCGTCGAGCAGGCTCTGGACGGTGAGCACCTTGCCCCCTATCGGACGACCTGCTCCCACGCCTCCGTGAGGACGGCGCGGAGAACGTCGTGGATCTCTTCGAACTGCTCGGTGTCGGAGATCAGCGGCGGCGCCAGCTGGATCACCGGGTCGCCGCGATCGTCGGCGCGGCAGATCAGCCCGCGCTTGTAGAGCTCGCCGGAGAGGAAGCCGCGCAGCAGCCGCTCCGACTCCTCCTCGTCAAAGCCTTCCTTCGTCTCCTTGTCCTTGACCATCTCGACCGCGTGGAAATAGCCGGCGCCGCGCACGTCGCCGACGATCGGCAGGTCGTGCAGCGTCTCCAGCATCGAGCGGAACTCGCCCTCCTTGCGCAGCACGTGGCCGCAGAGGTCCTCCTGCTCGTAGACGTCGAGGTTGGCCATCGCGATCGCCGCCGCGATCGGGTGGCCGGCGAAGGTGAAGCCGTGGGCGAAGGAGGCGTCCCCCTCCATGAACGGCTCGGCGACCTTGTCGGAGGCGATCACCCCGCCCATCGGCGCGTAGGCCGAGGTCAGCGCCTTGGCGACCGTGATCAGGTCGGGGACGTAGTCGAAGCGTTCGCAGCCGAAGTAGTGGCCGAGGCGGCCCCAGGCGCAGATCACCTCGTCGGAGATCATCAGCACGTCGTACTGATCGCAGATCTCGCGCACCCGCTGGAAGTAGCCGTCGGGCGGGACGAAGCAGCCGCCGGCGTTCTGGACCGGCTCGAGGATCACCGCGGCGACGGTCTCCGGGCCCTCGAAGACGATCCGCTCCTCGATCGCGTCGGCCGCCCAGAGCGGGTCACGGTCCTCGGGCCAGCGGTAGATGTTCGTGTTGGGGACGTGGCAGCCGCCCGGCGTCAGCGGCTCGAACTGGCTGCGCAGCTCGGTGATCCCGGTCGCCGAGAGCGCCCCGAAGGAAGTGCCGTGGTAGGCGACCTCGCGGGCGATCACCTTGTGCTTCTGGCCTTTGCCGTGCATGCGGTGGTAGTTGCGGGCCAGCTTCAGCGCCGACTCGACCGCCTCCGAGCCGCCGGAGGTGAAGAAGACGCGGTTGAGGTCGCCCGGCGCCATCGCGGCGATCCGCGCCGCGAGTTCGATCGCCTTCGGGTGGGCGTAGCTCCAGAGCGTGTAGAAGTCGAGCTCTTCGACCTGGCGCGCGGCGGCCTCGCCGTACTCGGTGCGGCCGTGGCCGGCGTTGACGCAGAAGAGGCCGGAGAGGCCGTCGAGGTAGCGGTTGCCGTGTTCGTCGTAGACGTAGCAGCCCTCGGCCCGGGTGATGATCGGGATCTCGTGGTCCGGCCCGTAGGCGCCCATCCGCGAGAAGTGCATCCAGAGGTGGCGTCGCGCCATCTGCTGGAGATCGGTTCCTGCGGGGGCCTGCGATGCAGTGGCCATGAGACTCTCCTCTTCCGTTACGACGTTATGGACAAAGCTAGAGCCAGAATCCAACGTTGGCAAGTGGTCTTTGGGTCAAGGACTAAGGTAGCGCTTGTACGTCATGTACAAGCTGTATCTGTGCTTTTAGGACATTCGCCCCTTGCGCGCCCCTACAGCGGGGCTTACCGTCGCTTGTACATAACCGCGCATCTGGGTAAGGAGCGCGCACCGGAGAGGAGAGCCGCAGTTCATCGATGAACGCCCACGGAGAAACGCCGAGCGTCGAGCTGCGAAGCGTGAGCAAGCGCTTCGGGGAGCTCCTCGCGGTCGACGACCTCAGCCTCGAGCTGGGACGGGGGGAATTCTTCACTCTGCTGGGCCCGAGCGGGTGCGGCAAGACGACGACGCTGCGGATGATCGCCGGCTTCGAGCAGCCCGACGAGGGGGGGATTCGGATCGAGGGCGAGGACGTCGCCGGGCTGCCGCCGCACAAGCGGCCGACCAACACCGTCTTCCAGAGCTACGCGCTCTTCCCCCACCTCAGCGTCGAAGCCAACGTCGCCTTCGGGCTCAAGCGCAAGAAGGTCCCCAAGGACGAGATCGCCAAGCGGGTGGCGGCCGAGCTGGAGCGGGTCGGCCTCGCCTCGCACGCGAAGCGCAAGCCCTCGCAGCTCTCGGGCGGGATGCAGCAGCGCGTCGCCCTCGCCCGGGCGCTCGTCAACCTGCCCAAGGTCCTCCTACTCGACGAGCCGCTCGGGGCGCTGGACCTGAAACTGCGCAAGGGGCTGCAGGTCGAGCTGAAGCGGATCCAGCGCGAGGTCGGGATCACCTTCGTCTACGTCACCCACGACCAGGAGGAGGCGCTGACGATGAGCGACCGGATCGCGGTGATGAACCGCGGCCGGGTCGAACAGGTGGCGCCGCCCGAGGACGTCTACGAGCGGCCGGCGACCACCTTCGTCGCCGGCTTCATCGGCGTCTCCAACCTGATGCCGGCGACCGTGGTCTCCAGCGACAGGGTGCGGCTGCATAGCGGCCCGGAGATCGCGACCGGGACCGACGGCCTGGCGAGCGGCGAGCAGTGCGCCGCCGTGGTGCGGCCGGAGAAGCTGCGGGTCGCCCTGGCCGGGGAGGGGCAGGCTGCGAACGGCTCGCCGCGGGTAGAGGGTGTGGTCGAGAGCTCGCTCTACCTGGGGACGGCGACGCAGATCGTCGTCGGCCTCGAAGAGGGCGTGCGGATGACCGTCCTCGTCCCCAACGCCGACGAGGCCGAGCGCCAGCGGCTGCCGGGAGGAGGCGCCAAGGTGGAGCTGAGCTGGGAGCCCGAGCACATGCACGTCGTACAACAGAAAGGGTGAGTCGGATGGCAACGGAGGGATTGAGACCAGACAGAGCATGGAAGCGCGTGATCGCGGCGGTCGCCGTGCTCGCCCTTTCGCTCGGCCTCGTGGCCTGCGGCGGTGGAGGCGGGGGCGGAGGCACCAGCGAGGACGCCACCACGGCCAAAGCCGGCCCGGTCAAAGGCGAGCTGACGATCTCCAACTGGCCGGGTTACATCGACCCGGGCAAAGACGGCACCGTCGCCGAGTTCGAAAACGAGACCGGCGTCAGCGTCAAATACATCGAGGACGTCAACGACAACAACGACTTCTTCGGCAAGCTCCAACCGCAGCTCGAACAGGGCGAGTCGGGCGGTCGCAGCATCTTCGTCGTCACCGACTGGATGGCGCAGCTGATGTACGACCTCGGCTACCTGCAGGAGATCGACCCGGACGACCTCCCGACCGTGTTCGAAAACATGGTGCCGAGCCTGAAGGACCCCTCCTTCGACCCCGGCCGCAAATTCTCGATCCCGTGGCAGAGCGGGATGACCGGGATCTGGGTCGACAAATCGAAGGCGCCGGAGATCGACTCGGTCAACGATCTCTTCGACCCGAAATACAAGGGCAAAGTGACGATGCTCGAAGAGATGCGGGACAGCGTCGCGCTGGTGATGAAGGGCGAAGGCGTCGATCCGGACGAGGCCAGCGACGAGGACTGGGAAAAGGCGATCGACAAAATCGACGCGGCAGCCGACTCCGGCCAGATCCGCAGCTTCACCGGCAACAACTACACCGAGGACCTGACCGCCGGCAACATCGTCGCCGCGATCGGCTGGTCGGGAGACGCCTCGATCATCGAAAACGAGAACGCCGAATGGATCATGCCGGCCGAGGGCTGCGTGCTCTGGTCGGACAACATGGTGATCCCGGTCGGCGCCCCGAACACGGCCGCGGCGCTGGGCTGGATGGAGTTCGTCTACGAGCCGAAAGTGGCGGCCGACCTGGCCGAATACATCACCTACATCCCGCCGGTGGAAGGGGTGAAAGAGCTGGTCAGCCCGGAACTGGCGAAAGACCCGCTCGTCTTCCCGACCCCCGAGTTCCAGAAAGAGTGCTCGACCCAGGTCTCGCCCCCTGACGACGTCGAGGGCGTCGAAAAAGCCTGGCAGAGCGTGCTGACCGGCTGATCCGATGAGGAGCCTGAAGCAGCGCCTGGTCCCCTACTGGCTTCTGGGACCAGGCCTGCTCTGGCTCCTCTTCTTCTTCGTCGTGCCCATGTACTTCATGGGCGAACTGGCGCTCTACTCGGGCTCGCTGAGGACGGGCGGGTTCGAACTCACCTGGGCCTTCGAGAACTTCCCCAACGCGCTCTCCGGCCACGAGGAGCAGATCCTCCGCTCCTTCTTCTACGCCGGGACGGCGACGGTGCTGGCGCTGCTGATCGGCTACCCGCTCGCCTACGCGATCGCCTTCCGCGCCGGCCGCTTCAAGACGCTGCTGCTGTTCGCGGTGATCGCGCCGTTCTTCACCACCTACCTGATCCGCACGATCGCCTGGAAAACGATCCTCAGCGACGACAGCCCGATCGTCAGCGTCCTGCAAACGCTGTCGCTGACGCCGGGCGACGGGCGGGTGCTGGCGACCTCCGGGGCGGTGATCGCCGGCCTCACCTACAACTTCCTCCCGTTCATGATCCTGCCGCTCTACGCGAACCTGGAGCGGCTCGACCTGCGGCTGGTCGAGGCGGCCAAGGACCTCTACTCCTCTCCACGCCTCGCCTTCCTCAAGGTGACCCTGCCGCTGACGATGCCGGGGATCGTCGCCGGCGTGCTGCTTACCTTCATCCCCGCCTTCGGCGACTACATCAACGCCGAGCTGCTGGGCGGGACCGGGCAGTCGATGATCGGCAACGTGATCCAGTCGCTCTACCTGAACCAGCGCGCCTACCCCGAAGCGGCGGCGCTCTCGTTCCTGATGATGGCGCTGATCCTGATCGCCGTCCTCGTCTACATCCGCTTCGCCGGGACCGAGGCGTTCATGGGCGACGAAGACGAAGCGGAGGCGAAGTGAGCGCGGCGGCGAGAGCCTGGGCCTGGCTGCGGCGCAACGCGCTGCCGATCTACGCCGGGCTGGCGGTCGCCTACATGCTGATCCCGATCGTCGTCGTCGCCGTCTTCTCCTTCGGCGAGACGCCGAAAGACAAACTCACCTTCGCCCTCGACAACGGCTTCACCCTCGAGTACTGGAAGACGATGTTCGACATTCCGGAACTCAACGACTCCCTCTCCACCAGCCTGCGCCTGGCCTTCTTCTCGACCCTGATCTCGACCGCGATCGGGACCGCTATGGCGATCGCCCTGGTGCGTCACCGCTTCGCCGGCAAGCGCCTGGCGAACCTGCTGATCGTGATCCCGATGGCGACGCCGGAGGTGGTGATCGGCGCCTCCCTGCTCTCGATGTTCATCTACTACACGTTCGCCCTCGGCTTCACCACGCTGCTGATCGCCCACGTGATGTTCTCGATCAGCTTCGTCGTCGTCGTCGTCCGCTCGCGCCTGATCGGCTTCGACCGCAACCTCGAGGAGGCGGCGGCCGACCTCGGCGCCGGCCCCTTCACCACCTT
Organism: Solirubrobacterales bacterium; assembly: GCA_035765335.1. Lineage (GTDB taxonomy): Bacteria > Actinomycetota > Thermoleophilia > Solirubrobacterales > 70-9 > VAYN01. The sequence goes on from DASTXV010000043.1 coordinate 13,591, forward strand.
CCGCACCGTCACCCTCCCCCTCCTCGCGCCCGGCGTCATCTCCGCCGCCCTCCTCGCCTTCGCCCTCTCCATCGACGACTTCGTCATCTCCAACTTCAACTCCGGCACCACCGTCACCTTCCCCCTCTACGTCTACGGCGTCAGCCTCCGCGGCATCCCCGTCCAGGTCAACGCCCTGGCCACCCTCCTCTTCCTCGTCGCCGTCGTCGCCGTGGCGCTGGTGCTGTTCCAGCAGCGACGCGCGGAACGGATGGCGGCGGTGCAGCCGGAGGCGGAACCGGGAGGGCCGATTCCCCTGCCAGGTACCACGGCGGCTCAGTAGCGCGAGAAGGAAGCTGGCGCGTCGCTTATTGATAAGGAAGGTGGCTGCCTACATCGGAGTACTCAAGCCCCCCTTGCCGTCTGCGTACTGTCTTCAATAGTCTGGCATCTAATGAACAGAATTGACCTAAACGACTCCAAGATTGATGATCTAACCGGACTTATCAAGGACAGTTTTCGAGTCCGACCAAATCAAGATCCTGTCTACGTTGACGTCAGCGGAAACCTGAACAGAATCGTCGCGCCTCAGCATCAGATCGTGTTCGGCAGGCGGGGTTCAGGCAAGTCCTGCCTCCTCGTTCACTTCCATCGCGCCATAGCACCCGAAAACGATATTTTCACGGTCTACATAGACTCGGATGAACTAAAGAGACTTGGTTATCCCGACGCGCTTATCCGACTTCTTCTACGGGTTACCGAAGATGTTGCGAGGGAGACGCAGGGGAAGCTCTCACGGCTGCTTGGTCTGAAGCGTTCTCCATTGTGGAGACAAGCTGAGAAGTTGCGGGCCCTACTGGACCTTGCCGAAGAGTCAGATGTCACCCATCAGGTCCAAGAAGACGAGTCGGCAAGCGCCGATGCGTCGATCAAAGGCCCGCACGCCGGTGCTGGCTTCAACTCGGAGAACTGAAGGAATAACCTCTTCTTTCAAGGCTCGAAAGCTTGAGGCACTGGAGCGAAATTTCCCGGACTTCAAGCGAGTGCTCCAAGAGGAGTTTCAAAAGAGTCGCTTCAACACTGGTGCAGTTATAGTCGATGACTTTTATCTATTTCCGAAGGAAATTCAGCCTGATGTCCTCGATTATCTACACCGTCTCCTTCGCGGTACCGACCTTTACCTTAAGGTAGGAACGGTTCGCCACCGCACCACTCTTCAACGAAGCAACGGACAAACGATAGGGGTTGACCTCAATGAGGACGTCGAGGAGATCAGTCTAGATCGGACCTTCGAGCACGTTGATTCCACTAGGGAGTTTTTGGAATTGATGCTGGATTCGATGGCGCAGCAAGTTGATCTTGAGACCGCTGCGTCCTTCATTAGCTCCGACGGCCGCCTAGCTCTAGCCCTAGCTTCCGGTGGAGTTCCGCGTGACTATCTAAATACCCTAGTTGAGGCAGTACCAGTTGCCAGGAGCCTTGCACAGCAAAGGGTCACTCCTCGGACGGTATATAAAGGAGCTGGCCGCCTTTCTTATAGGAATAAGCTTGCAAATCTTCGGGACGACGTTGGTGATGATGCGAAGGCAATTGAGCTCGTCTTTGCTGATCTAGCCCGGTTTTGCTTGAAAGAGGAGCGGAAGACTGGCTTTCTAATCAGCCAAGACGAGGTGCAAACCCACCCTGACGAGCATGAGATCATCCAGCAGCTTATGGACTTCAAGCTTGTCCACATCATCGAGCCTGACACTTCTGCTGCGTCGAGTCGCAGTGGGAGATTTGAGGCTTACACGTTAGATTTTTCTCTCTTTATGGAGCCGCGCCTACGAGGAATTAAACACATTGAGTTTTGGAAAACCGACGAGCAGCGGCGACGTGAAGGAGTACGAGAGGCTCCTCATTACTCGCTTGAACGTGCGCGAGGTGCAGCTACTGGCGACGCACAAGAGGCCAGTGAGAATGTACTCGAAGAACTTGAGCGTGAAGTCGGAGTCGAAGAGGGCGCAGACACGCTCTTTTGATGTCGCGGGTGGGTCAATTGGCTCCGCTGGGGTACTACCTTTAATACTGTAGCTTCGCTAGATTTTCAGCGGCCGATGTGGAAGCCGATCAGCTCTGGGACCTTGGCGATGGTTGAGGGGATGCGGCCGGGGCGGCGACCCGCCAGCTCCGCTTCCTCTTTCTTGAGGATGCCGAGGCGGATGGCCTCGCCGCCGATCCAGTGGAAGGGCTCGGGGGGGACGCGGGGGGTTTTGGCGTCGACGAAGGCTAGGTGGGTGGGGGCGTCTTGGTGGGCGAGGGTTAGGGAGGCGAGGGAGCGGCCGACCATGTTGGAGGGGCCGACGCCGTTGCCGGTGTAGCCGGCGGCGGCCCAGGCGCGGCCGTGGGCGAGGGTCGTGATCGCGGGGAGGTGGGTCGGGGAGGCGTCGATCGGTCCGCCCCAGGCGTGGGTGATGCGGCGGCCGCGGAGCTGGGGGAAGTACTCGTACAGGTGCGCGGTGGAGGCGGCGACCACGTCGGCGTCGACCTCGGCGCGGCCCTTCGTCCGCGCGCCCATGGCGATCCGGCCGCCGCCCCAGCCGAAGGCGATGCGACCGTCGGGGGTGGTGCGGAAGTAGTGGAGGAGGGCGCGGGTGTCGGTGATGCAGTCGCTCCCCGCCCAGCCGATCTCCTCCAGCACGTCGGGGACCGGCTCGGTGAGGACGATGTGGGAGGAGGCGACGGTGAGGCGGCCGCGCAGGGGGCCGCGGCGGCCCTTGGCGGCGCTACCGATCGCCAGCACACCCCGGTCCGCCCGCACCGATCCCCCCGGCGTCTTCGCCTCCACCCCGTCGCCGCTCTCGTGGAAGGAGCGCACCGGGGAGGACTCGAAGATCTCCACCCCCGCCGCCAGCAGCTGCTGGCGCAGGCCGAGGGCGAGCCGGGCCGGCTGCACCGTCGCCGAGGTCGGCGAGACGGCGCCGGCGCGGAAGGCCGGCGACTTGCAGCGCTCGGCCACCTCGGCCTCGCTCAGCGGTCGCAGCATCTCCGGCACCCCGAGCTCGCGACACGCCTCCAGCGCCGGCAACCACGCCCCGTCGTGCGCCGGCGCGGTCGAGACCTGGACGTAGCCCGCCGGGCGAAACCAGGCGTCCACCCCGCGCTCCTCGCAGAAGGCGCCGATCCGCGCCACCGCCTGCTCGGCCGCCTGCGCCACCTCCAGCGCCGGCCCGGCGCCCCAGCGGCTACGCATCGAGGCCAGCGAGAACCACATCGCGTTGCAGAAGCCGCCGTTGCGGCCGCTCGGCCCGTGGCCGCAGACCGGTTCGGCCTCGAGCAGGACGACCCGCGCCTCGGGCTCCAGCTGCTTCGCGTACCAGGCGGTCCACATCCCGGTGTAGCCGCCGCCGACCACGACGAGGTCGGCCTCGCGCCGGCCGGAGAGAGGCGGCCGCGGCTCGACCTCGCCCGCCTCCTCGATCCAGTAGCCAAGGCGCGTGTGCTGCATCCCCGCAGTCTCGCGGACCGGCGACCTCGGCTCCCTAGACTCGAACCGATGCCAGGAGACGGTCAGGACTCCACTCCTTACGTCGACGCGCTGCTGGCCTACGCGAAGCTCGACCCCGGTCGCTTCCAGGTCCCCGGCCACAAGGGCGGCATCGGCGCCGACCCGGCGATGGTCGACCTGGTCGGCGAGGTTGGGTTGCGCAACGACATCCCCTCGGTCACCGAGGGGGTCGACATCGGCCCCGAACCGACGCCCTTCCAGCAGGCGCAGCAGCTCGCCGCCGAGGCCTGGGGGGCCGGCCGCACCTGGTTCCTGATCAACGGCGCCTCCCAGGGCAACCACGCGACGATGATGGCCCTCGCCCACACGGGCAACCGCGTCGTCGTCCAGCGCAACGTCCACTCCTCGGTGATCGACGGGCTCGTCCTCAGCGGCATGCGCCCCACCTTCGTCGCCCCCGAGCTCGACCCCGAGCTGGGGATCGCCCACGGGCTGACGCCGGACTCGCTGGCGGCGGCGCTGGACGAGACGCCGGGGGCGGTGGCGGCGCTGGTCGTCTCCCCCACTTACTTCGGCGCCTGCGCCGACGTCGCCGCCCTGGCCGAGGTCGCGCACTCGCGCGGGGTGCCGCTGGTCGTCGACGAGGCCTGGGGCGCGCACCTCCACTTCCACCCGGAGCTGCCGCCGGACGCGCTCGCCTCCGGCGCCGACCTCGTCACCTCCTCCACCCACAAGATCGTCGGCAGCCTCACCCAGGCGGCGATGCTGCACGTGGGCCGCGGCGGGCGCATCGACGATGCCGTCGTCGACCGCTGCGTCAGCCTGGTCGAGACCACCAGCCCCAGCGGCCTCCTCACCGGTTCGCTCGACGCGGCGCGGCGGCAGGTCTACGTCCACGGCGAGCGGCTGCTGGGCGAGACGCTGGCGGCGCTGGCGGAGATCCGCGAGCGGGTCCGGGAGATCCCCGGGCTCGACGTCCTCGACGAGCGGATGGTGGGACGGCCGGGCGTCGCCGGCTGGGACCCGCTGCGGCTGGGGATCGACGTGCGCGGGACCGGCTCCAGCGCCCAGCGCCTCTGGAAAGCCGCCTTCCAGGTCAGCGCGATCGACCTCGAGCTCTACTCCGGCAACGTCGTCGTCGCCATCTTCGGCGTCGGCGAGCGCGCCAAAGCGGCGGGGGAGCGGCTGGTCGCGGGATTGCGCGGGGCGGTCGAGCAGCTGGAGAGGACGCCCGGGGCGCCGGACGAGAAGCTGGCGCCGGCGCCGCCCTGGGGGGAGCTGGTCCTGACCCCGCGCGAAGCCTTCCTCGGGCCGCAGGAGGTGGTTCCCTTCGACGCCGCCGCCGGCCATATCGCCGCCGAGGGGCTGGCCGCCTACCCGCCGGGAATCCCCAACGTCCTCCCCGGCGAGCGGCTCACTCCGGAAACGCTCGATTTCATCCGCGACAGCCTCGCCCACGGCGGTTACGTCCGCGGCGGCTCGGACCGAGAGCTGAAGACGCTGCGGGTCGCTCGCTAGGTTGTGTCGATGGCCAGCTTCGACGCGATCGCCGACCTGCCGCTCGAGATCGAGAGCTGTGAGTTCGAGGGGCTGGGGGTCGACCTCGGCTCGATGGAACGGCTGACGACGATCGTCAGGCTCCAGGGCGGCGGCGAGGAGGGGATCGGCGAGGACGTCGTCTACGACGCGGTCGACCACATCGCCCAGCAGGACCACGGGCCGCCCGAGGGGCTGACCGGGAAGTTCACCTTCGCCGAGTTCTCCGAGCGGCTCGATGGGATCGACCTCTTCCCCGCCGCCGCGCCGGAGCGCGGGGACGTCTCCCGCGACTACCGCCGCTGGGCCTTCGAGTCGGCGGCGCTCGACTTGGCGCTGCGGCAGGCCGGCACCAACCTCGCCGCCGCCCTCGGCCGCGAGCCGCGGCCGGTGAACTTCGTCAACTCGATGCGGCTGGCGCCGTTCGAAGAGGGGGCGCGCTCCTCGATCGAGCCGCTGCTCGCCCGCCTCGCCGTCTACCCGACCCTGCGCTTCAAGCTCGACCCGGCCAACGACTGGGACGACGAGCTGATCGCGGCGCTGGCGGAGACCGGGGCGGTCGACTCGCTCGACCTCAAGGGCTTCTACAAAGGCACCCCGGTCGACGTCGAGACCGACCCCGCGCTCTACGCGAAGCTGATCGAGGCCTTCCCCGAAGCCTGGCTCGAGGACCCCGACGTCACCGAGGAGACGAAACCCCTGCTCGACCCCGTCTCCGACCGCGTCACCTGGGACGCGCCGATCCACTCGATCGCCGACATCGAGGCGATGCCGTGGTCGCCGCCGAAGACGGTCAACGTCAAGCCCTCGCGCTTCGGCCCGATCCGCAACCTCTTCGCCGCCTACGACTGGTGCGAGGAACGGGGGGTCGGCGCCTACGGCGGCGGCCAGACCGAGCTCGGCCAGGGCCGCGGCCAGATCCAGTACCTCGCCTCGATCTTCCATCCCGACACCCCCAACGACGTCGCCCCCGGCGGCTACAACGACCCCGAGCAGGCGACCAAACCGGGGTTGCCGACCAGCCCACTGGAGCCGGCGCTCGAGGAGATCGGCTTCCGCTGGAAGCTCTAGTCGTTCGGGTTCCCGAACGCCTGCTTCGGCTGGCCGAATCCGAGCTTTCGGCTACGTTGGACGAACCCCATCTGCCAAACAAGGAGCTGTGATGCCCGACCAGTCCTTCGCCGACGCCCTCAACAAGCAGATCGCCAACGAGTTCGCCGCCTCGCAGCAGTACGTGGCCGCCGCCGTCTACTACGACGCCGCGACCCTGCCCCGACTCGCCGCCTTCTTCTACCGCCAGGCGCTGGAGGAGCGCGAGCACGCGATGATGATGATCCGGTACCTGCTCGACGTCGGCGAGGAGGTGCGGATCCCGGACATCAAGTCCCAGCAGACCTCGTTCGCCGACGGCAGCGCCCCGGTGCGGATGGCGCTCGAGCAGGAGCAGCGGGTCAGCGACGAGATCTTCGCCCTCTTCGAGCTCGCCCGCCAGATCAAGGACTACCGGGCCGAGCACTTCCTCCAGTGGTTCGTCAAGGAGCAGGTCGAGGAGGTGGCGCTGATGGGCGACCTCCTCAACGTCGTCGAGCGCTCGAAGGACAACCTGCTGCTGGCCGAGGACTTCATCGCCCGCGAGAGCCTGGGCGAAGAGACCGAAGACCCGACGGCCCCGCCGGCCGCGGGGGAGTAGGGGGCTCAGCGCCTGGGTCTAGACCCAGGCGCTGACGATCGAGTTGCCGATCAGGAGCACCAGCAAGGCGACGCACCCGTAATAGAGCCGGTCGACTCGATTTTCGAGTCGCTCAAACCGCTTATCGACCTGGTCAAACCGCTTATCGACATGGTCGAATCGACCGTTGATCGAAGCGATCAGTTCCTTCATCTCCTCGCGGCTGACCATCTGCGCGAAGCCTTCGCGCATTTCCTTGAAGCCCTCGTCCATGCGCCGGCTCAGTTCGTCGAGCCGCTCGTCGTTCCAGCTGTCCATCGGCCTCTCCATCTCCAGGGTCTTCATGATGACAGGAACGTAGACGAAAAGTTTCTACGTGTTACGCGCAGAAGGTAAATTCTCGGCGTCGAAAGTGGGGAGACTTCGTGACTTTCAGCCGAGCCAGCCGGCCCGTTTGCGCATCGTCTTGATCCGCCGGAACTCGGCGATGTCCTCGCGCAGGGCCGCCGGCGCCGGCGCCGGCAGAAATCGCGCCGGCAGCGGCGCCTCGGCGACCTCGTCGCCCCGCGTGCTGACGCGATAGGCGCGGGCGCCGCGACGAGCGGTGACGGCCGAGGGCGTCCCGTCGCCCTCCCACAGCAGCCCCGCGTAGTCGTCGAGCCCGTACCCGCCCGGCATCCCCTCCCCGACCGCGTCGAGGAAGGCGGCGCGGCGCTCGGGCTCGTTGTTGTAGTGGACGCAGAGGCTGCCGGAGAGGAGGCCGAGGCCGGCGGCGGCCAGCGGCCTGCCGGAGGACTTGGTGATCCCCGCCTCGAACCAGCACATCGCCCCGGCGCTCTGGCCGGCGAGGACGATCCCCTGGCGCCAGGCGAGGCTGAGGATCGAGGCGATGTCGTGCGCCTCCCAGACCGCCAGCAGGTTGACCATGCTGCCGCCGCCGACGTAGATCAGGTCCTGGGCGAGGAGGTGGTCGCGCAGCGCCAGCGGGCGGCGGCCGAGGTGGAAGAGGGAGACGTCGGAGGGCTCGCAGGGACGCTCGCCGAAGGCCGCGTAGAAGCTGCCGATCAGGTCTGAGGCGTCGCCGCTGGCCGAGGGCAGGATGCAGATCCGCGGCCGCTCGCCGCCGCGCTCGCCCGCCAGCCGCAGCAGCAGCTCGCAGACGGCCCGGTCCGGCGGCCGGGAGCTGAACTCGTGCCCGCCCAGGGCGAGGATCCGGCGCACCGGCGTCGCCGCGCTCGGCAGGCGCCCGTTGCTGCTCATCAGGCGGCGGGGGCGGTCGAGAGCGCCTCCGGCAGGGGCGCCGCCGGCTCCGCCTCGCGATCGCCCAGGTAGGTGGTCGCGATCCGCATCTCCACCACCCGCGAGCCGGCGACGTCGAGTCGGTAGCCGCGCGCCTCGGACCGCGAGGCGACGACGCGGCTCAGTTCCTCGCCGGTGAAATGGAGGGCGGCGCCGTCCTCGGCGGCGTAGCCGCCGCGCATCCCTTCCCGCAGGAAGCGGTGGTAGGCCGCGCCGCGCCCCGAGCCGCGCTCGTAGTGGACGCAGTTGCTGAACGGCAGCAGCCCCAGGCCGCGCAGCCGCTTCGGCTCCCCGTGGAAGCCGGTCACCGCCTCGGCGAACCAGCAGAGCGACCCGGCCGAGAGGCCGCAGAGGACCACGCCCGATTCCCAGGCCTCGCGCAGGATCGAGTCGATCCCGTGCGCGCGCCAGACCCCGAGCAGGCTGACGACGCTGCCGCCGCCGACGTAGATCAGGTCCTGGGAGAGGAGGTGGCGCCGCAGGTCGCCCGGTCCCTGCTCGCGCCGGAACAGTGAGATGTGGCTGGGCTCGCAGCGGTGGGCGGAGAAGGCGCGGTAGAAGCGGACGATGTAGTGGTCGGCGTCGCCGCTGGCCGAAGGCAGGAAGCAGACCCGCGGCCGCTCCGCCTTCGTCAGCCCCAGCACGTAGTCGTCGAGGAGCGGGTTCCCCGACTCCATCGAGAAGCCGCCGCCACCGAAGGCGACTATCTGCCGCGCTGCCGTCTCCATGAAGAGATATTCGTCGCGACCGCCCGCGGCGTCGTTGTACAGCGGTCCGAAGTTCAGCCCGGCGCGCTCGCCCCCGCGTACAGCAGCCGCAGCTTGTTGCGGGCGCGGTGCAACCTCACCTTCACCGTTCCTTCGGGGATGCCGAGCCGGCGGGCGATCATCGCCTGGGTCAGGTCCTGCTCGTATTTCATTTCCAGCAGCACGCGGTCGCGTTCGCTCAGCCGTTCCAGCGCCGCGTGGAAGTCAGCCATTTCGACCGCCGCCAGCACCCGCTCGTCCTCCGCCCCCTCGCGGAACTCGATCTTCGATGTCAGGTCCGGCCGCACCCGCGCGTGCTGGCGGAAGGCCTCGTTGCGGACGATCGTCGCCAGCCACTGGTTGCGCCGTTCGGAATCACGCAGGGTCGAGCGCCGACGCCAGGCCCGGAGCAAGGCATCCTGAGCTATGTCTTCGGCTTCGCTCGGATTGCTCGCGTAGCGATACGCCATTCGAAGACAGACTCTGTGTGCCTCACCCCACTCCCAGCCATCGTCGTTCCCGCGGCGATGCCCTGTCGGAGCGTTGATTGATTGAACCTACATAAGCGGTGCACCAAATTGCCAGCCTAGAAATAGAACTTGTCCTGAACTTGCGCAGGCTATGAAGCCCGCGGCCGGAGGACCAGGGTTGAAGCCGCGGCGAAACGGGAAACGACCGCATATGAGCTTCGGCGGCATCTGCGAGCTGGTCCTCGAGACTGAGGACGTCCGCGGCCTGCGGGCCTTTTACGAGGAGCTGGGCCTGGAGCCGCTGCTCGAGGAAGGGGGCCGGGCCTGGCTCGCGATCGGGGAGAGCTGCCGGCTCGGCATCTGGCCCCCCGGCGAGCAGGAGTTCTCCGACCGCGGCGGCCGCCACGTCCACTTCGCGCTTTCCGTCGACGGCGGGCAGCTCGACTCGCTGAGCCGGGAGCTGCGCCGGCGTGGGGTCGAGGTCCAGGGGCCGGTCGAGCACGAGGGCGGCGACCGCTCCGCCTACTTCTTCGACCCGGCCGGCAACCGGGTCGAGCTCTGGGACTTCTTTCGCGACGGCGACGGCGCCGAGGACGGCGTGATGGCACTGGCGGAGGACGACTGATGGCGCGCAACCGCGTCCACATCCGCGCCACGCCGGAGGAGGTCTTCGCGGTCCTCTCGGACCCGCAGCGCTACCCGGAGTGGGTGGTCGGGGCGGCCGGGATCCGCGACCAGGACGAGGAGTTCCCGGCGCCGGGATCGCGCTTCCACCACAAGGTCGGGTCCTGGCCGGTCGGGCTCAAGGACCACACCGAGGTGGTCGAGGTCGAGCCGCCGCGGCGGCTGGTGCTGAAGGCGAAGGCGCGCCCGCTGGGCACGGCGACGATCGGGCTGGAGCTGGAGGAGAGCGGAGGCGGCACCGAGTTGCTGATGGAGGAGGTCCCGGGCGACCGCCTCACCTCGCTCTTCGCCGGCAACCCGGTGGCCGACACCGTCCTGCGGGTGCGCAACGCCGAGGCGCTGGCGCGGCTGAAGCGGGTGGTCGAAGGCACGCCGGAGGGCGATCCGATCACCGAGCGCGAGCTCGCTGGCCAGCGCGTCCTCGTCACCGGCGGCAGCAGCGGCATCGGCCTCGCCGTCGCCGAGGCGCTGGCGCAGGAGGGGGCGGAGGTCGCGCTGCTGGCCCGCAACGAGCTGGGGCTGGCGGCGGCGAAGCGCAAGCTCGCCGAGTACGGCGCCGAGGCGGTCACCGTGACTGCCGACGTCACCGACCGCGAGGCGCTCGGCGCCGCGATCGAGGAAGCCGTGTCCCAGCTGGGCGGGCTCGACGTCGTCGTCACCTCCGCCGCCAGCCTCGCCTTCGGCCGCTTCACCGAGACCGAGCCCGAGGACTTCGACGCGACCGTCAAGACCGTGCTCGGCGGCACCGTCGACACGATCCGCGAGGTGCTTCCCCACCTGGAGCGCTCGCGCGGCGCCATCGTCGTGGTCGGCTCGATCGCGGGGCGGATGCCGCTGCCGGGGATGTCCGCCTACACCGCCTCCAAGCACGGCCTCGCCGGCTTCCTCGACACGATCCGGATCGAGCTCGAGGAGGGCGGCTCCTCGGTGACGCTGTCGCTGGTCAACCCCGGCGCGATCGACACGCCGCTCTGGAACAACCTCGAAAGCTCGACCGGGCTGCTGCCGCCCGAACCTCCCTTTCCCGCCGTCTACTCGCCGCAGTCGGTCGCCGAAGCGGTGCTGGCCGTCATCCGCCACCCCCGCGACGAGCTCACCGCCGGCGCCCTCGCCCGCGCCCAGGTCCTCCTCTACTCGGCCTTCGGCAGCCTCGGCAAACGGGCGATGCGGGCGCTGGCCCGGCTCGAGCACACCGCCGGCGACCGCCCCGCCGACGAGGGCGGCCTCAGCGGCGGCAAGGGCGCCGGGGAGACCGAGGGCGGTTTCGGCGGTCGCCCCAGCGTCGCCGTCAAGGCGCTCGGCGCCTGGGACGGGATGCGGCGGTCCATCGGGCGGAGTTGAGGTGGCGGCCGACGCGGTCGTGATCGGCGCCGGGCCCAACGGCCTCGTCGCCGCCAACCACCTTGCCGACCGCGGCTGGGAGGTGGTCGTCTGCGAGGAGCAGCCGGAGCCGGGCGGCGCCGTCCGCAGCGGCGAAGTGACCGAGCCGGGCTTCGTCCACGACCTCTACAGCGCCTTCTATCCCCTCACCCTCGCCTCCCGCCACATCGCCCCGCTCGAGCTCGAGCGCTACGGCGTCAACTGGCTCAGCTCCCGGGGCGTGGTCGCCCATCCCCACCCCGACGGCCGCTGCGCCCTGCTCTCGATGGACCTCGAGGAGACCTGCGCCTCGCTCGACGCTTTCGCGGCCGGCGACGGCGACGCCTGGCGACGGCTGTTCGACCTCTGGCGCCGCGTCGGGCCGCACCTGGTCGGCACCCTGCTGACGCCGCTGCCGCCGATCCGCCCCGCCGCCGGGATGCTGGCGACGCTCGGCCCCCGCGGCCTCGCCGACTTCGCCCGCTTCTCGCTGCTGCCGGCCCGGCGGATGATGGAGGAGGAGTTCCGGGGCGAGGGGGCCGGCTGGCTGCTCACGGGAAACGCGCTCCATGCCGACCTCACCCCCGACAGCTCGGGGGGCGGGATGTTCGGCTGGCTGCTCTGCGGCCTCGGCCAGCAGCACGGCTACCCGGTCCCCGAGGGCGGCGCCGGGGAAATCACCCGGGCGCTGGTCGAGCGGCTGCGGGACCGCGGCGGCGAGGTCCTCTGCGGGACGCCGATCGAGCGGATCGAGGTGCGGGGGAAGCGCGCCCGCGCCGCGCTGGCCGCCGACGGCCGCCGCTTCGAGGCGCGGCGAGCGATCCTCGCCGACTGCGGGGCGCCGGCCCTGTTCACGAAGATGCTCCCCCCCGAGGTCGTGCCGGAGCGGATCCGCGACGCCGTCACCCGCCGCTACCAGTACGACAACTCGACCTTCAAGGTGAACTGGGCGCTGCGCGAGCCGATCCCCTGGGCGGCCGAGGACGCCCGCCGCGCCAGCACCGTCCACGTCGCCGAAGGGATGGACGGCCTCACCCAGGCAACCGTGCAGCTCGCCGAACGGAAGATCCCCGCCCGGCCCTTCCTCGTCCTCGGCCAGTACTCGATGGTCGACCCCTCGCGCTCTCCGCAGGGGACCGAGACCGCCTGGGCCTACACCCACGTGCCGCAGGACCCGACCAGCGACGCCGCCGGGGAGTTGACCGGCGACTGGGACGGCGACGACGCCGAGAGGTTTGCCGACCGCATGGAGCTGGAGGTGGAGCGGTTGGCCCCCGGCTTTCGCGACCGCATCGTCAAACGCCACGTCCAGACCCCCCTCGACCTCGAGCGCCACAACCGCAACCTGGTCGGCGGCGCGATCAACGGCGGCACCGCCCAGCTCTACCAGCAGGCGATCTTCCGCCCCTTCCCCGGCCTCGGCCGCCCCACCACCCCCGTCCGCGGCCTCTACCTCGCCTCCTCCTCAGCCCACCCCGGCGGGGGATTGCACGGCGGCCCCGGGGGCAATGCGGCGCGTACTGCCCTGAATATGGATCGAGCTCGCCGGGTCTTCGGGCTGCGGAGCTAGCCGCCGAAGCCGACTCGGTGCTCGCCCGAGTTCACCCGGATGAAGGAGACCTTGGGGAGATAGAGGGCGATCGTTCCGTCCTCGGTGGGAAGGTCGTGCCAGCCGCCCTGCTCCAGTCGCGAGCGCAGGTCCTTCAGATCCTCGTTGGAGAGACGGGTGGAGATCACCTGGCCGCCCTCGAAGCCGATCTCGACTCGTTGCGCATCAGCCATCAGTGCCCTCCCGCGGGTTCGACGATCTCGGTCAGCACCCCGCCGGTCGAGCGGGGGTGGAGGAAGGCGACGCGGCTGTCGCGGATCCCGATCCGCGGCTCGGAGTCGATCAGCCGCAGGCCGGCGGCGGCGATCTTCTCCAGGGCGGCGTCGATGTCCTCGACCGCGTAGGCGACGTGGTGCAGGCCGGCGCCGTTCTTGGCCATGAACTTGCCGACGGGGGTGTCGGGGCCGAGCGGCGCCAGCAGCTCGACGTGACCGTCGCCGACGTCGAGCAGGACCGCCTCGACGCCCTGCGACTCGACCGTCTCGCGGTGCGCCAGCTCCATCCCGAAGCCGTCGCGGTAGAGCTCGATCGCGGCGTCGATGTCCTCGACGGCGACTCCGATGTGGTCGATCCTTCCGAACAAGGCGGCGAAGTCTATGCGGCCTCGGCCCTGAGGATCTCTTTCAGGGCCTCCATCCCGACCTCGAGCTGCTCCGGGGTCGGCTCCTTCGTCGCCAGCCGGCGCTGGATCTCGCGGCCGGGGGTGTGGAAGGCCTCGGCCAGGGGCTCGCCGTGGTGGCGGTCGCTCCAGGCGAACATCTCCACCGCCAGCGAGGCGCCGCCGAGACCGACGCCGGCGCGGGCGGCGGAGCTCGGGTTCTCGACCAGGCGCTCGAGCAGGACCGTGCCGCCGGCCGAGAGCAGCATCATCGGCACGACCAGGTTGGAGCCGCAGCGATCGTGCTCTTTCGGCACCGCGGCGACGTCGTCGCTGTCGGGAGCGCCGTCGCCCTGCTCGTAGGCGGCGATCGCCTTGTGCTCGACCCCGTGGTAGGCGGCGAGGTCGCGGTCGCTGAGGGCGACCAGCGCGGGCGCCACCCCGATCGCCTGGACGATTCCCTCGCGCGCGGTGCTCGCCGGCAACCGCTTGCGCAGCAGCGAGGTCAGCAGGAGCGTCCCCGCGGTGGCGCCCAGCACGCGCGGGTCCTCGAACGGCAGCCGCGCCGCCCGCATGCGCCGCCGCACCAGCGGCAGCACCAGCATCGCCTCCGCGAGTTTGACTGGCCCCCGCAGCCCCGGCATCTTCGCCACAAGCTCCGGGGCCAGCTCCGGCTTGCGCTCGGAGGCCACTTCGATCCCCCCGTCGCGCCTGCGGACCGCGGCCGCCCAGTGCGTCGGTCCGTGGATCAGCAGCCCGTTGCGGAGCGCCATCCCGCCGAGGCGGAGCTTCTCGGTCTTCTCGCCAGCCACGCGTCCACGATAGGCGATCGCCCGAGCGGGCTTCGGCGAGAAAAGCGGAGGGCGTCGAGCCAGTCCACTCGACGCCCTCGCCCTGCCTTCAACAAGGTCCGCCCGGAGCCCCCCAGTCCAAGGTCTCCGGGCGGGTTGTCGGCTCTCCCTGGCTTAGCTTTGGGGCAGCTTGGGAAGCCGACTCTGAAAACCCCATCGGGACCGGGAAGTTGCGCTCCCGATTTACAGGTTGTCTAATTTTTTCCTCAACTCGCCGAGGCGGCGGCCCAGCTCCCCCTCGAAGCCCCGATCGGTCGGCTCGTAGAAGCGGCGGCCGCGAAGCCCCTCGGGCAGCAAGGGCTGGTCGCCGACCCCGCCTGGTTCGTCATGGGGATAGCGGTAGCCCTCGCCGCGGCCGAGCTCGGCTGCGCCCGGGTAGTGGGCGTCGCGCAGGTAGTCGGGGGGCGTCTGCGCCCCGTTGGCGCGGACCTCGGCCCGGGCCGCCGAGAGCGCCTTGTAGGAGGCGTTCGACTTCGGGGCGAGGGCGAGGTAGACGGTCGCCTGGGCGAGGTTGAGGGCGCACTCGGGCAGCCCGACCCGGTCGACGGCGCGAGCGGCGGCGTCAGCGACCAGGAGCGCCTGCGGGTCGGCGTTGCCGACGTCCTCGGAGGCGAGGATGACCATCCGGCGGGCGATGAAGCGCGGGTCCTCGCCCCCCTCCAGCATCACCGCCAAGTAGTAGAGCGAGGCGTCGACGTCAGAGCCGCGGGTGGCCTTGATCCAGGCCGAGATGAAGTCGTAGTGGCGATCCCCCTGGCGGTCGTAGTCGATCGCCTTGCGCTGCAGGGCGTCTTCGACCGCGGCGACGCCGACCTCGCCGTCGGCCCGCTCGACCGCCCGCTCCAGGGCCGAGAGCGCGACCCGGGCGTCGCCGCCGCTGCGCGTCGCCAGCATCGCCAGCGCCTCGTCGCTCACCGCCGGCGGGTCGGCGATCCCCCGCTCGGGGTCGCCCAGCGCCCGCCGCAGCAGCGCTTCCACCTGCTCCGGCTCCAGCGGCCGCAGCTCGTAGACCTGCGCCCGCGAGAGCAGGGCCGAGTTGACCTCGAAGTAGGGGTTCTCGGTCGTCGCCCCGATCAGCGTCAGCAGCCCTTCCTCTACTGCCGGCAGCAGCGCGTCCTGCTGGGCCTTGTTGAAGCGGTGGATCTCGTCAAGGAAGAGGATCGTCGGCCGGCCGCTTCCCCGCCGCCGCTCCCGCGCCCGCTCGATCACGCTCCGGATCTCGGCTTTGCCCGCATTCACCGCCGACTGCTCCTCGAACGCCCCCTGCGCCCCCGCCGCGGCGATCCGCGCCAGCGTCGTCTTCCCCGCCCCCGGCGGCCCGTAGAGGATCGCGCTGTGCGGCCTGCCGCTCTCGATCGCGCTCCGCAGCGCCGACCCCTCCCCGAGCACATGCTCCTGCCCGATCACCTCGTCAAGCGAGCGCGGGCGCATGCGGACGGCAAGGGGGGCGTCAGGGGGAACCGCCGGCACGCCCCCTTCCGGCTCGCCCGTATCGAAGAGCTGATCGGCCACCATGGCCGTTAAGGCTAAGCGGCAACGGGCTGGATCGACGGATGTCGCGTTTCGACACGGGCTCCCCCGGTTGGCTCGGGACAGATCAGGAGCTCGCGTCCGTCGTCGTAAACGAGCAAGACGGGGTCTCCTTCCAGCAGCGCTTCAGTTGCCATCTGATCGTGCCGAGGATTTTCGGCGGCAATCAGGTGCATTCGATTGGGATAGGTATCGAGTTCCGGTGAAACGGCTAGAGCTTGGAGCCGCTGGAATGCCGCGTCCCCTTTGTTATCTGGCTTCATGATCCCCTCCATTGCCTCACAATGTTGACTGCGTTCGCACGAGCCTCTGCATTGGCCACAGCCATCGCTTCATTGATTGAGCTGAACCGCTGGATGATCGGTTTTTGCTTGCCCTCCTGGCGTGTGTATTCATGCACGTGATGCTCATGCACATCATCAGCGTTGTCCCATAGCCGCACCGTCTGCCAGGCCTCTTCCTCCCTGACCTCCAAGGTGACCGCGTAGGTGTAGGGAGGCGGCGCCTCGCTGCGGCGGTAGCGGACGCGGATAGAAGGCTCATCCGTTTCGTAGACAACTTCTCGCTGGGTGGCGACCACCCCCGCCTAAGGGCGCAGCCCTGGAAATCCTCCCCCCTCGGCCGCGTACAATCGCCCAATATGGAGAGCGCAACGGCAGTTCCGACCCCGTCCCAGTCCACCTCGACCCTCGAGTCGTTCAACCCCGCCACCGGCGAGCTGGTCGGCTCGGTGCCGACGATCGTGCCGGAGGAAGTGCAGGGCGTGGTCGACGACGTGGCGCGGATCCAGCCCGCCTGGGCGGAGCTGCCGGCGAAGACGCGCGCCGGGTACATGAAGCGGGCCGCCGACGCGCTGCTCGACGACATCGACGACATCGCGAAGCTGCTCAGCGAAGAGCAGGGCAAGCCGTTGACCGAGGCCTACACGATGGAGCTGTTGCCGACGGTCGACGCGCTGCACTGGTGCGCGAAGGCGGGGCCGAAGATCCTCGCCGACGAGAAGGTGGCGATGACCCAGGCCTTCGCGCTCTCCAAGAAAGCGCGCTTCAGCTACGAGCCGATCGGCGTCGTCGGCGTGATCGCCCCCTGGAACTACCCGTGGTCGATCCCCTTCGGCGAGGTCGCGATCGCGCTGATGGCCGGCAACGGCGTGGTGCTGAAGCCGGCGAGCCTGACGCCGCTGCTGGGCGAGCGCATCCGCGACGTCTTCGAGAAGGGCGGCCTGCCCGAGGGCCTCGTCCGCGTCGTCCACGGCGGCGGCCGGATCGGCGACGCGCTCTGCCGCTCCACCGCCGGCAAGATCTTCTTCACCGGCTCGGTCGAGGTCGGCCGCAAGGTCGGCGAAGTCTGCGCCTCCGAACTCAAGGGCTCGGTGCTCGAGCTCGGCGGCAAGGACCCGATGATCGTCTGCTCCGACGCCGACATGGGCAACGCCATCTCCGGCGCCGTCTGGGGCGGCTTCGCCAACGCCGGCCAGACCTGCTCTGGGATCGAGCGCGTCTACGTGATGCGCGACGTCGCCGACCGCTTCATCGAGGGCGTCGTCCGCGAGACCGAAAAGCTCGCGGTCGGCAACCAGCTCGACTGGGACACCGCGATCGGCGCGATGACCTCAGAGGAGCAGTACGGGATCGTCTGCGAGCTGATCGAGGACGCCGTCGCCTCCGGCGCGACCCTGCGCTGTGGCGGCCCGGTCGACCCGCCCGGCCTCTCCGGCAAGTTCGTCGCGCCCACCGTCCTCACCGGCGTCACCCACGAGATGCGGATCATGAAGGAGGAGATCTTCGGCCCGGTGCTGCCGATCGTCGTCGTCGACTCCGAGCAGGAGGCGATCGACCTCGCCAACGACTCCGAGTTCGGCCTCGGCGCCTCGGTCTGGACCAAGGACCGCCAGCGCGGCGCCCGCATCGCCCGCCGGATCGAGTCGGGGATGGTCTGGGTCAACGACCACTCCTTCAGCCACGGCACCTGCCAGTGCGCCTGGGGCGGCGTCAAGGACTCCGGCCTCGGCCGCTCCCACTCCAAGTTCGGCTTCTACGAGTGCGTCAACATCAAGCAGAACGTCTGGGAGCCGGGCCTCGCCCGCGACTTCTGGTGGCACCCCTACGACCGCACCCTCGGCGAGGCGGTGAAGGCCTCGGCGAAGATCCTCTACGGCAAAGGCGAGGTCCGCACCAAGGCCCTGCGCGAAGGTGCGGCGCCGCTGCTGAAGATCGGGCGCCGCACCATGAAGAAGCGCCGCTAAAACGCGGCTTCGCCGCGGCTCAGCCGCCGGCGATTTCGACCGTCTTCGAGACGGCGCCGAGGCACTTGTAGATCGGGCCCGCGGTCGCCTGGGTCATCGGCTTCACTTCGGCGTAGACCTTGGCCGGGATCTCGATGTTTTCGTTCAGTTCGTCGAGGTCGGCCTTCCAGTTGCCGTTGGCCTTCGACTCGACCCGGCTGAGGACGCCGTTGCCCTTCTGCTTGAGGACGACGATCCGTTCCCCGATGCAGTTCGAGTTGGCCGATTTGACTTTGCCCTGGTAGCCGCTGGCTCCGATCGTGACCGTCGATTTCACCTTCACCGTCTCGCCGGGCTGCGGCGCGGCCACGGCGGTGGCCGTCAGCGCCAACGCTGCGACCGCCGCCAGCGTCAGGACTCGACTCTTCTTCCTCATTCATTCCTCCTTGTCGGGACCGGTTGAGCCCTCTCGCAAGAAGGCCGCGGCAGCCTAGACGACTTACAGGCATCAGAATCCGCTGCAGATGCCGCCCCTCCAGGAGAAGGCCGCCCCCGCGATTCGCGTCGCCGGGCTGCGGCGCGACTACGGCGACCGCCCGGCGCTCGACGGCGTCGGCTTCGAGCTGCCCGCCGGGGCCTCGCTCGTCGTCCTCGGGCCCAACGGCGCCGGCAAGACGACGCTGCTGCGGATCCTGGCGACGCTGCTGCGGCCGAGCGGCGGCGAGGTGGGCGTGCTCGGCTGCTCGCTGCCCGACGAGGCCTGGAAGCTGCGCGGCCGGATCGGCTACCTCGGCCACGAGCCGCTGCTCTACCGCGACCTCAGCGGCCGCGAGAACCTGCGCTTCCAGGCGCGCCTGCACGGGCTCGGGAGCGACGCCGCCGAGGCGCGGATCGAAGAGGTCCTGCAGGCGGTCGGGATGCAGCAGCGCGCCGACGAGCGGGTCGTCGAGCTCTCGGCCGGGATGCGACAGCGGCTCTCGATCTGCCGCTGCGTCCTGCACGAGCCGGAGCTGCTGCTGCTCGACGAGCCCGACTCCAACCTCGACGTCGAGGGACGGGAGGCGGCGCGTGAGCTGATCGGCCCCGGCCCCGGCCGCACTCGTGTCCTCGTCACCCACGATCCCGACCGCCATCTGCCCGAGGCCGACCAGGTGCTGCGACTGGGGATCCGTGAGACGGCGGTGGTCTCGTGACCCCCTCCCGCACCGCCTTCGCGGCGATCCTCGCCAAGGACCTGCGGGCGGAGCTGCGCACCCTGCAGTCGCTGCCGGCGATGGCGCTCTTCGCCGTCACCGCCTTCGTCATCTTCCGCTTCGGCCTCGACCGCACCAGCCTCTCCGGCAGCCTCGCCGCCGGCGTCCTCTGGGCGACCCTGCTGTTCGCCGCCGTGCTCGGGATCAACCGCCTCTTCGTCGCCGAGCGCGAGGAGGGCGGCTTCGACGCGATCCGGCTGGCCCCGATCGACCGCAGCGTCCTCTTCGCCGCCAAGGTCGCGGCGCTGCTCGTCTACCTGGTCGCGCTGGAGCTGGTGACGGTGCCGATCTTCGCGATCTTCTTCCTCGACGACGGCGGCGGGCTGCTCCCCCTCGCCGCCGTCCTCCTGCTCGCCGACTTCGGCCTCGCCGCCACCGGCACCCTGATCTCCTCGATGGCGGTCAACTCGCGCGCCCGCGACCTGCTGGTGCCGCTCGTCCTCCTCCCCCTCGCGGTGCCGCTGATGATCGCCGCCACCGGCGCCACCGACCCCCTGCTGGCCGCGGGCGGTCCTTCCTACGACCGCTTCGGCACCTGGCTGATGGTGCTCGGCCTATACGATCTGATCTTCGGCCTGGTCGGCTACGCGGTATTCGACTTCCTCCTCGAGGATTGACCGGGCGACCAACTTCCCCCACCCTCCTGGGCATGTACGGCAAAGGACTAAAGCCCCTCTCGATCGCGACCGTGGCGATGCTGGCGGTATCGCTCTCGCTGGTCTTCTTCTACGCGCCGCTCGACGCCGACCAGGGCTTCGTCCAGAAGATCTTCTACGTCCACGTGCCGCTGGCGGTGGTGGCCCTGTTCGGGTTCATGGCCGGCGGCGTCTTCGCCGTCCTCCACCTGCGCTCGAACGACCGCAAGTGGGACGCCTACTCCTACGTCGCGATCCACATCTCGGTGATCTTCGGCGTCGCCGTGCTGATCACCGGCGCGATCTGGGCCAAGGCCTCCTGGGGCCACTGGTGGGTCTGGGACGAGCCGACCCTGGTCAGCTTCCTGATCGTCTTCCTGCTTTACGCGACCTACTACCCCTTCCGCTACGCGATCGAGGACCGCGACCGCCAGGCCCGCTACGCCTCGGTCTTCGCCGTCACCGCCGGCGCCTTCGTGCCGCTCAACTTCATGGCCGTGCGGATGGCCGAGAGCCTCGTCCACCCCCGCACCTTCGCCACCGCCGAAGGCGGGATGCCGGGCGAGATGATGCTGACCTTCCTCGTCTCGCTGGCGGCGATGGCCCTGCTCTACACCACCCTGGTCAAGTTCGAGCTGACCGCGAAGAGCGCCTCCGGCCAGGTCAAGCGCCTGCGCCGCGCCCTCGACGCGCCGGTCTCCGGCGCCAGCTCGCGGATCGCCCCGGAGGTGAGCTGATGGAGGTGCTGCTCGCCGCCCCGGCGCTGCCGCTCGACGAGGCCGGCAAGTACGTCGCCGGCGCCTACGTCGTCTTCGTCGTGCTCCTCGTCGTCTACGTCGCGATCATGGCGGCGAAAGTGCAGCGGATCGAGCGCGAACTGCGCGAGGTGGCCGAGATCGCCGAGCGGCGCGAGGAGAACCAAGCCGCCCCCGGACGCGAAGCGGAGGAGGCGGCGCCGCATGCCTGAGCTGCTCGCCCTCGGCGTCTCCCACAAGACCGCCCCTCTCGACCTGCGCGAGCGCCTCTCGCTGACTGAGGGCCGTGCCGTCAGCGCCCTGGCCGAGCTGACCGCCGCCGACGGCATCCACGAGGCGGCGGCGATCTCGACCTGCAACCGCACCGAGCTCTACCTGATCGTCTCCGACCCGGTCGAAGCCGAGCAGACCGCCCTCGGCGTCCTCACCCGCCAGGCGGAGATCCGCCCGACCGAGCTGCTCAGCCACCTCTACTCGCTGCGCGCCACCGACGCCGCCCGGCACCTGCTGCAGGTGACCGCGGGGCTCGACTCGATGATCCTCGGCGAGGCCGAGATCCAGGGCCAGGTCAAACGCGCCTACGAGCTGGCGATGGTCGAGGGCGCAACCGGGCCGATCCTCAACCGCCTCTTTCGCGACGCCCTCACCGCCGGCGGCCGCGCCCGCGACGAGACCGGGATCAGCCAGACGGGCGTCTCGATCCCCTCCGTCGCCGTCGAGCTGGCGCGCCGGGCGATCGGCGACCTCTCCGACCGCCGCGTCCTCGTCGTCGGCGCCGGCGAGACCGCCGAGCTGGTCGCCAAAGCGCTGGTCGCTCGCGGCGTCGCCACCGTCTTCGTCGCCAACCGCCACTACGACCGCGCGATCGGCCTCGCCCAGCGCTTCGACGGCACCGCGGTCCGCTTCGACGAGCTGCCCGAGCAGCTGACCGGCGCCGACATCGTCGTCTCGGCGACCAACTCGCCGCACCACATCGTCGAGCGCGACGAGCTCGAGCACGTGATGGAGCAGCGCCCCGAGCGGCCGCTGCTGGCGATCGACCTGGCGGTGCCCCGCGACATCGACCCGGAGTGCCGCGAGATCGCCGGCGTCGCCGTCCACGACATCGACGACGTCCAGCAGATCGTCGAACGCAACCAAGGCGGTCGCGAGGCAGAGGCCGCGAGGGCCGAGCAGATCGTCGAGGCCGAGCTCGACCGCTTCGAGCGCTGGCTCGGCCTGCAGGAGGTGGTGCCGACGATCAGCGCCCTGCGCGAGCACGGCGACGAGGTCGCGCGCCGGGTCCTGGCCGAGAACGAGGGCCGCTGGGAGGGCCTCTCCGACGCCGACCGCGAGCGGCTGGAGAAGATGGCGCAGGCGATCGCCTCGCGGCTCCTCCACGAGCCGACCCTGCGGATCCGCAACTCGGCCTGCTCGGGCGAGTCCTACTTCTTCGTCAGCGCCCTGCGCGAGCTGTTCGGTCTCGAAGTCGAGACCGCGCCGGAGAGCGAAGGCAAGGGCAACGTCACCGAGCTGCGCCGACGCGACCAGAAGGGCTGAGGTGCGGATCGCCACCCGGGGCAGCGTCCTCGCCCTGACCCAGGCGCGCTGGGTCGCCGACCGGCTGGGCGGCGCCGAGCTGGTCGAGGCGGGCTCCGACGGCGAGCCGGGGGACAAGTCGCGCTTCGCGCGCGGGGTCGAGCGGGCGCTGCTGGCCGGCGAGGCCGAGATCGGCGTCCACTCGGCCAAGGACCTGCCGGGGGCGATGCCGGAGGGCCTGGAGATCGCCGCGGTGCCGCCGCGCGAGGATCCGGCCGACGTCTGGATCGGCGCCGGCAGCTCGCTCGAGGACGCGCCGGAGGGGGCGAGGGTCGGGACGGCCAGCCTGCGCCGCCGCGCCCAGCTGCTGGCCGCGCGGCCGGACCTGCGGGTGGAGGAGCTGCACGGCAACGTCGACACCCGTCTGCGCAAGCTCGCCGACGGCGAGCTCGACGCGATCGTCCTCGCTGCGGCGGGACTGCGCCGGCTCGGCCGCGAGGCCGAGATCGGCTTCGCGATCCCCAGCGACCGGATGGTGCCGGCGGCCGGCCAAGGGGCGCTGGCCCTGCAGGCACGGGCCGGCGACGAGGCGGCGAGCGAGAGGGCGGCGGCGATCAACGACCTGAAGACGATGCGGGAGCTGACCGCCGAGCGCACCGTCGTCACCCTGCTGGAGGCGACCTGCGCCAGCCCGCTCGGCGTCCACGCCCGCTGCGAGGGAGCCCGGATCGCGATCGACGCCTTCGTCGGCCTGCCCGACGGCGGCGAGTGGCTGCGCGACCGCCTCGACGGCGACGCCGAAGAGCCGTCCCTCGCCGGAGCCGAACTCGCCCAGCGCCTGCTCGGCGCCGGCGCCCGCGAGCTCCTCGACCGCGCCGAGGAGATGGCGTGAAGGCGCGGGCGGGGGTCGTCTACCTCGTCGGCGCCGGGCCGGGCGATCCCGGCCTGATGACGGCGCGCTCGCTGGAGCTGATCGCGGCGGCGGACACCGTCTTCTACGACCGCCTGATCCCGCCCGGAGCGCTGGACGGCGCCCGCGACGACGCCGAGTTCGTCTACGTCGGCAAGCAGCCCGGGGTGCCGTCGGTCCCCCAGGAGGAAATCGGCGAGCGCCTGATCGAGGCGGCGCGCGCCGGCCGCAGCGTCGTCCGCCTCAAGGGCGGCGACCCCTTCGTCTTCGGCCGCGGCGGCGAGGAGGGCGAAGCGCTGCGCGAGGCGGGAGTCGAGTTCGAGGTGGTCCCCGGCGTCACCGCCGGCGTCGCCGCCACCGCCTACGCCGGCATCCCCGTCACCCACCGCGACGACGCCTCCGCGGTCGCCTTCGTCACCGGCCACGAGGACCCCGAAAAGGAGGAGAGCGCGCTCGACTGGGCGGCGCTGGCCCGCTTCCCCGGCACGCTCGTCTTCTACATGGGCGTGAAACGACTGGCGGAGAACGCGGCGGCGCTGATCGAGGCCGGACGCAGCGCCGCCGAGCCGGCCGCCGCGATCGAACGCGGAACCTGGCCGGGGCAGCGCGCGGTCGAGGCGACGCTGGGGACGATCGCCGAGGCGGTCGCGCGCGAGCAGGTGAAGGCACCGGCGCTGATCGTCGTCGGCGAGGTCGCCGCGCGCCGCGAGCAGCTCGAATGGCTTGAGCGCCGGCCGCTGCACGGCCGCCGCGTAGTCGTCACCCGCGCCCGCGCCCAGGCCAGCGGCCTGGCGGCGACGCTGCGCGAGCTCGGCGCCGACGTCGTCGAGCTGCCGGCGATCCGGATCGAGCCGCTGATCGAGAGCGAGGAGGTGCGCAAGGTCGCCGCCGCGCTCGGGACCTACGAGCTGATCTGCCTCACCAGCCCCAACGGCGTCCGCCTGCTCTTCGAGGCGATGGAGGCCGCCGGTCTCGACGCGCGGGCGCTGGCGGGCGTCACCGTGGCGGCGATCGGGCCGGGAACGGCGCGGGCGCTGGCGGAGCGCGGGGTCCTCGCCGACGTGGTCCCCGAGCGCTTCGTCGCCGAGGGGCTGATCGAGGCGCTGGCGGACATGGAGCTCTCCGGCGCCCGCGTCCTCATTGCCCGCGCCGCCGAGGCCCGCGACGTCCTTCCCGACGCCCTGCGCGAGCGCGGCGCCGAGGTCGACGTCGTCCCCCTCTACGAGACCGTCCGCGAGGAGCCGGGCGAGGCGGAGATCGAGGCCGCGCAGGGCGCCGACTACGTCACCTTCACCTCCTCCTCGACCGTCACCAACCTCACCGCCGCCCTCGGCGACCGCTTCCCCGGCGGCGCCCGCATCGTCTCGATCGGCCCGATCACCAGCCAGACGGTCCGCGCCGCCGGCCTCGAGGTCGACGTCGAGGCCGAACGCCACGACATCGACGGCCTCCTTCAGGCCCTCCTCGCCGACGCCTCCGCCTGACGTGTCGCGAAACTCTCGCTATGCGAGAGCAAAGCGACATCGGTAGCCCGCATAGGCATTTCGCCCGCACCGACTCGACCAACACCCGCGCCCGCGAGCTGGCGGCAGCGGGAGCACCCCACGGCACCATCGTCACCGCAAGCGAGCAAAGCGCCGGCCGCGGCCGCCAAGGCCGCACCTGGACCGCCCCCCCGGGCAAAGCCCTCCTCTACTCCGCCATCGTCCGCCCCCTGGAAGAGCACCACACGATGCTCCCCCTGTCCGTCCCCCTAGCCGTCTGCGAAACCGCCGAGCAACTGAACCCCAACCTCAGCTGCAAGGTCAAGTGGCCCAACGACATCCACGTCGAGGGCCGCAAGCTCTCCGGAATCTTGATCGAGGCGCGACCCCAAGACGGCTGGGCAGTCCTCGGCATCGGCCTAAACCTCTTCATCGAGGATCACGAGTTCCCGAGCGACCTACGGGACCGCGCCACCTCGCTCTTCACCGGCGATCAACGGACCCAGAAGAGGGGGTCCGCCGGACCCTCCCCTCAGTTGTCCGCCGGACCCCCTCTTCTGGGTCCCCTAACCGCGGCCGAACTTCTCAGCGAACACCTCGACCACTGGATCCAAGCGGACCCCGATGCAGTCCTGGAGGAGTGGCGCCAACGTGACGCGCTACGCGGCCGCGAGGTCGCCTGGGACGGCGGCTCAGGAGTCGCCGACGGCGTCGACGACCGGGGCTACCTACTCGTCGTCACTCCCGACGGCGACCGCATCGCCGTCGGCGCCGGCGAGGTCCACCTCACCAGTTTCTGACTTCGGCTTGCGCCCGTTCTGCCCCTGGCCGTCTTTGCGTTTGCGCTTGCGCCGCCGCTTGCCTTTGGGGAAGTTCTTCAGCAGCTCGCGCGCGACCGCCGACGGTTTCCGCGCCATCCGCATCCGCGCCCCGCGCAGCACCTCCTCGCCCTCGGGGGTGTGGGAGACCGCCGCCGCCAGCAGCGCCACCGCCAGCCGCCGGTCCTGTTTGCGCGCCGCGTGGACGAGCCGGCGCGCGTTGCGACCGTGCGCCCGCCCGGAGGAGTTGACGAGCAGGCCCAGCAGGCGCTTCGTCTCCGGCCAGCGCTGCACCGCGTACTCCTCGTGCAGTTCGCGGGTGTAGGAGGCGAGCCGCCAGACCCACGCCTGCGCCTGGTCGCGGCGGCCGATCCGCTTGTCGACCAGCGCCTGCAGCAGCGTCTTCGTCCCCGCCCGTTTGTCCTCGCGGCTCCAGGTGCCGACGATGTCGATCGCGTCGTCGAAGGCATCGGGATCGCCGAGGTCGGCGATCTCGCTCAGCGCTTTCAGCCGCAGCTGCGAGTTGCGGTTGCGCTGCACGCAGGTCAGCAGGAAGCGGCGGCGCAGCTCCTTGCTGCGGTCGTTCTGCAGCATCGCCCGCGCCCGCCGCCAGCCCTGGGTGTTGACCCGCGCCCCGGCCAGCGCCGCCCAGGCGTGCTGCTCGGGGTAGTCGAGGTTGTCGACGGCGATCCGCCAGATCTCCCGTTCCAGCACCTCCATCCGCCGCTGCTCGACGTCGGAGACGGGGACGATCCGCCGCTCGACCCGGATCTTGCGCCCGCGCCCGCGCCGCACCGGCCCGACGACGATCGCGCCGCCGCGGTAGACATCGCGGTCGAGCAGGCTGTGGAGGGTGACGATCGTCTCGTCGTGGGTCGTCGCCGGGTGGACGAAGTCGAGCACGATCCCGGCCTCCTTGCCCGGCGCCCGGCGGGTGACGCGGCCGACCCGCTGCTGGTAGATCCGCCGCGAGGCGGTCGGCGCTAGGTGCATGCAGATCGTCGCCCGCGGGCTGTTCCAGCCCTCGGCCAGCAGCATCGCGTTGCAGAGGACGTCGACGGTGCCGCGCTCGAAGCCGGCGAGGATCTCCGCCAGCTCGCGCTTCGGCGTCTCCCCCGAGACCGCCTGGGCGTTGATGCCGGCGTCGCGGAAGGCTTTGGCGACGTTCTTCGCGTGCTGGACGCCGGCGGTGTAGACGACGCCGGGGATCTTGCGGAAGCGCGAGCGGTAGAGGTCGGCGATGGCGACGTTGAAAGGCTCCTGGTCGAGCAGCGCGGCCAGCTCCTCCTGGTCGAAGTCCTGGTCGACCTCGCCTTTGCGCAGCGGCACCTTGGCGATCGTCCGCACCCCCGGTCCCGGCGGGATCCGCAGGCAGCGCAGCGGCGCGATCACGCCGCGGCGGGCGGCCTGGGCGAGGTCGAAGCGCGAGGTCTGGGTCGGGAAGAGGTCGGTGACGTGGCGGGCGATCAGCGCCCCGGTCGCGGTCATCCCGATGTAGACCGGGCCCGGCATCTCGCGGATGCAGGCGCTGGTTTTCTCGCCGAGGGCGGTGTGGGCCTCGTCGCAGATGACGATCGAGTAGGCGTCGGAGATCTTCTTGTGGTTGCGGACGAACCACTGGTAGGTCTCGACCGTGACCGGCCCTTCGGCGTCGTCGCGGCCGTCGAGCAGCGGCGGGCGCAGCCGCTCCTTGTAGCCGCGGTCGGAGATCTCGCCGATGAACTGGTCGACCAGGTTGCGGCGGTGGGTGAGGATTAGAACGCCGCCGGTCCGGGTGGCCTCGATGAAGCCGACGGCGGCCACGGTCTTGCCGGCGCCGGTCGCGTGCTCGAACCAGAAGCGGCGCTCGGCGCCGGGGTCTTCGGGCGCCTCCTCGACGACCTCCTCGTCCTCGTCGGCGGCCTGTTCCTCCCAGTCCTGCGGCTCCTCGTCGGGCGCCAGCTCCTCGTCCTCGTCGACCTCGCCGGCTCCGTCGAGATCGGCTCCGCCGGCGGTCGCCCCTCCGTCGTCCTCGCCGCCGTTGCCGTTCCCGTTAGTCGCCGCGCCGGCGCCGCCGGCTTGCTGCTGACCCATCAGCTCGGCCAGCGTGCCCGAGAGGGCATCGACCTGGTGCGGGTTGAGCTCGGCGCCGTCGCGCAGCTTCGGCGGCTCCTCGGCGAGGAAGCGCTCCAGCCCCAGCAGCAGCGAGAAGTCGCGCCGCCACTGGATCGAGGGGTGCTCGGCGCCTTCGTCGAGCTCCTTCAGCGCGGTGTCGAGGGCGCGGCGCCGGGCCGTCCCCGGCGCCAGCGCCTCCGGTCCCTCCCCGTCGAGCAGGAAGGGCTCGCGCGCGAATGCCGCCGCGCGCTCGATGTCGGCGCTTGAAGGAACTGCCGCGTCAGCGGCAACGTCGCTGGTCTTGGCCATAGAAGGCTTCCGGGTTCCGTCCCCGCCGAACAAGAGCGACGGCCGGGACAAGTAAACGAGGCTGCGAGAGATCGACTGGCAATCCCCCGACTACTCAGAGCGGCCCGCGGTCCGCGAACCGAACGCACGTATTGTACCCACTGAGCGGATGGGTAGGCGATTGAGACCACTGCTGGCGCTTGGCGCGCTCCTCCCGGCACTCCTGCTGGCGGGCGGCTGCGGCGGCTCCGGGGACGGGGAGTCCGCCGGCTCCCACCCCGACTACGCGAAGGCCCTGGCCGGGGCGCCGGCGCCGCTGGCCGCGCTTCACGAGCAGGCCAACGAGCTGCTCCCCGGCGGCACCGATGCCTACGAGAAGCGGATCGCGGAGCTGCGCGGCTACCCGATCGTCGTCAACGTCTGGGCCTCCTGGTGCGGCCCCTGCCGGGAGGAGTTCCCGGTCCTGCAGAAGCTCTCCGCCCGGTACGGGAAGGAGGTCGCCTTCCTCGGCCTCAACTCCGAAGACTCCGAGGACGCGGCCGCCACCTTCCTGCGCGAAGAACCGGTCCCCTACCCGAGCTACAGCGACCCCGACAGCGACGTCAAAGACTCGATCGGCGCCTCGCGCGGGTTGCCCGACACCGCCTTCTACGACGAGACCGGCGAGCTCGTCTTCCTTAAGCAGGGGCCGTACGTGGAGAGCTCCGAACTGGAAGCGGACGTGCGCCGCTACGCCCTCGGGGGCGGATAATCGAGTCGATGGAACTGTTCGTCCTGATCGCGATCGTCGGCTTCGGCCTCCTGGCCGCCGAGCTGCTGCTGCCGACCGGCGGCATCCTCGCGGTGCTCGGGGTGGCGGGGCTGACCGCGGCCGGCGTCGCCGCCTTCAGCTCCGACAGCGACGTCGCCGACTACGCCGGCGGCGGCCTGATCGCCCTCGGCATCCTCTCCGGGGTCACCTTCTACTTCGTCAGCCGCAAGGTCTACGAGGCGCACCGCAACGAGCGCGTCCGCACGGGCGCCGAGGAGATGGTCGGCGCCGGCGCCGAGGTCCGCAGCTCGATCGACCCCGAGGGCCAGGTCTGGATCGAGGGTGCGCTCTGGCGGGCCCGCCTGGCCGAAGGTGCGAGCCCGGTCGGCCCGGGGGATAGAGTCAGGGTCGAGGCGGTCGACGGGCTGACGCTGGTGGTGAGCCCGGAGCCGCAGACCGCGAGCCACCCAAGCGAAGGAGCCGGTTGATGGAGGCAGTTGCTGGGATTCTCATCGTCCTCGCGCTCTTCGCGCTGATCGCAGTGGGCGCTTCGGTCCGGATCCTGCGCGAGTACGAGCGCGGCGTCATCTTCCGGCTCGGGCGGCTGATCGCCCAGAAGGGCCCGGGCCTGATCCTGCTGATCCCGCTCGTCGACCGGATGGTCAAGGTCGACCTGCGGACGGTCACCCTCAACATCCCGCCGCAGGAGGTGATCACCCGCGACAACGTCCCCTGCCGCGTCAACGCCGTCGCCTACTTCCGCGTCGTCGACTCCAACCGGGCGGTGGTCGAGGTCGAGAACTACCTGATCGCGACCTCGCAGATCTCGCAGACGGCGCTGCGCTCGGTGCTGGGCAAGGCCGAGCTGGACCAGCTGCTGGCCGACCGCGAGCGCCTCAACGAAGAGCTGCAGAAGATCATCGACGAGCAGACCGAGCCCTGGGGCGTCAAGGTCACCACGGTCGAGATCAAGGACGTCGAGATCCCCGAGCAGATGCAGCGGGCGATGGCGCGTCAGGCCGAGGCCGAGCGCGAGCGGCGGGCGAAGATCATCAACTCCGAGGGCGAGTGGCAGGCCGCGCAGAAGCTCACCGACGCCGCCGACATCATCAGCACCAACCCCGCCTCGCTGCAGCTGCGCTACCTGCAGACGCTGCTGGAAATCGGCTCCAACCAGAACACCACCGTCGTCTTCCCGCTGCCGATGGACGTGCTCGAGCCGTTCGTCGGCAAAGGCGCGGCGGCCCGCGCCGAAGGCACCGAGCGGCCGCCCCGCGCGCCCGCTTCATCGCCGCCGCCACCGCCGGAGCCGCCCGCGGTAGACGAGCCCGACGCAGGCGACCTCCCCCCCTCCCGCTCCTGAGTTCCCCCGAGATCCGCATCGACCAGCTGACGGGGCTGAGGACGATCCTCGCCCCCGGCCGGGCCGCGCGGCCGGACAGCTTCTCGGCGCGGGCGAGCGAGCCGAAGGGTCCGGACAACTGCCCCTTCTGCGAGGGCCGCGAGGAGCGGACGCCGCCGGAGCTCTACGCGCTGCGCCCTGGCGGCGATCCCGACACCCCCGGCTGGAAGACGCGGGTGGTCCCGAACCTCTATCCGGCATTGGGTGGGGAGGGATCCGCCGGCGACGCTCCGCCGGCGGCGGAAGCCGGTTCGTTTGCCAGCTCCGGCGACCCTCTGCTGGCCTCCAAACGAGCCGGCGAACCGGACCTCTTCTCGTCCCGTCCCGCCGAGGGCGTCCACGAGGTGCTGATCAACTCCCCCGCGCACGTGACCGCGATGGCCGAGCTGGACGAGGAGCAGTTCGCCGCCGCGATAGCGACCTGGCGCGAGCGGATGCGCGCCCACCCCGAGGCCTCCTACCTGCAGCTGATCGTCAACGAGGGCGGCGGCGCCGGCGCCTCGCTCGAGCACACCCATGCCCAGCTCTACGCGCTGCCCTTCGTCCCGGCGGCGGTCGCCCGCGAGCGCGAGCGGGTCGGCGCCTACGGCGAACGCACCGCCGGGGGCGGGCTGCTCAGCGACGTCCTCGTCGAGGAGGTGCGCCGCCGCGACCGCCTGGTCGCGATCGACGACGAGGCGGCGCTGATCTGCCCCTGGGCCTCGCGCTCCCCCTTCGAGCTGCGGGTGATCCCGCGCCGCGAGGCGGCCCGCTTCGAGGAGGACGAGGGCGGCGCGGCGATGATCCGCACCGCGATGCGCACCCTCGCCAAGCTCTTCGACGGTCCGCCCGAGCTGAACCTCTGGATCCGCACCGCCCCCCGCGGCGCCGATCAGTTCCACTGGCACGTCGACATCGCCCCCCGCCTGACGATCAAGGCCGGCTTCGAGCTCGGTACCGGCGTCGACATCAACGTCTACCCGCCGGAGCGCGCCGCGTCGGACCTGCGCGAGTGCGTCGAGTCCTGAGTAGGGTGGCCGGGTGACCCCGAACCCGCGGCCGATTCCGCGCTTCATCGCCGACACGACCCAGGAGGGGATCCCGCACGGGCGCTTCGCCGAGCGCCTGCGGGAGGAGTTCGCGAAGGCCTGCGAGGCGCTGGAGGACCTGCCGGCGGGCGCCGAGGTGCCGGCCGAGGTCGACTGGTTCCCCGAGCGGGCCTGGGGCGGGCGGGTCTGGATCCCCGTCTCCGCCCTGACCGAGAGCGAGGAAGGGCGGCTGGAGCTGTTCGGCCACGTCTCCTACGTGCAGCCGCCGGGCGGCGAGCCGACCGACTTCGCCGCCAAGGCCGACTTCACCGACGTCCTCGCCGCCGACAACCCGGACTGGCGGATCGACCTCAACGACGACGTGATCGGGCGTTGGCGGGGTGAGAACGGGCGGGCCGGCGCGGTCACCCTCGTCTGGGGCCGGCCGCTGGTCCGCGGCGCCGTCGCCGCCACCGCGGTCCTCGACGGCGAGACCGTCGACCAGGAGGTCGTCTCCCAGGACCGCTTCACCCTGATCGCCCTCGACGCCCTCGAGGGCTACGGCGACGACGTCTTCATGGAAGTGAAGCTCTGGAGCGGCCGCGCGATGGAGCTCGCCTCCGAGACCCTCTACGCCTGAGCCGCTAGGCCAAAACCTCGACCTCGACGTCGAGCCCGGCCCGGGCGAGCCGCCGGTCGAAGGTGAGGAGCGGTTGCTCCAGCAACTGCGCCAAGGCGACGTAAAGGCCGTCGTAGAAGCTGACGTTGTCGCGCAGCAACCAGGCGAACTGGGTGAGCCGCTCGCTGGACACCCGGTGGATCGGCAGCTTTTGCAGTTCCCAGAGCGAGCGTGCCGCTTGATCGGCACTCATTTCCCCATGGCGAACCACCTTGCGGAGGGAACTGCCAACCTCGGCGTCGAGCAGGTCCGGTGCCCAGAATGCCCTCTCCTGAGCGAGGATCCGCGCCTCTGCAACCTCTCGGTGCTGACCTAGGGAGAGCATCTCCACCATGACCGATGCATCGAGAACCGGCATCAGTCGCCGCGGCCCTCGCGGATGATGTCGACGATCTCCTGGGTGCTGAGGCCGATGGGCTTCCGAGCCCTGGTC
Organism: Solirubrobacterales bacterium; assembly: GCA_035765335.1. Taxonomy (GTDB): domain Bacteria; phylum Actinomycetota; class Thermoleophilia; order Solirubrobacterales; family 70-9; genus VAYN01. The sequence goes on from DASTXV010000043.1 coordinate 45,659, forward strand.
CGGGCGAAGAACTCCTCCCAGGTGTCTTTCTCACTTACCCAGCTGAGCTCTTTCTTTATGTAGTCGGACAGGCTCATCCCCTCCGCGGCCGCGCGCATCTTCAGCTGCCTGTGCAGCTCGTCGGGGACGTTCCTGATCTGGATCATCTTGGACATGTGCAGCACATTAGACCGTGCGCTGGACATGTCGAGTATCTCTGCTGTCTTCTGCAAGGGATCGTGCCGGGTCACCTCGCGCGTATGGCGCGCACTTTGAGCCAACTTCGACAAGCCTTTGCCAACTAAGCGAGAATTCAGCTCCCGCCCCGATAGCTCAGCTGGATAGAGCGATCCCCTCCTAAGGGATAGGCCGCTGGTTCGAATCCAGCTCGGGGCATCGACACTGCCGAGGAACCGCCTTACTGGGAGTTGCCGTCTTTTCCTCCAGCGCTCCCGTCCTCTCCCTTGAGACGCTTGATGAGCTTCTTCGCAGAGGCGCTGGCGGAGCTGTCGAACCGGGTCAGGAAGACGCCCGCGATGCTGTCGGCGCTGTATCCGGCGAGGATGTAAGTGGCCACTTGATCCGGAGTCGAATCAACCGCCATCCGCATTCCAATGGTCACCACCACCAGGGGCACGGCCATCAGCGAGATTCCGGCCCACCGTAAGTGCATCCAGTCGAGGAGGTTGCTGATCGCGACTATGGGCGCCGCGTCCATCTGAAACTGCTTGACGTTCTCCACCACCAGGTGGATCACTGCCCCGCCGAGAACCAGGAGGAAGGCCCCCACCAATGCCTTGGCGTCATCCAGGTGCGTCCCCGGAAGGTCGATTCCGAGGTGCTTCAGGTTGGCGATGCCGATCAGCAGCAAGACCGCGGCCGCCACGGCGAGCAAGGGAGCGAGATAGGTAAGAACCCTGACGCTGCGCTGCGGGGAGACCCTGTAGATCAATCCCGCCTTCAGATCGACCCATCCTCCGATCCTGCGCTGCGAGAGGGCGGCCAGGATCTCCTCCCGCACCTTTTCGTCCGGAATCTCCTCCTTGTACTTGAGGTCGAAATCGAGCGACTTGCCGATCGACAGGTCCCCCAGTGACCGTTCTACGTCTTTCGGAATCGTCAACCGGTAGCAGCCGAGGACGACCTCTTGGAGAGCTTTGGAGCTCCGCTCGATTCCTTTCGTGATCGCGGTGAGGTCGGCAGAGCCCATCTTGGGCCAATCAGCAGAGACCTGTCTGACGGCATTGCGAACTTCTCCAAAGCAGTCGCCATAGATCTCGAGGTGAGGAAAATCCGCTTCTATCTTCTCCACCTCTCTCAACCTCTCGTCGAGTTTCTTCTGCGAGAGGGCGCGATCCGCTCGCTGCAGCTCTTTCGTCAGGTTGGAGTCCGGCCGTGAGCCATCCTGGTTCTTCGCTGCTTCCTCGAGCTGCTTCAGTTGGACGAGCAGAGCCTTGGCGTCTGCTCGGATCGTCCGCACCTTCGAGAAGAAGCGAGCACGTGCCTCGTCGGAACCCCGTTCGTTCCCATTCATCGCCGGGAAACCTACGACGAGTAATCAGCTGGTGTCAAGCAGCGCATCGCCTCTTGCCGTCAATCGCCCTGTCCACGGTGGGCGCGTGCAAGGGCCTCCCATTTATCGAAAGTGCATGGTTCCGAGGCCCTCACCCGCTCAACGAACCACTCGGCCCGCTTCCAGTACTCATCCGCAGCGGCCCCGAACAGGCGGATCGCGGATTTGCGGTCGAGTCGACCAAGCTCGTATAGAGCCCCCACCACCTCGAGGTGGTTGAGGTAGAGGGCGATCTGGGTCTGGCGATCGCGATCCAGCCGTTTCCAACGGCGCCAGCGACGTGCCGCGACCAGCTCTCTCTCGGGTCCTTGTTGGTCGATGGTGATGAAGTCGGCGGTGATCGCGATGTGCTTGGCGAACTCGGGGTTGAGCTGGTGCTCATAGAGGCGGAAGGTGAGATCGATCCGGGCGTTGTCCCGGGTCGTGGACAGCTCCCGCCGCGCATAGCGAAGCGCTACGACAGCGGCCGTCATAGTGACTACCGCGGCCAGCGCGGTGACGACGGAGGCGATGTCCGTCTCGAGAAACCGGGCTACTGCGAGTTGGAGCACGGCGGGGAGGGTACCCTCGCCAGATGAGGCTCCCGGGGCCCTACGGTAGAATCTCCGCAGATTCGAATGTTTGATCCTTTCGACGTTCACTGATCATCTCGGTTCCCCTCGCAGGCCCTGACTTCGGTCTGCGCGCTTTCCATCGCCCGAGTGCAACTTTTGACCTGCCAGGTCGGTTGTACCCAAAGTGCAGACGGTGACCTTGGGACGCTTCTCGAAGCCAAGCCTTCTCCTGGCCGCGGTGGCGGTGCTGCTTGCCGTGGCCGCCTGCCTCCCGGCTGGCGCCGGCGCGGCGCGCGCGGTCCACTTCGATGGCCGCAGCGTGCAGGTGCCCGAGGGGTGGCCCGTCTTCCGCCTGGCCCAGCACCCGCAGATGTGCGTGCGGCTGGACCGGCGCGCGGTCTATCTCGGCACCCCCTCTGCGCAGCAGCGCTGCCCCGCGGAGGCGATCGGGCGGCGGCGGGCGATCCTGGTCGAACCCGAAGGGGGCGCCAGCGCCTCCGCCCTGCCCCGCGCACAGCGCCGGGTCGCCGCGGCCTCGGCCGGCGGCGCCGTCTACACCGGTCTCGGCTTCGACGCCTGCACGGCCCCCTCCTCGCGCTCGATGGCGGCCTGGGCCGACTCGCCCTACCGCTCCGTCGGCGTCTACATCGGCGGCCTCAACCGCGCCTGCTCGCAGCCGAACCTGACCGCCAGCTGGGTCGCCTCCCAGACCGAAGCCGGCTGGTACCTGATCCCGACCTACGTCGGCCTGCAGGCGCCGACCAGCGCCTGCACCAGCTGCGCCAAGCTGAGCGCCAGCCAGGCCACCGCCCAGGGCACCGCCGCCGCGGTCGACGCGGTCGAAGAGGCGGCCGCGATCGGGATGGGTCCCGGCAGCCCGATCTACAACGACATGGAGGCCTACACCCAGACCTCCAGCGCCACCGCCGCCACCCTCGCCTTCCTCGAGGCCTGGACGCAGAAGCTGCACAGCCTCGGCTACCTCTCCGGGGTCTACAGCAGCAGCAGCTCGGGGATCGAGGACCTCGCCAGCCAGATCGGCAGCGGCTACGAACTTCCCGACGCGCTCTGGATCGCCAACTGGAACGGCCAGCAGAACACCGCCGACCCAGCCGTCCCGGCCAGCGCCTGGGCGGCGCACCAGCGCATCCACCAGTACCGCGGCGGCCACGACGAGACCTGGGGCGGGGTGACGATCAACATCGACAACAACTACGTCGACGGCCCCACCGTCGGCGCCGGCACCCTGGTCAGCGGCGACAACCCGGTCGGCCACCTCGACCTCGCCGGCTCCCCCAGCCCCGGCCAGGTGCGCGTGCGCGGCTGGGCCTTCGACCCCAACGCGCCCACCGAGCCGCTGGCGATCCGTCTCACGGTCGGCGGCAAGGCCGGCGCCCCCGGCGTCTCCACCTACGAGCTCGGCACCGTCGCCACCCGCTCGCGGCGCGACGTCGCGCTGGAGTTCCCCGAAGCCGGTTCGCGCCACGGCTTCGACCTCAGCCTCCCGATCGTCCAGTCCGGCCGCCAGCGGATCTGCGCCTACGCGCTCGACTACGACCCCGGCGAAGACAGCCTGCTCGGCTGCAAAGGGACGACGGTCCCCGTCGCGCTCAGGCTCTCCCACCTCAAAGTCAACGGCAAGCTGGTGCGCCTCCGCGTCACCTGCCTCTGGCCGGAAGGAACCGAGTGCCCCGGGCAGGTCGTCCTGCGGACCCGCTTCCGGGTGCCGGTCCCCCACTACCGGGGCCGAGGCCCGCGGACGCGGCCGGTGCAGCGGATGATCGGCCGCGGCTCCTTCCGCCTCACCGGCGGCGGGGCGCAGACGCTCCGCGTCCCCCTCAGCGGCACCGGCCGCAAGCTCCTGCGCCAGCGGGGCCGGCTGAAGACGCACGTGGTCGCGGCAATCCCGGGTGGGCGACGCGTCGCCGTGCTCGCGATCCGGGACTAGGGACTACTCGCCCAGCGCCTCGCGCAGGCGCTTGACCTCGGCCCGCAGCTCGCCCAGCTCGCGCTCGATCCGGTCGAGGCGGTCCTCTCCTGGCGGCGCGGTCGCCTCGCCTTCGGCAACCGTCGCCTCCTCGTCGACCCCCGTCCCCTTCGCCTCGGCGCCTCCCAGCAACTGCTCATACCGCTCCTCCTTCTGCCCCGGCCGGCGCGGGTGGCGGACGACCAGCTCACGCTGCAGCAGCTGCTCCAGCGTCTCCTGCACCGCGGCGAGGCTCGGGAAGGAGTGGAGGCGCTCGCCGCGTTGCTTCAGCTCACCCGGGGTCTGCGGGCCGCGCAGCATCAGCACCGTCAGCAGCGCCAGCTCCTCGTCGGAGACTTCCAGCGCCTCCGGCAGCAGGTGGCGGTACTTGCGCGCCCGGCTGCCGGGGCCGCTGGCGAGCCGGGTCCACCCCCGCTGCGCCAACCGGCGGAGAGCGTCGCTGACAGTCGCCTCGTCGTAGTTGACGACGGGGTCGCGGTTCGTCGCCTGGTTGCAGGCGAGCCGCAGGGCGTTGAGCGAGAGCGGGTAGGCGTCCGGCGTCGTCCGCTGCTTCTCGACCAGGCAGGCGGCGACCCTGATCTCGACCGCGTCCGGCTCCATCCCTCAGCCGCGGTCGGGCCGCTCGGGGTAAATCTCGTCGATCGTCACCAGCGCCCGGTAGGGGGCCTCTGCCGCCGCTTCGATCCGCTCCGCCCCGCCCGCGAGCCGGTCGACCACGGCGACCACGCCGGCGACCTCGAGCCCCTCCTCGCGGACCCGCTCGATCGCCTGCGCGGTCGAGCCGCCGGTGGTGACCGTGTCCTCGACGACCAGGCAACGCACGCCCGGCGCGACCGGCCCCTCCACCCAGCGCTGCAGCCCGTGCTCCTTGCGCTGGCCGCGGACGAAGAAGGCGACGAGGTCGGCCCCGGCGGGGACGGCAATCGCGGCGCAGGCGGGCGGGATCGCCGCGGTGGCGGGACCGCCGACCGCCTCGGCGCCGAGGTCGATCGCCGCTGCCGCGATCAGCTCGCCGGCCGCCCGGAAGCCCTGCGGGCGCATCAGCGCGCGGCGGGCATCGACGTAGTACTGGGCGGTCGCGCCGCTGGCCAGCGTCACCTCGCCGAGGATCAGCGAGTGCTCGCGCAGCTCGTCCAGCAGGGTCCGCTTGGCGGCGTCGAGGTCGGCCACGGCGGGCATCCTAAGAGAGAGCCGCCCCGAACCCCTGCCGCCAGCTCGGGTGCGCTGGGTGCCAGCCGAGCTCGCTCTTGGCCTTGGCATTGGAGGCGCCGCGCATGGTGATCGCGGTCGAGACCAGGTCCTTGCCGGCGACCAGCCGCGCCAGCCAGGCCGGAACCCGTCGCGGCGGCTTGGCGCCGAGCACCTCGGCGTAGACCGGCAGCCACTCGCGCAGCGGTGCCGGCTCGTCGTCGACCACGTTGTAGATCCCAGAGGAGCCATGGTCGAGCGCCGCGACGTAGGCCGCCGCCGCGTCCTCGATGTGGACGAAGGAGAACCTTCCTTCGCCGTCGCCGATAACCGGGTAGCGCCGCTTGCTCGTTTCCTCGGCCACCGAGCCGCCGCGGTCGTAATAGGTGCCGGGGCCGTAGAACCAGCCGAAGCGCAGCACGACACCCTCCGGCTCTGCCGCCTCCAGCACCTGGCTCTCGAGCGAGACCAGCGCCTCGCAGCCAGCGGCGAAGCGGCCGGGAGCATCGCGGAACAGCGGCGCCTCCTCGCTCTTGATCCAGTCGCCCTCCGGCTCGTAGAAGAAGGCAACGCTCTCGGCGACGATCCGCCGCGCCCCGGCCGCCTTCGCCGCCGCCACCAAGTTCCGCGTCCCCTCTTCCCGCACCCGATTGGTCGGCGCCAGGTAGTCCGATCTTGGTTTGAACTTCTGCGGCAGCGCCGTCAGCGCATGCAGCACCACCTCCGGCTGCGCCGCCACCACCGCCTCCCGCAACGCCTCCGCATCGAAGACGTCGCAGACCACGGCCTCGGCCCCCGCCTCCCGAATCTGCCCCGCCCGCTCCTCACGCCGCGTCATCCCAACCACCTCATGCCCGGCGGCCACGAGCTGACGGACGGTGGGCCGCCCCACTACGCCACTTGCACCCGCAACGAAGACCTTCATACCCGTCCTTTCCGGTCAGACGGGACAGGGCCCGCCGCTACCAGATGAAAATATCCTGGCCGTAGAAGATGCGGTTGTAGATCTCGGGCTGGTCTGAGATGAAGGTCCGCAGGCAGCCGTGGCTGGCGGGGTAGTCCGGGACCGAGTTGTAGCCGTGGACCGCGTAGCCGCCGTAGAAGTACCAGGAGTAGTACATCCCGTGCGAGTTGTAGCCCGGTTCGGTGCGGATCATCTCGAAGTGCCCGGTGACGGTCGGGGTCGAGGACTTGCCGGAGGAGATCGGGTAGATCGCGTACGGCTCGTCGCCCTTGGCGAAGACCAGGACCTGCTTCGAGAGCGGCGCCTCGAGATGGTCGCCCGCGCCCGGGTGGCGGACCTCGTAGCCACCCTTGCCGGAGAAGGCTTTCTTCACCAGGCCTGCGCCCGCCTTCATGCTGCGGTTCATGCCGTTGACTTTGCGGTAGGCGAGGACGCCGCGGGCGGTCTTGCCGCCGAAGCAGCGCCCGTCGTTGGCGATGTAGCCCATCTCCCGCATCGCCTTCTTGAAGCCGACGACGACGTCGCCGCACTGGCCGCGGCGCAGCGCCGGGAAGCTCACCTTCCAGCTCTTGCGAACGGTCTCGTCGGGGCCGAGCTCGGGCGTCGCCACGTGCTTGGCGGCGACCGCGTACTTGCCGTTCTCCTTGACGGTGATGCTGGTGCGGAAGGTGCCCTTGCCGCCCGCCTTGCGGACCGGCAGGTTGCGGCTGAAGAGCGCTCGGCCGTCGAGGTAGAAGGTGACTTTGACCTTCTCGCCGGCGATGAAGGGGGTGAGCGTCCCGGTCACGGGGACGGTCTGCATGATCTCCGCCCGGCCGTTGTCCAGGTTGCCGACCTTGACCTTCACCGTCGCCTCCGGCGCGGCGACGGGAGCCGGCTTCGGAGCCGGTTTTTTCTCCGCGGCGAGGGCCATGGCGGGAAGGGCGAGGATGCCGGCGAGGGCAAGCAGGAGCGAGAGGCGGCGAATCACGCGCGAAATCCTACTGGGCAGCCAGGGCGACGGAGTTGTTCAGCATGTGCAGGAGGATTCCCGGCACGATCGAGCCGGTCTTCTCGTAGAGCAGGCAGAAGATGAAGCCCAGCGCGATCAGCGGCGGCACCGCGCTGAGGCCGGTGAAGGCATGCAGGAGCCCGAAGACGGCGCCGGCGAGGAGGGCGGCCGGAACCCGCGGCAGCCGCTCGCGCAGGCCGCCGAAGAGCATGCCGCGGAAGGCGATCTCCTCGGCGATCGCGGCGCCGAAGACGATCAGGAGGATCTGCACCGGGACCGGGCCGAAGCCGTCGGCGATGTCCTCCTGCTCGGGTTCGAGGATCAGGGAGGCGTAGAGCGCGGCGAAGGTCAGGTAGGCGAACAGGGCGGCGAGCATCCAGAGGAAGGCCGAGGCGCGGAAGCTCCTCACCCCCAGCCGCCGCAGGCTCTCCCTGAACGAGGTGGCGCCCCGCGAGTGGGCGAGCGCGAACGGGACCAGCAGCAGACCGAGGACGAGGCCGACCTGGGCGATCACGTTGCCCGCCGTCGTCAGTTCGTTCTCGCCGTCGGTGAAGGCGATCGCCGGCAGGCCGAGGACGAGGCCGGCGACGATCGCCAGCACCGCCCCCAACAGCGCGCCTTTCGGACCCCAGTTCGACGGCGGAAAGTCCCGCGGCGCCGGTTCGGCGACAGGTGGGGTGGCTAGGTTGCTCTCCATGTCGCCCGCAGTCAAACAGGTCTCGCGCACGACCCGCACCCGCCTGCGCATCCTCCGCCGCCTCTCCTACCTCGCCGTCTTCCTGGTGGTGGCGATGCTGGTGCTCGGCCAGTTCACCGAGCTGCAGCGGTTGGCCACCGGCGTCTTCGCCTCGACGGCGCTGGTCGTCGCGGTCGTCGGCTTCGCCGCCCAGCGCACGCTCGGCAACATGATCGCCGGCATCCAGATCGCCGTCTCGCAGCCGATCCGGATCGGCGACCGCGTCAGCTTCGAAGAATGTGAGGGGCGGGTCACCGACATCACCCTCTCCTACACCTATGTCGACCCCGGCGACGGCAGCTCCGTGGTGATCCCCAACCAGCTCTTGGCCGAAGGGGTCGTCCACAACCACTCGACCGAAGACACCGTGGCCTGACGCCGGTCGCCCCGAAGTACCCTCTCCCTAGATGACGCAGCGCAACCGGCGACGCCAGCGCCGTCACGGGGGGATCGGCGCCAAGCTCCTGCTCGTGCTGGGGGGCGTCTTCGCCCTGCTCGCGATCGCCGCCATCGCGATCGCCTCCTGGGTCCTCGACGTCGCCGCCGAGGCGCCCTCGCTCAGCTCCTGCAAACACATCGACCGGGGCGGCAACACCGTCGTCTACGCGGCCGACGGCTCGAAACTCGGCCTCGTCGCCTCGCCCGAAGTGCGCTCGCTGGTCTCGATCGAGCGGATCCCGAAGAGGCTGCAGCTGGCGACGGTGGCGATCGAGGACCAGCGCTTCTACCAGCACCAGGGCCTCGACTTCGAGGGGATCGCCCGCGCCGCGCTGAAGAACCTGGAAGAGGGTGAAGCCGTCGAGGGCGGCTCGACGATCACCCAGCAGCTGGTCCGCAACCTCTGCATCGAGAACCCGGAGCGCACGCTCGAGCGCAAGATCGTCGAGGCGGAGCTGGCGGTCGAGTACGCGGAGCGGCACAGCCGCCGCGAAATCCTCGGCTCCTACCTCAACATCGCCTCCTACGGGACGGTCGAAGGCAGCACCGCGGTGGGGGTCGGCGCCGCCGCGAAGATCTTCTTCTCGAAGCCGGTCTGGAAGCTGAAGCTGCCGGAAGCGGCGCTGCTGGCGGGGCTGCCGCAGGCGCCCTCCGAATACAACCCGCTGCTCAACCCGCGCGCCGCCAAACAGCGCCGCAACCAGGTGCTGCGGCAGATGGAGAAGCAGGACTACATCAGCGAGTCGCGGGCCCGCCAAGCGATGGCGACCGGGCTGCGGGTCGACCTCGACGAGAGCTACTTCGAGCACCGCGAGCCCTACTTCTTCGACTACGTCGAAGACCGGCTGATCGACGAGTACGGGGCCCAGAAAGTGCGCCGCGGCGGCCTCGAGGTGCACACGACGATCGAGCCGAAGCTGCAGGAAGTCGGGCTGGAGGCGATGCGCTCGGCGCTGCCTTACTCGACCGACCCCGCCGCCGCGCTGGTCTCGGTCGACCCGCGGAACGGCGCGATCCGGGCGATGGTCTCCAGCGCCGAATACGAAGAGAGCCAGTTCAACCTCGCCGCGCAGGGACGCCGGCAGCCCGGCTCGACCTTCAAGACCTTCGTCCTCACCACGGCGATCAAGCAGGGGATCGACCCCTACTCCACCTACTACGCGTCGAAACCGCTCGACCTCTACCTGCCCCAGTGGGGGCACTGGACGGTCCACACGGCCGACGAAGGCTATTTGGGGACGGTCAACCTGCAGCAGGCGACGGTCGCCTCCGACAACACCGTCTTCGCCCAGCTCGACCTCGACGTCGGGCCGGCGGCGGTCGCCTCGACGGCGAAGGCGATGGGGATCACGACCGAGCTGGACGGGATCCCGGCCGAGGGGCTGGGCGGCCTGCGGATCGGCGTCTCGCCGCTGGAGATGGCGAGCGCCTACGGCACCCTCGCCGCCGGCGGCGTCCACCGCAGGCCGGTCGCGGTGGAGAAGGTCGTCTACCCGAACGGGCACGTCGAGCGACCGGAACGGGCGCGCCCCGAGCGGGTCCTCTCCGCCCCGGTCGCCTGGGAGGTGACGCGGCTGCTGCGGGACAACATCACCGAAGGCACCGGCACCGCCGCCTACACCGGCTGCGCCGGGCAGGCGGGCAAGACCGGCACCACCGACGAATACACCGACGCCTGGTTCGCCGGCTACCAGCCGAACCTCTCGACCGCGGTCTGGGTCGGCTACCCGGAGTCGAACGACGTCTCGATGACCAGCGTGCACGGACTCACCGTCTTCGGCGGCACCTTCCCGGCCGAGATCTGGCACTCGCTCTACGCCGGGGCGGAAGTGCCCTGCGAGGAGTTCGCCGAACCGGAGGGGCAGATCAGCTGGAGCCCTTACTACGGGCGCTACGCGAGGTCCAGCCCCAGCGACGACTCCGGCTTCGGCGGCTCGGGCGGCGGCGAAAGCGAAGACGCGCCGCCTGGGTCGGCGGCGGTCGGCGGCTACGACCCCGACGCCTACGCGCCGGGGGCGGGCCAGGAACCGTACCCCGCGCCGTCGCCCCCTCAGAGCGGCGTCGGCGGCGGCGACACCGCGGGGTAGCGGCGATCGATCCCGGGCTCGCCTTCGGCCTCGTCTGGGTCGGCTTCCTCGCCTACCTCGTGGTGCTGGCGACGGCGCCGCGGCTGGGCAAGCGGTTCGTCTGGGGCGCGATCTTCGTCCTCGTGACGGGCTTCGCCCTCGCCCCCGTGCTCCTCTCCCACGACGTCTACAGCTACGTCGACTACGCCCGGCTGGGGGTCCGGCACGGGCTCGACCCCTACGTCCACCCGCCGCTGGCGGCCCTCGAGGATCCGGCCTACGCCCACGTCACCTGGACCGAGGCGACCAGCGCCTACGGTCCCCTCTTCACCCTCCTCACCTACCCGCTCGCCTGGTTGCCGGTGGGGGTGGCCGTCGCGGTCCTGAAGGCGCTCGCCGCCCTCTCGGTCCTCGGCATCGCCGCGGTCGTCTCCCGCCTCGCCGCCTGGCGCGGCGTCGACCCGCTGCGCGCCGCCGCCTTCGTCGCCCTCAACCCGCTCGTCCTCGTCCACGTCGTCGGCGGCGCCCACAACGACGGTCTGACGATGCTGCTGGCGATGCTCGCCATCGCCGCCCTCCTCAGCGCCCGCGAGCTCTCCGCCGGCGCCGCCCTCGTCGCCGCCGTCGCCACCAAGGCCTCCGCCGCCCTCCTCGCCCCCTTCGCCCTCCTCGGCACGAGGCCGACGGGCCTAAAACCGGCCTATCTATCCGGTTTTAGGCCCGTCGTCAGATTCTTGGCGGGGGCGGCTGGCGCGGCGGTGGCGATCGGGGTGGCGGCTTGGTTTGCCTTCGGGTGGGACTGGCTGAACGGGTTCGGACTGGCCGGGGAGAACCAGGACCGCACGAGCTACATGAGCATCCCGATCACGACCGCGCGGCTCACTGGCCTCGACCCCGATGCCGTCCGCCTCGCCGCCGCCATCCTCTTCGCCGCCGCCGTCGCCTACCTCCTCGCCTGGACCTGGCGCGGCGGCGACTGGGTCCGCGCCGCCGCCTGGGCCGCCCTCGCCCTCCTCCTCGCCACTTCCTGGCTCCTCCCCTGGTACCTGATCTGGCTCCTCCCCCCAGCAGCCATCTCCCGCGACCGCCCCCTACAACTACTCACCCTGACCCTCACCGCCTACCAACTAGGAGCACGCATCCCCCTCTAAGCCTTCGGAAGGAGGGCCGGGTATCCCCTGAACGGCTTGTACTTCTCGGCCACCAGCGCTCTAGGACTGCGCGAGCACGCTCCACCCGAGCAAGTTGAGTGAAGGGGATACCCGGCCCTCCACGCAACCAAGTTGAGAGAGGAGGGGGTCAGGTCCCTCTCTCCACCAGCGCTTTCCGTTCCTCCTCTTCCCGCTCCGCCTCTTCCTCCTCAGGCGACGGATGCAAGATCCCGGTGTGGACGCTCCACCCCTCTTTGCGCCCCAGCGCCGTGACCACTCCGACGTAGATCAATTCCGCAACGGTCATCACCCCGCGCACGGCGATCGCGATCAGCGATCCCAGCGCGAAGCTCTTACTCGGCAGCGCCGCCTTCACACCCCAGGCGAAAGCGGCGTCTTTGACTCCGAGTCCGGCCGGCGCGACCAGCGTCACCAGCGCCGCGAAGTAGCCGATCGCCTGCGCCGAGCCGACCAGGAGGACGTCCTCGAAGGGGATGTAGGTGACCGAGCGGGCGACGCAGTAGAGGCCGAGGGCGACGACGATCCAGTTCAGCGAGTAGAAGGCGATCAGGGCGACGACGCCGCGCAGGGGGATCACCCCTGGCAGCGGCTCGCGGCCGAAGAGCCGCAGCGCCTTGTTCGCCAGCGGGCCGAAGACTCGCGGGTGCAGCAGCGCGAACGCCGCCGGGATCAGCAGCAGCACCCCCCACCGCCACGGCTCTCCCTGGAGATCCGGGTGCTGGATGATGAAGTAGGAGGCGACGATCACCGCCGAGGTGGCGGAGACCGCCTGTTCGTAGACGATGCTGGCGATCGTGATCCGGCGCGGAACCCCGGCCCGTTCGGAGAGCAGCATCCGTCCCAGCACGTAGAGGACGCTGCCGGGGACGTAGCGGGCGAGCAGCGGCTGTCCCCAGGCGACCTGAGCCCGCCCGAACCCGATCGGGTAGCCGAGGACGCGCAGGATCAGGTCCCAGCCGAAGGCGCTGAGGACGAAGAAGAAGGGCAAGATCACGATCGCCGGGATCAGCCAACCGACGTGGAAGTGGACGCCCTCGTCCTGGATCTCGGCCCATTGGTCGATGACCGTGAGCACGAGGAACCCGAAGATCAGCACCACCAGCGCGATCTGGATGGCGAGACGGACTTTGCGGCTGCCGGGCGGTTTTTTGCCGATCCGGGACACAGCCTCGCCCACGCGGTGCAGGAATGGTTGGCGGCGCTCCACGTCCGCTCGCACCTTAGTGACTAACCGGAGGCACTTGTTTGGGATAGTCGGGTGATGGGCGAGTTCGAGCTGCTGGCGAAGTTGCGCGAGCGTCTTCCCGCCGACGGCCCGCGGGTCAAGCTCGGCAGCGGCGACGACGCCGCCGTCACCGTCCCCGTCGGCGCGACGGCGACTTCGGTCGACGCGATCGTCGAGGGAGTCCACTTCCGCCGCGACGAGGCGGCGCTGGAGAAGGTCGGGCGCAAGGCCCTCGCCACCGCCCTCTCCGACCTCGCGGCGATGGGGGCGGGAGCCGGCGAGGCATATGCCTTCCTCGGCGCTCCCGCCGACCTCGGCGAGGAGGACTTCCTCGCGCTCCTCGACGGCCTCCTCGCGGTCGCGGCGGAGACCGGCACCACCCTCGCCGGCGGCGACCTCACCGCCGCTCCGGCGCTGACCCTGGCGGTGACCGTGGTCGGTCACGCGGCGAGCCCGGAGAGGCTGGTCACGCGAGCGGGCGCCGAGCCGGGCGACCTCCTGGTCGTCACCGGCGAGCTCGGCGGCGCCGCCGCCGGCCGGCTCCTGCTCGAGGACCCCTCCCTCGCGGCCGCGATTCCCGCGGACACCGCCGAGCACCTCCGCGCCCGGCAGCTGGATCCCACGCCGCGCCTGCGCTCCGGCCGCTCCCTGGCTGCCGCGGGCGCCCGGGCGATGATCGACCTCAGCGACGGGCTGGCGGGAGACGCCGGCCACCTCGCTGCCGCCAGCGGCGTCTCGATCCACATCGACGCCGGCTCCGTCCCCCTCGCCAAGGGGGTCGCCGAGATCGCCGCCGCGGGGGGGCGGGACCCCTTGCAGTTGGCGATCGCGGGCGGTGAGGACTACGAGCTGCTGGCGGCGCTGCCCGCCGACAGCCTCGGCCGGGCCTCGACGGCGATCGGCGCCGCCGCGGAAACGAGCCTCACGCCGATCGGCGAGGTTCGCTCAGGCGAGGGAGTCGAGATCAGGCTGCCCGGGGGCGAACCGCTGGAGACTCAGAGCTATGACCATTTTGCGGGCCCGAGGCGTGAATCCCCGTGAGCAGCTCGCGAACGCCGCGACGGCTCAGCATCGCCGTCGCGATCTGCGCGGGATCCGGCTTGTAGGCGCCGGCTTCAACCAGAGATTTCAGTTCCTGGGCTTCCATCGCTTCGCGGTAATTATCGGCCCGCCCCTTCAGATCCTTAGTTCTTAGTACTCGCACATGCGTCCAAACTGGTGCGCTCACTACCCTTGAGGGGTGCCCAACGGATCCGCGCGCATCCTCCTGGTCGACGACGAGCAGTCGATCCAGACGCTGCTCAGCTATCCGCTGCGCAAGGACGGCTACCACGTCACCTCCGCCCTCGACGGCTCAGAAGCGCTGCGCCGCTTCGAGGAGGGGCGGTTCGACCTGGTCATCCTCGACCTGATGCTGCCCCAGATCGGCGGGGTTGAAGTCTGCCGGCAGCTGCGCTCCCGCAGCCAGGTCCCGATCATCATGCTGACCGCCAAAGGCAGCGAGACCGACAAGGTGGCCGGGCTCGAGGTCGGCGCCGACGACTACATCACCAAGCCGTTCTCGATGCGCGAGTTCCGCAGCCGGGTGAAAGCGGCGCTGCGCCGTTCCCGGATGGTGGCGGAGGCGAGGGACGAGGGCGGCGCGATCGAGTGCGAGGAGCTGACGATCGACTTCGACCGCCGCATGGTCACCCTGGCGGAGGAGGAGATCAAAGTCACCTACGTCGAGTTCGAAATCCTCGGCGCCCTCGCCCGGTCCCCCGGCCGCGTCCTCACCCGCGAGACGCTGCTGGAGCACGTCTGGGGCGACTCCGACTACCGCGATCCCCGCACCGTCGACGTCCACATCCGCCACCTGCGCGAGAAGCTGGAGAAGGACCCGAAGGAGCCGGAGTTCCTCTTCACGGTGCGCGGGGTCGGCTACCGCTTCCGCGAGTAGTCCGATGCGAGAGCTCCGGCTCAGCGACCTCGCCAGCCGCATCACCCTGATCTCGATCGCGATCGCGGTCGGCGCCACCGCGGTCGTCTACATCTATGTCGTCGCGATCGGGGGCTCCGCCAGCGGCAACGAGGCAGTCAAACTGCAGATCCTCACCGGCGGCCTGATCGCGGTCGCGGTCGCCACCATCGTCGGCCTCTATTACACCCGCGCCGCCGCCAGCAACATCGAGCGCCTCCAGGAAGCCGCCCACAAGGTCGCCGAGGGCAACTTCGAAACCACGATCCCCGTCGCCTCGGTGGGTCAGCTAGGGGAACTGGCACGCACCTTCAACGAGATGCAGCGCCGCCTGGCCGAGCTCGACAGCGCCCGCAAGCAGTTCATCGCCAACGCCTCGCACGAGCTGCGGACGCCGATCTTCAGCCTCGGCGGCTTCGTCGAGCTGCTCGAAGAGGAGGACCCGAGCCCGGAGGAGCGGGCCGAATTCGTGCGGACGATGCGCCAGCAGATCGAGCGCCTGACCAAGCTCGCCACCGATTTGCTCGACCTCTCCCAACTCGACGCGGGAGCGGTGGTGATGCGGACCAGCGCCGTCGACCTCACCGCCCTGGCCCGCGAGGTGACCAGGGAGTTCGGCGCCCGCGCCGAACTGCGCGGTTCGCGACTGCAGCTGCGCACCTCCGAGCAGCCGACGATCGCCCTCGGCGACCCTGATCGGGTGCGGCAGATCATCCGTATCCTGCTCGACAACGCCTTGACCCACACCCCCGAGGGCACCGACGTCACCGTGATCACCTACTCCGCCAAAGGCCGCGCCGAGCTGACCGTCTCCGACGACGGTCCGGGAATCCCGCAGCGCGTCCAGAAGCGGATCTTCGAGCGCTTCTACACGGCGGAGAAGGCCGGCGGCTCCGGCCTCGGCCTGGCGATCGCGACCGAGCTGGCCCAGCGGATGAGGGGAGAGATCACGATCAGCTCCAGCCGCCGCTTCACCGCCTTCACCCTCCACCTTCCGCCCGGGATGCCGGGGCCGGCTGCGCCTCGTGCCATCCAGCCCCCGGCGAGGGCCGCGACGTGAAGCGCCTAGGCGCGCTGCTCGCGCTGCTGCTCAGCCTCGCCCTGCTCGCCGGCTGCGGCTCGGGGGGCGAGGACTCGACCCTTGCCCCGGCAGAGCCGGAGGCGCCCGCGGCAGCTCCCGAGCCCGAGCCCCAGGTCGTAATCGAGACCGCCAGCCCCGGCTACGACGCCGCCCAGGTCTTCGAGGAGGCCTCACCCGGGGTGGTGACGATCCGCTCGGTCTTCGGCTCGGCCGGCGGCGGCGAAGGCTCCGGCTTCGTCGTCAGCACCGACGGCGAGATCGTCACCAACGCGCACGTCGTCACCGACGAATCAGACGGCGGCCGCGAGGCGGCCGAGCAGGTCTACGTCGAGTTCCCCGATCGCAACGTCGTCCCGGCCGAGATCGTCGGCTTCGACCCCTTCGTCGATATCGCCCTGCTGCAGATCGAGCCCGACGGCTTCGACCTCCACCCGCTCGAGCTGGGAGACGATCAGGACCTTCACGTCGGGCAGCCCGTCGCCGCGATCGGCAGCCCCTTCGGCGAGCAGCAGTCGCTCTCGGTGGGGGTCGTCTCCGCCACCGACCGTTCGGTCCGCTCGCTGACCCAGTTCGAGATCTCCGGCGCGATCCAGACCGACGCCTCGATCAACCCCGGCAACTCCGGCGGCCCCCTGCTCGACGCCGGCGCCCGCGTGGTCGGGGTCAACCAGCAGATCGAGACCAGCTCCGGCGCCAACGACGGCGTCGGCTTCGCGGTGCCGGTCTCCGCGGTGAAGCGCTCGATCGCGCAGCTGCGCGAGGACGGCGAGGCCGAATACGCCTACATCGGCGTCTCCAGCCAGGCGCTCTACCCGCAGCTCTCGCGCAAGCTCGGGCTCGAGACCAACTTCGGCGGCCTCCTCTCCGAAGTCGTCAGCGGGGGCCCGGCGGATGAGGCCGGCCTCAAGGGCGGCGACGACAAGCTCAGCTTCCAGGCCGCCCAGTACCGCACCGGCGGCGACGTGATCCTCCGGGTCGACGGCCGCGAGATCGTCGGCCCCGACGATCTGGGCGAAATCATCGCCGCCCACCAGCCCGGCGACGTGGTGACGCTGACCGTCCTCCGCGACGGCGAGGAGGAGCAGATCGAGCTCACCCTCGGCAGGCGCCCCGACGACGGCTCCTCCGGTTAACGAAAGCCGAGCAGGGCTGGACGCCTTGTCGCCGCCCATCGGTGTAGAACTCCAGCCTTGCTCCAGGAAGTCGCCCTCGGCCACAAGACCCTCACCGACTACACCCACATAGTCGGCAAAGAGCTGACGGAGCAGATCCGCCAGCTCGCCGAGCCGCTGAAAGGGAAGCGGGTGCTGCACGTCAGCGCCACCGCCTTCGGCGGCGGCGTCTCGGAGATCCTCTACACGCTGGTGCCGCTGATGCGCGACGTCGGCCTCGACGCGCACTGGCACGTGATCTTCGGCAAAGAAGAGTTCTTCAACGCGACCAAGCTCCTGCACAACTCGCTCCAGGGCGCCGAGGAGACGCTGAGCGACGAGCAGTGGGAGATCTTCGACGAGATCAACGCGATCAACGCCGAGGGCCTGCAGGGCGAGTGGGACGTGGTGATCGTCCACGACCCGCAGCCGATCGGCCTGCTCCGCGGCGCCAGGGCGAAGGGCGACAACTGGATCTGGCGCTGCCACATCGACCTCTCGACCCCGAACCCGGCGCCGATCGCGCGGCTGCTGCCGATGATCGAAGAGTACGACGCCAGCGTCTGGCACCTCGAGGACTACGTCCCCGGCGGGATGGGCAAGCACCGCGAGGTCGTGCGGATCTGCCCGCCGGCGATCGACCCGCTCTCGCCGAAGAACATGGCCTTCTCGCCCGAGGACGCGGCCTTCGTCTGCCGCCAGTTCGGGATCGACGTCGACCGGCCGCTGATCACCCAGGTCTCCCGCTTCGACCCGTGGAAGGACCCGATCGGCGTCATCGACGCCTACCGCGAGGTGACCGAGCAGGTGCCCGAGGCGCAGCTGGCGATGGTCGGCTCGATGGCAACCGACGACCCCGAGGGGATGGAGTACTTCCAGAAGACCTTCGAATACGCCGACGGCGACGAGGACATCAAAATCCTCAGCAACCTCAACAACGTCGGCGCGATCGAGGTCAACGCCTTCCAGTCGCAGTCGGACATCTGCCTGCAGAAGTCGATCCGCGAGGGCTTCGGGCTGACCGTCACCGAGGCGCTCTGGAAGGGGCGGCCGACGGTCGCCGGCAACGTCGGCGGCATCCCGCTGCAGATCGAGGACGGGGTCAGCGGCTACCTCGTCGACTCCCCTTCGGAGTGCGCCCAGCGCTGCCTGGAGATCCTCCGCGACCCGGAGCTGGGCAAGAAACTGGGGCGCCAGGGCAAGGAGCACGCCCGGGAGCGCTTCCTCACCCCGCGCCTGCTGCGCGACTGGCTCCAGCTGTTCACCGACCTCGACGGCTGAGCGGCGCCGACCCCTTAGTCTCTGCGGCGTGAGCTCCTCGCCGCTGATCATCGTCTCGAACCGGGGCCCGCTCCAGTTCGAGCGCGACGAGAACGGCGAGCGGACGGTGCGCCGCGGCGGCGGCGGCCTGGTCACCGCCCTCTCCGGGCTCGTCTCCCATCGCGACGCGCTCTGGATCGCCTCGGCGATGACCGACGAGGACGTCGCCGTCTCCGAAGAAGCGGGTGGCCCGATCGAGCAGGAGCTGGACGGGATCGAGTACCGCGTCCGCCTCGTCGGCAGCGACCCCGAGGCCTACGACCGCTTCTACAACGTGATCGCCAACCCGATCCTCTGGTTCATCCAGCACTACCTCTGGGACATCTCCAACGCGCCGGACATTCGCCAGCAGGAGATCGACGCCTGGGACTACGGCTACCAGGCCGTCAACCAGGACATCGCCCAGGCCGTCCTCGCCGAGATCGAGGGAGAGGAGCGGCCACTGGTGATGCTGCACGACTACCACCTCTACACGGCACCGGGGATGATCAAGGCCGAGCGCCCGGACGCCTTCCTCCACCACTTCGTCCACATCCCCTGGTCGCAGCCGGACAGCTGGCGGATCCTGCCGACGCGCGTCCGCAACGCGATCTTCGAGGGGATGCTGGCCAACGACATCATCGGCTTCCACACCCACGCCTACTGCATCAACTTCCTCCGCTGCTGCGACGAACTGCTCGACGAGGTCGAGGTCGACTACCACGCCGCCGAGGTCCGCCACGCCGGCGGCAAGACGATCGCCCGCGCCTACCCGCTGGGGATCGACGCCGAGCGACTGAAACGGGCGGCGGCCTCGCCCGAGGTGGCGGCGGCCGAGCGCGAGGTGCTCGAGCGCCGCCGCCGGCACCTGATCATCCGCGTCGACCGCGCCGACCTCTCGAAGAACGTGCTGCGCGGCTTCACCGCCTTCGACACCTTCCTCACCCAGCACCCCGAGTTCCGGGAAGAGGTCACCTTCATCGCCCACCTGCAGCCCTCGCGGCAGGACGTGCCCGAGTACGCCGAGTACCTGGAGCGGATCGAGGCGCTGGTCGCGGTCGTCAACCACCGCCACGGCACCACCGACTGGATGCCGATCGACCTGAAGATCTACGAGAACTTCCACGACGCGGTCGCCCGCTACAAGCACTTCGACCTGCTGATGGTCAACTCGCTGTTCGACGGGATGAACCTGGTCGCGAAGGAGGCGCCGGCGGTCAACACCCGCGACGGGGTGCTGATGCTCTCCGAGAACACCGGCTCCCACCAGGAGCTGATCGACTACGTCCTCTCGGTCAACCCCTTCGACATCCAGGAGCAGGCCGACGCGATCTACCAGGCGCTGACGATGGACCCCGAGCAGAAGCGGCGCTGGGCGGAGGCGCTGCGGGAGATCATCTTCTCCCACAACCCGGGGGACTGGGTGGACGACCAGTTGCAGGACATAGAAGCCGCTCGTTCCGCTGCAACCTGAGCCAGAGGGGGGCGAATTCGGGCCCGCCGCGCCTTAGGCAGGGGTGCGGGCGATCCGGGTTCGATGGGCAGGGGTGGCGAAGGGGGCGGCGATCGCCGCCGCCGTGCTGCTGACCCTGCAGGCTCTGCCGGAGCTCCTGCGCCCACCACAGCCGCCTCCGGTGGAAGCGGACGTGGGCCTGCCGCGGGTTGTCTCGGAATCAGAGCCGCGTTCCTCGCTGCCTCGCCGGGCGGCGGGTCCTGTCTCCGATCGGGGGCTCTCCCTACCGGGAGAGTCCTCCCGATCGTCGCCACCCGCCGCAGGAGCGCAGGTGATAGCCAGCAAGCCACGGAAACCGGCGCGACGGCAACGTGAGGAGCGCCGTTCCCCCGAGCCCGCTCCGCCTCCACCGCCGCCGGCGCCCGTGCCGGTCCCGGAACCGGTGGCACCCGTGCCTGCGCCAGCTCCATCCCCACCCCCTCCGGTCGGCGACGGCTCGGAAGAGTTCGCGCCGCGCTAGGGCGGAGCGGCAGGCCTCCGGCGCCACCTCGCCGCTATAGTCCTTCGCCGTTTTGGCAGCCCCACGCGAATACGAGCTGGTTCTGATGCTTGACCCGCAGTTGGATGCGCCCGCGCGCGACGCGCTGGCGCAAGAGGCGCGTGGCCAGATCGAGGCCAAAGGCAGCCTCAAGCACGAGAACGCCTGGGGCCTGCGGAAGATGGCCTACGAGATCAACCATCGCACCGAGGCCGACTACCGCTGGTTGCGGTTCGAGGCCCCCAGCGAGCTGCTGGACACGCTCGACCACAACCTGAAGATCGCCGACGGCGTCCTCCGCTTCCGCATCTTCAAAGTCGATCCCGACGCGCCGGTGATCGTGCCGCCCGCCGTGACCGCCGCCCCGGGGCCGCGGGAGCGCAGCGCCCAGGGCGCGCGCGAGGACCACGGCGACTCCGCCGATACCGGCGACGAGTCGGACGAGTAGCTCCACCGGCGACCAAGCGTCGCTGTTTGCGGAAACCCTCAGCCCCCAGGGGGGCGAGTAGAGCCGCCTGCCTCCTTAGACTGGAATCCAACAAGCGAATCCAGAGGAGTGAGTTCATTGGCAGCGTCCAACGTCAACGTCGTGGTGATCACGGGGAACCTGACCCAGGATCCGGAACTGCGGCATCTAGGGAGCGGTACCGCCGTCTGCGAGATGCGCGTCGCTGTCAACAGCCGGCGTAAAGACCAGAGCGGCAACTGGGTCGACAAGCCCAACTACTTCAACGTCACCGTCTGGGGCGCCCAGGGCGAGAACTGCGCCCAGTACCTCTCCAAGGGCCGCCCGGTAGCGATCGAAGGCCGGCTCGACTGGCGCGAGTGGGACGCCAAAGACGGCAGCGGCAAACGGCAGGCGGTGCAGATCGTTGCCAACACCGTGCAGTTCCTCGGCTCGCGCGACGGCTCCGGCGGCGGCAACGGCAACGCCGGTGGTGGCTTCGCGCCGCCGCAGAGCGACGTCCCCGCCGACATGTCCGACTACGACAGCGCCCCGGCCGGAGCCGGAGCGGCATCCGAGGACGACATACCTTTCTAGGCGACCCTTGGGGCGTCGCTAAGCGGCGCCCCATCAAAGGTCTGTACCATCCGCCGCCGATATGGCTAGAGCAACTGAGACTTCATCGCGCGGCGGCGCGCGACGCGGCGGCCGGCGCGGCGCCGAGCGTTCCCGGCCGCGCAAATACACCCGGGTCAACTCCGAGGTCGTCGATTACAAGGACCTGAACCTGCTGCGCCGCTTCCTCTCCGACAAGGGGAAGACGCGCGGGCGCCGGGTCACCGGACTTTCCCGCCGCCACCAGCGACAGCTCTCGGTGGCGGTGAAGCGGGCGCGCGAAATCGCCCTGCTTCCCTACGTCGGAGAGCGTTGATGGCGCAGGCGATCCTGCTGCAGGACGTCGATTCGCTCGGCGAGCGCGGTCACGTCGTCGACGTCGCCCCCGGCTACCTGCGCAACTACCTGATCCCGCGCAAGCTGGCCCAGCCCGCCACCGCCGGGGCGCTGGAGGAAGCGAAGCGGCGGATGGAGGCGGCCGAGCGGGCCGAGAAAGCCCGCGCCGAGCGCGAATCGGAAGCCGCCGGGCTCCTCTCCAAGACCGTGCTGACGATCCACCAGCGCGCCGGCGAGGACGGCAAGCTGTTCGGCTCCGTCGGTCAGAAAGAGATCGTCGACGCCCTGCGCGAGGCGCGCGACCTGCGGGTCGACAAAAAACAGGTGCAGCTCGAGCAGCCGCTGCGCGAAATCGGCACCTTCATGGTCGAGATCCAGCTCAAAGACGGCACCACCGCCGCCGTCAAGACGATCATCAGCGAGGAGAAGTAGTCCCCCTCCGTCGTCGCAGGTCCGGCTGGGTTCGCTCCGAGCGGGCGACGGTCGGTCTCGCCGCGATCGCCCTGGGCGCGGCCGGCACGGTCATCGCCGGCCAGTTCAGCCGCATGTTCGCCCGCCGCGCCGGCGAGGCGCGCGATCCCGAAGCGCTGCTCGAATCGGCACCCGCCGCCGCCGCCGACACCGTCGGCGTCGCCGTCCGCGGCTACGTCGAGGCGCCGCGCTACGAAACCGTCCTCTTCAACCTCCTCGCCGGCTTCCTCGGCTCCTTCGCAACGGTGCGGATCTCGACCTGGGCGATCCGCGACGGCCGCGGTCCCTTTCGCAACGTCCACATCGGCGGCCGCCACATCCACCACTTCGTCCCCGGCATCCTGCTCGCCTTCAGCTCCGGCACCGCCGCCCTGCTCACCGATGACGACGCGCTTGAGCAGAAGCTGGCGATCCCGATGGGCGCCGGCTTCGGCCTCACCTTCGACGAGGCGGCCCTCCTGCTCGACCTGCGCGACGTCTACTGGTCCCGCGAAGGCCTGCTCAGCGTCCAGCTCAGCCTCGGCGCCACCGCGATCCTCAGCATCGCCATCCTCACCCTCCGCATGCTCCGCCGCGGCGAGCTCCGCCAGGAGCAGGAGGGCCTGATCCCACCCGCCCAGCACCACCAGCTCTCCTTCGGAACCGCCGGCACCTGAAGTTCCAGATTCGCGCGGTTTTTGTTGCTGAGAATTTTCTTCCTGCGCGCCACCCGTGCGCCGCTTCCCATGACGATCGAGGGATGGAAACGCTCAATCAGAAGAGTGCGGTCAAGTTGCTCGAAAACAGCGGCTGGACCCGCTCGAAGGGAGGCAAGCACCAGGTGAAAATGGTCAAGGAGGGCAAGCGGCCGATCACGCTTCCAGCTCATAGAGGTCGGGACTACTCGCGCGGTTTGACGGCCGCCATTCTGCGTCAGGCAGGTCTAAGATGAATTCCACGACCCTACTCATGGAGATCACCGCGAACATTCGACTGGAGGAAGGCTCTTACTGGGCCGATGTTCCCGCGCTTCCGGGCTGCTTCGCCTCTGGTCACGACTTGAACGAGCTCTTCGACTCGCTCCAAGAGGGGATCGAGCTGTATCTCCGGGATGAGCAGAAGGTGGATCTATCCCCTCCCGAGCGTCCCTTGACGCTCACCACCGCAGTCCTCAGCGACTCCGCCAGCTGACGCGTTGACCGCAAATACCCGGGTCGTCTTCGGCGAGGCTTTCCAGCGTCGCCAGCAGCTGCTCTCGGTTGTCTAGGTTTGCCTGGTCTCACGTCTTCCCCTCTCTCCACACTGATCTAGATGCCCCAGCCACCCACCACCCACGTCCCGCCGCAGAACATCGAGGCCGAGGAGTCGGTGCTGGGGGCGATGCTGGTCGCCGAGTCGACGCTGACGCGGGTGATCGACGAGGTGAAGCTGAACGCGCTCGACTTCTACCTCGACAAGCACCGGCTGATCTTCGAGGTGGTCCACGACCTCTACGCGGCTTCCAACCCGGTTGACGAGCTCAGCGTCAGCGAGGCGCTGACCCAGCGCAACAAAATCGAGGAGGCCGGCGGGCGCCACTACATCTCCGAGCTGGCGGCGAAGGTCCCGGCCGCCGCCAACGCCAAGCACTACGCGGAGATCGTCCAGCAGAACTCGCTGCTGCGGCGGCTGCTCGGCGCCGGCCAAGAGATCCAGGGCTGGGTCAACGAGCGCGACGGGGAGCCACGGGAGCTCTCCGAGAGGGCCGAGAAACTGCTCTTCGAGGTCGCCCACAAAGAGCAGGCCTCGGACTTCAAAATGCTCGGGGAGATCCTCCACGACGAGGTCGACCGCCTGGAGAAGCTCTCCACCGGCGAGACCGAACTGACCGGCACTCCCTCCGGCTTCCGCGACGTCGACGCGATCACCGGCGGCTTCCAGCCCGGCAACCTGATCATCGTCGCCGCCCGCCCGGCGATGGGCAAGAGCGCGCTCGTCGCCAACATCGCCGAAAACGTCGCGGTCAAGAAGCAGCAGCCGGTCGCCTTCTTCTCGCTCGAGATGTCCGAGGTCGAGCTGGCGCAGCGGTTCATCGCCTGCCGCGCCCGCATCTCCGGCGACAAGCTGCGCAAGGGCCAGGTCTCCAAACGCGACTGGCCGAAGGTGCTGCGCGCCTGCAACGAGCTGGAAGAGGCGCCGCTGTGGTTCGACGACTCCTCCGACCTCGGCATCCTCGACCTGCGGGCGAAGGCGCGGCGTCTGCACGCCCAGGAACAGGAGCGCGGCGGCCTCGGGGTGATCATCCTCGACTACATCCAGCTGATGCGCTCCGACGACCACCGCGCCAACCGGGTCGAGCAGGTCGGCCAGATCAGCCGCGGGCTGAAGATCCTCGCCCGCGAGCTGGAGGTGCCGGTGGTGGCGATCTCGCAGCTCTCGCGCGCGCCCGAGCAGCGGACGCCGCCGAAGCCGCAGCTCTCCGACCTGCGCGAGTCGGGGCAGATCGAGCAGGACGCCGACGTCGTCGCCTTCCTCTACCGCGAGGACTACTACCGCGATCCCGACGAGGAGCCCGACGGCCTGGCCGACCTGATCATCGCCAAGCATAGGAACGGCCCGATCGGGACCAGGAAGCTGGTCTTCCTCGACCGCTACCCCAAATTCGCCGACCACGCCCACCAGGAAGGGCCGATCGAGCAACCCGCCGGCGAAGCGCCGCCATACGAGGACGCCGCCGCGGCCGGCCCTGACTTCTGATGCCCGCGATCGCCCGCTCCGAGCCCTTCCGCGAACAGGCCTGCCCGCTCGGGGTCTGCGACGGCTCCGGCTGGATCCTCGGCCCCGAAGACGTGGCGCGTCCCTGCGAGTGCCGGGCCGAACGGCTCAACCGCGGCCGCAGCCGCGGCGTCGCCTCGGCGATCCCGGCCCGCTACCGCGGCGTCTCCTTCGATCGGCCACCGGTCTCCGACATGGCGCGGGACATGGCTGCCCCCCGACAGGCGGTACAAGCGGCGCGCAGTTACGTCGAGAACCTCGACGAGAACCTTGCCCAAGGGAAGGGCATCTGGTTTATGGGCGGCACTGGCACTGGCAAGACGACGCTGGGGATGCTGATTGCCAAAGAAGCCCTTGCGGCTGGCAAGTCGGTCGGTATCTACTTCGCCCCCAAGCTCCTGACTCGGATCCGTCAGACCTACCAGGAAGCCGAGACTGAGAACGCCTACGCCCAGTTCTTCGAGCGCGTCACCTCCGTCGACCTCCTCTACATCGACGACCTCGGCTCCGAGCGTCGTACCGACTGGGTGGTCGAGCAGCTCTACGCAGTCGTCAACGAGCGCTACGAGAACCAGCGGCCGATGCTGATCACGAGCAATGTCGAGGGTGAGATCGTTGCTGAGGGTCAGCAGCAGCTCGAGGACCAGATCGGCCGCCGCACCATCTCCCGCCTGGTCGAGATCTGCGGTGATCCCTGGCCGCTGATGGGCACCGACAATCGGTACCGAGCCCGCGCCGCCAGCTAAACCGTCACAATCCCCGGCGGCATGCCAGGAGTGGTCATAGTCGGGGCCCAGTGGGGCGATGAGGGGAAGGGCAAGGTCGTCGACCTGCTCGCCGAGCGGGCGAGCACGATCGTCCGCTTCCAGGGCGGCAACAACGCCGGCCACACGATCGTCCGCGGCGGCGAGGAGTTCAAGTTCCACCTGATCCCCTCCGGCATCCTCCACGCGGAGAAGACCTGCGTGATCGGCAACGGCGTCGTCGTCGACCCGCGGGTGCTGCTGAGTGAGATCGACGGCCTGAAACGGGCGGGGATCAGCGTCAACAACCTCCGCCTCTCCGCCAACGCGCACCTGATCATGCCCTACCACGTGCTGCTCGACACCGCC
Organism: Solirubrobacterales bacterium; assembly: GCA_035765335.1. Taxonomy (GTDB): domain Bacteria; phylum Actinomycetota; class Thermoleophilia; order Solirubrobacterales; family 70-9; genus VAYN01. The sequence goes on from DASTXV010000043.1 coordinate 71,723, forward strand.
GGCGAGACGAAGCTGGGCAAGCTCTCGATCGGCACCACCCGGCGCGGGATCGGCCCCTGCTACGCCGACAAGGCCCTGCGGCTGGGGATCCGGGTCCAGGACCTGCTCGACGAGAAGATCCTGCGGACGAAGATCCGCGCCGCCCTCGAGCCCAAGCAGCAGGCCCTGCGCGAACTCTCCGTGCAACGCCGCAAGCAGCTGAAGGAGGCCGGCGAGGAAGCGAAGCCGAGCGAGGGCAACGCCGCCGTGCCGGACCCGCGACTCGACCTCCACGCGATGGTCGAGGAGCACGTCAACTACGGGCACCGGCTCGAGCCCCACATCGCCGACACGGCGCGGCTCTGCTGGGAGGCGCTCGACCGCTCCGAGACGGTGATCTTCGAGGGCGCCCAGGCGACCCTGCTCGACCTCGACCACGGCACCTATCCCTTCGTCACCTCCTCCAACCCGATCGCCGGGGCGGCCTGCGTCGGCGCCGGGGTGGGGCCGAAGGACATCGACGAGGTCTGGGGGATCGCCAAGGCCTACGCGACCCGGGTCGGGGCCGGGCCGTTCCCGACCGAGCTCTTCGACGAGGTCGGCGAGCAGATGCTGCAGCGCGGCCACGAGTTCGGAACCACGACCGGCCGCCGCCGCCGCTGCGGCTGGATGGACCTGGTGGCGCTCCGCTACGCGGTCCGCCTCAACCGGCTCGACGCCCTGGCGATCACCAAGCTCGACGTCCTCAGCGGCATCGGCCCGCTGCGGGTGGCCGTCCGCTACCGCTCCAAGGAAGGCGCCGAGCTCGAGACCTTCCCCTACCACCAGTCGATCCTGCACTCAGCGACGCCGGAGTACGAGGAGCTGCCGGGCTTCGACCTCGACCTCACCTCCTGCCGCAGCGCCGACGACCTGCCGCGGGAGGCGCGCGACTACCTCGGCTTCATCGCCGACTTCGTCGGCGTTCCCGTGCGGCTGGTCGGGGTCGGCCCCGATCGCGAGCAGGTCATCTGGCTCGAGACTTGAGCCGGCTGAGCGGTCTTAGATAAAAACTTCCCACCGGTTACGTCACTGCTCTACAGTCTGTCGGGTGGCTTCCAGTCGACGCTCGGCAAAGTTGAACGAGCGGCTGCCACGGGGAAGGCATGGTTTGCCGAGGGAGGCGGTGACCCAGTCCCAGCGCAACCGCATCCACCAGGCGATGATCGAGGTCGTCTCCGAGCGCGGCTACCCGGAGACCCGTGTCGTCGACGTGATCGGCGTCGCGGGCGTCTCCCGCAAAACCTTCTACGAACTGTTCGACAGCAAGGAGGACTGCTTCCTCGCCGCCTATGACGGACTGCTCGAAAACCTGCTCGGGGATGCGGCCAACGGCTATGAGTCGAAGCAGGGCGCTCCCTGGGCGGAGCGGATCGAGGCGGCGCTGGCGGCCCTGCTCGAGCACCTCGCCCGGCACCCGGAGGAGGCGCGTTTCGCGATCGTCGAGGTGCTCGCGGCCGGCCCGAAAGCCCTCGCCCGCCGCGACGCGGCGCTGCGCCAGTTCACCGGCTTCCTCGAGGCCGGCCGGGCGGAGACCACGGTCGAGCTGCCGGGAATCACCGCGATCGCGATCGCCGGCGGCATCAACGAGCTCCTCTACAGCGAGATCCTCCACGGGGCGATCAGCCGCCTGCCCACCCGCCTCCCCGACCTGATCTTTTGGGTGACTTTGCCTTTCCTTGGGGCCGAGGCGGCAACGGCCGAGCGCGAGCGGGTTCGGCTCTCGAAGCTCCATTCGTAAGGCCTTGGTTAAGCCCGATCTTTTTCGTGAATAGACGGGTTTACGAATAGGACGCGGGTGGTAGTTTGACCCGCTGGAGAGACGTTCAAGCAACCGTTCCAACGGCATCGGCCCAGGACGGGCAGGCCGCAAAGGAGAGATATAGGGATATGCGCAAGTACCTGATGTTGACGATGGCTATTGCGGCCTTGATCGCCGTTAGCGTGGCGGGAATCGCCACCGGCGCAAACAAACCGGTGACGGTCGAAGTCGGGAATCTCAGGGTGACCGTCAACGGCGGCTTCAGCCCGAGCAAGCTGCCGAAGAACAAACTTGTCCCGATCGCCTTCACGGCCTCCGGCAAGATCGCGACCAAAGACGGGACCCATCCGCCGGCGCTCAAACAGGTGATCCTCAAAACCGACAAGAACGGTGCCATCAACGTGAAAGGCATCAAGGTCTGCAAGTCGGGCCAGCTGCAGTCCCGCGACACCAAATCAGCCGAAAAAGCCTGCCCGAAAGCGATCATCGGCACCGGCAAGACCACGGTCGAGGTCGCCTTCCCCGAACAGAAACCGATCGACGTCGACAGTAAATTGGTGGTCTTCAACGGCGGCGTCAGCGGCGGCACCACCACCCTCTTCATCCACGCCTTCTTCTCGGCGCCGGTGTCGGGGGCGATCGTCACCACCGTGAAGGTGAAGAAAAAGAAGCAGGGCCGCTACGGCCTCAATTCCGTCGCGACGATTCCGAAGATCGCCGGCGGCAACGGCTCGGTGAAGACGTTCAACCTCACCATCAACAAGAGCAAAGGCGTGCTCAGCGCCAAATGCCCGGACGGCAAGCTGCAGGCCCACGCGACCTCCATCTTCGCCGACGGAACCAAAGCCGCGGCGACGATCGTCCGGACCTGCACCGGGACCTGAGGAGCAGTAGCCGGGATATCTCCCGAACCACAGAGCAGGATTTGAAAGGGCGGCCTCCGGGCCGCCCTTTTCTTTGCGGTTCTGTCGCCCGCGGCCGGTTGCGCTTTAGGTACCTGCGTAGTACAAATAGGCGTACTCGATTAAAACCAGTTGTCTAGATTGGCGGATGATGTCTTCTGGAAGCGACAGCTTGTCGACCGCGGTCGAAAGCGCGAAGGAGAAAGATCTCAAGCCCCTGGCGGAGGAGAGCGCCGCTAGCCTCGACCTCGACAGCCGCCAGCTGGCGGAGATGGAGAACTACCTCCACGACGCCTGGTTCTTCGGCGTCCGAACCGGCCATACGGTGATGGTCGAGACGAAAATGGGGCAGACCAACCCCGAGCCGGTGATCCATGGCATGCAGGACGAGTTCCAGGAGCTGATGGAACGCTGCGCCGAGGCGCTGAACACGACCGTCAGCGCGACGATCCAGGCCTGGAACTACCTCGGCCGTGCCTGGATTGCCGGTGCTCGGTTCTGGGAAGTCGAGATAGCCGCCCGCCTGATCGAATCACAGGCGGGCGGCTTCGACGAGGTACTGCGCCGGTTCGAGGACTAGGCGCCTCCTAGGTGCGCGATTAGCCGCTAGCGACGGCAGTCGGTGAGACCGTAGTCGTCGATGAGCTTGTTCGCCTTGTCGTACATGCTCGTGGTGGTGATCGCCGCTTTCGGATTCTCTTTGACCTCCTGCGACGCCTCTTCCATCGCTTTGATGATGGAACCGATCTTTTCCTGGTCCCCCTCCGGCGCATCCAGAGCCTTCAGCTCGGCAGTCGCCTTTTCGTAGGGAGCCGAGATCTCGAGAATGAGGTCTTCTTTTTCGGCGGCGCTGAGTTCTTCGGTCTTCTGGTCGAAGCCCGCGACAGCGGCCGCAATCTTCTGTTCGCGCTGTTCGTTATGCCGTTTGCAGACCGCATTCGCCACTTTGACGAATTCAGCCTTCGTAAGAGACGTGGTCTCGTCCCCGCCACCGCATCCGCCCAGGAGCACCAGCAGGCCGATAAGCCCGCTCGCCACCAAGCGCAGGATTCCCTTGCTGAGCACCTTGTTCTCCCTTCAAACTCCTTGAGTAAAAGAGCAGCTTAGCTCAACGAGATCGGAGCGTCAGCCCTGAAACGAGACGAGGCCGCCCTTGGGCGGCCTCGTCGAGTGAATGAGTCGGATCTTGTCGGCTAGGAGGCCGTGACGGCCCAGGTACCGTGGTTGAAGAGGTTTTTCGGTGACCCTTCGAATTGGCCGGGGTTGAGCACGAGCGTCGCCCCGAAGAGGGTGCTCTGGGTGAAGAAGGGGCCATTGGCCACCTTGAATTCACCACCGGGCAACCCGATTTTCTCGTAGAAGCAGAGGAACCCTGCGTCCGCGGTCGGATTTTCAACCGTGCCATCGCAATGTTCGGAGGCGGCTTGGACGTCGGCTTCACAGGCGGTTTTGAATTCTTCCTGCGAGGGTTCGCTCAGGGCGGCACAGTTGCTCGTGAAGCTAGATCGAACGTAGACGATCGTCGGTGCCGTGCTCCCCGGGTACTTCATCAGGTAGGAGATCGCGGTAGACGCGAAGGTGACGTTCGACGTGTTTCCGGTCTGACCGATGCTCCAGTTACCGCGGAGGGTGGTCCCGGATTCCATTTCCTCGCTGAAGCCCCCATCGGCCCCGTTGCAGACGGCTTTTTTGGTCGATGCTTCACCTGCGACCTGGACCGTCACACCACCGGCAGCACATTCACCGCTGGTAGGCGTGTCGAGCGTGACGCTTTTCCCGTCGGCACCGTCAGCACCGTTGGCACCGTTGTTGCCGGCGGGTCCGGCGGGTCCGGCGGGACCAGGTAGTCCCTGCGGCCCCTGCGGCCCCCGTTTGCCGGCGAATTTCTTCGCGATTTTCTTGACTTCCTTCTTCTCCTGAGACGAGAGCTTGTCCGCAGCGTAGGCCGCTCCGGTCAGCGCAGCGACGAGCGCCACGATTGAGACGACCAGACCGGCCGTCCCGAGCTTGTTGTGCAAGCGAGAGAGCATCTTTCCTCCCCTAGTTCATTGAATAGTGGTGGCTTCGACATTTAGGACTGACCGCGGAGCGTGAACAGGCAAGTCGGGCAAGTCGGAATGCTCGAGTCTCAGCCCCCACGTATCCCCTCCGGTCCCTTTGCAATGAGCAATGGCGCGTCCCTGGCGCGCCATTGCTAAGAACTTAAAGAACCCCGCTGACCATGTCAAGGAAACTACATGGTGTCTACATCCACTCATTGCTGAGCACTTGGCTATTCTTGATCGAATGGCCAACGCAGAGGATCCAGGAAGGGCTTTGAAGCTGGTCACGCTCGGCCCCAGCGGGACCTGCCACGAGCGCGCCCTGATCCGCTACATGGAGTTCCAGGGCATCGACGATTACGAGATCGAGTTCATCGCGGACTTCATGGACGGCCTCGAGCGCATCCGCGGCCAGGAGAGAGCGTTTTTGATCCAGTGCAGCGCTCACCCGAAGGTCCATGAGGTCACGGAGCGGTACTGGCGCGAGGTCTTCGTGGTCGATACCTTCATCTTCCCGACCAAGCACCTCGTGGTCTTGACCCGGCGCGAGGTGGACCGCCCCCGCTCGTTGGGAATCGTGCCCGCGACCAAGGGCTACGTCGACCTGTCGCAGTGGGACGAGATCATTGACGTCGTGTCCAAGCCGGTGGTCGGCGAGGAGCTGCTGGCAGGCCGCTACGACTCGGGGCTGACCCACATGGAGCACTACGAGAAGCATTCCGACGAGCTGCGGCTCGACCTCGACATCGGCGAGATCGACACGACGTGGGTCGTCTACGGAACCAGGAAGCGATTCCAGGGAGAGGTGATCGGGATCCCTTCGAGGGAGGTCTTCTGCGGCTCGCAGCCCGTGGCGGGCGCCGGCTAGTCCTTCGTCGCCGACACGAAGATCTCGAACTGTGCCTCGGTCGGCTCTTTCGGACGGCCGTTGCCGTGAAAGACCCGCTCGAAGGTCATTCCGACCGAGGCGTAGATCTCGCTCAGTTCCTCGACGGTGTAGAGGCGCTGGCGGAATTCGATGCCCTTCAGCTCCTCAACGACCTCGCCGAAGCGGATCGGGATCATCGCCCCTTCCATGTAGCGATCGCCCTTGTTCCAGCGGTGCTCGACGAGTTCGACCATGGTCGAACTGGGAATCCATGAGCGCTGTGGGAGGCGAGTGCGCGCGTAGAGGACGTTGGGCAGCTGCACGAGGTTCCGGCCCCCTGACTTGAGGGATCGCGAGATCACCTCGAAGGTGCGGTGGTTCTCCTCGTCGGTCTCGAAGTAGCCCACTGCACCGTCATTGAGGTTGAGCACGAAGTCGAACTCCTCCTCGAAGTCCAGATCGCGAAGGTCGGCCTCGACGAAGGTCGCCTCCAACCCTTGCTCAGCCGCTTCCCTGCGGGCGATCTCGATCAGCTCCCCCGAGATGTCGGCGCCGACCACAGAGAACCCCTGCCGCACGAGCTCGAGCGAATGGTGGCCCGACCCACACGCGAGGTCGAGGATCCGCTCGCCGCCCTGCGGTCTCAGCATCTTCAGCGCCCGGCTGACTTCGGGCCCGCTGCGCTCGGTCCAAGCCATCTCCGCGCTGGCGCCGCCGAACGCCGTCGCGTACCAATCCTGCGGTATCTCCTCCTTCAAAACCCCCATAGCTCCTCCCGCCGTGGCTATTTTGCGCGGGAGATATTAGAGCATTCAGCAGGAGTCCTCAGGGGCTCCGCTCCTCTCGACGATGCCTCCGTACAAGCGGAGCCACATATCCGATGATGGCTCCGATTCCCGCGGCGGCGAGGATGACGACTATCAGCGGCGCCGAGAGATTGACCATCAAGACTTCCACGTCGACCTGCTGGGAGTTCTGGAGAGCGACGATCAGGACGAGGGCGGCCAAGAGGGCGGACAGCCACAGCCGCCAGTTGATCGACTTCTGTTCTCGATCCATCCAGGAGATCGTAGACCGAGCACCAAGGGACTGCCCCCGACATCAATCAAAGGGCGCGGCCGCTGGATGGCGACCGCGCCTGAGTGCTGCTAACAAAGCGCAGCCACCCCGAGGGGCGGCTGCGCTTCTAACGCTGTCCTTACTGAGGATCAGGCGTCTTAATGCACTGCCAGGTAGGTCGGTGCGTTGACCACGTAGTTACCCGACCAGGTCGCGGACGAGGGGCAGAACGGGTTGGAGCCGGTCTGCGGGATCGCCGAGGAGCCGATGTCGAGTGTAGCTTTACCTCCGGTGATGTTGCTGCCTGTAAGGGTGCCGATGTCGGTGGCCGAGGTGGTGAAGACACATTCGCCAACCGAGGTGTGAACGATCACTTTGGCGCTGTTGGATGTAAGTGTCCCGTTGCCTGTGGTGGCCGTCGGGTGCACTTCCAGGTTGCCCGGCTGCGTGACGGCTGTAACGGTGCCGCCTGTGCAGTTGGTGAAGGTCAGCGACGAAATGTTGCCTTTCGCTGTAACCCCAGCACCATGCTGTTCGACTTTGCCTTTGACCGAGGAGTTGTGACAGGTCACGGTCGCAAAGAAGCCGCTCGACAGTTTGGTCGCGCCCTCCGATTCAGCTTCGATCGTCGGTGTCGAGGTGACGTTTTCCGGTGATGTGACGGTCGTTGCGGCGGCGGTGCCAGCAAACGCCATCAGGGCTGCCATGGCCATCGCGGCGAGCCCGAGCATCTTGACGTACTTCATTTTTTTCTCCTTGATCCGGCGCCGTAGCGCCAGGTTGCTTTTTTGACAGCCGGTATCGCCTCGAAGTGATCGAGGAGATGGCGCCGATGCGCCCTACCTCCCGCTGCCCGCCCGGGCTCTCTGCGCCCGGACACCCCCATTTCTAACATGGGAGTTCCTATTAGTCAAGTTTTTTATTGGCGCCCGCGCTGTGAGTACAGGTTGGCTCCAGAAACCAACGATTTGGAGGGGCTTTCGCTCCCTCGCAAGGCCGATCTATGGGCAGTCGGTGACGATCTGCGGCTTGGTGTTGCGTGACCGGCCGTTCTGAGCCAAGAGCTTCACCTCTGCCCGTCGGTCCGTTTTGCACAGGTTCTGACTGTTCACAAGCAAGCCGCGTTTTGGTCCCCCGAAGAGGTTCATCGTGAACTTCGAGACGGGTGCGTCGGGGAGGTCGAGAAAGCGAGTTCGGATCCGAGACAGTTCCGTCCCCTTGACCGGAACCGCGTCGACGAATCCGACCAGGGTAATGCGGATCGGCCCGTGCAGGTCGGCGACGATGTCGGGGAGTTCCCGATCGCCACCGTTGCTCCGGAAGTACACCGGTCCTTTGAGCGGTTGGTCGAGCAGCGGCGTCCTCGCCGTGGCACGCCCGAGGATCGAGAGCTTCGGGCAGTTTCCGGCATTGAACTGGACCCGCGTACAGGGATTGCTGATGTGGCCCTGGTCGATGAACTCGCTCGACGGAAGCAGGACCGTCGCCTTGGCGGTGTTGGCCTGGTTTGGCTTCTGGGTCAGAACGGCCTTGACGGCGGGGTGTCCGGTTCTGCGGGTGGAGCCCTTGAAGGTCAGCTTCAGCTTCGGGTGGTAGCGGAGCTTGGCGCAGTTGGTTGCCTGGAAGGGGTCGCTGGGCGTCGCGACGGCGCCGTCGGCTGCGGCGACCGTGGCCCTGATCTCCTTCGGCGAGCAATCGGTCGGGTTGAGGGTGAACTGCTCACGGTCAACGTTTACGTGAACCGTTCGGTAGGCGACCGGGACACCCTCGAGGATCTGCGGTAGGGGCTCGGTCCTTATCGTCGCCGTTGCCGACCCCGGATCGACGTAGATGCCCGCGCGGTTGACCACGGTGCCGAGGTCGAATGGTCCCGCCTGAGCTGGAACCCGAGCGATGATGCTGTAGGGCGCTCCCTTGTAGGGACCCGACAGGAACACAGCGGTGGGGGCCTTCCCCGGCTGGGGGATCCACAGGGGGGCTCCCCCCACCCCGACGGCCGCCGCCAGCGAGCCGACCCTCGAGCCCTCCGGGCAGGTAGCCGCGGCCGCCTGCCCCTCCGGACAGAGATGAACGCCGCCCAGCTTCGCGAGCAGGCCCTGGGGCAGGTGAACAGCCAGGCTCTGGGGATTGGCTTCCCCGTCCTCTCGGGTGAGGGTGAAGACGAACGGACTGAAGCTGCCGGCGCGCGGGCTCACCGTCCCCGCCTCGAGTTGAGGATCGAAGCCACCCTTGCCGCATCCGCTGACGATCTGCATCGGCGTGGGGCCGGTCGCCGCCGGCCTTCCTGACCAGGGAGAGAACTCGTACTGGGCGTTGTAGCTACCGCAATCCGCGGGAGTGGTCAGCGGCGCCCGCGGACCCCCGGCGATGTGCAGCCGCAGCTCTTCGAACGGAACCTGGGGATTGCCTCCAAGCGACGGAATGCCGGCGAAGACCGTGGTGAGTTGGCCGGTGAGCGGATTTGCCTGGATCTCGGCCGGCAGCTTCAGGTGCACCCCCTGTTCGTCCGTCACGAGCCAGAAGCGGAAGAGGTGGCCGGGTTCGGGCGTGCGCTGGTAAACGGAGCCGAAGAGGGTGTGTTCCAGCGCCGGCACCTCCAGTTCCACCGACCCCAGCTTGGCGGCGGCGGGGCAGTTGGCCGGGTTGGTGGTGCCAAAGCCGACCTGCTCGGGGCTGCATGCAGCAAGCCCGTCCCCGGCGGCCGGGTTGATCGCGAACCCCTCGGGGAGGGTGACCGTCGCGCTCTTGAGCGTGGAGGTCGCCTTGTTGTGTGCGTCTTCGTTCTGGGGAATCTCAAGGACGGCATCCAGCCCGGTAGGGGCCGACGCCTCCGGATTCGTGGGGGTGAGGCTGAGCTCCGGGTTGAACTTGATTTTCTCGCAGACGGAGATCGGCGGGAAAGGTCCCGTCAACCGCGACGGCTCGTCAGGCAGCTGATAGCTGATCGCTTCGACAGCGAACTGGCGGGGGGTTCCGCACTCGGTGGGGTTGGTCAGGAAGGGGACTTCTGGTTGGGCCGATTTTCGTCCACCGGGAGGCAGTTTCCCTTGTTTCGCCTCCAACGGGGTGAGCCGCAGGGAATCATGGATGGGGGCGGCGGGCACCCCCCAGAACGTCGTCGAGGCGGCGATCAGGCGAGATGCCGAGGGCGCTCCTTCCACCGCAGCGACAAGCGAGTAGTCGATCGGGTTGACCCGAACGTTGATCACGGCTGGATACGGGCCGGCGAAGAGGCCGAAGCGGGCGACGATGTCTCCTCCCGGGGAGTACATGTTGTAGATCGGCTCGAGGAGGGTGCCGTTGACCAACCCGCCGAGGGTCAGTTCCGAGACCCCGACCTGCGCGTCCTGCGGGCATTTGCTTTCCTCGGGCGTCTCCCCGAGTTGAGCGAAACTGCAGCGCGGGAAGGCCTGCGGGTTGCCGATCAGTCCAGGCGGCAAAGAGACCAGCACGTCTCGGGTGAGGCCCGTAGGCTCATTGCCTTCGCCGATCAACTTGAAGCTGATGGTGAGATCGGCATGGGCTCCCGCTTCCTGGTTCGAGAGCGAAGCGGAGACGCTTTCGAGGCCGTATTCGTCGAATGATGCAGCGCTCGACGTGTTGGCGAAGGTCAGCGACCCGAATAGGGCCAGCAGCAGGGCGAAGGTTCGCAGCTGGGGCCGGATCATCGTCCCGCCCTCCTGGTCGCGCCACCTTTTCGACGCTGGTGCTTGCGGTGCTTCTTGACGCACCGGACCTTCCCCTGGCGTTTGACGCGGCGCTTGCCCTTGGGACAGCGCTTGCGCGGCCGGACGTTGTCCCGTGCTCCCGGTGCCGGGCTGGCGGGAACCGCCAGCCCGGGGGGCGGCGTCAGCGTCGGCCGGCACCCTTCGCCCTCACAGGCCGCTGCGGATGCGCTCGGGAAGCCGCCGCCTACCCGTGCGTCGTAGATCGAGGAGGTGTCATTGTCGCCGGCGACGAGGACGTCTTCGGTAGTGAAGAAGACGTCGTCCCCGCTGCCGCTGGCGCCGTAGAGGTAGTTGTCCGCTCCGCTCTGCCCGGACGAGATCAGGTAGATGCACCCCTCGGGCCGCGTGCAACTGCCGACGCCGGCGTCCTCCCACTCGTAGACGTCCTGAACCTCGTTGGTATCGGTCGAGACCAGGGGTTCCTCCGACTCGAAAACCGCCCGTCGCCCGTCGTCGCGCAGGTTGCGAACGACCGCGATCGAGCTCAGCGCCTCGACGAACGGGGGCAGCCCTCCAAAGCTTTGAAGGCTCGCCCCACCCGCCGCCGGGACCTTCGTCGGAATGCAGGAGATGCAGTCCAGGCGCTCCTCGTCACTGTCGTAGCGGTAGATCTGCGGCGAGCCTTCAGGGTCATACCCATCGAGGTTGGCCCGCGATTGGAAGAGGAGGACGGTGCCGTCAGGAGTAAGACGGGAGGGATCCTTCGCCATCTGCCTGTCTGCCAGGGCTTTGGTCCAGAGCCCCAGACCGTCTACTTTCAAGCCGGAAGAGGGATCGATCTCGCCCTGGACGTCTCGGAGCGTCACCGTGGCGACGAAGTGGACCTCGTCCGCATCGGACCAGTAGAGATTTTGCTGCCCTGGAACAGGAAGCGCTCCCTTGGGATTTTCACCCGAACCGGGGATGGCCGTCGGTGAGACGAAATAGGCGCGCGAGCCGTCAGGCGCAACGTTGACGACGGTGACGTCACCGGTGTCGGTGAACTCGAGAACCCCTTCGCTGTCGGTGTCGAAGGCGAGCAGGTCACCGCCCTCGACGTAGAAGATCCTACCCCCGCCTTTGGAGATGCCGGCAAAGGTGACCCCAGTGCCGATTTCGAAGCTGACTTCGTTGCGTAGGCGCAGGTAGAGAGTGCTGTCGATCTCGAATGCGATGCCTGCCCCATCGGACGAAGCGCCGACGTAGCTAGCGCTGTTGTTGGGCGTCACCTCTCCAGGCAACAGCGAGACTACATGCGTCACTTCGTCCGCCGTCCGGTCATACACCGCGCCAATGCCGACAGGCGGGGAAGTGGGCTCGAGTCGTTCCGCGGTACCGCCCTTCGTTTCGAAGACGATGTGCGATCCGTTCTCGGTGATGAATCTCCCCCAGGCGGCGGGATCGGTGCCAATGCTGCCACGGCCGTTCAACTCAGAGTGTCCATCCGGGTACATCACGTAGTAGGTTTCTTTTTCATCAATCACCGCCGAGCCCGCTCCGGCCGCGACCCAGAAGCCGAACCCCTGATCCGGGGATACGCTGCCGGGTTCCGGGGCGTTGGTTTCGACTCCGGACGGACCGGTGCTGACCGAGTTCCACCCGGAGGGCCCACGGTGGGCTCGGTACCGATCGCCTTTAAAGCCCCCGGCGCCTTCCATTCCCGGCAGAGGACCGCCTTCCGTTATGAAGGTGACCGCATCGCCCTGGGGAGAGGCCTGCAGCGTCGGAAAGTCGCCGTAGACGATGCCCTTCGGGGGTCGTCCGTTGGTGTCGGGGGGGGTGACGAGCTCGTAGGCGCGGCAATCGGGAAGGTTGGAGGAGAATCCCGTCCTGAACACCTGGTTGGGGCAGGCGCTTGCGGTAGGGGCATCGGCGTAGGTGGTGAATTCGGCCTCCGTCTCGGCACTGCCTTTTTCGTTGGTGGCGCTGACCGTGAACCGGTAATCGACGCCGGGCTCGAGACCTTCAACGCCGGCGACCACCGGCCCCGGCAGCCCCGTTGCCGGAAGGTCGCCTTCGCTGACGACTCGGGGTTCCCCAGAGCCCGCCTCTTCGATTTCGAACACGTAGTGGGTCTGGGCCCCTCGGGGGTCCACCGTCGCCTGCAGCAGCGCTTCGGTCTCGGAGATTCCCCTGGCCTCAGCGCCTTCCACCAGTGGAGGACGCACGTTGGGCGGGTTGAACGCGAACGCCTCCTGGGTCCCACTGGTGCTCGAAACGGGGACGAAGAGGAAGCGGCGATTGGCGGCGTCTCCGTTGAGGACGCTGTTGCTGATCGCCATCTGGTGCAGATACGCGCCTTCTAGAAAGGAACGGCTGATGGTCGAGAGGTATTCGAAGCTCTCCCCGAATTCGAAGATGCGGTTCGACTTCTGCAGATCCTCGATGAAGAAGTGGCCGGTTTCTTCGTCAACCGCGATCGAGTTCCATCCCTTCTCCGCCAGGAATTTTTTCGCGGGCGTGGTCGAACCGTCGATCTCTGCCAAGAGGTCATAGGGAGCGTCGGCTTTGAAGACCAGGACCTGGCATTCGAAGATGTCTTTCTTGCAGTCGCTGCTGTAGAGACGCCGCCGTTTGGCGTCGACGGCAAGGAAGACCGCCTTGCTGAGTTTTTCGTGGGTGATCGTGTTGAGCAGCGAGTTGTCTTCGTCTGAAGATCCGTATTCCTTGATTTCGCCGATGCTGAAGGCGGCGAAGAGGTGGTTCGTCGAGGTGTCCACGGCGAGTCCGCCTATGAAGCTGCCGACGGTGTCCACCACTTCGCGCGCGGTGGCTTTGTATTCGATGGCCCCCACTTCGGGTTCGTACACCTCGGGCCTGTAACGGACGATCTCCGCGACCGCGGACGTCACGTTCTCGTATACGTAGAGGACGCCGTCGGTATCGACCGCGACGGCGGTCGGGCCGTGGGGGTCGGGGAGCTCGCTGATGAAGTTGCCTTCGTGGTCGAAGATGTCGATTCGACCCTGCGCACCTCCGCCTGCAGCGTTCGAGACGTACTCGTTCCCGTAGGCGTCGACGGCTACGGCATCTGGGGTGTCGAATGGTTTCGGAGGATGCGTGCCCCCTGGGCAACCGGGATCGGGGACGGGATCGACGGCAGACGTGCCGCAGTCGCCCCTCAGCGAGAACAGCGGGTTGTATTCGTAGGGTTCCTCCGCGGCGACTGCCGTTGCCACGGGCAGCGCAAAGAAGAGCGCACTGAGCACCCCTATCAACATCACTCGACAACCTGCCTTCATCCCCGTCCCTCCCTGAGCACTGCAGTCGGAACAGAAAACCGTAGAGATTGGGCATGGTGCTGTCAAGGAACCGGAATGTTTGTGCTGGTCCCGTGAGGCAATTGCGCATGGGGCGGGCGTGACAGAATCCGCGCATGGGAACTGCACAGCGACCCGACCCGACCGAGGCCGTCCGCCACCAGCTGCGGCCGCTCTTCGACCAGATCGTGATCAAGGAGCTGGACCAGGACCGGGTGCGGCGTTCGGGTTTGGTCGTCCCGCCCGGGACGCACGAGCCGCCGCCCGAGCAGGGGATCGTGCTTGCCGTCGGCCCCGGCCTCGACTGGTGGGCGGGGGCAGGTGTGGAGATGCCGGTGCAGCCGGGCGACCATGTCGTCTTCCCCTCCAGCGCCGGCGTCTGGGTCGAAGTTGACGAGGAGCGGCTGCTGGTCTGCCGCGTGACTCAGATCCTCGGCGTACTCGAGTCGGCCTCGCTCGAGCAACGCTAGACCACGAGCTAACCCTCTAGTAGACGTTCAGAAAGGTCTAGCTGACCTCGGAGAGCGCCGGCTCCGGCTCGCCCTCCTGCGGCATCGGCATCGCACCCGGCTGCGGCGATCTGAGGACGAACACCGCGATCGCCACGGCGATCGCGGCGAGGCCGGCCCCGATCAGGTAGGCCAGGTGGTAACCGGAGGTGAGGGCCGAGGCGACGGTCTCACCGCTCGCTTCGAGCGATTTCGTCCGCTCGGTCGAGAGCGTCGCCAGGACCGCGAGGCCGATGGAGCCTCCCACCTGCATGCTGGTGTTGACGAAGCCGGACGCCAGGCCCGCCTCCTCCGGCTTCGCTCCCGACATCGCCAGGGTCATGATCGCCGGGAACGAGGTGCCGACGCCGACGCCGATCAGCAGGAACGGCGGCAGCAGGTCGGTCAGGTAGTCGCCGTCGACCGGCGTGCGGGCGAACAGCAACAGGGCGAGGACGACCAGGCAGACGCCCGGGATCAGGGTCGTGCGCGGGCCGAAGCGCATGATCAGTTTTTCCGAGAAGCCGAGCGAGAGCGCGCCCATCACGATCGTCGTCGGCAGGAAGGCGAGCCCCACCTCGAGCGGGCTGTAGTCGAGCACCCGCTGCAGGTAGAGGGCGCCGAGGAAGAACATCCCGAACATGCCGGCGACCAGCAGCGCCTGCAGCACGTTGGACCCGGCGACGTTGCGGTTGCGGAAGAGCCGCAGCGGCATCAGCGGGTTGGCGATCGTCGCCTGGCGGTGGATGAAGAGCGCCAGCAGGGCGGCGGAGATGGCGCCGAGGACGAGGGTGCGGGTGTCGCCCCAGCCCCACTTCTCGATCTGCAGGATCGTGAAGACGCCGAGCATCAGGGCGCTGGTCAGGAACACGGCGCCCGGGAAGTCGGCGCCGGCTTTGAGTCCTATGCCCTGCGGGTTGGCGACCAGGCGCATGGCTAGGAAGGCCGTGAGGATGCCGATCGGCAGGTTGATGAAGAAGATCCAGTGCCAGCTGATCGCGTCGGTGAGGACGCCGCCGAGGAGGAGGCCGATCGAGCCGCCCGCGGAGGCGACGAAGCCGTAGACGCCGATCGCCTTCGCCTGCGCGGCGGGCTCCGGGAACATCGTCACGATCATCCCCAGGATCACGGCGGACGCGAGGGCGCCGCCGACGCCCTGGATGAAGCGGGCGGCGACCAGCATCTCCTGGCTCTGCGAGGCGGCGCAGGCGAGCGAGGCGACGGTGAAGATCGCGAGCCCGAAGAGGAAGATGCGGCGCTGCCCGAGCAGGTCGCCCATCCTCCCGGCCAGCAGCAGCAGGCCGCCGAAGGGGATCATGTAGGCGTTGATCACCCAGGCGAGGCTGTTCTGGGAGAACCCGAGGTCGTCCTGGATCGAGGGCAGGGCGACGTTGACGATGGTCGCGTCGAGGACGATCATCAGCATCCCGGCGCAGAGGACGTAAAGGGCAAGCCAACGGGTGCGGTCGTTCTCGGTGGTGGTCATGCAGGTAGGGACTCCTGGACTGGAAGGTCGGCGCCGTCTTCGTCGGTGGACGTGTCCGGCGGGCCGAGACGCCGGAAGACGGTCTCCGCGCGACGGGAGTTCAGCTGCGCGGATCACCGAGCATAGCTGCCGTCGGCAGCGGGCGCCGGGCGATCAGCCGACGGCCAGCAGCTCGACGACGAAGACCAGGTGAGACCCGCGGGGGACCCTCCCCGGAAGGCCCTGACCGCGGGTCAGCTGGGGCGGAATCACCATCTCCCGACGGTCGGCGAGCTGCATTTCCAGCAGCCCTTCTTCGATCCCCTCCGGCATCGCCCCGCTGCCGAGCTCCAACGTCGTCGGCTTTCCCTGGTCCCAGCTGGAGAACAGCTTCCTCCCCGAGTCGTAGTCGTAGCCGGCGTATTGGATGGAGATCTCGCTTCCCGCTTCCGCCACGGCTCCCACCCCCTGGATCAGGTCTTCGAGCACGAGCGTGCGGGGTGGGGGTCGATCGGGGATCACGGGCTTCAGCTCCGGACCCATCAACTCCGTTCCGTCGCTGGTTATCAAGGCATGCGATCGAGGTGGCGGTTTGTAGTCGAACACGCGGTAGGGCTCGGGGTCGGGGTCGGGGGTGGAATCCGAGCCGCATGCTCCGAAAGCCAGCGCGGCGAGCGCCAGGAGCCCGATCAGTTTTCGGTGCGGCATTCGGTGAGGCCGTAGGTGTCGGCCAGGTCGTTGGCCCGTCTGTAGGGGTAGTTGCTGAAGTAGGCGGTCGCGGGAGCTTCCCTGACACTTTCCGCGGCTTCTTCCCTGGCGGCAAGCAACCGCTCGACGTCGCCCCCCTTCGGAGCTCCCAGATCCTCGAGGGCGGCCGTTGCCGCTTCGTAGGGGTCCACCGCGGCCAGCTGTGCCTTCACCTGGGTCGCGATCAGTTCCGACCTCGCTGGAGGGGCCGCTTCGATGACCGCCGCCATGCGTTCGTCTCGCCGTTCCTTCGCCCGCTGGCAGATCGCGTCTGCCCTCTTGGTGAACTGAGCCCTGGTCAGGTCGGCGCCGGTGCCGCCGCAGCCTTGGAGGAGCAGGGCTCCAGCGAGGAACGTGGTCGGGAGCAGCCGAGCGAGCATCGGTCAGGAAGACTAGATCCTTAGTCGTCGGGTGACACGGATTGCTTGCTTCAGAAGTCACTCCATCTCGCTGCCAGAGTCACTGGCGAGCCCGAAAACCGCATCTATTGTCGCCCGACGTTGACGAACGAGCAGACGGGGACGAGAGCGCAGGAGGCGGGGGGTCTCCAGGGACGAGCGGAGGAGCTGACGACCGCGAACGTGCTGCGCCTGCTCGGCGCCGGTGCCAGCGGAGCGATCCTGATGGCCCTCGGCGACGGGCCGCTGCGGACCAAGGAGCTGACCGAGCGGATCGACGGCTACGCCCCGCGGACCATCTACCGCTACGCCACCAGGCTCACCGAGATCGGAGTGATCGAGCGGGAGGAAGAGCGCGGCGTTCCGTCCAAGGTCGTGCACAGCCTCAGCGAGCCGGCCGGCCGCGAGCTCCACGACCTGGTCGACGCCTACGCGAAGGCCTCGCTGAGCCGTCTCCCGAGCGGGGAGATCGGCGCCTCGGAGTGGGGCTCGCTGGCGCTCGTCGCCGACCTCTGGGAATCGGGGATGATCGACGAGCTCAACCTCGGCCCGAAGTCCTCGACGGAGCTGGCCCGGGGCGAGCACGGGTGGAGCTTCCACCAGGTCAGCCGGCGGGCCGGCCTCTTCGCGCAGGGAGGATTCGTGACCGAGGCCAGCGAGGGCGGGCGGCGGCGCTACGCGCTGACCGAGAAGGCGCGGCGGGTGATGGCCCTGATCGCGGGCATCGGCCGCTGGCGCCGGCGCCACGTCGTGCCAAGCGGGATGACGGGCTTGACCGCCGGGGAGGTCGGGGGGCTGATGCGAACCGTGCTGCCGCTCGTCTCCCTGCCCGAGCACGGGGGGAAGAGCTTCGAGATCGAGATCGTCGCGGGCGGCAACAACGGGGCCGAGAACGAATGGGTGCTGGCGAGGGTCGGCGGCGACGGGGCGATCGCCAACCACCTGGTTCCGGATGGGGCGGTGGACGGCTCGGTGCGGGGCAAGGTGGCGGCCTGGGTCGACTCGGTCCTCGACGGCCCGCACGAGGACCTCGACTTCCGGGGCGACGTCTCCCTCCTCGAAGACTGCCTGCAGCGGCTGCACCTGACCCTGTGGAGGAACGGCCAGGAGTAGTCAGCGGCCGCGGCGACCGAAGCTGTGGCCGGCGGGGGCGACGGCGCGGAGCTCGGCGACGGCCAACTCGCGCGGCTTCGGCGACGGCCAACTCGCCGGAGGCTGATTCGGCTCCAGCGGCGCCAGGTCGGAGACGACGACGTTGACCGTCCCCTCGCGGCGCTCGAGCCGGCCGCGGGCCCGGATCAGGGGCGCGGTGCGGACGAGGGGACGGTGGCGGTCGTAGACCGGCGGCGGGACGATCAGGTTGACCGAGCCGCGCTCGTCCTCGAGCAGGATGAAGGTGATGCCGTTGGCGGTCTCGGGACGCTGGCGGGCGGTGACCATGCCGGCGATCTCGACGGTTGCCCCGTGGTCGATCCGGGCGAGGTCGTCGCTGCGGGCGAGCTTCGGGTCGAGCCCGGAGCGCAGCAGCCTCATCGGGTGCTTCTCGACCGTCATCCCGGTCGAGCGGTAGTCGGCGATCAGCCTCCCCCACTCCCCCAGCGGCTCCAGCTGCGGCGGCGCGGGGGGCTCCATCGGCAGCGCCAGCTGGGTGCCGCGGCCGGCGAGCCGGCCGGCGCCGGTAACGCCGACGCGCCAGAGGGCCTCGCGCCGATCTCCCTCTGAGCCGGCGGGGATGCCGTCGAGGGCGCCGGCCCAGGCGAGGCGTTCGAGGCTCGGCAGGCCGGCCCCGGAGCGGGAGGCGAGCTCGGCGACCCCCTTATAAGGACCGCCGCGCTCGCGCTCTGACACCAGCGCCTCCATCTCCTCCTTCTTCACCCCCTTCACGTAACCGAGGCCGACGCGAACGACCAGGCCGCCGCGCATCTCCTCTTCCTCCCGCGGCGTCTCGACGTGGCAGAGGACCTTGCTGCGGTTGGCGTCCGCAGGGGCGACGCGGATGCCCCGGCGCTGCGCCTCGTGGACCAGCGAGTCCGGCGGGTAGAAGCCCATCGGCTGCTCGTTCAGGAGCGAGCAGAGGAACTCGGGGCCGTAGTGGATCCGCAACCAGGCCGACTGGTAGGCGAGCAGGCCGAACGCGGCGGAGTGGGCCTTGGGGAAGCCGAAGCCCGAGAAGCCCTGGATCTGGCCCCAGACCTTTTCCGCGATCTCCTCGGCGACGCCGTTGGCGGCGGCCCCGGCGAGGAAGCGCTGATGGTGCTCGCGGATCGCCTGCTCCGAGCGCTTGCGGCTCATCGCCCGGCGCAGCCCCTCCGCCTCGGAGGAGCTGAAGCCGGCGAGCGCCATCGCCACCTCGATCACCTGCTCCTGGAAGACGATCGTCCCCAGCGTCTCCTCCAGCACCGGCTCCAGCAGCGGGTGCTCGTAGGGAATCCGGTAGCCCGGGTCCTCGCGGAGGAACTTGCGCCTTTCTATATAGGGGTGGATGGCGCCGCCCTGGATCGGCCCCGGGCGGACCAGCGCCACCTGGACGACGACGTCGTCGAGGTCGCGGGGCTGGGTCCGGGGCAGCATCTGCATCTGCGCCCGGCTCTCGATCTGGAAGACGCCGGTGGTGTCGGCGGCGCGGATCGATTCGAAGGTCTCCTCGTCGTCGAGCGGGATCCGGGAGAGGTCGAGCCGCTCGCCGCGGGTGCGGCCGATCTCCTCGACGCAGCGCTCGACCGCGGAGAGCATCCCCAGGCCCAGCAGGTCGATCTTGAGGAAGCCGGCGTCGGCGCAGGAGTCCTTGTCCCACTGGACCGTCTGGCGCCCCGCCATCGCCGCCGGCACGACCGGGCAGACGTCGATCAGCGGCCGGGTCGAGATCACCATCCCGCCCGGGTGCTGGGAGGAGTGCCGGGGCAGGCCCATGATCTCCTCGGCGAGCGAGAGCAGGACCCGCCAGCGCGGCTCCTTCGCCCGCTGGGGACCGAGGGCGGCGACGAGGTTGCGCTCGATCTCCCCCGCGCTCTCGAAGAAGCTGACCGTCTTCGCCACCTTGTCGATCTCCGCCGGCGGCAGGCCCAGCGCCTTGCCGAGGTCGCGGACCGCCCCCTTCGGGCGGTAGGTCGGGAAGGCGGCGACGAGGGCGGAGCGATCGGCGCCGTAGCGCTCGTGCACGCGCGGGATCAGGACCTCGCGGATGTCGCGCGGGAAATCGAGGTCGATGTCCGGCATCGAGGTCGTTTCCTCGTTGAGGAAGCGGCCGGAGAAGAGGTCGGCCTCGACCGGGTCGACGTGGGAGAGGCCGGTGAGGTAGCAGACGATCGAGCTGACGCTGGAGCCCCTCCCGCGTCCCGGCGGCAACACAGATCGCGCTGATTGTGGCCCGCGCACCTCGGCGGCGACCTCGCGGGCCAGCTCGAGCAGATCGCGGTGGAGGAGGAAGAAGCCCGAGAGGCCGAGCTTGCGGATCGTCGCCAGCTCCTCCTCCAGCCGCCACTGCGCCTCGAGCAGGCGGGCGCTGCCGCGGTAGCGCTCGCCGAGATGGTGGTTGCAGACGCGGGCCAGCTCGGCATCGGCGGTCGGGGCCTCGCTGCCGGGATAGCGGTAACCGAGCTGCTGGGTGAGGTCGAAGCGGAGGCGCTCGGCGAGGCGCTCGGTCTCGGCGACCGCTTCGGGATATTCGGCGAAGCGGGCCGCCATCGCCGCCGGCGAGGTGAGGGCCGAGGTCGAGTTGCCGCGACGGTGGGGCTCGGACTCCTCCAGCGTCTCGCAGCGGCCGATCGCGACCAGCGCGTCCTGCAGCGGCGCCCGGCGGCGATCGTGGACGTGGACGTTGCCGGTGGCGACGGGGGGAACCCCGAGGCGCTCGGCCAGCCGCGCCAGCCAGCGGTTGCGGGCGCGGTCGCGGCGCCAGTAGGGCCGCTGCAGCTCGATCCGAAAGCGGTCCCGCCCGAAGGCGGAGAGGAGCCGGCGGGCCAGCCGCTCGCCGGTGGCGGTGTCCCCGCGTTCGAAGGCCGCAGCCGCGACGCCGTCCCGGGCGCAGCCCGACAGGCAGACCAACCCCGCCGCGTGCTCCTCCACCTGCTCGAGCGTCGCCCACGCTTGCATCGAGGTCCTCCCAGTGTTGTCCCGCGTATGCGAATGGGCAGCGGTCAGCAATCGGCACAAATTCCGGTATCCGGTCTCGTCTTCCACCAGCAGAGTGATGTGGCGCCCCCCCTGCAGCGTCAACTCGGCGCCGGTGAGGGGGCGGACGCCGAGGCCCTTGCAGGCATGGGCGAACTCCATTGAGCCCCAGAGGCCGTCGTGGTCGGTGAGGGCGAAGGCGGGGTATCCCTGGGCGGCCGCGGCGGCGGCGAGCTCCAGCGGCGTCGAGGCGCCGTCGAGGAAGGAAAAGGCGGAGTGGGCGTGCAGCTCGACGTACACCGGCTTCACCTCAGGCCCGCTGGCGGTACCAGCGCTGGGCGCGGGCGGCGCGGAAGACGGTGAGGGCGCGGCCGTCCTCCAGCGCCAGCTCGAAGTAATGGCGCCGCAGCGGCTTCGGCGTCCACCAGCGGTCCTCGACCAGCCACTCCTCGCGGACGGCCTCGACAGTGACGCCCTCGACCGTTGTCGGGGCGCCGCGGGGGTCGGTTCGGACCGCCACCCGCTGGGGGGCATAGAGACGACGGAGGCCGGGCATCAGAGCTCTGGGTAGGGGGTGAGCATTGCCCAGCGCTCGGGCACCCGTGAGGAGGCGTCGATCGGAAGGATCTTCAGCAGCGCCTCCGCGCCCTGCGCCGCTCGCACCTCCCGCACCGCCGCGCCGAGGCGACGACGGCGCGGCTCACCGCCGCCGACCGCGAGCTCGAGCTGGTCGCGCGCCGGCGGGCCCAGCCCCACCGCCCGCAGCCGCAGCGCGGTCGCCGGACCGGGCAGGTCCTCGAGGCGCGGGGCGAGGACGTTGCGCAGGACCCGCGGCGAGGCGCTGGGGCGGCCGAGCCCTTGCTCGACGCTCCAGCTGCCGCCGCCGGCGAGGCGCGCGCCGAGACGGAGGCCGAGCAGGGTCCTGCCCTTCCGCTGGGGGGCGGCGAGAAGGCGGTCGACGAGCAGCTCCAGCGCCCGGTCGAGCTGGCGGCCCGCGGTTCCCTCGGGCAGCTCGATCTCCTCGCTCAGCTCCTCGTGCGGCGTCCGCGGCTGCAGCGGCTCCTCCTCGCCGCGGCAGAGCCGCAGCGCCCGCAGGCCGAGGGGACCGAAGCGGTCCGCAACCTGGTCGGCGCCGAGGCCGGCGAACGCCTCGAGGGTGTCGATGCCGAGGTGCTCGAGCGCCTCGATCAGATCCCCGGCCTCACTGGCGGGTGCCTCGAGCCGGGTCCGCAGGGCGGCGACCGGAATCGGCCGCGCCCAGTTGCCGGCCGCGAGAAAGGCGCTGAAGCGAGTGGGCCCGGTCCCGAGCGCCTTCCCGGCTCCAAGTGCCCGCTCCGCCGCCGCCAGGACGCCGGCGGAGGAACCGCCGTAAAGGCCGCGCAGGCCGTCGAGCGCGAAGAACGCCTCCCCCGGCCGACGCGACTCGACCGCGGCGCCGAGCGCCTCCAGCGCCCGCACCATCGCCTCGGTCGCCTCCGCCGCCGCGACCGGGTCTTGAAGATGGGCGCGCCCGGACCAAGGCCCCCCGGCGTAGTCCGGGCGCGGCGGAGTCGCCAAACGCTTGTCGATGACGCAGGCGATCTCCATACGAACGTATGTTCGGTACAGAGTCCCGCAATTGCAAGGGCTACTTGAGCCGAACTGCAAACTTCTTAATCTGGGAGGAGGCCGGCGGTCGTCAGCTGCTGCGGGCGACCTTCGCCGCTGCGGTGCTGCCCAGGTACGGGGTCAGCGTGAACTCGACCAGATCCGGGAGCAGCGCCTCGAGCTCCTCGGTGCGATCGGCAAAGATGCGGCGGGAGATCAACGAGACCATGCCGCCGACCAAAGCCTCCTCGGTGGTCGAGGAGAGGCCCGCCAGCACATCGGAAGAGCGACCCTCCCGCCCCGCGGCGAAGTAAGGCACGAGGCTCTGGATCGCAGCGTCGTAGCGCTCGACGACGACCGGTCCCGCCACCAGGGCCTCGACCATGCTGAGCCGCGCCAGGTGGGGCTCGTTGGCGAGGAACTCCAGCATCGCCGCGATTCCTGCCTTGACCGCCTGCGGCCACTCCTCCTCCTGGTCGAAGGCCTCGCCGACGCGCCGTCGCAGCTCCGTCATCACGGTCTCGTAAGCGGCCACGAAGCACTCGTCCTTGCTGCTGAAGTGCTCGTAGAAGGTGCGCCTGGAGACCGCCGCGTGACGGGTGATGTGAGCGATCGTCGTCCCGGCGTAGCCGTTTTCAGCCACCGCCTCAGCCAACCCTGCGATCAACCGCTCACGCTGGTTGTGGCTGACGAACTCGCGGGGCAGGCCATGGCGCCCCGGGGGGAGCCTGGCCAGCTCGGGCGGGTAGTCCGGGGACTCCACAGGCTGGTCGACTGGGTCTCTCAAGAGAACCGACGATACCGATCCAGACGGGTCGGGCACATTTTGGCTAACTGGCCAGTTTTTAGAAATCGGCCCGCTCACTCGGGCCTTGCCTCGGAGCCCGCCGCCTCGGCGCTGGCGAACTTCCCCGCCGCCTCGGCCCCCAGGTACGGCGTGAGGGCGAACTCGACCAGTTCCGGCAGCACCTCGGGTATCTCCTTCACCTCGGAGACGGCGAGGCGCTGGTAGACGATCCAGAAGACACCGCCGATGATCGCTTCCTCGAGGGTGTCCGGCAGCTCCCCCCCGTGGGGGGAGACATCGCGTCCAAGTCGGAAGAGGGAGACGAACGCCTGCTGGGACTCCTCGTAGCGCTGCACGGCCGCTGGGCCGGCGGAAAGCGCCTCGACCATGCAGGTGCGGGCGAGGGCCGGCTCCTCGACCACGTACTGAAGAAAGGCGGAGAGCCCGGCGCGCACCCGCTCGGTCCAGTTCTCGTACCTGCCGGCCGCCTCCACGACCCGCTCCAGAGCCGTTGACATCGCGAACTCCTGCGTCGCCAGGAAGCAGTCCTCCTTCGAGCGGAAGTTCTCGTAGAAGGTGTTGCGCGCGATCCCAGCGCGCCTGACGATGTCCGCGACTGTGACCTGGCGATAGCCCTTCTCGGAAGTCTCGTTGGCGAGCGCGGCGATGATGCGCGCCCGCTGGTGGTGGGTGATGAACTCGCGGGGCAGCGGCTGCCTCCCCGGCAGTGGACGCGCTGTTGACTTAGGAGCCACGAACGAAACAGTACCGAAGTCGAATCTCATAGATGCGGAAGCTCGAGACCGGATACCGTTTAAGTACCGAAAGACAGACAAACTGTTTTCTCAATATAGACCGACGGGCGGGGATTTTGAACGGAAAGCGTCAACGCATTCTTCGAGGGATGCTGGAGGCAGTGGGCACCCACGGGTATGAGCGGGCCACGGTCCAGGATGCGATCACGAGCAGCGGGCTCTACCGGCAGGCTTTCTACGACAACTTCGAAGACAAGGAAGATTGCTACCTGCAGGCGCTCGACGCCGGCTCCGCCTGGGTGGAGCTGGCGATGCGCGAGGCGGCCGGCGGGGACCCGGCCTGGCGGAACCAGTTGCGCGGCGCCCTGAGCGGGCTGCTTGCCTTTCTCGACGGGGAGCCGGCGATCGGTCGCGCGCTCCTGGTGGAGGTCCACGCAGCGGGGCCGCGGGCGATCGAAAAGCGGGCAGAGGCGATAGAGCGGGCGGCGGCAATGGTCGACCTCGCCCGCGAGGAAAGCGAGATGGCCGCGCCGGCGATCTCCGCCGAGGCGGTGGTCGCCGGCATCCTCGCCGTCCTCCACAGCCGCCTTGCCAACGATCAGCAGGGGGGCTTCGCCCGCCTGCTGCCGGAGTTGATGTACCTCGCCGTGCTCCCGTATTTCGGGCCTGATGCCGCCGCTGAGGAGATGCGGGCCGAGCAGGCCTGACCTACCCGACGCCCTTGCCGTGGCGGCCCTCGCCGGCGGCGAACCGGGACGCTCCGCGGGCAGCGACGTCGAGGACCTCACGACCCACCCGGTGCTCCAGCTCGAGCCCCTCGGCCAGCGGCAGACCCGCTCCTTCGAGGGTGGCGCGTCGGTCGCTCAGCATCGTCTCCTGCGGGAACTGCGAGAGCCGCTCCGCCAGCTCCAGCGCCCGCTGCAGGTGTCCGCCAGGCGCGGTCACCTCGTTGACGAGACCGACCCGCTGCGCCTCCTCGGCCTCCACCGGCCTCCCGGTGAGGATCAGCTCCAGCGCCCGTCCCATCCCGATCAGGCGCGGCAGCCGCTGGGTGCCGCCGTCGATCAGCGGCACCCCCCAGCGACGCTCGAAGCAGCCGAAGGTGGAGCCGGGGGTCGCGAGCCGCAGGTCACACCAGAGCGCCAGCTCGAGGCCGCCGGCGACGCACCAGCCGTCGATCGCGGCGATCGTCGGCTTCGACGGGGTGAGGCGGGAGAACCCCATCGGCCCGGCGGGGTGGTCGACGTCGAGGTCGAGAGTCTTGAGGTCGGCGCCGGCGCAAAAGGTTCCCCCGGCACCGGTGAGGATCAGCACCCGCGCGCCCTCGTCACCCTCGAACCGCTCGAGGCCCCCTCGCAGCGCCGCGGCGGTGGCGGCGTCGACGGCATTGCGACGGTCGGGTCGGTCGATGGTCAGCACCGCGGCGGCTCCCTGCCGCTCGTAGCGGACCTCCTCGCTGCTCATCGGCAGATCGTCCCATAGAGGCAGGGAGCGGGCGGGCTAGTCGATGCGCGGTCACGGGGTTCGCAGCGACGCCCAGCTCCCAGAGAGTGCGCCCCGGTCGCCGGCCTGGGAAGGGCAGGTCTCCCAAAGCCAGCCCTCACAGTAGGAAGCGGAGCGGACAAGGAAACCGTCCACAAAAGCAAAGCGACCGGGGATGACGCTCGGTGCCTGCCTCGCGCGTAGCCTTCGCGCTCAGAAGCTCGTGGCGTCACCTTCGAGACCCTTTCCCGCTTGGCTTCCGCGGGACCGGTCTCTCCCGGTCACAAGATGAAGGTAACTCGCCCACCGCCGCCGCGCTAGGGGTGGCGCGGAGCCGAATACGCAAACAGCGAACTAAAGGCGGGTGGTGTGCATCAACTCCTGGTCGGGGTCCGGGCGGCTACCCTCACGGGATGCGGATTGACGAGATCATCGCCGAGCGCCGGCCCACCTTCTCGATCGAGTTCTTCCCGCCGAAGACGGCGGAGGCGACCGACCAGCTCTACGAGACGGCGCGGGACCTGCGCGCGCTGGAGCCCGACTTCGTCTCGGTGACCTACGGGGCGGGCGGGTCGACCCGCGACGGGACGGTGGAGATCACCACCGCATTGAAGGACGAGATCGGGTTCGAGACGATGGCCCACCTCAGCTGCGTCGGCGAGACCACCGAGGGGCTGGCGACGACGCTGGATCGGATCGAGGCGGCCGGGATCGAGAACGTGTTCGCACTGCGCGGCGACCCGCCGCGGGGGCAGGAGGACTTCGTCCAGCCCGAGGGCGGCCTCGGCAGCGCCGCCGAGCTGGCGGCGTTCATCTCGGCCGGGTGGAACTTCGGCATCGGCGGCGCCTGCTTCCCGGAGGTTCACCCGGAGGCCCCGGACCTCGACACCGACCTCCGCTACCTGAAGACGAAGGTCGACTCCGGCGCCGGCTTCCTGATCACCCAGCTCTTCTTCGACAACCAGGTCTACTTCGACTTCGTGCGGGCGGCACGGGCGCGCGGGATCGAGGTGCCGATCCTGGCGGGGGTGATTCCGGTCGCCACCTTCGCCCAGACGAAGCGGATCTGCGATCTCTGCGACGCGACGATCCCGCCCCAGCTGGAACGGGCTTTCCTCGCCGCGGGTGGGGACCCCGAGCGGGAGTTCGAGCTCGGCATCGCTTACGCCGCGCAGCAATGCGCGGAGCTGCTGATTGCCGGGGCGCCGGGAATCCACTTCTACGCCCTCAACAGGGCGCCGGCGACCCGGGCGGTGCTGGGCGCGCTGAAGGCGTCGCGCCCGTGGGAGCGGGTACGTGCCGACGCGGCGGAGCTCGAACGGGCAGAATAAGGTTGCGTAATGGGTAAGGGAGAGCGCGAAAGAGAGCGGCTGCGCCAGGAACGGATCGCCGCGGAAGAAGGGGAAAAGCAGTCCGGTCGCAACCGGATGCTCCTCGGCTACGCGGTCGTCTCGACCGTGGTCCTCGCGATCGCGGTGGTCGCCTTCGTGCTGGTCAGCGGCGGCGACGACAGCAGCGGCGCCGGCAACGACGAGGGCGGCGCCCACATCAACCTCAACGAAGAAATCGGCAACACCAACGGGGTCTCCCCCGACGAGCGCGCGGGCATCATCCCCCCAGCGCCGAAAGAGACCAACCTCAAAGTCGCCGCCGAGAAAGCCAACTGCGAACTGCGGCTGAAACTCCCCGAGGAGGGGAAAAGCCACCTTCCCAAAGGCTCGGCGCCGCCGGATTACCAGACCAGCCCGCCGACCTCCGGCAACCACGTCGAACCGCCCTTCCAGCAGGCCGACGGCGCCTACTCGGAGCCGGCAGAGCAGTTCAACGTCCTCCACTCGCTCGAGCATGGCCGCATGGCGATCCAGTACTCGCCCGACCTGCCGGAGAAAGCGCAGCTGGAACTGAAGGGTGTTTACAACACGATGTACGGCGCGACCCTGCTCTTCCCGTACGACGAAATGGTCTACGACGTCGCCGCGACCACGTGGACGAACCTGATCGCCTGCCGCGAATACAAAGGCGCGGCGACCCTGGACGCGATCCGTGCCTTCGGCAAGGAGACCTGGGGCAAATACGGCGGCGAGCCGGTCTTCGCCTTCAAATTCACCGGGCCGACGCCGGCCGATCCGGACGAACCCGGCAACTGAGCGCCAGCTAGGCGCGGTAGGCGGGAAAGAAGCCGCTGTCGGCGCGGCCCCGGCTCAGCTGCGCGTACCGCTCCCGGTCGCAGATCAGCTCCGAGGTCAGCCAGCGCTGCTGCCGGTTGCCGAACCCTCGCTTGAATTCCTCCAGTGCGTCGCCGGGGGCAATCCCGCCGCCGAGGTTGAGCGGGAGCCCGAGCTCGGCGGCGTGCTCGACGAGGCGGGTGACGACGTTCTTCATCGGCGCCTCGCGGAGATGGGGGTCGGCGCTGCCGCTGAGGTAGTAGTGGAGGTAGCCGTCGCTGACCACGGCGATCGAGGCGGCGGCTAGGTCGCCGCCAGGTGCGGTGGCGAGGGCGAGCCAGGTGCGGTCGGCGGCGAGGATGCGGTCGAAGTACGCCGCACCGAAGAAGTAGTGCTCGGCGGCGCCGGTGCGGCGCATCGTCTGCTCGTAGACGTCGAGGAAACCGGTCCGCTGCCCCGCGGTGGTCTCGTCGCCGGGGACGAGCTCGACGACGTAGCCCGCTTCGAGGTTGCGGCGGACCTGGCGGCGGTCGCTGGGGCGGCTCTTCGGCGGTAGTGCGGGGTCGGCGATCTGGACCTCATTCCTCTCGGTGGCACCCGCCAGCGGGGCCGGGCCTAAGGCGTGGCGAATGAAGATGCTGACTAGCCCCGTCCCAGAGAAATCAATCTCCGCCGGATCGAGGACCGGGGGGGTCTCCGTACGGACACTTGGAGCGAGCGAAGCGAGCGGGTCCGGTAGGAGACCCCCCCGGCCCTCTCCCCCAACCAGTCCCGGATATCCGTACGGCGAAGCCGCGTCCCGCCCCCCACCCCCCTCGATCTCCCGAACGACTAGCGGCGCCACCAGCACCCCCTTCTCGCTCTCGATCCGCAGGGTGTGGGTGACGCCCTCGGCTTCGAGGAACGGCCGCGAGCGGAAGAAGGCTTCGTCGACCGCGGTCGCGCCGCGGTCCTCGAGCAGTTCGGCTCTTGCGCTCACCTCAGGAGATCGGCCGCGGCGGTGCGGAACTCGTCCGGCAGCACGCCCCAGACCTCGCAGTCATCCGGGGGGGCGTCGCGGCGGGCGAGGTGGGCCCGCATCGTTCCCTCGTGCTTCCAGCCGAGCCCGGCGACGGTTCTCTTCGCGACCTCGTTGCGGGCGGGGATGCGCCCGTAGACGCGGTGGGCGCCGTACTCGTCGAAGGCCCTGGCGATCGTCAGCGCCTCGGCCCGGCGGCCGACCCCCTTGCCGCGCACGTCGTCGCCGATCAGGGCGCCGAGCTCCGGCGCGGTCTGGCGGAAGAGCCCGTAGAGGGCGGTGAAGCCGACCGGCTCCGCGTATCCCTCGACCACGATCGCGAACTTCCGGTCCTCGCCGGAGTCGTCCATCGCCCGCCGCGTCCAGGCCTCGGCTTCCTCCATCGAGAAGCCCTCCCGCTGCTCCATCAGCGACTGGGTCGCCTCCGGGTTGTTGAACCAGCGGTGAACGGCGGGCGCGTCCGCGGGCTCGAACGGCCGCAGGCTGACGGCGGGGCGGTCGGCGCTCATCGCGGAAAACCTATACGTGCCGGGTCAATCTGGGGCGAGGCCCTGGCCGGTGAGGACGAGCCAGGCGGTCTTGAGGAGGACGCGGAGGTCAAGGGCGAGGCTGCGGTGGTCGACGTACCAGACGTCGAGCTCGATCCGCTCCTCCCAGGGGATGCCGGCGCGGCCCTGGACCTGGGCCCAGCCGGTGATTCCGGGAAGCACCTCGTGGCGGCGTTTCTGGTGCGGGGTGTAGTCGTCGACCTGGGCCTTGATCGTCGGGCGAGGGCCGACGATCGCCATCTCGCCGCGGAGGACGTTGACCAGGTTCGGGATCTCGTCCAGGGAGGTGCGGCGAAGGAGGCGGCCGGGGGCGGTGACGCGGGGGTCGTCCCGGTAGACGACTTTGCCGACCCCGACCGGGTCGGACCCCTGCACCATCGTCCGCAGCTTCCACATCTCGAACTCGTGGCCGCCGCGGCCGACCCGGCGCTGGCGGTAGACCACAGGGCCGCGGCTGGTCAGCTTGATTGCGATCGCGGCGACGAGCAGGAGGGGCGAGAGGATCGCCAGGGCGAGGGCGGCGATGAGGATGTCGAAGATTCTTGGCATGCCTACCGGTGGCGAGTGTGGCCAAGCAGATCAAGGACGCAGGGAGCGTGGCGTGCTCTGCACGCGAGCGACCGAGGACGCCGATATGCGCCGGCCACAGTCGTCACCGGGTGCCCTCCGCCTTCTCCCAGCGCCCCGAGGCGCCGCGGCGCCAGCGGTCCCAGAGGCCGGCGGCGATCGAGGCCGTGGTCATCGCGTAGTAGCGGGCGATGCGGAAGGGGGCGAGCGGGAGGAAGCGGCCGAGCAGCGCCGCCGCGATCAGGGCGAGCTGGAGGACGAAGGTGAGGACGTAGAGCCAGCCGTCGTCGAGGAGGAGGACGTTGGCGAGGAGGGCGGTGGCGTGCAGGAGCGGGCTGAGGTAGCGGAGCAGGCGGTGGGAGGCGATCTCGAAGGCGAAGAACGGCGGGTACCCGCGCGGGGAGAGCATCCCCTCGCCGATGACGATGTCCCAGAGGCCGACCATCATCCGCCGTTTGCGGGCGAACTCCCCCTCCAGGGTGGGAACCATCTTCTCCTCGGCGCGGGCGTCGGGGGCGTAGAGGGAGCGGAGGCCGCGCTTGGCGAGGGCGAAGGGGAAGCTGAGGTCGTGGCTGCCGGAGGGCGCGAGGGGGATGTAGGCGTCGCGGCGGACGGCGTAGATCGCGCCGTTGCCGGCGGTGACCCCGCCGAGCGCCGACTCCATCTCCCGCACCGCCATCTCGTAGCGCCAGTAGACCCCCTCGAGGTTGTCGCCGCCGGGGTCGAGGAAGCGGACCTGGCCGCAGACGTAGGCGACCTGAGAATCGGCAAAGGGGGCGACGAGCCGGCGCAGCGCGTCGGGAGCCCAGGTGCTGTTGGCGTCGGAGAAGGCGAGGACCTCCCCGCTCGCCTCGGCGGCGGCGGCGTTGAGGGCAGCGACCTTGCCGCCGGGTGGCAGCTCGAGGACGAGGTCGGCGCCGGCGGCGCGGGCGCGCTCGGCGGTCGCGTCGGCGGAGCCGTCGGAGGCGACGATCACCTGCAGCCGCTCCCGCGGGTAGTCGAGCGCGAGCGCGTTGGCCACTTTGGCCGCTATCACCTCCTCCTCGTCGTAGGCGGGGACAACCAGCGACACATTCGGCACACCCTCTGCGTCGTTTCCAGCATTTGGGCCCCTATAGGGGGGAAAAGTCTGGAAACGACGCGGCCGGCCGGGGAGGTGGGTGAGGGCCCAGAGGATGAGGGGGTAGCCGAGGTGGGTGTAGACCAAGGCGCCGGCGCTGAGCCAGAAGAGGATCGCGGCGGCGGTGTTCATCTGCGCCTCCCTTCGCCACCGGCCTCGATCAGCTCGCGGTAGAGGTCGAGGGTGCGGCGGGCGGCCTCGTCCCAGGAGTAGGGACCGGCGGCGGCCGTGGACGCGGCGGCCGCGAGCTCGGCGCGGGCGGGCTCGTCGGCGAGGAGCTCCTCGAGGGCGGTGGCGAGGGCGGCGGTGTCGCCGGGCGGGACCAGCCGTGCCGCCCCGGTCGCCGCCACCTCCGGGAACCCGCCGACCGCACTCAGCAGCAGCGGCTTGCCGAAGGCGAGGCCGGTGTAGAGGACGCCGGAGTGCTCGGCGTCGAGGTAGGGGAGGACGACGAGGTCGGCGCGGCGGAAGATCGCCGGAATCTCGGCCTCGTCGACGAAGCGGGTGAGGAGGCGGACCCGCCCGCCGGCCTCGCGCGCCTGCCGGCGCAGCGGCTCGACGTCCATGCGCGGGTTGCCGACGATCCAGAGCTCGGCGCCGCGGGCGTCCTTCTGTCCGGCGATCCGGCCGTAGGCCTCGATCAGGTTCTCGATCCCCTTGTAGGGGCGCAGCAGGCCGAAGCAGAGGATCACCGGTCCCTCCGCCCCCTCCAACTCCGCCGGCAGCGGCTTCTCCTCCGGCAGCCGGGTCAGATAGTCGAAGGCGCCGTGGGGGATGACCCGAACCTTCTCGGGAGCGAGGCCGACCTCGTCGCGCAGCCGCGCGGCGCCGTGCTCGGAGTGGGCGACCACCGCGTCCATCGCGTCGAAGACGCGGCGAGCCGAACGCACCTGTCTGCCGCTCGGTCGCGGCGGCAGGATGTAGTGGGCGGTCATCAGCCGGGGTCGGAGCGGCGGCAGCAGGCGGACGTCGAGGGCGGGGATCGTCAGCCACTGGTAGTGGACTACGTCGGCGTCGGCGGCGCGGCGGAAGCGGAGCATGTCCGGGATGTGCTCCGCGGCCTTGAAGGGGAGGCGCGCCGGGGCGTCCAACCCGCGGGCGGCGCTGCGGCGGTAGAAGCGCTCCTCGACCCGGTAGCCCTCGGCCGGCGGGACCGGCCCGTAGAGGAAGCGCGTGGTCAGCAGCTCGACCTCGGCGCCGGCGCGGGCGAGCGCCGCCGCGAGAGCGCGGTCGTAGGGCGGCGTAAAGGCCGAGGGATCAACCAATTGGACCTTCATCAGCATCGGTGTTCGGATCGACCCAAACACCTAGCGGCGGATTATCGTGACCACCTTGCCCCCCACGCTCTCCTACTGCGTCGTGAACACGAACGGCCGCGAGTACCTGCTCGCCTGCCTGGCGGCGATCGAGCGCACCCACCCGGCCGGGGTCGAGCGCGAGATCCTCGTCCTCGACAACGCCTCCGAGGAC
The DNA here is from genome assembly GCA_035765335.1 of Solirubrobacterales bacterium. GTDB lineage: Bacteria > Actinomycetota > Thermoleophilia > Solirubrobacterales > 70-9 > VAYN01. The sequence goes on from DASTXV010000043.1 coordinate 104,048, forward strand.
GGTTCGGCGGATGCGGTGCGGGAGCTCGGCGGCGAGATCCGGCTGATCGCGCTCGAGCGGCGGACCGGAAAGGCGGAGAACGACTCGACCTTGATGCGGGAGGCAAAGGGGAAGTACTGCCTGCTGCTGAACGAGGACTCCGAGCTGCGGCCGGGAGCGGCGGCGGCGCTTGTCGCCGCCCTGGACGCCGACCCGAAAGCCGCCGCGGCGACGGCGCAGTTGCTCGACTCCGCCGGCGACCCCGTCCCCTCCGCCTGGCGCTTCCCGGGGGTCGGGACGGCGGCGCTCGGGGCCGTCTTCCTCCACCGGCGCTTCACGGTGCAGAGCGTGGGGGACGCCACCCGCCGTGTCGACTGGGCGCAGTCGAGCGCGTTGATGGTCCGCCGCGAGGCCGCCGCCGCGGTCGGCTACATGGACCCGGACTTCTTCGTCTACTACGACGAGTGCGACTTCGCCAAGCGCCTCGCCGGCGCCGGCTGGCACTCCCTCTTCGTCCCCGCCGCCGAGGCCGTCCACCACGACCAGCTCTCAACCGACCTCGCCAAGGGCCTGCCGCGGATCGTCGAATTCCACCGCAACCGCGAGCTCTACATGCGAAAGCACCACGGTCTGCTCGCGGCCCTTGTGGTGCGCGTCCTCACCGCCTGGTCCTACGCCCTCCGCGCCCTCGCCGCCACCGTCCTCCCCAACCGCCCGGCGCCGATTTTCTGGGCCCACGCCCGCCAGGCGCTCTTCCCCAGCCGCGGCGAATCACTGAGAGATCGCGCGGGGCGTTAAAGCCGGGCGTCCTCGTCGAGGCGCTCTACCTCATAGGTCTCGGGAATCCGGCCGTCGACGGCGGGCTCGGTCCGCAGCGAGGCGAGGAGTGCCCTCGGGTGGCGCAGGTGCGCCAGCCAGCGGCGCTCTTCGGCGCTGAAGAAGCCGCTCCACCAGAGGACGAGCGGGTAGGTGGCGAGCAGGGCGGCGCGGAGGAGGAGGCCGCGGGCTCCCTCGGTCGGCACCAGCAGTTCGGCGAGGCCGACGATCGCCGCCACCGTCAGGACCACGCGCAGCAGGCGGCCCCACTCGTAGGGGACCGGGAAGAGGCGCTGGGTGAAGACGTACATCAGCGCCAGCACCACCCCGTAGGAGGCGACGAGGGCGAGGCCGGCGCCGACGATCCCGAGCGGCGGCACGAGCACGAGGTTGAGGGCGACGTTGACGACGAGGGCGCCGAGCGCGGCGGGGAGGTTGAACTCGGTGCGGCCGGTGCGGCCGAGGATGACGACGAGGACGAGGTAGAGGGCGTAGAGGGTGACCGCGACCGAGATCAGGCCGATCGCTTCATAGGCGTCGAAGAACTTCGGGTCCGCCAGAGCGCGGACGATCCAGCGCGAGAACAGCCACATCCCGGCGACGACGAAGGCGCAGCCGGCGACGAAGAGGGTGACGACGGTGGCGTAGGCGCGGCGCGCCTCGTCGTCGTCGCGGATCGAGTAGGCAAGCGGCGGCCAGGCGAGCTGGAAGCCGCGGACGAGGACGTTGACCGCCTGCGCGAACTTGACCGCCAGCGAGTAGAGGCCGGCCTCGGCCGCCCCGAGCGTGCGGAGGATGATCAGGCGGTCGACGAAGTTGAGCGCGTAGAGGGAGACCTCGGCCGGCATCGTCGGCAGGCCGAAGCGGAACAGGCGCCGCAGCAGGGCCCGGTCGAAGCGCAACGAGAGCTGCCGCCATTGCAGGGCGACGAGGACGAGAGTGAAGGCAGCGCCGGTGGCGTAGCTGCCCAGCAGCAGCCCGCGCGCGCCTTCTTCAAGGACGACGACGAAGACGACGGTGAGCGCGATCGCGGCGAGGACGTTGAGGATCGTGGTGACGAAGAAGGCCCGCGCCCGCTCTTCGAGCCGGAACAGGGTCAGCATGAACTCCCACATCGTCAGCACCCAAAGCCCGCCGATCGCGATCCGCATCAGGTCGGCTGCGGGTTCATCGACCAGCAGCTCAGCGAGCGGGCCGGCGAACGGGAGCGCAACCAGGGCGCCGAAGGTCGAGAACCAGAAGAGGCCGGCAAAGGTGCTGGCGACTACCCGGTCCGGATCCTCGTCGTCGCGGTAGTAGAAGCGCAGGATCGCCTCCAGCAGGCCGAAGCGGACGATGATGCTAGCCACGACCACGGCGGAGAACAAGACCTCGGCGACGCCGTAGTCCTCCGGCGCCAGGTACCGCGTGTAGAGCGGCAGCAGCGCGACCGCGATGACCTTCGACAGGATGCTCGCCGCGGTGTACGCGGCGCCGGTCGTCGCCAGGCGTCGCAGGTATCCCGACATGGGGGGAACCCTAGGCGGGGTCGCGGACCGCGGGGGCGGCGGCGTGCGCCAGCGAGGCCCCGACCGCAAGCAATACCCAGGTGATCGGGTCCTCGAAGAAGCCGGCGTAGGCCAGGGTGTGCATCAGGAGCGCTACGAACGCCGCCAGGATCGCTGCGCGGGCCGCTAGGCCGGCGGGTCCTGTCTCCGATACGACCCCGCCGCCCGGTGGCGGCGGTCCCGCATCGTCGCCACCCACCGGGCGGGGCGTCCAGAGCCCACGGCCCAGGGTCCCGAGGGCAACGACGATCAGCGCGATGTAGACGACGAGGCCGATCAGGCCCTGCTCCGCGGCCACCGTGACCGGCTCGGTGTGGGAGACGGTCACAGGGGCGTCCTTGTTCTCGCGGTGATCTCTATAGGCGGCCTGGAAGGAACCAGAGCCATAGCCCTGGACCGGGCGTTCGCCGAACAGGTCGAGGCCCCCCGAGACGAGGCTGCCGCGGCCGCTGAGGTCGACGTTGATGCGGTCGCTGGTGAGCTTGCCGGAGCCGCCGACGAGGAGGACGACCAGGACGGCGCCGACGAGGCCAGCGGCAGCGGCGGCCAGGGTCCAGCGCCAGCTCCAGCGGATCGCGGCGAGCATCGCCAGGCCGGCAAGGAGCGCCATCAGGCTCGACTGCGAGTAGGTCGGCACCAGCCCGATCCAGAGGACGAGGATGAGGCCGCTGAGGAGCCAGAAGGCGTCCCGGGTGCGCGCCCACAGCATCGCCGCGGTGGCGATCGTCGTCACCAGCGCCAAGTAACGCCCGTAGACGTTCGGGTCCCAGAAGACCGAGTTGACGCGGAAATAGGTGTGGAATTCGTTCGACCTGATGATCTGGTCGTTCCAGAAGAGACTGCGGGTCAGCCCCTCCACCGTCCCGATCAAGACGAACACCGCCGCCTCGACCCCCAACAAAACCAGCGTCCACTTCAGCAACCGCGCATCCCACCGCACGTCCCGCAGCAACCCAAACGCCACCGTAAAGGGGACCAAAAAGAAACAGACGTTCTGCAGCCCCTTCGAGAAATCGTCCGAGTACAGCGCCTGCACCGCGTAAAGGAGAACCACCCCGGCCAGGACCCGCGGCAGCCAAATCGCGGCTCCTCCGGTGGGTGGCGACGATGCGGGGCCGCCGCCACCGGGCGGCGGGGTCGTATCGGAGACAGGACCCGCCGGCCAACCCCGCCAGTCCCTCAACGCAGCGGCAACCACTCCCGCCGCGATCACCAGGTACAACGGCACCAGCAGATTCGCCGTGTCACCGCCCGCCTCCAGCGGCACCCGAAACGGGATCGCGAAGAGGATCGCCAGCGGCATCAGGATCGGCCAGCGGCGGAAGAGGTACGCGAGGCCCGCGACGGCCGCCGCGGCGATCGCCACCAGCGCGACTATCCGGCCCTCGTCGTGCCGCAGGTCGACGATCTGGGTGGTGTGCCACTGGTCGCCGAGGATCAGCACCGGGAAGAGGGCCATCGCGGCCAGCATCAGGAGCGCCCGTGGCCTCCCGGGGGGCAGCAGGATCGCGGCGGCGCTCGCGGCGGCGGCGAGGACCAGCCCCCCGCCGGCGAGGAAGTCGCTCATGGAGTCACCCCGCCGACCCCGCCGCCGGTGCCGCAGCGCGACTTCGCCCGCTCAGGCGGCGGGTGCAGGCGAATCGTCCCCGGCGTCACCAGCGTCCGCTCGCTGCCGAGTTTGACCCGCAGCTTGTAGCGGCCGGGGCGGGCGGTGCCGCCGCCGCGCTGGCGCCCGTCCCAGTAATAGCGGTGAAACGTGTAGCGCTTGAGGAAGGTGTCGCGGGCGAGGGTGACGACCACCCGTCCCCCCGGCTTGATCACCTGGACCGTGCCGTCGTCGTTGATCGTGGTGCGGAATTTGATCCGGATGCGGTCGCGGCGGCAGTCGCCGTTGGGGGTGAAGCTGCGGACTGCCGGCGTGCCTTCGCGGTGCGGCGGCGCGATGAAGGTGACGCGGTCGAGGACCAGCGGCTCCCGCTTCGCCCGCTGCGAGTAGGCGAAGGCGGCTAGCGTGGCGAGGACGAGGAGGGTGAAGACGACCGCGGCTGGGGAGAAGGACCCCGGGCGCTCATTCCACCGCTTCGGCATTGTCCTCGCCGACGATCACCGCGACGTCGGCTCCTGCCGAGACGGACTCGATTTCCCCGCTCATCGGTTGCAGCTTCGAGATGTTCAGCTGTTTCGCCACCGTCTGGGCTTCGGGTTTATGCCCGGCTTTGAACATGACGACGCTTTCTTCGAAGCTCGAGCTGCTGTTGGTGACGGCGCCGAGGCTGAACCCCTGGCCCTCGACTTTGTCGCCGAAGGTGGCGGCGAGACCCGGGACAGCGGTGCCGTTGAGCACGGTGACTTCGATTTCACCTGGTTTCAATTTCGCCGCGGCCTGTTTGGCTTTACCGCCGCCCGTGCCCTCGTCATCGCCACTGACGAGGACGTAGGCAACCCCGCCGACGATCGCGAGGATGACGACGAAGAGGGCGACCAGCGAGCTCGGCCGCGAGGCCGACTCGCCGAAGCCGGAGAAGCGGCTGCGCAGCCGTTCGCCGCGGCTCCGCTCGGGCAGCCCTTCCTCGCGCCGCCGCCGCCGCCGCTCGCGCTCGGAGACCGCCTCCTGTTCGGCCGTCCGCGCCTCCTCCAGCGCCCGCAGCTCCTCGGCCCGCTGGGCGGCGATCGTCGAGGTCTGCTCCTTGCGCTCGGCGTCGCGCTCAGGGGCCGACCCCGCCCACTCGCGCAGGCGCCGGATGTCCCGCCCGTGGGTGAACGAGAGGAGCGCGAGCACGGCGAGACCCAGGAACGCGGCCAAGCCCGCGAAGGCGCCTATTTGTTCGATCGCGTGGACCAAAGCGGCTGCGAGAGGCTATTCGTTGGAGGCGACCGTCGCGGCGTCGCCACCTGGTGAGGCGATCAGCTCCACGACCCGCTCCGCCAAATTAGCCTCGTCGCCGGCCAGAACCAGGTGTTCGAGCGAGGCCAGGGTCAACTCGACCCACTCCTGGTCGATCGGCTTCCCCCGCACCGCCCGGTTGATCCGTTTCGCCGCCGTCGGCTGCACCTCCTCGTCCGCGGAGAAGAGCACCTCGTGCAGCTTCTCGCCGGGACGCGGCTGGGTGAACTCGACCGCGATGTCGGTCTCCGGCTCGTAGCCGGCGAGGCGGATCATGTTGTGGGCGAGGTCGACGATCCGGACCGGCTCGCCCATGTCGAGGACGAAGACCTCGCCCTTGCCGGCGCCGATGTCGCCGGCGCGGATTACCAGCTGCACCGCCTCCGGGATCGTCATGAAGTAGCGGGTCATCTCCGGGTGGGTGACCGTCACCGGTCCCCCCCGCTCGATCTGGCTGCGGAAGATCGGGACGACGCTGCCAGAGGAGGCGAGGACGTTGCCGAAGCGGACCGAGGCGAAGCGCGTCTCCGGGTATTTCTCACCCGCGGCCTGGACGATCCACTCGGCCATCGCCTTCGAGGCGCCCATCACCGTCTGCGGGTTGACCGCCTTGTCGGTGGAGATGAGGACGAAGCGCTCGACCTTGGAGGCGGCGGCGGTCTCGGCGGTGACGCGGGTGGCGATCGCGTTGTTGCGCACCGCCTCCAGCGGGTTGGACTCCATCAGCGGCACGTGCTTGTAGGCGGCGGCGTGGAAGACGACCTCGGGCTTGAAGCGCTGCATCACCTCCAGCATCCGGTGCGGCTCCTTGCAGTCGGCCAGCACCGCCTCGCAGCTGGCGAAGTGGCGCTCCTCGACCATCTCGCGGTCGATCTGGAAGAGGTTGTCCTCGGCGTGGTCGAGCATCACCAGCAGGCGCGGTTTCACCTGGGCGATCTGGCGGCAGAGCTCGGAGCCGATCGAGCCGCCGGCGCCGGTGACGAGGACGATGCGGTCGCGCAGGTAGGCGCCGACGCGGTCGAGCTCGCGGACGATCGGCTCGCGGCCGAGCACGTCCTCGACCTGGACCTCGCGCAGCTGCTTGTTGAGCTGGACGCCGCCGCGCAGCAGCTCGAACACGGTCGGCAGGGTGCGGACCCGGATCTCGCGCTCGCGGCAGGCGGAGACGATGCGGCCGCGCAGGGTCCCCGGCGCCGAGGGGATCGCGATCACGACTTCGTCGGGGTCGGTCTCGTCGAGGATCTTGTCGATCTGCTTGGTCGAGCCGAGCACCTTCAGCCCCAGCATCCGCATCCCCCGCTTGCGCGGGTCGTCGTCGACGAAGCCGATCGCGGTGGCGCCGAGGTTGGGGTTGAGCTGCAGCTCGCGGACCACCATCTGGCCGCCGGAGCCGGCGCCGACGACGAGCACCTCGTGCTTGGGGAGGCGGGAGCCGCGGTTGGGGCGCTCGAGGACGAGCCGCACGGCGAGGCGGGCGCCGGCGATCAGGAGCGCCGTGAGCAGGAAGTCCATCACCTCGACCGAGCGCGGCAGCGCGTGCTCGAACGGCTTGACGACGGCGAAGACGACGACCAGCAGGGCGCTGGCGACGGCGACGGCGCGGAGGATCAGGAGGAAGTCGCGGCCGCTGACGTAGCGCCACCACTTCTGGTAGAGCCCGAAGGCGTAGAAGACGACGAGCTTGCCGGCGACGACGAAGCCGACCGACTGGACGAAGAGGGTCTCGTAGCGCTGCGGCCAGCCGTTCGGGTCGTCGAGGAAGCGCAGCTGGAAGGCGAGGAAATAGGCCAGCGCGATCAGCAGCGCGTCGGCCGCGATCTGCAAAACCCGGTTGCGGTAGACGGGGTGGTTCAACCGGCGCATGAACATGCGAGTTTAGTTGCTGGTAACCGCCATCCCTACAATGCCCGCTTCACGATGCCGCTCTTGCCGCTCGCCAGCGTCACCGACTTCTTCCTCGACCCGATCGTCAACGCGGGGACCGACTTCATCAGCAGCACCGGGCTGCCGGCGGTCTTCATCCTGATGCTGCTCGAGTCCGCCTGCCTGCCGGTGCCGAGCGAGGCGATCATGCTCTTCGCCGGCGCCAGCGTCGCCGCCGGCGACCTCTCGCTCTTCGGCGTCGTCGCCGCCGGCGTCCTCGGCAACATCGTCGGCTCCTGGATCGCCTGGGGGGTCGGCTACCTCGGCCGCGTCGACCTGCTGGAGAAAAACAAGCTGATCCACCTGCCGCCGAAGTACCTGAAATGGGCCGACGACTGGTTCGAGCGCTACGGCGACGCCACCGTCTTCTTCTCGCGGATGCTGCCGATCATCCGCACCTTCATCTCGCTCCCGGCCGGGGTCGCGAAGATGCCGTTCTGGCGCTTCACCGTCCTCACCGCGGTCGGCTGCATCCCCTGGGTGCTGATGCTGGCCCTGATCGGCCAGAGCGTCGGCCACAACTGGGAGGAGTGGCGCGACCACCTGCACTACCTCGACTACCTGGTCCTCCTCGCCGCCGTCGTGCTCGGCGCCTACCTGCTGATCAAGCGCCGGCGGCGGCCGCCGGGCGAGGCGGCCAGCGCCACCGAGGCTTGAGCGACGGCGGGTTGCCGGCCGGGCGCGCGGTAGCGCTCGGCTTCGTCCAGGGACCGGCGGAGCTGCTGCCGGTCTCCAGCTCCGCCCACATCGTCCTCGTCCCCTGGCTCGCCGGCTGGGACTGGGACGGGATCGACCCGGAGCTGCGCAAGAGCTTCGAGGTCGCCCTGCACACCGGCGCCGCGGCGGCGCTGCTGATCGGGCAGCGGCGGGTGATCGCCGAGGAGCTGCGCCAGTTCGACGGCCGGCGGGCGCTGCTGCTCGGGCTCTCCTTCCTGCCGGCGGCGGTCGTCGGCTACACGCTCGAGCGGCCGATCGAGCGCCGGCTCGGCGGCCCGCGGGCGACCGCCTACGGCCTACTCGCCGGGGCGGCGGCGATGCTCGTCGCCGACCGCCGGCCCCAGACTCGCGGCCGCGGTGACGCCACGCCGATGGACGGGCTGGCGCTGGGGATCGCCCAGGCGGCGGCGCTGGCGCCGGGCGTCTCCCGCAACGGCGTCACCCTCGCCGCGGCGCGCTGGCGCCGCTTCTCCCGCGACCAGGCCAACCTGCTCTCGCGCACGATCGCCCTGCCGATCATCGTCGGCGCCACCGCCCTGAAGGGCGCCCGCCTCGCCCGTCGCGGCACCACCCCGGAGCTGCGCCGCTCCCTCGCCGTCGGCGTCGCCGCCTCCTTCGCCTCCACCCTCGCCTCCCAGCGCCTGATCCAGCTGGTCGAGCGCGACCGGGCGCTGTGGCCTTATGCGGCCTACCGGATTGGGCTGGCGGCGATTGTGTTGCGAAGGCTCTCCAAAAACCCTTGATTTGCAGGCATCTCCAAATTTTGGATTTATTTGGAACAAATTTGGAATTGACTATCCGACAGACCCACCGGAGCGACTGAGAGAATCGCGCCGATGAGCGACGCCTACGCGAAGGCCGGGGTCGACCAGGGGGCGGCGGATTCGGCCGTGGCCGGTCTGGTGCGGGCGCTCGGGGCGATCAACCTGGGGCGGCCGTCGGCGCAGGTGCCGCTGCCGGGGCACTACGCGAGCGTGATCAAGATCGACGAGCGGACCGGGATCGCGCTCTCCACCGACGGGGTGGGGACGAAGCTGATGATCGCCGAGGAGCTCGGGCGCTTCGACACGATCGGGATCGACTGCGTGGCGATGAACGTCAACGACGTGATCTGCGTCGGCGCCGAGCCGCTGGCGATGCTCGACTACATCGCGATCGAGAAGGCCGACCCGGCGGTCTGCGAGGAAATCGGCGTCGGCCTCGCCCGCGGGGCGGAGAAGGCGGGGATCGAGATCCCGGGCGGCGAGCTCGCCCAGCTGGGGCAGATGGTCCGCGGCGTCGACGTCTCCGGCGCCTGCTTCGGGACCGTCGCCCTCGACGCGATCGTCGACGGCTCCGCGGTGGAGCCGGGGGACGTCGTCATCGGCCTCCCCTCGACCGGCCTGCACTCCAACGGCTACACCCTCGCCCGCTCGGCCCTGGCCGAGATCCCGCTCGACGACGAGCGCCTCGGCCGGCCGCTCGGCGACGCCCTGCTGGAGCCGACCGAGATCTACGTGAAGCCGGTCGTCGAGCTGCTGCGCTCCGAGGTCGAGGTCCGCGGCCTCGCCCACATCACCTCCGGCGGCACCAAGAACCTGCTCCGCCTCGCCGCCGAGGTCGGCTACGAGATCGACGACCCGCTGCCGGTGCCGCCGCTCTTCGAGTTGATCCAGGAGCACGGCGGGGTCTCCGACGAGGAGATGAGCGAGGTCTTCAACATGGGCTGCGGCTTCTGCGTCGTCGTTCCGCCGGGGGACGAAGCAGAGACGCTGGCAATGCTGCGCGCCCATTATCCCGATGCCCGGAGCATCGGCCGGGTGACCCGCAAGCGCGGCGTTATCTCCTAAACCACTTAGGGTTTTTCATACAGCTCAAGTTTCTTTTTGGTACGGTGCCGCGCCGTGCCGGCCGTGGGCTCGGTGGAAGAGACATGTCACAGGCTCGTACAAAGAACGCAGTAGAAATCTCTCACGGAGAACGGGACCTGCAGCTGGGGCTCGAGCACCCGAACTGGCCCGAGGAAGGATGTCCTCTTGGCGACCCCACCGAACAGCCGCCTACGGGCGCGCAGCGATGGGAGCGCCGTCCGGGCTATCTGACCAGGCAGCGAACCGACCGGGACGACAGGTTGTGGGAGGCGCTGCTGCGGTTCCCGAACGCGCCCGTATATGGGTTGCACAAGCGACCCGCTCGGCAGCCTGCGATCGAGGGACGGTCGAACTTCCACACCTTCCGCGTCATCGGACGCACGCGAGATCGCGATGAACAGGGGCAGCAGCGCGCGCAGATCGGAGACGTATACATCCTGCACAACGGCCTCAACGAGACGAGTGACTTCGATCTTCACTACCGACTCGCGAGTCAGCTCCTGGAGAACAGCGAGCGACCGGCCGTCTGCATCATCCGCCCGTTCCCCTCGCACCTCACCAGGTACCCCTACAGCGACATGTTTGCGGAGAAGCCGCTGGACACGTTCCTCCTCGACTCCGGCGACCTCTTCCGCCAGTTCATGCGTTTCATGCTGGAGACGCGCTGGCTGCTCTCCATTCTCGTTCCGAGGCCTTCTTACAGTGTGATCACCGGGGGGAAGTTGGTCGACTGCGAGGACCGAAGCGACAGCCGGAAGCTCGCGCAGGCGATTTTCGACGAGTGGAACCTGATGGATGAAGCCTCACCCGAGGACAGGAGGCGCGCTCGCAAAGAGGGCGAGGGGCGCCAAGACGTCACCGTTACCGCGATAAAGACCACGATTGAGCTGCTGCGCAAGCAATTGCTGCTCTGGAGCAGTGGCACCACCGGCGAACGGATTCCGGCGTCAACCCACCCGGAGCCGCCCGCGGTGCACATGATCGGCTACAGCCTCGGCAGCTTCCTTGCCCAATCCGCCTTCTTCGCCTGGCCCTACGCGATCAGCGGCAACGTGACGCTGTTCGGCGGCGGCGAGCTCCGGAAACTCTCTCCAACTGCCTTTGCCCAGCCCGAGGAATGGCAGTCGGTGCTGCACTCGCTGCGCTACGAACTCGACCGCGCGATGACCGGAGACGGGATCGGCGCCCAAGACGAGACCATCGTGAAGAAGAAGGGGCCTAGGGTGCCGGTCGGAAAGATCGGTCCTTTGGTGCCGGTCAAAGGCAGGGTCCAGGGGATCGACGTTGAGACCTTCGAGTACCTCCGGCGCGTGTTCTACGAGGTGTTCCTGCAGTACTACCAGGGCTCCTACAGGACGCGCCTGGCCGAGTTCATCCAGCGGATGCTCTTCGTGACCGGCGGCCAGGACCCGATCGTCCGCCCGGGCAACGTGCTCGACGCGGCTCCGTCGGAAGGGGTGAACCTGATCAACATCGCCGGGATGTCCCACTTCCCCACCAAGCCCAGGAAACAGCTGCAGAAGGAGCAACGAGACCATTGGCTCGGCCAGCTGGGCCGCATCATCCCCGCCTTCGCGAAGGAGGCCGATGAACGCCGCCTCGACGTGCTTCGCCGCAGCTGGCTGGACGACAAACGCGAGAGCCTCCACCCCGATGCGCTGGAGGCTTATACGGAATATAAAAGGCAACTTGATGAGGTGGGTGAACCCCCGTGGTCCGGACCGTCAGGATCCGGACCACCGCTCTCGGACAGGTGGTTCGGGAAGGAGATAGACCGGATCACCGAGACGATCGCCGGTGGAGCGGGTGGGTGGGTTCTTGTCAGCCGCAACGAAATTCCTCCGGTCTTCCAGACGGAGAAGGTGATGAAGAGATACGCGGCGGCGCTGCACCACTCCGAGGATCTCGCCGCCGACGAGTTCTGGCTAGCGTCGCAGCGGCGAGAGACCCTGCTGAACAACCGGGACCGGGTGACGCTGATGATCACCGACATCGCCAGAGAGATCGGCTTTGAGGAAGTCCCATCGGTGTTCCCCGCCCGCAGCGAGACGCCCGGAGTGGCCCATCTTTCGCAAGCCCAGCTCGATGACGTCGAGGACTACTTCAGGCGAAATTGGGAGGACGCCGAACCTGGCGTGGTACGGGTGCTATCCAGCGGTGAGTTCCGGCCGGACCAGCTCGGCGAGCTGGGCAAGGTCGTCGCGGACCTGCAGGGACTAGATCCCGAGGATCCCGAGACCGAGATCAGCGTTCGCTTCCTGCCAGACGTGTGGATCGGCCTCGACGAGCGATTGATCACCGATCTCCTGGAGGGAATCGAGGTCGAGGAGGGTTCTGGGCGGGCGGTCACCGAGGCGGCCATCGCGGCCTGGGGAACCGGGTTGGCCGAAGAGCGCGCTCCGCGGAAAACCGTGCTGAGAGAGGCTCTCGAGAAAGCAGGAGCCGCCGCCGGGCTTGAAAAGAGCCTGCCCTGCGAGACGCTCCTGCAGAGCTCCTTGAAGAGTGGGAGGCTGTCTATCGTCGAGTTCTCGCGGGCTGGCTTGAACCCCCGCTATCGCGGGCAGCGGATCACGCGAAGCCGGCGGGCAGGGCAGCTCTTGATCCACTGGGCGCTCGCCTACGAAGCCGCCGGCGTGGAACCGGAGGAGAAACCGGCCGCGGTCTGAGTCAGGGTTGCCGACTGCACGGAGACGTGCTCGGCGGCGACCGCGTAGGCATCTGGAACCCGATGCGTCGTAACGTTGGCGGCTCACGTGAGCAACCGCCCCTCGACTAGCTCCCAGATGATCGGCACCGTGCTCTCCGGCCGCTACAAGCTGGAGGCGAAGCTCGGCAGCGGCGGGATGTCGACCGTCTATCTCGCCCGCGACACCACGCTCGACCGGCAGGTGGCGGTGAAGGTGCTGCACCGGGAGATGTCCGAGCAGGCCGACCAGCTGGAGCGGTTCCGGCAGGAGGCGCGGGCGGTGGCGAAGCTCTCCCACCCCAACGTCGTCGCCGTGATCGACGCCGGCGAGGACGGCGGCCACCCCTACATCGTCTTCGAGTACGTCGAGGGGGAGACGCTGAAGCAGCGGATCAACCGGGTCGGCGCCCTCGACGCCCAGGAGGCGCTCGCCTACGCGATCGAGATCGCCCGCGGCCTCACCGTCGCCCACAACCGCAACATGGTCCACCGCGACATCAAGCCGCAGAACGTCCTCATCGACTCCGAGGGGCGGGCGAAGCTGACCGACTTCGGGATCTCCCGCCAGCTCGAAGAGGACGGGATGACGGCGACCGGCCGCGTGCTGGGGACCACCGACTACGTCGCCCCCGAGCAGGCGATGGGCCATCCCGTCGACCAGCGCTCCGACGTCTACTCGCTCGGCGTCGTCCTCTACGAGATGCTGACCGGGGGCGTCCCCTTCCAGGCCGACAGCCAGGTCGGGGTGGCGATGAAACACGTCAACGAGGAGCTGCCCGACGTCCAGCAGCGCCGCCCCGAGCTTTCGGCGGCGGCGGCGCTGGTGGTCGAGCGAGCCACGGCGAAGGATCCGGATCAGCGCTACCAGCAGGTGGGCGAGCTGATCGACGACCTGGCGACCGCGCTCGAGGTCGAGGCGGCGCGGGCGGGCTCGACCACCGGCGAGGCGACGAGCGTGCTGGAGGCGGTGCCCCCGACCGAGCGCAAGCTCGGGGGTGGGGGCGGGCGCTGGTCGCGCCTTGCCCTCGTCCTCCTCCTGCTCGCCTTCGCCGGCGCGGTGGCGGCGGTGGTCCTGATCAGCAGCGGCGACGGCCCCGGCGGGGGCGGGGGGGCGCTCGAGAGCAAGGGCTCGCCCGTGGCGCTCTCCGAAGCCGCCGACTACGACCCCCAGGGCGACGGCGAAGAGGACCCCGGGGCGGTCAGCCTCGCGGTCGACGGCAACCCGACGGGCACCGGTTGGAGCAGCGAGCACTACGACACCGAAGACTTCGCCGGGACGAAGACCGGGCCCAACCCGGGCGTCGGCCTCTACGTGACGGCGAAGGCGACGACCACCCCCTCGGAGATGATCGTCCGCAGCACCCCGGGCTGGGACGCGGAGATCTACGCCGCCGCCGCGGGGCCGCCGGAAGACCTTTCCGAATGGGGCGAACCGGTGGGCGAGGTGACCGACGCCAGGGAGCTGGAGGAGATCGGCCTCGAGCTTCCCTCGCCGGCGAAGCACTTCCTGATCTGGTTCACCAAGGCGGCCCCCTCCAGCGACCAGGACGGCCGCTACCGGGTCGAGATCAGCGACGTCAAGCTTGTCGACTGATTCTCGCCATCGCGGGTAGAGGAGCCCCTGGTTGCGCCTGGCGTAACCTTTACATCGATCCGTGTAACATTTGACAATGGCAGAGCGAGGCGCCACCCCCAACGTCCCGAAAGCGCGCCAGCGCGCCCTTCACGCCGTGCGCTCGCTGTTCACGCCGCTGCTGCCGGACGACTACCTCGAACTGATCAACCCGCTCTGGTCGACCCAGGAGCTGCGCGGGCGGATCGAGCGGATCGAGCAGGAGACGCCCGACGCGGTGACGGTGCTGATCAAGCCCGGCTACGAATGGGGATGGCATCAGCCGGGCCAGTACCTGCGGATCGGCGTCGTCGTCAACGGCGTCCACCACTGGCGCGCCTACTCGCTGACCACCGACCCGGGGCGGCCCGACGGGCTGATCGGGATCACCCCGAAGCTGGTCGACTCGGGCAAGGTCTCCCCCTACCTGGTGCGGCAGGCGCGGCCCGGCGACATCGTCCGCCTCGGCGGCGTCGAAGGCACCTTCGTCCTGCCCGACCCGCCACCGCGAAAGATCCTCTTCATCAGCGCCGGCAGCGGCATCACCCCGATCATGAGCATGCTGCGCAGCCTCGACCGCGACGAAGCCCTGCGCGACGTCGTCCACGTCCACTCCGCGCGCAGCGCCGACGGCGTCATCTTCGGCGAGCAGCTGCGCGACCTCGACGCCCGCTGCTCCGGCTACCGGCCGCACCTGCAGATCACCGGCGAGGCGGGGCGGGTCGCCCCCGCCCACCTCGACGAGCTCTGTCCCGACTGGCGCGAGCGCCACGCCTTCGTCTCCGGCCCGGGCGAGATGCTCGACGCGCTGGTCGGGCACTGGCGCGAGGAGGGCGATCCGGAGCTGCTGGCGATGGAGCGCTTCCAGCCGGTGATCGGCGGCGACGTCGCGGCGGGCGAGGGCGGCAGGGTCCGCTTCCTCTCCAGCGGGGTCGAGACCGAGTGCGACGGCGGCACCCCGATCCTCGTCGCCGGCGAGGAGGCGGGGGCGGAGCTGCCGTTCGGCTGCCGGATGGGGATCTGCCACACCTGCATCGGCCGCCTCTGCGAGGGAGAGGTGCGGGACCTGCGGACCGGGGAGGTCTACGGGCGAGAGGGAGAGATGGTCCGAACTTGTGTCAACGCGCCGGAAGGCGACGTTGCAATCGCACTATGAGAAAGAGGAGCACCAGATGAGCACGACTGCAACGGCCCCCATCGATACCCACATAGAGAGCCCGCTCGCGCACCTCTCCGAGGAGCAGCTGGATGAGCTGGGGCGTGAGTTCGACGCGATCCGCGACCGCGTCATGGCTGAGCTCGGCGACCGCGATCGCCGCTACATCGAGAGCATGATCGAGATGCAGCGGCGCCTCGCCGTGCTCGGCCGCATCCTCCTGCTCGCCTCGCGCAACCGCGGCGCCTGGTGGGCCGGAACCTCGGCCCTCTCGGCGGCGAAGATCCTCGAGAACATGGAGATCGGCCACAACGTCATGCACGGCCAGTGGGACTGGATGAACGACCCGCGGATCCACTCCTCGACCTGGGACTGGGACACCGCCTCCACCGCCGAAGCCTGGAAGCACTCCCACAACTACGTCCACCACACCTACACCAACATCCGCGGCAAAGACAAGGACCTCGGCTACGAGATCATGCGGATCGACCCGGAGCAGAAGTGGCACCCGGTCTACCTCGCGCAGCCCGTCTACAACCTGATCCTGGCGGCGCTGTTCGAGTGGGGCGTGGCCCTGCACGACCTCGACTTCGAGGCGATCCGCAAGGGCCACAAGCCGATGCACCAGGTGAAGCGGGAGCTGAAGGGAATCGCCGGCAAGGCCAAGAGCCAGATCGTCAAGGACTACATCGCCTGGCCGCTGGTCAGCGCCCTCGCCGCGACGGCAGTCGACGCCGTGGTGGAGACGCGGCGGGCGCGCAAGCAGCCCCGCGGGATCCTCGGCCGGGTGAAGCGCAGGCGGCAGAGCCGCTGGACGCCGGTGGTGGAAGCCGCGCTGAACAGCGGCAGCAAGACCTTCCGCGCGACCGCCAAGGCCGACGCGACGGCGAACATCGCCCGCAACGTCTGGGCCTACGCGATCATCTTCTGCGGCCACTTCCCCGACCAGACCTACACCTTCTCCCAGAAGGAGGTCGAAGACGAGAGCCGCGGCGGCTGGTACATCCGCCAGCTCACCGGCTCCGCCAACATCGAAGGCAGCCCGCTCTTCCACGTCGCCAGCGGCAACCTCAGCTACCAGGTCGAGCACCACCTCTTCCCCGACATGCCGAGCACCCGCTACGCCGAGATCGCCCCGCAGGTCAAAGAGGTCTGCGAGCGGTACGGGCTGCCGTACAACACGGGCCCGTTCAGCCAGCAACTCGGGATGGTGCAGCGGACGATCCTGCGGCTGGCCTTCCCCGGCGGCAAGCCCCGGCCGAAGCCGGGGCCCTACCGCGGGGAGAACGGCTCAGGCGCCTGACCGCCGGCGCATGAGAATCGCCAGCCTCGTCCCCTCCGCGACCGAGATGCTGTTCGGGCTCGGTCTCGGAGGGGACGTGGTCGGCGTCACCCACGAGTGCGACTACCCGCCGGAGGCGGCGCGGCTTCCCCACCTGACGGCGACGGTCCTCCCCGACGATCTCGACGCGGGCGAGATCGACGCGGCGGTGAAGCGGGTGGTCGGCGAAGGGCGAGCGCTCTACACGCTCGACGAGGAGCTGCTCGCCGAGCTGTCCCCCGACCTGATCGTCACCCAGGCGGTCTGCGAGGTCTGCGCCGTCTCCTACGACGACGTGGTCGCCGTCGCGACGCGGCTGCCGAGCCGGCCGCGGGTCCTGCAGCAGGACCCGCGCACGCTCGCGGAGGTGCTGGAGGACGTCATCCGCCTGGGCGAGGCGGCGGGGATCGAGGAGCGGGCCGCGCAGTTTCACCGCGAGCTCGAGGAGCGGCTGAAGGCGACGCGGGAGGCGGTCGCCGGAGCGCCGCGGGTCCGGGTCCTGGCGCTCGAGTGGCTCGACCCTCCCTTCATCGGCGGCCACTGGATCCCGGAGATGATCGAGATCGCCGGCGGCGAGGACGCGATCGGCAAGCCGGGGCAGAAGTCGCCCCAGGTCGAGTGGGAGGACCTGCGGGGTCTCGAGCCGGACGCGGTGGTGGCGATGCCCTGCGGCTGGTACCTCGAGGACTCCCGCGCCCAGGCGCTGACGCACCGCGACCGCCTCGGCTCGCTCGGCGCCGACCGGGTCTTCGCGGTCGACGCCGCCTCGACCTTCTCGCGCCCCGGCCCGCGCCTGGTCGACGGCGTCGAGCTGCTCGCCCACCTGCTCCACCCCGACCGGGTGCAGCCGCCGGCCGGGATCGGCTTCGCCGAGCTGACCGCTCAGATCTCGCGCTCGTAGAACAGCATCGACGGTCCGTCGGGACCGCCTTCGCGGTTGGTGAAGCCCATGCTCTCGTAGAGGCCGCGGGCGGCGGTGTCGGTTTCGCCGGTGTTGAGGTCGATGCTGTCGGCGCCTCGCTCGCGGGCAAGCTCGATCGCGCGCTCCAGCAAGGCCCGGCCGATCCCGCGCGCGCGCAACGCCGGCACCACGTAGAGCTCCTGGAGATAGGTTTCCAGCCCCTCGCTCCAGAGCGCCGGGCGGAAGCGGAGGAGGGCGAGGCCGTCGGGGCCGTCGCCGGCGAGCAGGACCGTGATCTCGCCGGCCCCCAGCAAGCGCCGCGCCGTCCCGGTCAGCGTCTCGACGTCCGGCGTCGGTTCGGTGAACTCGAGGTTGAAGTCGCGCAGAAGGCGGGCGATCTCGGCGGCGTCCTCCTCGGTCGCCTGCCGAACCTGTATCTCTCGTTTCTCCATGACCCCAGTTTCGCTCCCCGACGAAGTTCGCGCCGCCTGCGCCTGGGTCGCGGGCCGGGCGCGGTCGGCCAGGATCGACGAGACGAAGATCGAGGGGTACGCGGCCGGCTTGGAGGCGGCGGCCGAGGTGGCCGAGGAGCGACCCGCCGAGCGCGACCTCGAAGCGGCCGCCGCCTTCGCGATCTGCATGAACGCGATCAACTTCGGCTCCGGCTGGTGGCCGACGATCCGCAAGCGCCCTGGCCACAGCGGTTACGCGACGATGGCCGCGGGGGTCGAGGAGCGCTTCGCTTCCGCGGGCCCCTGGAGCCCCGAGGAGCTGACGTCGATGGATGCGGCCGCGATCGCCGCCGTGGTCGGGCAGGACCCCGAGCACCCGCTGATGCCCCAGTTCGCCGCCGCTCTGCGGGACGTGGGAACGCACCTCCTCAGCGAGCACGGCGGCCGCTACCTCGGAGTGGTTGAGGCGGCGGGATCGGTGCCCGAGCTGGCAGGGGCGCTCTCGCACTGGGACGCCTTCGCCGACGTCTCCGTCTACGAAGGGCGCCGGGTGCCCTTCTTCAAGCGCGCCCAGCTCGCCGCCGCCGACCTCCACCGCGCCGGCGTCGCCGAGCTGCCGGGCGTGGAGCGGCTGACCGCCTTCGCCGACAATCTCGTTCCCCACGTGCTGCGGGTCGACGGCGTCCTCGAGCTCGACCCGGAGTCGACCGCGAAGATCGAAGCCGGGGAGCTGCTCGTCCACGGCTCCCCCGAGGAGGTGGAGCTGCGCGCCGGCGCCGTCCACGCGATCGAGCTGCTCGCCGCAGCCACCGAGGGAGCCCTCACCCCCGCCGAGATCGACAGCGCCCTCTGGAATCGCGGCCGCGACCGCCGCTACAAGTCGATCCCGCGGCCGCGCTCTCGCAACGCCGCCTACTGAGCTCGAGCTCCTAGAAAGGCCGTGGCGTCCAGAGGGTCTCGTAAAGGCCGGCGAGGCAGTCGCTGACCAGCTTCTCGTCGTCTCCGATCAGCACCGACTTGGCCTCGCCGTCGAGGATCACCCCGATCCAGGCTCCGATCTTGCCGCGGCCCCAGCCATCGAGATTCGCGGGGGGCTCGGCGCAGCTGTGGACGGTCCCGTCTCCCTCGACCTCCACCCAGACCTCTTCGCCTTCGGCGCCGGCGGCGTCGTCTTCGCCCAGCGCGCTCAGGCGCAGGCACTTGCCTTTGTGGTGGTCCGGGAGCTTCACCAGGGGCAGGGCCACTTTCAGCAACGTCGCCATCTCGGCCGCCGTCATCCCTTCTTCGTCCTCGGCCACCACGTGGTGGTGGCGCCAGCGCCCGACGCCGGCGATCAACCCCATCTTGCGGCGGGTCTTCTCGGTCAACCCGTAGAGCCGCCGGCGACCCGGGCCCTCCGACTCGCAGACGAGCCCGCCGGTCTTGAACAGGCCGGCGCGCCGGTTGACCTGGTGGTAGCTGAGCCCGTGCGGGCCCCGGGCCAGGTCGGTCGGAGACTGCGGCTCGCAGCTCAGCTCCTCGACCATCCCCGCCTCCCAGAGGTCGGCGAGGAGGCCCAGCGAGGCCCAGGCGTGGGCATCGATCCTCCCGTCGGGCAGCCGCGTCAGCGAAGCGTCCGCGAACCTGTTGACGAGGTGGTAGAGGTCGGTCCCGCAGGGGTCCGTCAGCGTGTGCACGACCTTCGAGGGAACCCCCGGTTCCTCCTCGCGCTCGACGACCTCGAGTTCCGCCAGCTTGCCGGCGTAGCGATAGATCGTCCGCGGGGCGTAGCCGGGAACCCGCTCGGTCAGGTTCTTCGTCCGCAGCGGCCCTTCGCCCAGGGCCATCAGGATCGCCCCCGTCGCCCCCGTGCTGAGAAGACGGAGGACGTCGGCAGTGGATGCCCCCGCTACGCAGGCGTCCTCGCGTGGAGTGGGTTCTGCTTCTATGCCTGAAAGTCCAGTCGTCATCTCACGCCTCCGGCGGCCGCTCGCGCGACCCACCGCTCCCTTTGGGTTGGCAGCATGCTGCTGCCTGTATGTGGTGACTGGTCCTCTTTGGGTACCCAGCGATTGTGGGGTTAATCCTCGGCGCGGAGAAGCCGCTCCTCCTGGGTGACATAGCCATGGGACGCTGGGATTATTATTCGGGAACCGAGGGATACAGAGGACCGATAATGACCATGGCCCCGCGGTCGGGGAAGATGACCGAAACCCGCGCTCGGGCTGGCACCGAGACGATGGCCCTGCTCGCAGCGCCGTTGAACACGCAGATCCTCAAGGCACTCGAGTCCGGGCCCTTGCCGCTGCGAAGCCTTCGACAAGCAATCGGCTCGCCGCCGCAGAGCACGATGCGCCTCTACACCCGCAGCCTCGACGAGCTCGGAGTGATCGAGCGAAGGTCGCGGAGGGAATTTCCAACCTCCGTCGACTACGCCATCACCCGCTCGGGACGGGGCTTGCTGGGGGTCGCCGGGTTCTTTGAAACCTGGCTGGCGCAGGCACCCGACAAGCCGATCGAGCTGGGAACCATCGCCGCTCGCAACACGATCAAGTCCCTCTCCGAGGGCTGGTCGACCACCATCATCAGGGCTCTGGCCGGCAGGGCCTACTCGCTGACGGAGCTCGACCGGCTGATTCCCCGTGTCAGCTACCCCTCGTTGGAGAGGCGCCTGGCGGCGCTGCGCATCGTCGGGTTGGTCGAGGGACACCGCGTCGATGGCGGCACCACCCCCCACAGCGCCACCGATTGGCTGCGGCGGGCGGTCGCTCCGGCGGTCGCCGCGATCGCCTGGGAGCAGAGGTTCCTCCCCCAATCCTCGCAATCGGTTGGCCGCCTCGACGTCGAGGCCGCTTTCCTGCTGGCGATTCCGTTGACGCGGCTGCCGAAGGACGTGAGTGGGAGGTGCAGGCTGGCGGTTGAAGTGCAGCGGGCAGCCACGCCGGACTTCGCCGGCGTGGTGGTGCGCGTCGAGGAAGGGAAGGTCGTCTCCTGTCTCCCCAATCTCAAAGGGGAGGTAGAGGGTTGGGCCTCGGGCAGTCCTCGCGCTTGGCTCAACCGACTCATGGGCAGCCCCAGCCAGGAGCTCGACCTGGGAGGCGAGATCGCCCTGGCGGACGCGATAGTCGAAGCACTGAGGCGTACCCCAAGCAAACCGTAGTGACCAATCAAAACAACCCAACACCGGGCACGTTGTTGCGCGTGTGAGAAGTTGCGCTACTGAGATTTGCAGGGATTTCTTTGCAAGATAAAGACCAAGGATGGTCTTTTCGCACCCTGAGCAGTTAGCTCCTTGCGGATAGGGAAATATCTCCAAAAGATGGTCGAGCGGTGCTCAAGCTCGGCTCTACATCTATGCCCACATGAGGCGCGCCGGAGGACAGGCCCTGTCTCTCCTCGCCGCCCCATTGAACGTCCACATCCTGAAGACGTTGGCAGAGGGCCCGAAGGAGCTGATCGAGCTGCGGCGCGCCGTCGGCTCGCCGCCGCAGAGCACGATCCGGGTCTACTCGCGGACACTCGCTGAGCTGAAGGTTCTGGAGCAGCGCCGCCAGGGGTCCTTTGCCGGCTCGTCCCTGTACTCGCTCACACCCTCCGGGGAAGCCCTGCTCAAAGTGGGGAACGTGCTCGATGGGTGGCTAGACGAATCGCCCGACGGAGCGATCGAGCTGGGAAGCGCCTCTGCCAAGAGCGCCGTGGGGGCGCTGGTCGAGGGCTGGTCGACCAACATCGTCAGAGCCCTGGCGGCGAAACCCCTTTCCCTGACCCAGCTCAACCGGCTGATCCCGAAAGTGAGCTACCCCTCGCTCGAGCGGCGGCTCGCGGGTTTGCGACTGGCGTGCCTCGTCGAGCCGCAGCCGGGAGAGGGGCGTGGAACCCCATATCGCGTTACCCGTTGGCTGCAACGGGCAGTGATCCCCCTTGCCGCAGGCACCGCCTGGGAGAGGAGGCACCTTGCTGAATCAACTGCCCCGATCGGTCGCCTCGACGTCGAGGCCGCCTTCCTGCTGGCGATCCCGCTGGTGGAGCTGCCGAAGGGCGTAAACGGGAAGTGCCGGCTGGCGGTGGAGGTCCGCGGTGGCTCGAGTCCGGTCTTCGCCGGCGCATTTGTAATCGTCGAGGAAGGGCGCGTGGTTTCCTGTTCCTCGCGGCTCGAGAACGAGGCGGAAGGGTGGGTATCCGGGACGCCGATGGAGTGGCTGCGGCGGATGGACGGGCACGCCAACGAAGGCCTGGAAACCGGCGGCGACGTCGCCCTCGCCCTCGCCCTCACCGATGCGATCCGCGCCGCGCGGGCATCCAAAGTCTGACCCCCTCGCGGCCTCCTTTAGAACTCGTACGAGCGCGCCTGCCGGTACCGCTCGACCGCCAGCTCCACCAGGCGATCGCAGAGTTGGGGGTACTGGATCCCGCTCGCCTCGAAGAGCTTGGCGTAGACGCTGGTGTCGGTGAAGCCGGGCATGGTGTTGATCTCGTTGACGAGGACCGAGCCGTCGGGCTCGACGAAGAAGTCGCAGCGGGCGAGGCCGGAGCAGCCGGCGAGCCGGAAGACCGCGACGGCGAGCTCGCGGACGCGCGCGACGGCGTCATCGCCGATCGGGGCGGGCACCCGCAGCTCCATCCCGCCCTCGGTGTACTTGGCCTCGAAGTCGTACCAGACCCCCTGGGCGACGATCTCCCCCGGCGGCGAAGGCCGCGGGTCGTCGTTGCCCAGCACCGAGCACTCGACCTCGCGGCCGGCGGCCGAGGCCTCGACGATCACCCGCGGGTCGTGGCGCAGCGCCAGCTCCACCGCCGCGTCCAGCTCCTCCAGCTTCTCGACCCGGGTGATGCCGACGCTGGAGCCCATCCGCGAGGGCTTGACCCAGAGCGGCAGCCCCATCGCCTCGCAGCGGCCCCACCAGTCCTCGCCCTCGACCGCGGTGAACTCGACCTGCGGCACCCCGCGGGCGGCGAAGAGCCGCTTCAGCGTCAGCTTGTCCATGCAGATCGCCGAGGAGAGGACGTCGGAGCCGACGTACGGCACGTCGAGCTGCTCGAGCAGGCCCTGGATGCTGCCGTCCTCGCCGAAGGCCCCGTGCAGGGCCGGGAAGACGGCGTCGGCGCCGAGCAGACCCCCGCCGGGCACCAGCTCGACCGGGGCGCCGGCGGCGCTCCAGCGGCCGTCGCGGCCGATCGTCACCTCGACCGCCTCGTGGCCCGCCTCGCGCAGGCCCCGCGCCACGGCCGCGCCGGAGCGCAGCGAGACCTCGTGCTCGGAGGAGCGGCCGCCGGAGAGGACCGCGACCCTCACCCTTCTTCCCCTTCTTCGCTCGCTTCGACCGCGCGCTTGCCGACCGTGATCGTCACCGTTTCGCCCGGTTCGACTTCGGTGCCGGGCGGCGGGAACTGGTCGGTGACGCGGCCGACTTTGCCTTCCACCTCGGTTTCCTCTTCTTCGACGCTCGGCTGCAGGCCTTCGGCGCGGATCGCTTCCACCGCTTCGGCGCGGAGCTTGCCGATCACATTGGGGACCTGGGCCTGCGCTTTTTCTTCGCCGCTGGAGACGACGATCGCGACCGTCGAGCCCGGTTCGACCCGGGTGCCGGCGTCCGGCGACTGCTGGATCACCCGGCCCTTCGGTTCCGGGCTTTCTTCTTCGCTGATGCTGACTTCGAGGCCGTTGCCGCGCAGGCGCTGGACCGCCGTTTCCCGCTGGCTGCCGACCAGGACCGGGACCTTCGTCAGCTTCGGCCCGCGGGAGACGAAGAGGGTGACGGTCGAGCCCTTGGTCGCGGTGGTGCCGCCGCGCGGTTCGGAGGAGACGACCAGGCCCGGTTCGACCGACTCCGAGTTGACGCGTTCGACGTCGACTTCGAAGCCGGCGGCTTCGAGCTGTTGCGTCGCCTCCGCCTCGGTCTGTCCGGCGGTCGAGGGGACCTTGGCGCTGCCGGGTCCGGCGCTGACCGTCAGCGTCACCTCCGGCTTCGAGCAGAAGAAGGTGAGGAAGGCGCAGTCTTCGGAGGCCTGGTCCGACGGCGGCGAGGCCGCCGGGTCCTGCTCGAGGACTTCGTTGGCCGGCGCTTCGCGCTCGACCCGGACCACGTCGCCGACCGTGAACCCGTCCTGCTCGAGCAGGGTGATCGCGACCCCGAGCTGGTTGCCGGTCACGTTCGGGACTTTGGTCGTGGTGTCGCGGCTCAGCGCCCAGCCGACCAGGAGGCCGATCAGGATCGCGGCGACGAGCAGGGCCCAGAGCCACCAGTTGCGTCTTCTGTCTTCCCCGGGCGGGAGCTCCTCGGCGACCACCGGCGGCGCGGCGGCGAAGGCCGCCGTCCCCTGGCCAACGCCGGGGTCTTTCAGCGCCGCGTCGAGCGCGGCGATGAAGGCGTCGGCGCTCTGGAAGCGCTGGCCCGGGTCCTTCTCCAGCGCCCGCATCACCACCGCGTCGAGCGCCGGCGAGACCGCGGGGTTGATCGAGCTCGGCCGCTGCGGCGTCTCCGAGACCTGTTTCATCGCGATCGCGACGGCGCTGTCGGCTTCGAACGGGACGCGGCGGGTCAGCGCCTCGTAGAGGATCACCCCGATCGAGTAGAGGTCGGAGACCGGCGTCACTTCGAAGCCCTGCGCCTGCTCCGGCGAGAGGTAGTGCGGCGTCCCCATCACCGAGCCGGTCTGGGTGATCTCCGAGACGCCGGCGCGGGCGATGCCGAAGTCGGTGACGATCGCCTTGCCCTCGTCGTCGACGATCACGTTCTGCGGCTTCAGGTCGCGGTGGACGATCCCGTTGCGATGGGCGAAGCGGGCGCCCTCGAGCACCTGCCGCACCAGCGCCACCGCCTGGTCGGGGGCGAGGCCGCGGTCGATCAGCTCCTTCAACGTCGGCCCCTCGACATAGCGCATCGCGATGTAGTTGACGTCGCCGTCCTGACCGCGATCGAAGACGGCGACGATGTTCGGGTGCTGGAGGCCGGCGGCGTGCTCGGCCTCGCGCTGGAAGCGCTCGACGAACTGGGGGTCCTGGAGGTAGCGCCGGTGGAGGACCTTCAGCCCCACCTGCCGCTGCAGGTGGGAGTCCTCGGCCAGCCAGACGTCGGCCATGCCGCCGCTGCCGATCCGGCGCAGGACCCGGTAGCGGTTGTCGACGACGCTGCCCTCTGCGACCTCAGCCAAAGCTCCTCCTCATTCCTCGTTCAGGATCGATTCCGCGACGTCGCGGAAGATGGGCGCGGCGACGTCGCCGCCGAATTCCGGGGTGCACTCGACCGAGACCGCGATCGCGATCCGCGGGTCGTCGGCGGGGGCGAAGCCGATGAACCAGGCCTGGTTTTCGTCGATGCCGCCGCCGCAGGCCTTGTTGCCGGGCGTTTCGGCGGTGCCGGTCTTGCCGGCGACGGCGACACCGGGGATCGCCGCGTTGGTGCCGGTCCCTTCGCTGACCACCCCTTCCATCGCCGCCGTCAGCTCCGCCGCCGTCTCCTCGCTGATCGGCTCGCTGTAGACGGAGGGGTCGAGCTCGTCGACGACGCGGCCGTCGGGATCGATCACCCGCTTCCAGATCCGCGGCTTCATCAGCTTGCCGCCGTTGGCGACCGCCGCCACCACCTGCGCCATCTGCAGCGGCGTCGTCAGCAGCCGCTCCTGCCCGATCGCGAGCCGGGCGAGGTCGACCGGGTCGCTGGCGGTCAGGAGTTCGTCGTTTTCGAGATCCCAGACGCCGCTCTCCTGAACCTCTTCTTCGGGCAGGTCGATCGCCGGGGTCGCGTTGAAGCCGAACCGTTCCATGTACTCGAACAGGGTGTCGTTGCCGAGCTGCTGGCCGAGCTGGCCGAACCAGGTGTTGACCGAGTTGGTCAGGGCGGTGTCGAGGGCGATCGAGCCGAAGTCCTGGCTGAAGTCGTTTTCGAGCGGCGTCCCTTCGACTTCCAGCGAGCCCGGCGCGTTGATCGTCGTTTCGCCGCTGATCGCGCCGCTGTCGATGCCGGCCGCCGCAGTGACCACCTTGAAGGTCGAGCCGGGGGGATAGAGCCCCTGCGTGGCCCGGTTCACCAGCGGCCTTTCGATTTCGTCGCTGTTCCACTTTTCGAGGTCGTAGGGAATCCGGTTGGGGTCGAAGGGGGCGTTGGAGGCCATCACCTTGACCGCGCCGGTGCCGGGCTCGATCGCGACGACGGCGCCGTAGCCGACTTCCTGCAGCTCGGCCAGCGCCAGCCGCTGCGCTTCGGTGTCGATGTTGGTGACGATGTCGTTGCCTTCCTGCTTGTCGCCGAGCAGCTCGTCGAGGATCGAGCTGAACTCGGAGCCTTCGCCGACCAGTTCCTCGTTGTGGAACTGCTCGAACTCGCTCTGGCCCTCTTCGACGAAGCTGTAGCCGATCGGGTGGCCGAAGAGGGCGCCTTCCGGGTAGCGGCGGATGTAGCGCTTCGAGTCCCCCCTCCCCTTCGGGACCGACTTCGCGATCAGGGTCCCGTCGGCGGCGAGGATGCGGCCGCGGGGGATCAGCTGCGCCTCCAGCAGCGGCCGCTTGTTCGCCTCCTTTTCCTTCAGCGCCTCGGCGTCGAAGACCGACCACCAGGACGTGAAGCCGACGAGGATCCCGAAGAGGACGACGATGAAGCCGAACAACTTGACGATCTGCCGGTTCACGTCAGCCGCTCCCCATCGCCATCCGCCCGGCCGGCTGGGCGGCCTCGCGGCGGGCCCGGTCGGAGACCAGCAGCAGTAGCGCCAACAGCACGAAGTTGGCGAGGATCGAGCTGCCGCCGTAGCTGATGAAGGGCAGGGTGACGCCGGTCAGCGGGATCACCCTGGTGACGCCGCCGATGATCACGAAGGCCTGGAAGGCGAAGACCGTGGTCAGGCCGGTGGCCAGCAGCTTCGAGAAGCCGTCGCTGGCGAGGAGGGCGATCTTGAAGCCGCGGGCGGCGACCAGGAGGTAGACGAGGACCACCCCGCAGGCGCCGAAGAGGCCGACCTCGTTGACGATCAGCGAGTAGATCGTGTCGGTGTGGGCGGCCGGCAAGAGCGCGGTGCCGCCGCTGCCGGGGATCGTGATCAGCGCCTGCCCGAAGCCGGCGCCGAAGAGGCCGCCGTCGGCCTGGGCGAAGATCGACTGCAGGATCTGGTACCCGGTTTCCTGCGGGTCGTTGTAGGGGTGGAGCCAGATTTCGATCCGGTCGTGGACGTGAGGGACGGTGCTGGCGAAGAACCAGGCGCCGAGGAAGAACATCGCCATCCCGATCACGACGAAGGAGAAGCGGCCGGTCGCCACGTAGAGCAGGGCGAGGAAGGCGGCGAAGAACATCAGCGAGCTGCCGAGGTCGCGGATGAAGACGAGCATGAACATCGAGGCGCCCCAGACGACCAGCAGCGGGCCGAAGTGCTTCAGCGGCGGCAGCGTCACCCCCAGCACGCGGCGGGCGCCGACGATCAGCACCTCGCGGTGCTCGCGCAGGTAGCTGGCGAGGAAGACGACGATCGCGAGCTTGGTGAACTCGGCCGGCTGGAAGGCGATCGGGCCGATCTTCACCCCGAGGTAGGCGCCGTTGACCTGCTGGCCGATCCCCGGAACCCGCGGCGCCAGCAGCAGCAGCAGGCCGGCGATCGCGATCGTGTACCGGTAGCGCTCCAGCACCTCGTAGTCGCGCAGGAAGTGGATCGTCAGCGCGAAGAGGACCAGCCCGAGGACGAACCAGTTGGCCTGGTCGCGGGCCAGGGTCTCGTCGATCCGGTAGATCATCACCAGCCCGAAGGCGGTGAGGGTGGCGATCAGCGGGAACAGGTAGGGGTCGGCGTCGGGGAGGCGGATCCGCAGGTAGACGTGGGTGACGAGGCAGAGCGCCAGGAAGTAGCCGCCGTAGATGAGGCTGAGGTCGCCGAGCTTTTCGTTCTCCTGGGAGAAGACCCCGGCGAACCCCGCGGTGAGCAGGATCGCGACCGGAACCAGGGCGAGCAGCTCCCGGTTCCTGGCAGACGTCAACGAAGCCCCTCGGTCTTTTCGATGTCTTCGATCAGGGAGACGGCGTCCTCGCGCGAGCGCAGGTCGTGGCCGGTGACGGCGTCCTGGCGGCGGGGCGGCAGCGACTCGGTCTGGACCGGGCTGGCGTAGCGCTCTTCGTAGAGCTCGATCCCGAACGGGAGCTCGTAGGGGGCGCCGCGGTAGAGGGCGACGCGGCCGGCGTCGTCGGTGCCGAGGAACCAGATCTGGCGGTTGGCGTACCAGGCGCCGAAGGCGACGGCGGCGACCACGAGGAGGACGGCGAGGATCTTGGCGGCCTTGCGCAGGCGCCCGCCCGCGGGCTTCGCATCGCGCTCCTGGCGGCGCTGGCGCGCGGCCTCGGCGGCGGCGCGGCGGCGGACCTCGGTCGCGGTCAGGCCCTCCTCCTCGGCGCTCGTCCCGATCAGCGTCGCCCCCTCGTCGGGCGCCGCGCTGGGGTTGCCGGCGGCGGGCGCCGCGGTGTCCTCGACGCGGAAGGCGACGACGGTGATGTTGTCGCGGCCGCCGGCCCGGTTGGCTTCGTCGACCAGCGCCCGCACCGCCGCCTGCAGCGAGGTCGCGCGGGCGAGGATGCGGCCGATCTGCTCGTCGTCGAGCATCGTCGTCAGCCCGTCGGAGCAGATCAGGAAGACGTCGCCGTTCTGAGCGGGGACGGTCTGCAGGTCGACCTGGACCTCGGGTTCGGGGCCGAGGGCGCGGGTGATGATCGAGCGCTGCGGGTGGTCCTCGGCCTGCTCGTCGGTGAGCTGGCCCTTGCGCCGCATCTCCTCGACCAGCGAGTGGTCGCGGGTCAGCTGCTCGAACCTGCCGGCGCGGAAGCGGTAGGCGCGGCTGTCGCCGACGTGGCCGATCGCCACCTCCTCGGCCTCGAGGTCGACGATCGCGGCGGTGACCGTGGTCCCCATCCCGGCCAGGTCCGGGTCCTTGCGGGCGAGCTCGTGGATCGTCCGGTTCGCCCCCTCGATCGTCTGCTCGAGGACGTGCTCGGGCGGCGCCGCCGGCAGCTCCTGGGCGAAGGACTCGGCCGCCGCCTTGGAGGCGACCTCGCCGGCCTGCGCGCCCCCCATCCCGTCGGCGACGACGAACAGCGGCGCCCTGGTGAAGAACGAGTCCTCGTTGGCGTTGCGCTGGCGCCCGGTGTCGGTGCGCACGGCCTCCTCGGCGATCCGCAGCGTCACCTAGCTCACCTCCAGCCGGAAGATCGTGTCGCCGATCTGGATCGTGTCGCCGTCGATCAGGTCGGCCTCGCCTTGCAGGGTGGCGCCGTTCAGCAGGGTGCCGTTGGTCGAGTCCATGTCCTCGACGTAGAACCTCCCCTCGCGGGAAAAGACGCGGGCGTGGATGCTGGAGGCGTAGCGGTCGTCGATCTGCACGTCGGCGTCCTTCGAGCGCCCGATCGAGAGGCCCCCGATCAGGTCGAAGCGCTGGTCGCGCTCGAGGCCGCCGCCGCGCTCGACGACCAGCCAGCCGTCCGGTCCGGTCGGCCGCTCGGCGAAGGCCGGGGCGGCGTGGAAGCCGGTCGCGTCGGGGGCGGGCGAGACGGTCCGGCGCAGGTCCTTGAGCGCGCTGCGCGCGATCACGAGCACGAACAGGTAGAGGACGGCGAGGAAGCCGAACTTGAGGGCTACTGAGATGGGGTCGTAATCCACGCGTCCAGCACCTTAATGAGGGCGGCAGCCGCCCTACTGCTCGATGTCGAAGCTGAAGGTGGTGGTGCCGACGGTGACCTGGTCACCGGGGCTGAGCCGGGTGGAGGGGACGCGGCGGCCGTTGACCTTGATCCCGTTGGTGGAGCCGAGGTCGACGATCTGCCAGTCGCCGTTCTCGGAGCGCCGCAGCTCGGCGTGGCGGCGCGAGACGTTGGGGTCGGAGAGCACGCACTCGACCGACTTCGAGCGCCCGATCGTCGCCACCGGCCCGTCGAGCACGTAGCGGCGGTCGCCGAGCGAGACGACGGCGCGGGTGGAGACCAGTGCCCCGACCGCCTGCTCGGGACGCTTCGGTCGGCTGCGGTCGCGCTCGCGGACCGCCGAGTAGACCATCGTGTGCCCCTCTTCGCCCTGTTCGGGCGCCTGGCCCTCGCGCGCCGGCGGCTTCACCAGCCGCGCCTGGATCCCGAACTCCCCCAGCCGCAGCCGCTCGTCGGTGCTGAACTCGACCTGCGGCCGGGTCAGCAGGTCGTAGCCGCGCCGCCGCGCGTGCTCCAGCAGGTAGCCGGAGAGCTCCTGCTCCAGGGAGCGCTCGTAGCCTTCGAGCTTGCCGCGGTCCTGCCGCGAGAGGAAGACCGTGTACTCGTTGGGGACGTAGACGCGCTGGACCGAGGCGGTCTTGTGGGCGTCCATTTCCTTCGCCAGCTTGCGGGCGAGTTCGACCGGCTGCACCTCCGAGCTGAAGGCGCGGCTGAACACCCCCTCGAAGAGGCCTTCGAACATCGACTCGAGACGACTGAGAGCGCCGATGGGGAAATCCTAGGGAAGCCCCGCCTACGGCAGGGCCGCTCCGTTGAGGGCGAGGAAGCCTCCGACCGCCGCGGCGGCGGCGATCGCGCCCACGCGGGTGACGCGGATGCGGCCGTAGGTGCCGGGGAGGTGGTCGGAGAGGTCGTCGAGCGCGTCCTCGATCGCGGTCCCCAGCTCCTCCAGCGAGGGGCGGTGGTTGGGGCGGGAGGAGAGGCAGGCGTCGACCGTCTCGGTCAGCTCCCGCGGCAGGTCGGGGCGGAGCCGGCGCAGGGGGCGGGCACGGCCGCCGATCGCGCGGGCGGTGGCGGCCGGGGCGGCACGCCGATAAGGATTCTCCCCGCTCCAGCACTCGTACAGGGTCAGCGCCAGCGAGTAGACGTCGGCCTCGGGGCCGGCGGGCCGGCCTTCCGCCTGCTCGGGCGACATGTAGGCGAGGGTGCCGACGACGTCGCCGGCGGCGGTCAGGGAGGCGGTGTCGGCGAGGTGGGCGACGCCGAAGTCCATCAGCTTCGCCCGCGGTTCCCCGTCGTCGATCACCTGCACGTTCTGGGGCTTGATGTCGCGGTGGACGACGCCGCGCGAGTGGGCGTGGTCGAGCGCCTCGCAGAGGTCGGCGCCGATCTCGGCGATCTCGCGGTCGGAGAGCTCGCCGGCGGCGGCGAGGCGAGCCAGCGTCGAGCCCTCGACCAGCTCGGTGACGAGGAGCGCGTTGCCGTCCTCCTCCCCCAGCTCGTAGAGGGTGACGATGCCGGGATGGTTGAGGCGGGCGGCGGCCTGGGCCTCGCGGAGGACGCGGCGGCCCGCCTCCCCCCGCTGCTCGATCGCCTTCACCGCGACGGGGCGCTCGAGGCGGCCGTCCCAGGCCTCGTAGACAACGCCGAAGCCTCCGCTGCCGATGCGGCGCTCGATCAAGAAGCGGTTGAGCACGAGCGAGCCAACCATGGGCTTGCTTCAACTTCGCCGTCCAAAGCCGCTCTCCTGCGCCGTGGCGGTTGGGAAAAAGGTGCCGTTTGCGGCGTCTCCTGGCGTCGCGGCCACCTCAGAGGTCATACTTCCGCCCCCGTGGAGGACTTCACCTCACGACGCCCCCCTCGGCGTGAGCGGCCCAAACGTCGACCCGAGCGCCAGCAGATCATGCTGCGGCGCGCGCTTGCCCTCGGCGGCGGCCTCATCCTGCTGATCCTGCTCGTGCTCGGGGTCAAGGGGTGCCTGGACGCGCGCGCCAACCGCGAGCTCAGCGACTACGCCCGCAACGTCACCCAGATCGTCGAAGAGACCGACCAGACGAGCGAATCGTTCTTCGGCAAGCTCGAGGACCCGGGCAACCTCTCGGTCACCGACTTCGTCGACCAGATCAACGCCGACCGCAGCGCGATCGACACCTACCGGGACCGGATCGACGGCCTCAGCGCCCCCGGTGACATGAGCGACGCCCAGTCCAACCTCGAGCTCGTCTACCAGCTGCGCGCCAGCGCGATGGAACAGATCGCCGACAAGATGCCGACGGCGCTCGGCGATGCCGGCGCGGAGAAAGCGATGATGGGGATCGCCAAGCAGATGCAGAAGCTGCTCGCCGCCGACGTGATCTACGAACAGGTGGTGCGGCCGGAAGTCGACGGCGTCCTCGCCTCGAACGGGATCTCCGACAGCGACCTGGCGAAAAGCACCTTCCTCCCGAGCGACAAATGGCTCGAAGAAAGCGCCGTCAGCGACGCCCTGGGCGGGATCAGCGGCGCCAGCGGCACGGCGACGCCCGGCGTCCACGGCACCGAACTCGCCGGCGTCAGCGTCAACGAAACGGAACTGGTCGAAGGAGCGCCGGTCACGGTCGCGGGCGAAGAAGGCGTCGAAGTCGAGGTCTCGGTGCAGAACCAGGGCGAATCGCCCGAGAGCGGGGTGACCGTCTCGGTCACGGTGGAAGGCAACACGATCGAGGGCGAGATCTCCGAAATCGAAGTCGGGGAAATCGGCACGACGACGATCCCGCTGACGCCGGCGCCGAGCGGAGAAGTGACGCTTGAAGTCGTCGTCGAGCCGGTGGCGGGCGAGCAGGTCACGGAAAACAACGAAGCGTCGTACACGCTGATCGTCGAATAGGCGGTGGTGGGGGGTCCGGGGGTGACCCCTACCGGACGCCTTCGGCTGGAGTGTCCGTACGGGGTCACCCCCGGACCCTCGAGCCGCGGTATTGACTCGCTCGACGCTGGGCCGTGGGAAGCTCTGGTTTGATCTCTGGATGAAGATCGCTTACCTGGGACCCGCGGGCACCTTCACTGAGGACGCTCTGAGCGAGGCGATTCCTGGTGGTGGCTATGAGGCTTTGAGGACGGCGACTATTCCGGATGCGATCCTGGCGGTGGAGCGGGGGGAGGCGGAGCGGGCTTTGGTGCCGATCGAGAACTCGATCGAGGGCTCGGTGCGGCCGACCCTCGACACCCTCGCCTTCGAGGCGGGCGCGGTGACGATCGCCGGCGAGCACGACTACCGGGTGCGGGTCCACCTGATCGCCCGCGAGGGGGTGCGGGCCGAGGACGTCGAGGCGGTACTCTCCCACCCGCAGCCGCTGGCCCAGTGCCAGCGCTTCCTGCGCGAGCAGTTCCCCGAGGTCGAACGGCGCAGCGTCAGCAGCACCGCGGCGGCGGTGCGGATGGTGAGCGAGTCGGCGCGGCCGTGGGCGGCGCTGGGGGCGCGGGCGGCGGCGGCGCTGTACGGGTGCGAGCTGCTGCGGGAAGGGGTCGAGGACGAGGACGACAACGTCACCCGCTTCGTCTGGATCGCGCCGGCGGGGACCGAGCCGGAGGGCGAGGGGCCGTGGAAGACCTCGCTGGTCTTCTCCGAGCTCGGCGCCGACCACCCCGGCGCCCTGGTCGATGCCCTGAGCGAGTTCTCGACCCGGGAGATCAACCTGACGCGGATCGAGTCGCGGCCACTGCGACAGGGCCTCGGCCGCTACATGTTCTTCTGCGACCTGGAGGGAAAGGCGGCCGATTCGGTCGTCGCCGAGGCGATCGAGCGGCTGCGCGGGAAGGCCGAGTCGGTGCGGATTTTGGGCTCCTACCCCGTGCAGTGAGGCTGAGTGCCTACAATTTCCGGGCAGTATGGCCAGGGTCCTGGTACTCAACGCGACGTATGAGCCAATCAACGTCTGCACGTTGAGACGGGCCGCTGTCCTGCTTCTGAAGGAAAAGGCGGAACTTCTCGAGCAGCGGGACGGCGCCGCGCTCCACTCCGAGCACATGACGATGGAGCGCCCCGACGTGATCCGCCTCGTCAACTACGTCCGCATCCCGCGCGAGGCCCACCGCCGCAAGATCACCCGCCGCGCCGTCCTCGCCCGCGACTCCTGGACCTGCCAGTACTGCG
Organism: Solirubrobacterales bacterium; assembly: GCA_035765335.1. Lineage (GTDB taxonomy): Bacteria > Actinomycetota > Thermoleophilia > Solirubrobacterales > 70-9 > VAYN01. The sequence continues at coordinate 137,669 of DASTXV010000043.1, forward strand.
GCTCGACCAAATCCGGCCTCACCGTCGACCACGTCATCCCCCGCTCCCGCGGCGGCCTCTCCGTCTGGGAGAACATCGTCGCC
>DASTXV010000044.1:0-6269 GCA_035765335.1 Solirubrobacterales bacterium
CTCAGCGGTCGCCTCGTAGGAGTGGCCGTCGAGATAGAGCGAGAGCACGCGGCTCTCGAGTTCGGAAAGCACGCCGGTCCCGCCGGATAGGCAGGCGACGAGGCTCTCCAGCTCTTCGGAGGCGATCACCTGGTTGACCGGGTCGAATACCTCCGGCCCCGGCAGCACCTCGTCGAGGGTGGTTTCGGAATCTCCGGCGGCGGCCGGGGTCTGGCTGAACGACACGTACTGGTTGAGCGGCGTGTGCTTGTTGCGGGTCGCGGTCTTCACCGCGGTGATGATCTGGCGGGTGATGCAGAGCTCCGCGAAGTTGCGGAAGCTCGACTCGCGATCGGTGCGGTAGTCGCGGATCGCCTTGTAGAGGCCGAGCAGGCCCTCCTGGATCAGGTCGTCCGACTCGCCGCCGAGGAGGAAGTAGGACGAGGCCTTGAGGCGGACGAAGCCGCGGTAGCGGCGGACGATCGCGTCGTAGGCGTCCGGCCGTCCCTCCTTGGCGAGGGCGACCAGGTAATGATCATCAAGCTCAACTTGAGGGTTAGAGCTGGGGGTGCGACCGATCGACTGCGCGACCGGGAGCGGCAATTCCTGCGTAGGCGTAGATAGAGCCACAGATCCTTCTCCTTGCTGAAGGGTCGTGGCGCCGCTTACCTCCCCAGAGGCGCCCTATTCACCAGGGCTACCTCAACCTGAGGTTCACCCTTATTGCGCCGCTAGTTTACGTGCGCGCAGAGTTCTGTCAACCCCAAATTGCGAGAAATGCAAACGCCGTTGCATTTGCCGGGGTTTCGCAGGATCTTCAGCCGCGCTGCCGGAGGGCCTCGAACAGGAGCGCCGTGGCGGCGGCGGAGACGTTCAGCGACTCCACCCTCCCCCGCTGCGGCAGCGCCACGAGGCCGTCGCAGGAGGAGGCGACGCGGGGGCGCAGGCCCTTGCCCTCGCCGCCGAGGACGATCACGGTCGAGCCGGTGAGGTCGACGCTCCACGGCGCCTGCTCGGCCTCGGCGTCGGCGCCCCAGATCCAGAAGCCGGCCTCCTTCGCTTCGGCCAGCCAGTCGGCGAGGTTGCGGACGTGGGCGACCTCGAGGTGCTCGACGGCGCCGGCCGAGGTCTTGCAGGTGACGGCGGTGACCGCGGCCGAGCGACGCTCGGGGACGATCACCCCGGCCGCCCCGGCGAACTCGGCCGAGCGGCAGACGGCGCCGAGGTTGCGCGGGTCCTGGACCTGGTCGAGCGCGACCAGCAGGCTCCCCTCCCGCCGCAGCATCGCCACCGGGTCCCCATACGGATAGGGATCCACCTCGGCGACCACGCCCTGGTGGTCGGGCGACCCGCAGAGCCGCTCCAACTCCTCCGCCGGCGTCTCCGGCGCCCGCCAGACCCGGTGCACCCGCCGCCTCCCCCGCTCCGCCTCGGCAACCGGGTTGCGCCCGTAGATGACCTGGTTCGCCATCTAAGCCTTGGGCACGAGGCTGGGGCCCTCGGCCGAGTCGCGCACTTCCCACCCCAGCTCAGCAAGCTCATCGCGTAGAGCATCAGCGCGCTCAAAGTCCCTGGCCGCCCGAGCCTCCTCACGCTCCAGCATCAGCTTCTGCGCCCGCTCGTCGGTCTCAGCTCCCTCATCCGGCTGGGTAAGGGAGCTGAGACCGACGAGCTCGAGCATCTCGGCGAGCGCACCAGCAGCCGCGTCCCCATCCACCTCGCCGCGATTCGCTTCCCCGACCAGCTCAAACACCTCGGCGAGAGCTTTGGGCGTGTTGAAGTCGTCCGCCAGCGCATCCCGGAAGCGCTCGAGACGGGCCGTTGAGGGTGACTCGCCGGACCCTCCCCGCAGTTTGTCCGCCGAGTCACCCTCAACGGCCCCCACTGAGTGCTCCCGAAAGAAGTTCCGCAGCCGCTCGACCCGCGCAACCGCTTCCTCCATCTGCTCCTCGCCAAACGCCAACGGCTGCCGGTAATGCCCAGAGATCAGGTAGGCGACCACAGCCTCGCGCCCGTAGGCATCGAGCGCCTCGGACAACTGGAAGATGTTCCCTTCGCTTTTCGACATCTTCTCCGCCCCGGTCTCGATCATCCCGTTGTGCATCCAGACCCGCGCGAAGGGCCTCCCCGCCCCCTCGGACTGGGCGATCTCGTTCTCGTGATGGGGGAAGACGAGGTCGGAGCCGCCGCCGTGGATCGCGAAGGAGGCGCCCAGCTCCTGCTCGGCCATCACCGAGCACTCGATGTGCCAGGCCGGCCGGCCGGGGCCCCAGGGTGAGTCCCAGCTGGTGTCCTCGTCGGGCTTGTGGGCCTTCCAGAGGGCGAAGTCGAGCCGGTCCTCCTTCAGCGAGGCCGAGCCGGCGTCCTCGCCCTGGTCCATGTCCTCGGGGCGGCGGTTGGAGAGCTTGCCGTAGCCATCGAAGCTGCGGACCCTGAAGTAGACGTCGCCGCCGGCCTCGTAGGCGTGGCCGCCCTCGACCAGCTCGGCGATCAGCGAGACGATTCCCTCGACGGTCTCGCTCGCCAGCGGCTCGGCGTCGGGACGGCCAACCCCGAGCCGGTCGGTGTCCTCGATGTAGGCGGCGGTCATCTCCGCCGCCCACTCCTCCGACCCCTTCCCCGCCTCCCGGGCGGCGACGTAGATCTTGTCGTTGATGTCGGTGACGTTGACGACCAGCTTCGGCCGGTAGCCCTCGGAGCGGAGGAAGCGGGCGAAGAGGGAGAAGACGACGAAGGGGCGGGCGTTGCCGATGTGGATGCGGCTGTAGACGGTCGGCCCGCAGGCGTAGATCCCGACCTCCTCGGAGTCGAGGCCGCGCAGCTCTCCCGTCAGGGTGTCTCTGATCCTCACCTCCCGCATCGCGAGGCGAGGTTAATTCACCTGACTAAAACGTGCGGTAGCCGGCCGTCGTTGCTTTGGAGTCGTTGCCGCGCAACCAGGCCGGGGCGATCTCGTCCGCCGCCGCCTGCACCTCGCGCCGCGCCTTGCCGACGCTGGCCTTGATCTCGTCCTCGGTCACTTCGCGGGCCCGCTCCTCGCGCCGCTGCGCCTGCACGCGGATGCGGTCGGACTCGATCCGCAGCTGGTCCTCGGCGCGGGCGCGGGCGGCCTCCTCGGCCTCGCGCTCGACCTTCTCCAGCAGCTGACGGACGCTCTCCTCGGCTTCCCGCCGCACGTCCTCGGTCCCCTCCATCACCCGCCGCTCGATCTCGGTCTCGAGCTTGACGGCGGCCTCGTGGGACTCGGCCGCGGCGGCCTCGGCTTCGGCGGCGCGCTGCTCGGCCGCGGCGATCCGCCGGTCGGCCTCGGCCTGGATCTGCCGGCGCGACTCCTCCAGCTTCTCCTTGAACTCCTCTTCGGCCGCCCTGCGCGCCTCGGCGATCGCGCTCTCCGCCTCGGCCTTCGCCTCGGAAGCCGCCCGCTCGGCCGCCGCGCGCGCCTTCGAAGTCTGGGCGACGATCTCTTCGCGCTCGGCCTGCGCGCGCTGCTGCAGCTCCTCGAACGCCTTCTCGGCCCGGTCCCGGGCCGCCTCGGCGGCGTCGGCGCGGGAGTCGGCCTCCGACCGCGCCTTGCTTTCGGCGGCGATCCGCTCGCGCGCCTCGGCGGTGACCTTGCGCAGCGTCAGCATCGCCCGCTCCTTGAGCTGGCCCCTGACCTCCTCGGTCCGCTTCTCGGCCGCGGCGACGCGCTCCTCGCTGACCCGGACCCACTCCAAAGCCTGGTCGGCCACGCCGCGCACCGCGCGCGTCGCCTCCCCCACCTGTTGCAGCTGCCTAGCCGGGTCGCTCATCCCCGCGCAAACTACTACGGGCGCCGGAGGCCAACCCAGGGCAAAGCCCGCATTTTGCGCGGGCCGCTGCGCTACGCGGACTTCTGGCCCTGGCGGGCTCGCAGATCCTTCTTGAGGACCTTGCCGGTGGCGTTGCGCGGCAGCTCGTCGAGGAACTCGATCTCGCGCGGGGACTTGTAGGAGGCGAGGTTCGCCTTCACGTGCGCGGTCAGGTCCGCCGCGGAGACCTCGACCTCGCTGCGGACGACGACGAAGGCCTTCAGCCGCTGGCCGAACTCGTCGTCCTCGACCCCGATCACCGCCACCTCCTCGACCGCCTCGTGGTCGGAGAGCAGGTCCTCGACCTCGCGCGGGAAGACGTTCTCGCCGCCGGAGACGATCATCTCGTCGTCGCGGCCGTCGATGAAGAGGCGCCCGTCGGCGTCGATGTGGCCGACGTCGCCGCTGGAGTAGAGGCCGTCGATCATTTCCTTGCCGCCGCCGCCGGTGTAGCCCTCCATCGCCATTTCGTTGCCGACGAAGATGCGGCCGACCTCCCCCTGCGGCACCTCCTTGCCGTTCTCGTCGTAGAGGCGGATCTTGGTCCCGCGCGGCGGCTTGCCGGCGGTGCCGGGGGCGGCGCGCAGGTCCTCGGGGGTGGCGACGGTGGCGTAGGCGACCTCGGTCGAGCCGTAGAGGTTGTAGACGTTGTCGCCGAAGCGGTCCATCCAGGCGATCGCCAGCTCGCCCGGCAGGGCCGAGCCCGAGAGCGAGGTGATCTTCAGCGAGGGCAGGCTGTACTGGTCGAGCGTCTCCTCGGGCAGGGTGAGGATGCGCTGGACCATCACCGGCACCGCGGCGAGGACGTCGGCGCGGTGCTGTTCGATCGCCTGCAGCGTCCCCTCCGGGTCGAAGCGGCGGCGCAGGACCATCGTCGAGGCGGTCGGCAGGCTCATCACGAAGTGGAAGAAGCCCCAGGAGTGGAAGAGCGGCGCCGCGATCATCATCGTCATCCGGCTGCGGAAGGGGATCTTGTCGATCAGCGAGGCGATCGGCAGCAGCCCTTCGGGGCTGGAGCGCTGGGCGCCCTTCGGGGTGCCGGTGGTGCCCGAGGTGAGGATCACGAATTTGGGCCTGTCCGGGGGCGGCTTCAGGTTCGACTCGTCGCCGCCCTCGATCAGGCCGTCGAGCGTCGGCTCCGAGGGGGCGCCGTCGGTCCAGCCGACGATCCGGGTGACGGAGTCGTCGACTCCGGAGAGCAGGTCGGCGAACTCCTCGTCGTAGACGAGCGCCTTCGGCCCCTCCCGCTTGGTCACCTCGGTCAGCTGCGGCCCGGCGAACATCGTGTTCAGGTAGAGCGCGCTGGCGCCGAGCTTGGCGGAGGCGAGCGTCGCCTCGATGAAGCCGCGGTGGTTGCGGCACATGATCCCGACTCCGTCGCCGGGGCCGATCCCCATCTCGGCGAAGGCGTGGGCGAGGGCGTTGGAGCGACGGTGCAGGCGCTCCCAGGTGAGCGAGCCGCGTTCGTCGACGATCGCCAGCTCGTGCGGGTAGTGGATCGCCGCGGTGGTGACGCCGGTCGCCGGCGAGGCGCCCCAGCGCAGGAAGGTGCTGCCGATCTTCAGCGCCTTGTCCGGGCGCATCAGTCCCACGATCCCCGCCTCGCGCAAGACCTTCCCCTCGAACTTCAAGTCGGAGAGCGAGGCCTTCAGGCCGCCGGCGTTGACTTTCGAGTTCGCCATTGCGGGAAGACTATTCGGAATCGACGCTTGCTACCGCTATGCAGGCGATTCCCTCGCCGCGGCCGACGAATCCCATGCCCTCGTTGCTGGTCGCCTTGACGCTGACGCGGGCCGAGGTGGCCTCGGCGAGGATCCGCTCCATCTCCGCCTTGTAGGGGCCGAGGCGCGGCTGCTCGCAGATCACGGTCGCGTCGACGTTGACGATCGGGCCGGCGATCGTGCCGACCACGGTGCGCAGGAGGTCGATCGAGTCGGCGTCCTTCCAGGCCGGGTCGTCGTCGGGGAACATCGTGCCGATGTCGCCGCCGCCGCTGGCGCCGAGCAGGGCGTCGATCACCGCGTGGGTGAGGACGTCGGCGTCGGAGTGCCCCTCCAGCCCCTGCTCGTGCTCGATCTCGACCCCGCCGAGGACGAGCCGGCGGCCGGGGGCGAAGCGGTGGCTGTCGTAGCCGAGGCCGACCATGCTCAGCCGACGCGGCTCCCGAGCGGAGCCGAGCTCCGCTGGCGCTGCTCGAAGACGCATATCTCTTCTATTCCCAGCTCGTCGAGAAACCGCACCGCCTGGTCGTATTCGAAGCCGACCTGCTCGGGCAGGTGGGCGTCGGAGGAGAGCGCGAACGCCGCCCCCGCCTCGACGCACATCTCGGCGAACTGGCGCGACGGGTAGAGCTCGCCGACCGGCTTGCGCAGGCCGGCGGTCGAGATCTCGACCGCGATCCCGCTCTCGGCGATCGCCTCGACCGCGGGCTCGTAGAAGCCGCGCAGGTCGCGGTCGGGC
>DASTXV010000045.1:0-23455 GCA_035765335.1 Solirubrobacterales bacterium
CGGTCGGCGAGGCCGAACCCGGTCAGCCCGTAGACGATCCCGAAGTTGACCATCTTCGCCTTCGAGCGCTGGCCGACGTCGACTTCGTCGCGCTCGATCTCGAAGACCTCGGCGGCGGTGGCGGCGTGGACGTCTTCGCCCGCGCGGAAGACGTCTTTCAGCACCCCCTCGTCGGCGACGTGGGCGAGGACGCGGAGCTCGACCTGGCTGTAGTCGGCGGAGAGCAGTTGCCTGCCCTCCTCGGCGACGAAGCAGGCGCGGACCGGGCGGCCGATCTCGGTCCGGATCGGGATGTTCTGCAGGTTGGGGTTGGTGCTGGAGAGGCGGCCGGTGGTGGTCGCGGTCTGGTTGAAGGTGGTGTGGACGCGGCCGGTCTCGGGGTCGATCAGCTCCGGCAGCGAGTCGAGGTAGGTGTTCTTCAGCTTGGTCAGCTCGCGCCAGGACTCGATCTTCTCGACGATCGGGTGCTCGTCGCGGATCTGGGCGAGGACGCGGGCGTCGGTCGAGAAGCCGGTCTTGCCGCGGCGCTTCTTGGTCAGCCCGAGCTTCTCGAAGAGGATGCGGCCGACCTGCTGCGGCGAGCCGATCGTGAACTCCTCCTCGGCCAGCTCGAAGATTTCCTCCTCCAGGGTGGCGATCCGCTCGCCGAAGCCGGCGCCGACCTCGGCCAGGCGCTCGGCGTCGAGCTTCAGCCCCACCCGCTCCATCGCCGCCAGCACCGCGACCAGCGGCAGCTCGACCTCGCGCAGCAGCTGCTCCAGCCCCAGCTCCTCGATCCGCGGCGACTGCACGGCAGCGAGGGCGGCGACCAGGCGCGCTTCCTCGGCCGGCTCGAGGCCGGGCTCCAGCTCCTCTCCCAGCGCCAGCTGGCCGTCGTCCTCCTCGGCCTTCGCGGCGGCGCCCTCGGCGAGGCCGATGCCGGCGTCGGCGGCGAGCTCGACGAGGTCGTAGGTGCGCCGTTGCGGCTCCAGCAGGTAGGCGGCGACCATCGTGTCGTGGTCGAGGTTGGGTTCGATCCCCGCGCGGGCGGCGGCGGCGAGGAGGCCGTGGCGGCCGCCGCCGAGCGACTTGGCGTCGTGGGCCGCGAACGGCTTGCCGTCAAGGGCGACGGCGAGCTCGTCGAGGGTGCTGGTCCCGGCGAGGACGCGCTCGGCCTCAGCGGCGGCCCAGCGCTCGCCGTCGATCGCCAGCGCCAGCGGCCCCTCCCCCAGGTCCGCGGGCTTGGCCGCGACCGCCTCGACCTCGAGCTCGGTCTGGACCTTGCGGCCCGGCACGGCGTCGCCCTCCGGCAGCGCTTCTTCCAGCCGCTCCAGCACCGCCCGCAGCTCGAACTCGCGCATGAACTCGCGCAGGGCGCCGCGGTCGGGCTCGCTCGCCATCGCCGCCTCGAGGTCGACGCCGGTCTCGATCTCGTACTGCAGCGTCGCCAGCTGCTTTGAGAGCCGCGCGTCCTCGGCGTGCTCGGTCAGGTTCTCCTTGCGTTTTTTGCCGGAGACCTGGTCGACGTTTTCCAGCACCCCCTCCAACGAGCCGAACTGCTGCAGCAACTGGGTCGCGGTTTTCTCGCCGATTCCGGGGACGCCAGGGATGTTGTCGGAGGTGTCGCCGCGCAGCCCCATCAGGTCGGTGATCAGCTCCGGCGGGACGCCGTAGCGCTCCTCCACCGCGGCGCGGTCGTAGATCTTGGTCTCGGTGATCCCGCGCGAGGTGCTCATCACCCGCACCCCCTCGTCGACCAGCTGGTAGGCGTCGCGGTCGCCGGTCACGACCATCACCTCGATCCCGGCCTCGCGCGCCTGCCTGACGAGCGAGGCGATCACGTCGTCGGCCTCGAAGCCGTCGACCTTGACGTTGGTGTAGCCGAAGGCCTCGACCAGCGGCATCAGGTGCGGCCACTGCTCGCGCAGCAGGTCGGGGCGCGGCTTGCGCTGGGCCTTGTAGAGGTCGTAGGTCTTCTCACGACCGCTCCAGCCGGCGTCCCAGGCGACGACCACGCCCTGCGGGTGGTGCTCGTCGATGATCTTCACCAGCATCGAGGCGAGGCCGTAGATCGCGTTGGTCGGCCGCCCGTCGCTGGTCCCGATCGACTCGGGCAGGGCGAAGAAGGCGCGGTAGGCGAGGCTGTTGCCGTCGATCAGGAAGAGCTGTGGGGCGTCCGCCATCGGGCGCCCACTTTATGGCTCAGACCTGATCGGACTCGACCAGCTCGACCAGCGTCGCCACCACCTGCGGGTCGAACTGGGTGCCGGCGCAGCGGCGCAGCTCCTCGATCGCCGCCTCGACGCTCATCGCCTTTCTGTACGAGCGGGTAGTCGTCATCGCGCTGAAGGCGTCGCAGCAGGTGACGATGCGGGCCTCGATCGGGATCTGCTCGCCGGCGAGACCGTCGGGGTAGCCGGAGCCGTCGAAGTCCTCGTGCGAGGCGCGGACGATCACGCCGACCTCGGCGAGGACGCCGCCGATCCGCTTCAGCATCCGCTCGCCCTCGATCGTGTGCCGGTGCATGACCGCCCACTCCGCGTCGTCGAGCGGCCCTTCCTTGTTGATGATCTCGTTGGGGACGGCGATCTTGCCGACGTCGTGGAGGAGGGCGGCGAACTCGACGTTGCGGCGCTGCTCGAAGCCGAGCCCGAGCCGGTCTGAGACCGCCAGCGAGAGCTCGACGACGCCGCGGCTGTGGCTGCCGGTGTAGGCGTCGTCGGCCTCGACCACGTCGCCGAGGAGGAGGGCGGTCCCCTGGTAGGCCTCGCTGAGGGCGAGTGCCTGTTCGATCCGGGTCTGCCGCTCCCGCGAGAGGACGGCGAGGACGAGCGCGAGGGGGATCACCGCGAGGCAGACGGCCGGGCCGACCTGGAGGGCGACCGCGGCGGCGAGCAGGCCGATCGGCGCCAGGGCCGCGTCGAGCCCGTAGACGGGGGCGATCATCCGCAGCACGGTGACGGGCGGGGTGCCGTCGATCAGGCGGGCGCGCGCCGCGGTGGCGGCGAAGTCGAAGCCGAACTGGGCGGCGAGGGCGAGCAGGTAGACCGGCCAGGAGTCCCAGGAGAAGACCTGGGCGCCGCAGGCGACGATCACGAGCGCCGGGCCGACCGCGTGCCAGCAGTCGCCGAAGACGTGGAAGGCGCGATGGACGCTGGCGTCGCCGCTGACGTAGTCGATCAGCTTCCCGAGCGTCCAGCTGAGGCTGACCACCAGCGGCACCAGCGGCGTCGGCAGCAGGAAGAGCATCGGCACCAGCACCAGCTCGGTGGGCACGGTGTAGCCGTCGGCGATGTCGAACTTCGCCTGGCAGACGACCACGTAGGCGACGACCAGCGAGACCAGCGCCGCCGGCTCGAGCGAGCGGGGCGACTCCATAAACACCGCCATCGCGACGGCCGCCACGAGGAAACCGGCGCCGACGAGACCCTCGACCGCGCGCTCGCGCCCCTCGGCCCTGGTCAGGGCGCGGGTCCGGCCGCGAGCGAAGAGCTGCTCAGGATTGGTTGCGGAATTCGCGGTCGCCATGGGAACAGGGCGTTTCCAAACCCGCCCTGACCCCTACATCGGCCGAAACCCACCTGTAAATAAGCGGGTTTTCAAGGTTTTGTGCGAATCGCCTCCTAAAAATTAACTAGACAAAGGGTCCAACACGGTTAAGTGCAGGGGTTCGCGGGCCGATCATCTCCGCACATAAGTGCAGATGTGAGCTGAATAAGGGCAAACCTGTCGTGAGGCAGGGACGCAAAGCCAGAGGTCTCGCGCGCTTAGAGCGAGACGGCTCGGCCGCCAGCTTGGTTTTTTTCAAAACCAGGCTTTTTCGCCTGCGATCAGGAGGTTTACCCAAGTGAAGTCGTTCCGAGAGCTCCTCGCGATCATGAGCGCCGTCGTCGCCGTGCTGGCCTGCACCGCCGCGACCGCCCAGGCTTGCGACTACCGCGGCGCCGAGCAGGTCTTCAAGCCGTGGGGAGACAACCACTTCTACGTACTGGCGCCCGACGGCGGCTTCGAGGCCGGCGGCGCGGGATGGTCCCTCGCCGGAGGCGCCGCCACCGTCGAGGGCAACGAGCCCTTCTACCTCAACGATGCCGCCGACCAGCGCTCGCTCAGCCTGCCGGCGGGAAGCTCGGCCCTCAGCCCGTCGATCTGCATGTCGCTCGACACGCCGATCTTCCGCCTGTTCGCCCGCAACACCGGTGATCCCAGCGCCGGACTGCGGGTCGAAGCGAGCTACAAGCTGCTCGGCGTGGTCCGGACCAAGACCGTGAGCACGGTCAAGGCGGACTCGAGCTGGGCGCCGAGCCAGCAGATGTCGACCGTCCTCACCCTCTCGACGGTCGTCGGCACCCTCGTCCCCAGCGCGATCCAGATCAGGATCACGCCGGTGGGCAGCGGCGGCCAGTGGCAGGTCGACGACCTCTACATCGACCCCTTCTCGCGCCGCTAACGCTTCACAACCAGTCCTCCTGTTCAAAGAGCCCGGGCGACGTCGGCCGCGACGCGCCCGGGCTCTTCTTCTAGCTGCCGGTCTGGGAGCCCCGGGGGAGGGTCCCCGGGAGCACCTCCGCCGAGAGCTACGTAATCGGCTGGCGCCTCGAAGGCTTTCGGCTCGGCTCCATGCTGAGTACCCGGAGACCCCCCCCCCGGGGCTCCTTGAGCCGAGGTCTCGAGTCCATGGGTAGTCCGTGGCGGCGACAGGGTCTCGGGCTCGCCCCCACCCGCCTGCTTTTCGTCGCTTACCGGGGCTTTGGGGGCAGCGAGGTCGCGTACTCGGCGCCGGCTTCGACCCAGGCGGCGAGGTCCTCGTCGCTGGCGGTGCCTTTGGGATCGACGTAGACCATCTTCTTCATCGGCTTGCCGGTGAAGTCCATGGGACGGGTGTGGGGCTCTTCCAGGGCCTTGGCGGCATCGGCGGGGTCGAGGCGGACCATCAGGTCCTCGCCGATCACGCCGACGGCCATGTTGCCAGCGAGCATGAAGGCGATGCCGCCGAACATCTTGCGCTCGCTCAGCTCGGGGCGGGAAGCGAGGACGTCGCGGATGCGGTCGGCGAGGGCTTCGTCGAAGGCCATGCGAGGAGGTTAAGGCGGTTGCGATCGCGACCCACTTCCTTGGTGAAGCGAGCGTGGCGGAGGGAGGTGCGGAAGCCGGGACCGGCGAGGGGGACGTCGGAGCGGCCGGGGAAGTCGACGGACAGGGTGCCGGTCCAGCGGTTGGCCTTCTTGGCGTCACGCCGGAAGACGGCGCGGCCCGAGAAGGGATCTTCGGGTCGAAGGACGGCCGAGCGCAGATTCGGGTGGAAGAAGAAGGAGATGCCGGAGTCGACCGCCTCGACCTGCCGGTCGATCTGGATCGGGCCGCGGCGTTCCTCGATCGAGGCGATCAGGCTCACGCGAGCGTGGGGCCGGTTCTGGTTCACCTGCAGCGCCAGGCTTCCGCCCTCGGTGCGCTTGCGGGCCAGGAGGCGAGCTCCGGGGAGGTGGGGTCCGAAGAATTCGCCGTAGCCGACGGACATGCAGCCGAAATCGACATAGAAGCGGGGCCAGAAGGCAACGCGGGTGGCGGTCGCCTCGGTGTAGCCCTCCTCCCCGCGGAGCTCGACGGTGCCGACGTAGGAGCCCTTGTCGTAGGTCAGCTTGGCGTCGGGGTCGCACTGCGAGCGCACCGTTTCCCTCGACCCGCTCGGCTCGAACTCGACGTCGATGCGACCGAGGGTGCCGAGCTCGGCGTCGATACGCGTGTCGGTGACGGTGGCGGGTGCGTAGTAGGAGACGAAACTGCCTCTGCGGCTGACGAGGATGAGGACCTCGCCGTTGCGGAAACCGGGCTTGGAGGCGGCGAGAACGAGCACCTCGTATCCGTTGCTTGCCTTCAGGCGGAACGCCCCAAAGCCGCCGGTATCCGGTTCGCCAGCCGCGCCAGCCACAGGCGCGAACACCGCGAGCGCCGCCGTCAGCAGCAGCGCCAGAACCGCGAATTTGCCTCGACGGGTCCCCACCACTCGGCGATCCTAGGGGAGGAAGATGCGGGCCCGCGCGGCGAATCTGATTCGATAGCCGCCGATGGCCGTCAGCGCCCAGTACAGCGTCACGATCCGGGTCGAGCTCGATGCCCGGCAGGAGCCCCTCGGGCGCCTCACCGCGGCGATCGCCGAGGCCGGCGGGCACCTGCAGGGCGTGGACCTGGTGCCCGGCGCCGGGCCGGAGGGCAAACGGGTCCGCGAGTTCACGATCGACGCCGCCGACCGCGAGCACTGGGAGCGGATCCTGCGGGCGATCGGCTCGACCCGCGGCGCCCGCGTCCTCGACTACGTCGACCGGACGATGCAGATGCACCGCGGCGGCAAGATCGAGCAGCGCAACAAGTACCCGCTGAAGACGCGCGACGACCTCTCGATGGCCTACACCCCGGGCGTCGCCCGCGTCTGCATGGACATCCACGCCGACCGCAGCAAAGCCTTCGAGTACACGATCAAGAAGAACACGGTCGCGGTCGTCTCCGACGGCAGCGCCGTCCTCGGCCTCGGCAACATCGGCCCCGAGGCGGCGATGCCGGTGATGGAGGGCAAGTGCATGCTGTTCAAAGAGTTCGCCGCGGTCGACGCCTTCCCGATCTGCCTCGACACCCAGGACGCCGACGAGATCGTCCGCGCGGTCGAGCTGATGGCCCCCACCTTCGGCGGCATCAACCTCGAGGACATCTCCGCCCCGCGCTGCTTCGAGATCGAGGAGCGGCTCAAGGAGTCACTGGATATCCCGGTCTTCCACGACGACCAGCACGGGACCGCGATCGTGACCATGGCAGCCCTCTTCAACGCCTTGAAGATCACCGGCAAACCGATCGAGCAGCTGCGGGTGCTGGTGGTTGGCCTCGGCGCCGCGGGGGTAGCGGTGACCAAGATGATGCAGGAAGCCGGCGTCAGCCACATCGTCGGGTGCGACCGCAAAGGCGCCCTCTCGACCGAGCGCGAGGACTACCAGGCGGGCGAGATGAACGAGACCAAGCGCTGGTTCGCCGAGAGCTTCAACCCGGACAAGGTCAGCGGCACCCCCGACGACGCGATCGAGGGGATGGACCTCTTCATCGGCCTCTCCGGCCCGGGGATCATCCAGGCCGAGTCGCTGGCGAAGATGAACGACGACGCGATCGTCTTCGCGATGGCCAACCCGACGCCCGAGGTGATGCCCGAGGACGCCGCGCCTTACGTGCGGATCATGGCCACCGGGCGCTCCGACTACCCGAACCAGATCAACAACGTGCTCGCCTTCCCCGGCGTCTTCCGCGGCGCCCTCGACGCCGGCGCCGCCGCGATCACCGACGAGATGAAGCTCGCCGCCGCCAAGGGGATCGCGATGGCGGTCTCCGAGGCCGACCTCGCCGAGGACTACATCATCCCCAGCGTCTTCAACCGCGAGGTTGCCCCCAAGGTCGCCGAAGCGGTGGTCGAGGAGGCGAAACGCGACGGGATCGCCCGGATCGACGACGAGACCGGGACCTTCGCCACGGTGGAGGCGAGCTAGCCGGTGCGGGTCCTCGTCACCGGCGCCAGCGGCCTGATCGGCCGGGCTCTGTGTGACGCGCTGTTCGCCCGCGGCGACCACGTCGTCGGCCTCACCCGCGACCCCGGCCGCGCCCGCGCCGCCAACCCCCGGGTCACCTGGCACAAGTGGGAGCCGACCCTGGAACGGCCCGATCCGTCCGCCTTCGAGGGGGTCGAAGGCGTCGTCCACCTGCTGGGCGAGCGGATCGACCAGAAATGGACCGAGGAGGCAAAGCAGCGGATCATGGAGAGCCGCCGCCAGGGGACCCACAACCTGGTCGGGACGATCGAGTCGCTGGAGCAGCCGCCGAAGGTGCTGGTCAGCCAGTCGGCGGTCGGCTACTACGGCGACCGCGGCAGCGATGAAGTCGACGAGCGCGACGAGCCGAGCGGCGAGAGCTTCGACTCCGAGGTGGTGCAGGCCTGGGAGGCCGCCGCGCACGAGCTCGACAACACCGGCGTCCGCCTCGTGATCGTCCGCACCGGCCAGGTGCTGAGCGCCGAGGGCGGGATGCTGAAGGAGATGCTGACGCCGTTCAAGCTCGGGGTCGGCGGGCCGCTGGCGGGCGGCGACCAGTACCTCTCCTGGATCCACGTCGACGACGAGGTCGGGATCCTGCTCTGGGCATTGGACAACGAGGACGTCAGCGGCACGATCAACGCCACCGCGCCCTACCCCGCCACCAACAAGGACTTCTCGAAGGCGCTGGGCCGTGCCCTCAGCCGCCCCGCGGTGATGCCGGTACCGGGCCTAGTCCTCGACCTCAAATTCGGCAAGGAGTTCGGCCAGATCCTGCGCGGCGGCCAGCGCGTGATCCCCAAACGGACCCGCGAGCTGGGATATGAGTTCAGCCATCCCGACCTAGACGCTGCCCTGCAGGACATCCTCTAGCGCTGGCAGGAGAGGCGGGTGACCTCTCCCAGACACTCAACCTCGAGCCATAGCGAGAGGTGTCTGGGAGGGGTCGCCCGCCCCTCCCCCAACTGCTAAGCGTCCCGCGCGAGCACGTCGGCGGGACCCTCGATCCAGATCCGCACGTTGTCGCCGGGGTGCCAGGCGGGGAAGCCGAGGCGGCGGACCTTGACGACGGCGCCGGAGGGCAGCTCCAGCTCGACCAGCTGGTCGTGGCCGAAGAAGCTGCGGGAGACGACGGTCGCTTTCTGGGTGGGGCGATCGGGGGGCTCGATCGTGCCGATCGCGAGCGACTCGGGGCGGACGAGGACGTCGACCTCGCCGGTCAGACCCTCGCGGTTGGGCAGCTTGCCGAGCTCGCACTCGATCGTGCCGTTGTTGGCCTTCCCCGGCAGCACCTCGATCTCGCCGAGGAAGTTGGCGACCCAGCGGGTCGAGGGCCGCGAGTAGACGTCCTCCGGCGTCCCGACCTGCTCGACCCTGCCCTCGTTGACGACGGCGACGACATCGGCGACGCTGAGCGCCTCCTCCTGGTCGTGGGTGACGAAGACCGAGGTCAGGTTCTGCTCGGCGAGGATCTCGCGCACCTCTTCGCGCACCCGCGCCCGCAGGCCGGCGTCGAGGTTGGAAAACGGCTCGTCGAGGAGCAGCGCCCGCGGCTCGGCGACCAGCGCCCGCGCCAGCGCCACCCGCTGCTGCTGGCCGCCGGAGAGCTCGTGCGGGTTGCGCTTGCCGAGGCCGCCGAGGCCGACCGTCTCCAGCGCCGCCTCGACCCTGGCCCGGTCCGGGCGGCGACCGAGCGCGTAACCGACGTTGGCGGCGACGTCCATGTGCGGGAAGAGCGCGTAGTCCTGGAAGACCATGCCGAGGCGGCGGCGCTCGGCCGGGACCGAGCGGCCCGGGCCGGCGACCTCCTCGCCGCCGATCTCGACCGTCCCCGCGTCCGGGCTCTCGAGCCCGGCGATCAGCCGCAGCGTCGTCGTCTTGCCGCAGCCGCTGGGGCCGAGCAGGGCGCAGATCGACCCCTCGGGGACGTCGAGGTCGAGGCCGTCGACGGCGACGACCTCACCAAAGGACTTGCGCAGGCCGCGCAGGCGCAGCCCGGGCGTTTGAGTGGACTCTTCGAACTCCATAGAGAGAGGAATCCATAAGATTAGGGCAACCTAACGGTCCTCCTCTGTGATTCACCCCACTTCACAACCCACGCGGCTGCTCGCTGCCCTGCTCGTCTTCGCCGCCGCCGCGATCCTCGCTGGTTGCGGCTTCAGCACCGAAGACAGCGGCGGCGGCTCCGACGAGCCCGAGACCGAGGGCATCACCCTCTACTCGGGCCGGATCCCGGCCGCGATCGGACCGGCGGTCGACATGTACGAGGCGAAGGAAGACCTCGACGTCCAGGTCCGCTTCGCCGAGACCGCCGACCTCGCCGCGACCCTGGTCGAGGAGGGCGACGCCTCCCCCGCCGACGTCTTCTTCGCCCAGGAGCCGGGCGCGATCGCCGCCGTCGCCGAAGCCGGCCTTTTGACCGAGCTGCCACCGGACATCGTCGCGATGGTGCCGCCGCGCTTCCGCGACCCGGAGGGGCGCTGGGTCGGAGTGACCGGGCGCGCCCGCGTGATCGCCTACAGCCGTGAGGACGTCGAGGAGTCCGAGCTGCCGGCCTCGCCCTTCGGGCTGACCGCACCGGAGTGGAAGGACCGGGTCGGCTGGAGCCCCGCCTCCTCGAGCATGCAGGAGTACGTGACCGCGCTGCGCGCCAAGTACGGCGACGAGCGGACCGGGCAGTGGCTGGAGGAAATGGTCGACAACGGCGCCACCGCCTACCCCGACAACGTCACGATCCGCGACGCGATCGCCGGCGGCGAGATCGACGTCGGCCTGATCAACCACTACTACGTCGCCCAGGGAATCGCCGAAGGCGGCGCCGATTACCCGGTCGCGGTCTACTTCCCGCCCGGCGGGCTCGGCTCGCTGATGCTCCTGACCAGCGTCGGCGTGCTCGAATCGAGCGACCGCAAGGAGGAAGCGTTCGAGTTCGTCCGCTCGCTGCTCTCCGGCAAGTCCCAGGCCTTCTTCACCTCGAGCTCGAAGGAGTACCCGCTCGCCAAAGGCGCCGAGCCCGACCCCTCGCTGAGCGTGCCGATCGAGGAGATCCCCGTCTCCGACAACGACCTCGTCGACCTCAAGGAGCTGCAGGCGACGATCGACCTGATGAAAGAAAGCGGGGCGCTGTAAGTGGGGGCGCGGCGCTCGGAGGGCTGATGGCCGCGGCGCGCCGGGCGCCAGCCTGGCTGCTTGCCGCGGGGGCGCTGATCGGCGCCGGCGCCGTCCTCCCCGCCGCCTACCTCGTCGTCGTCATCGCCGGCGACCTCTCCGAGGCGCTCGAAGTCGCCTTCTCCTCGCGGGCGCTGGAGACGTTGCTGCGGACCGCGGCGCTGACCGCCGCCGTCGTCCTCGCCTCGATCGCGCTGGCGCTGCCGATCGGCTGGCTGACGGTCCGCACCGACCTTCCCGGCCGCCGCCTCTGGGCGGTCCTCTGCACCCTGCCGCTGGTCATCCCCAGCTACGTCGGCGCCTACCTGCTGGTCGCGGCGCTGGGGCCGAACGGGATGCTGCAGGACGCGCTCGGGGTCGAGCGCCTGCCCTCGATCTACGGCTTCTTCGGCGCCTGGCTGGTCCTGACCCTGTTCACCTTCCCGCTGCTGCTGATCCCGCTGCGCGGGGTCCTGCGCCGGATCGACCCGCAGCTGGAGGACGCGGCGCGGGCGATGGGCCGCGGCCCGTTCGAGGTCTTCCGCACGGTCGTGCTGCCGCAGCTGCAGCCGGTGATCGCCGCCGGCTCGCTGCTCGTCGCCCTGTTCGTGATCAGCGATTTCGGCGCCGTCTCGATCCTCCGCTTCGACTCCTTCACGGCGGAGATCTACGTCTCCTACCAGTCGAGTTTCGACCGGGTCGCCGCCGCCGCGCTCGGCGCCGTCCTCGTCGTCGCGATGCTTGCCCTGCTGCTGGCGGCCTCGCGGATCCGGGGGGCGAAAGCGGTCCACCGGCTCGGCCCGGGGACGCTGCGCCCGACCCGGCCCTATCGCTTGGGTCGCTGGCGCTGGCCCGCCCTGATCTTCTGCTCGCTGGTCGTCCTGGTCGCCTTCGTGCTGCCGGTGGGAGTGCTGGCCTACTGGGCCTCGAAGGGGATCTCGACCGGCAGCACCTCCTGGAGCACGATCGCCGCGCTGGGCGGCAACTCACTGCTGATCGCCGCCTGGGCGGCGGCGATCGGGGCGCTGGCGGCGCTCATCGTCGCGACGCTGGCGGTGCGCTACCCGTCGCGGACGACGCGCCTGGTCGAACGGCTCTCCCACGCCGGCTACGCGCTGCCCGGCATCCTCGTCGCCCTCGGCCTCGTCTTCTTCGCGACTCGGGCGGTGCCGGCGCTCTACCAGACGATCGCGCTGCTGGTCTTCGCGATGACCATCCACTACCTGCCGCTGGCGATCGGCCCGATCGCCAGCTCGCTGGTCCAGCTCTCGCCGCGGGTCGAAGAGGCGGCGCGGGGGATGGGTCGCGGGCAGGCCGAGGTCTTCCGCACGATCACGATCCCGCTCGCCCGCGGCGGCGTCATGGCCGGGGCGGCGCTTGTCTTCCTGCACGCGATGAAGGAGCTGACGGTGACGCTGATCCTCTCGCCGATCGGGTTCAAAACCCTGGCGACCGACATCTGGACCCAGACCACCTACGGGTTCTACGAGGCGAGCGCGATCCCGGCCCTGGTCCTGCTGGCGGTCGCCGCGATCCCGGTCTACCTGTTGAGCGAGCGGGGCTCGGCGCCGTCGTGAGCCGGTGACGGTCGGCCCGCGGCCGGCGGTGGCGACGGCCCTGGTCCTCGCCGCCGCCTCCCTCGCCCTCCCCTTCTTCCCGGTCTACGACCCCTGGGCCTGGCTGGTCTGGGGACGGGAGCTGCTCGGCGGCAGCTTCGAGACCGCGGCCGGCCCTTCCTGGAAGCCGCTGCCGGTGCTGATCGACGCGCCGCTCTCGCTGCTGGGCGACGCGGCGCCGCGGGCCTGGCTGCTGATCGCCCGCAGCGGCTGGATCTGCGCGGCGCTGCTGGCGGGCCTGCTGGCGGCGCGGCTGAGTGGCGAGGGGACCGGGCGCTGGCGTTGGGTCGCCGCGGCGGTCGCGGCGGGCTCCGTGGCGTTGACCGGGGACTCGTTCACCCCTCCCCTGCGCCAGTTCACCGGCGGCCTCTCGGAGCCGTTGCTGGTGGCGCTTGTCCTCGGCGCCGTCTGGGCGGCACTCGACGAGCGACCGGGCCTGGCGTTCGGCCTCGGCACCGTGGCGGCGCTGCTGCGCCCGGAATGCTGGCCCTTCCTGCTGCTCTGGGGGCTGAGCGCGCGGGGGCACCACCCGCGCCTGCGCGGTGCCACGATCGCCGTCGCCGTCCTCGTCCCC
The DNA here is from genome assembly GCA_035765335.1 of Solirubrobacterales bacterium. Taxonomy (GTDB): domain Bacteria; phylum Actinomycetota; class Thermoleophilia; order Solirubrobacterales; family 70-9; genus VAYN01. Next base: position 12,876 of record DASTXV010000045.1, read on the forward strand.
CTCGCCTGGTTCGGACCCGACCTGGTCGGCGCCGGCAACCCCCTGGAGGGCGGCGAAACCGCGCGCGCCGGCGGCATCGAGCCGATCGACTTCTTCGAGGTGCTGGGCCGGGCGCTGGCGGCCCCCCTCGCCGCCGCCTGGCTCGGCCTCGGCCTGCTGCTCTGGCGCGAACGCGGGGAGCTGGACCGGCCACTGGTGACCCTCCTCGCCGGCGCCGGCGCCTGGATCCTCCTCGTCGCCCTGATGGCCGTCGCCGGCTTCGCCGGCCTCCCCCGCTTCCTCGCCCCCGCCACGGCGCTGGCGGCGGTCCTCGGCGCCGTCGGCATCGCCCGCGCCGCCGCAACCGGGTGTGGTCGAGCTTCAGCCTCTATAGGAGGCCAAAGCTCAACCACACCCGCGGATCGGGCGCTGCGAAGCCTCGCCGGGGTCGCGATCTTGCTGGCGGTTGCCGGCTTCGGCTGGCGCGCGGCGCAGGTGCCGGGGGACGTGGAGGTGGTCGAACGGCAGACGCGCTCGATCGAGGACCTCTTCGACCTCGTCGAGATGACGGGCAAGGCGCAGTTGCTCGCCTGTCAGGACCACGTCCGCATGACCCGCGTCCGCGAGCAGACCGCCCTCGCCTGGAAGCTCGACGAGCCGATCGCCTCGGTCCCGATTCGCCGCAAACCCCGCTACGGCATCGCCCTCTCCACCAAACCCCTCCCCGGCGGCTACGTCTTCGCAAAAAAGGGCCGCTGGCGAGCCACCCGCTTCCCCTGTCCTACTCGCTGACCTCGGCCAGCGGCCGCGCCATCGCCGGCGTCTCCGGCGCCGCCCGGTAGGGCTGCTCTTCGGGCTCCTGCCGCTCGTGGTAGACGCTGTCGGCGTTGACCGCCCAGATGTCGTGGCCGGCGCCGTCGCAGAGGTTCTCGACCGCGCGCATCGCCGTCAGCATCGAGTGGTCGGAGTTGTTGTACCTGTGGAGGCCGTTGCGGCCGACCTGCTGCAGGTTGGAGAAGCCGCCGAGCCAGCCGCGGATCCGCTCCACCCGCTCGGCGTACTCGGCGTCGTAGACGGGGTAGGCCTTGGGCACGCGGACGACGTGGCCGCCGGCGACCCGCTCCGGGTCGACCAGGCCCAGCGCCCCCACCTCGCGCCGGCCCAGCTCGACCAGCTCCTCGTCATCGGCGCACCAGAGGTCGTCGCCTTCGAAGCAGAAGTACTCGAGCCCGAGGCAGGAGCGGCGCGGATCCGGCGTCATCCAGGGGCTCCAGGCGCGGAAGTTCTGGATCCGGCCGACCCGGGCGCGGGGGTCGTGGACGTAGACCCAGTTGTCGGGGAAGGGAGGCTCCCCCTCGACCGGCAGGGCGACGGTAAGGAAGTCGCGGTAGCGCAAACCGGCGGCGGCGACCGTCACCCCCCGCGGCGGCGCCGGTTCGGCGACCCCGACCGTGGTCCGCAGCGGGATCGAAGAGATCACCGAGGCGACCTCGACCCGCTCGCCGCCGGCGCGGACCGCGGTGACGCGGCCGGCCTCGTGTTCGAGCCCTTCGACCGGCGCATCGAGGCGGATCTCGCCGCCGCGCTCCCTCACCCGGCGTGCCATCTCCTCCCACATCTGACCGGGACCCAGCCGCGGGTAGCGGAACTCCTCGATCAGGCTTTTCGGCTTCTCGCCACCGCCGCCGGGAAGCGCCGCCCGCAGCGCCGAGGCGAGCGAGAGGTCGGCGATCCGCTGCGCCGCCCACTCGGCCCGCAGCTCCTCGGTCCCCACCCCCCAGACCTTTTCCGTGTAGGTCTTGAAGAAGAGCTCGAAGAGGCGGCGACCGAAGCGGGCGCTGACCCACTCCTCGTAGGTCTCCGCCTCGCCGTCGCGGCGCAGGCGGGCGCGGGCGTAGGAGCCGAGGCTGCGCGCCAGCTCGACCGGCCCGACCTTGGCGAAGACGTCGGCGGGGCGCAGCGGGTACTCGATGAAGCGCCCGCGCCAGTAGATGCGGGAGAGGCGCGGGCGGACCAGCAGCTCCGGCCCGAGCAGGTCCTCCCAGAGCGCCTCGACCTCGGCGCTCTTGGTGAAGAAGCGGTGGCCGCCGAGGTCGAAGCGGTAGCCGTCGCGGACCACCGTGCGGGCGATCCCGCCAACTTCCCTGTCGGCCTCGAAGACGACGACCGGGAGGCCGCGCTGGACCAGGCGGTAGGCGGCGGTGAGGCCGGCGGGCCCGGCCCCGAGCACGGCAAAAGGCAGTGACTCCTGGCGGGGGGCGGCAACCGTGATCAAGGCGGGAGATGCTATTAGGTATCCCTAATGCCGGCCTTTTCCTCGGAGCCGGGCCACCCCCACGGCTCCGCCATCACCCTCGCCGCCATCGTCCCGGCGACCGATCGCCCCGCCAGCCTCGAGCGCTGTCTAGCGGCGCTGCGGGCCGGCGAGCGCGCCCCGGACGAGACGATCGCGCAGGAGGAGCCGCCCGGGGCCGGGCCGGCCGTCGCCCGCAACCTCGCCGCCGAGCGCACCGAGGCCGACGTCCTCGTCTTCGTCGACTCCGACGTCGAGGTGCACCCGGAGGCGCTGGCGGAGATCGCCCGGCGCTTCGCCGCCGACCCCGGCCTCGTCGCCCTCTTCGGCGCCTACGACGACGACCCCGCCGACCCCGGCCTCACCTCGCGCTACCGCAACCTCCTCCACCACCACGTCCACAGCGGCGCCGCCGGCGAGGCGGAGACCTTCTGGGCCGGCCTCGGCGCGGTCCGCCGCGAGGCGTTCGCGGCGGCGGGGGGCTTCGACGGCGACCGCTTCCCCGAGCCGAGCGTCGAGGACATCGAGCTGGGGATGCGGCTGCGGCGCCGGGGGGCGAAGATCGTCCTCGCGCCGGAGATCCGCGGCCGCCACCTCAAGGCCTGGACGCCGCTCGGCATGCTCCGCACCGACTTCGTCCGCCGCGGGGTCCCGTGGGCGCGGCTGCTGCTGCGGGACAGCAGCGGCAGCACCGCCCTCAACCTCAGCTGGCGGCGGCGCGCCAGCACTCTCGCCAGCGTCGCCCTGCTCGCGGCGCTGCTAGTCCGCCGCCCCCGCCTTGCCCTGGCGGCGCTGCTGGCGAACCTCGCCCTCGACCGCGACCTCTACGCGCTGCTGGCGCGCCGCGGCGGTCCGCGGCTGCTGCTGGCGGGGATCGGCTTGCACCAGCTGCACCAGCTGACCGCCGCGGCCTCGGTGCCGGCGGCGCTCGCCCTGCACCTCGCCGAGGAGCGACGGCGATGAAGCTCGGCATCGCCGGCTGCGGCCGGATCACCGAGCGCGGCTACGTCCCCGCCGCGCGGGCGGTCGAGGGAGTGACGATCTCCGGCTTCGCCGACCCGAACGCCGAGCGACTCAACCACTGCCGGGAGCTGTGGCGCGAGGGCGGCGAGGAGGCAAGCAGCCACCCCGACCTCTCTTCGCTGCTGGAGGCGGAGTCGATCGACCTGCTCGTCGTCGCCGCGCCGCTCGAGCACCACCTCGCCCTCGCCGAAGAGGCCGCCGCGGCCGGCGTCCGCTCCCTGGTCGAGAAGCCGCCGGCTCCGGATCTCCCCGCGGCGCAGCGTCTAGCAGCGCTGGACCCCGAACCCCTCCTCGCTTTCAACCGCCGCTTCCTGCAAGGGGAGGAGCTGCGCGACTCGATCCCCTCCGAGGGCTGGCTGGAGCTCGACCTGGAGCTGCGCTTCCGCCGCGAGGCCTGGGGCGCTCATGAGGTCCGCGATGAAGCGCTACTTGACGCCGGCATCCACCTGATCGACCTCGCCTGCCACCTCAGCGTCGCCGCCCCAATCGCGGTTCGTCGAGCCTCGGTCGAACCCGAACGGGCTGAGTTCGAGCTGGAGCTGAGCCGCGGTCGCGCCCAGATCCGCTGCGCCACCGACCAGCGCCACCGCGAGACGGTCGAGGTACGCGACCGGGGTGGCAAGACGATCGCGCGCTCCGCATGGGGCGGGATGCGCGGTCGCCTTACGTCAGCAATCCGGAAGAGCGACCCCCTGGCGCTCTCGCTGCAGCGTCAGCTGGAGGCGGCAAAGGCGGCGGGGGTGTCCCTGCGGGAGCCTCCCCATCTGTTGCTCCAGCAGGGACACCCCCGCCGCCCCCTCGCCACCGGCCATGACGGCGCCGCCGCCATGGCCGTCGTCGAAGCCGCCCGCCGCTCGGCGGAGCTCGGCGGCGCCGAGGTCACCGTCGCCCCTCAGGAGGTCGCGACGTGATCGCGGTCATCCAGTTCGACGCCGCCAGCGCCCGGCTGCTCGAGCGCCTGGAGAGTGAAGGTCGTCTGCCGAATCTTGCTGCGCTGCGCGAGCGCGGGAGCAAAGTGGAGCTGGAGACCCCCGCCGAGCACTTTCCCGCCAGCGCCTACCAGAACCTCTACCGGGGAGTCGAGGTCGGCGACCACGGGCTCTTCTATCCCTTCCAGTGGGCCGCGGGGGACCAGCGGGTGCGACTGGCCGGGAGCTTCGAGGCGCCGCCGCCGGTCTGGGACCTGCTCGGCCGTCACGGCCGCAGCACGCTGGCGATCGACCCCTACGAGTGCCACCGCCCGCACCAGGCGCAGGGCGAGCTCGTCTGCGGCTGGGGGATGCGGGAGCGGGTCGTGCTCGAGCGCTGGTCGGTCCCCGACGGCGGCGACCGGAGGGCGCGGCGCCGACACGGCCGGCCGCCCGACGTGACCGAGGTCTTCGGCGCCCAGACCCCGCGCGAGCTGCGCCGCCTGCGCGAGCGCTTCCTGGCGGCGCCGCGCCGGGTCGCCGACCTGGCGATCGAACGCCTGGGGGAGCGCGGCTTCGACCTCGCCTGGATCGTCTTCGCCGCCCCCCACCTGGCCGGCCACCGGCTCTGGGAAGTGCCGCCCTACCTCGACGACGACGTCGCGGCGGCCGAGCGCGAGCGCCTCGACGGCGCCCTCGCCGCGGTCTACGAGGAGGTCGACCGGCAGCTGGGCCGCGTCCTCGAGGCCCTGCCCGACGACTGCGACGTGATCGTCTGCTCGGTGCTGGGGATGGACGTCAACACCAGCCGCGCCGACCTGCTGCCGGGCATGCTCACCGCCGTCCTCGCGGGCGCCAACCAAAGTCGCGGGGACTCCGACTCGGGCGCGATGTGGCGGCTGCGGGCGGCGCTCTCGGGACGCGCCCGCGCCCAGATCGCCGCCGCGATGCCGGACAAGCTGGCGCTGGAGCTGACCGCGCGGCTGGAGCTGCGCGGCGTCGACTGGTCCCAGACCCGCGCCTTCGCCCACCCGGCCGACAACCAGGGCTACGTCCACCTCAACCGCAGCGGCCGCGAGCGCGACGGCATCGTCGACGGCAACGAGGCGGCCGAGCTGATCGCCCAGATTCGCGAGGGCCTGCTCGATTTCCGCGACCCCGACGGCGAGCCCGCCGTTGTCGCCGTCGACGAGGTCGCCGAGCGCTGGCAGGGCGCCGCCAGCGACCGCCTCCCGGACCTGGTCGTCCGCTGGCGCCCCACCTCCTCCGTCGTCCTCCCCGCCCTCCACTCCCCCCGCTTCGGCACCGTCCACCGCCAGGGCTACGGCAGCGGCCGCACCGGCAACCACACCGACGCCGACGCCTGGGCGATCCTCGCCCCCCGCTCCGGCCGCTCCCGCGACCTCGCCCGCCAGGCCAGAGTCACCGACATCCCCGCCACCGTCGCCGCCCTCAACGAGGTGCCGCTGGACGGCCTCAGCGGCGAGCCGCTGATCGAGCGCTGAGCCCTCCCCTGGCCGCAACGCCAGATCGGAAAGTTTGATCTATGTCCTAACTGGGGATGGACAGGCGGGAACCGTATTCCTGACCTGGAGGAGAGCAATGGACATCGTCACGATCCTGATCATCGTCATCCTCGTCCTGCTGGCGATCTACCTGTTCCAGCGCGTGTTCTAGGCCTCGTCTCCACGCGCGGCCAAGGCGCCGGCCAGCGTCGCCGCCTGGGCCGCGCAAACCAACGCACCCGGGGCAACTCCAGCCGCGTGGCCGGCTCGCAGCAGCCCGAGGTAGAAAGAGGGCGAGCCGAAGCCGCGGTCCCTGCCTGCGCCGCGGTACCGCGCTGCGCCCCTTCCGTACCGGTATTGCTGGCGCAAAAAGTCGCGCACGCGCATGCCGGGCCGGTGGAGGACGAGGGCCTGCGGCACGAGCAGCGGCGCCGCTCCCTGCCGCGCCGCCCGCTCGGCCCAGTCGCGGTCCTCGCCGGCAGCGCCGGGGAAGGACTCGTCGAAGGGCAGGCGCCCCAGGAGGGCGCGGGAGCAGGCGAGGTTGGCGGTGGCGGCGAAGCCGGGGGATGAAGTCCCGGGCTTCGCCGCTTGCTCCTGGAGGTAGGTGACGATGGCCTCCCAGGCGAGGTCGGCGGAGGTCGCTCCGGCGGCCATGTGAGTAGGGCCAGCGGTGGCCTGGGCCCTGCCTTCGAGGATTGGGACAGCCAGGGACTTGGCCCAGCTGGGGAAGGGGGCGCAGTCGTCGTCGGTGAAGCAGACGACCTCCCCCCGGGCGCGGCGGGCGCCCTCGTTACGGGCCCAGGCGGGACCGCGGGCCTCGGTGTCCTCGATGACGACGATCTCGACCGGGACCGTCTGCCCCTCCAGGGCGGCGAGGCAGCGGCGCAGCGGCTCGGGGCGGTCGCGGGTCGGGACCACCACGGAGATGCGGGGGCGGCCCTCCCCCATCAGCCTTCGACGGCGTCGAGGACGGCGGCGCGGGGGTCGCTCGCGTCGCCTTCGTCGATCGCGGCGACGACGGTCTCGATCGCCTCCTCACCGCTGACTTCGCTCATCTGGGCGATCTCGGCGGTCTCGAGGATCGTCTGCGAGAACTTCCGCACCCCCCGGTTCGGCTCACCGACGTAGGCCACCGCGGTCGAGTCCTCGGTCGCCCGCCGCGCATTACTGCCCACTTTTGCCAGCGTTCCGCTGTCGTTGGATCCGGCGGCGTCGAGGCAGACCACGCGCAGGGCATGGTCTCCGTCCGTCGTCACCCCCCGCGCCGCCGCGCGCGCTTCGGCGCAGAGGCGCTCCCCCTCCCCCGCTTCCGCCCCCCGCAGCGGCGCGCTGACGTAGACGGTCAGCTCCGCCCCCTCGCCGGCGCCCTCTTCGCCGCAGCCGGCCGCCAGGAGCGGGGCCAGGGCACAGGCGATCAGGATGGCTGCAAGGCGCGGCACGGCGACCGATCCTAAACTCGCACGGGATGAAGATCGGGGTGCTCACCGCAGGCGGAGACTGTCCGGGGCTGAACGCGGCGATCCGCGCCGTCGCCCGCTCGGCGATGCAGCGCGGCGACGAGGCGGTCGGAATCCGCCGCGGCTACCGCGGCCTCGCCGAGGACGACTACCTCCCGCTCGACATGCGCGCGGTCTCCGGCATCCTCCACCTGGGCGGGACGATCCTCAGCACCTCCAGCTTCGAGCCGATCCGCGAAGGCGCGGTCGACAAGGTGGCGCGGGCCTTCGAGGAGCAGGGATTCGACGCCGTCGTCGCGATCGGCGGCGAGCACACGATGGAGATCACCCGCCAGCTGCACGCCGACCGCGGCCTGCCCCTGGTCGGCGTCCCGAAGACGATCGACAACGACGTCGGCGGCACCGACTTCACCTTTGGCTTCGACACCGCGGTGCAGATCGTCACCGACGCGATCGACCGCCTCCACACCACCGCCCAGTCCCACGACCGGATCATGGTCGTCGAGGTGATGGGCCGCAACACCGGCTGGATCGCCGCCTACGCCGGCCTCGCCGGCGGCGCCGACGCGATCGTCATCCCCGAGCAGACGAGCACCGTCGAGGATCTCTGCCGGGACGTCACCCGCCGCCACGACCGCGGCAAGGACTTCTCGATCGTCGTCGTCGCCGAGGGCGCCAAGCTCGCCTTCGAAAGCGGCGAGGAACGGCTGATCCAGCCGATCAAGGACAGCGACGAATACGGCTACCCGCGCCTCGGCGGCATCGGCGCGGCGCTGGCCAGCGAGCTCGAGGCCCGCACCGGCTACGAGACCCGCGTCACCGTCCTCGGCCACGTCCAGCGCGGCGGCACCCCGACCTCGACCGATCGCGTCCTCGCCACCCTCTACGGCGCCCACGCCTACGAGATGGCGAAAGCCGGCGACTTCGGCAAGATGGCGGCGATCCAGGGCACCAAGATGACCGCGGTGCCGCTGGAGGAGGCGGTCAAGGTCAAGGAGGTCGACCTCGAGATGCTGGAGATAGCGAAACGGTTCTTCACGTGAGAGGGTGGGTTCGATGAACGACGCGCCGGACTTCCAGGCAGCGACCCAGACCCAGCAGGCGATCTGGTCGGAGGGGGACTTCGCGATGGTCGCGGGGCTCGTCTACAACGTCAGCGAGAACCTCGCCGAGGCGCTCGACATCGTCCCCGACGAGCGGGTGCTCGACGTCGCCTGCGGCAGCGGCAACGGCGCGATCGCGGCCGCGCGCCGAGCCTGGGGGAACACGGTCGGCTCCGACTTCGTGCCGGCGCTGCTGGAGCGCGCCCGCGAGCGGGCGGCGGCGGAGCGGCTGGAGATCGAGTTCGTCGAGGCCGACGCCCAGGCCCTGCCCTTCGACGAGGCAAGCTTCGACGTGACGATGTCCACCTTCGGGGTGATGTTCGCTCCCGACCACGAGAAGGCCGCCGCCGAGCTGCTGCGGGTGACCAAGCCGGGCGGGCGCATCGGCCTCTCCAGCTGGTGCCCGGATGGGGGGCTGCAGGACTTCTTCGCGGCGATCACCAAGCACACCGGCGGGCCGCCGCCGGGCTTCAAACCGCCCGTGCTCTGGGGAGCCGAGGACCACGTCAGGGGGCTGCTCGGTGACTCCGTCACCGAGCTGCGGGCCAGGCGGATGAAATCGCGCCAGGCGTTCCGCTCCGCCGACCACTACCTGGACTTCTTCCGCAGCTACTTCGGGCCGATCAAATCCGCCTACGAGAAAGCCGGCCCCGAGGGCGAAGAGGGGCTGACCGCCGACCTGAAGGCGATCCTCGAGGAATTGAGCGTCGGCGGCAACCGCGCGCTCGTGGTCGAGCCGGAATACCTGCAGCTGATCGCCACCCGACGCTAGCCGGCGATCGGGCTAGCGCAGGTCCGAATTAGAAATCGTCGACTGCAGGACCCTGATCGCGGCGCCGATCAGCAGCACGCCGAAGAAGACCATGCCGGCGACGCCGCCGCCCTGGCCGAATACGGCGTAGCCGATCGTCGTCAAGGCGATCGCGAGGAAGAGGGTTACGGTCATTCCCATAGCGCGCGGAATCCTATCCAGCCAGCGAGACGCGCGTCTGGCTGAGGAACGAGGCGACGGCGTCGGCGGCGCCCTGTGCCGAGCCGCCCTCGCCGGCGGCGCGGACGAGGCGGCTGCCGATGATCACCCCGTCGGCGATCTCCCCCACCTGGGCGGCTTGCTCGGGGGTGCCGATCCCGAAGCCGACCGCGACCGGGGTGGCGGCGTCGGCCTTGGTCGCCGCGACCAGCTCGGTCAGGGCCGGCGGGATCTCGGCCCGCTCGCCGGTGGTGCCGACGGTGGAGACGACGTAGACGAAGCCCCGCGCCGCCTCGCAGATGCGGCGGCGGCGCTCGGCCGGGGTGGTCGGCGCCAGCAGCGGCACCAACGCCAGCCCCGCGGCCGCGAATGCCTCCCGCACCTCGCCCGCCTCGTCCAGCGGCAGGTCAGGGACGATGACGCCGGCGGCCCCGGCCGCCCGCGCCAGCTCGGCGAACTCGGCCGCGCCTCCCTGGGCGAGGACCATGTTCGCGTAGGCCATGAAGATCACCGGCACCCGGTCGGAGACCGACTCGCAAACCTCCAGCGCCGTCCTCAGCGTAGCCCCCGCCTCCAGCGCCGCCGTCGCCGCCGCGTGGATCGTCGGCCCGTCGGCGAGGGGGTCGGAGAACGGCACCCCGAGCTCGATCAGGTCAGCGCCCGCGTCGGCGTAGGCGGCAGCCACCGCCAGCCCGGTCTCCCGGTCGGGGTACCCGGCCATCATGTACGGCATCAGCGCCGCCCTGCCTTCGTCGGCGGCCGCCTTGAAGGCCGCTGCGATCCGCTCCTCCCCGTTCATGGCAGGACGCTGCTCGGTGGTTTGAGATGGGCCGTGGCCTCAGCCATGTCCTTGTCGCCTCGGCCGGAGAGGCACAGCACGTCGAAGCCTTCCTCCCCCGGGTTCTCCAGTAGCCACGCCAGAGCGTGCGATGACTCCAGCGCCGGGATGATCCCCTCCAGGCGGGCGACCGTGTGGAAGGCGGCGAGGGCCTCCTGGTCGGTGATCGCCTCGTAGCGCGCGCGCCCGGTGTCGCGCAGGTGAGCGTGCTCGGGGCCCGAGCCCGGATAGTCCAGACCGGCGCTGATCGAGTGGGCCTCGGTGATCTGGCCCTCCTCGTCCTGCATGATCGCGCTGAAGGAGCCGTGCGGGACGCCGCCCTGGCCGCCGACGGAGAGCGGTGCGCCGTGACGTCCGCTCTCGATGCCCTCGCCCGCCGCCTCCACGCCGATCAGCTCGACCTCGGGGTCTTCGATGAAGGGGTGGAACATCCCGATCGCATTCGAGCCGCCGCCGACGCAGGCGATCACGCGGCCGGGCAGCTGCCCGAGGCGCTCGAGGTAC
>DASTXV010000046.1:0-5864 GCA_035765335.1 Solirubrobacterales bacterium
GGCTTTGCCCCAGGGCAAGCCCTGGTTCGTCGCACCACTTGCATGTGTTAAGCACGCCGCCAGCGTTCGTCCTGAGCCAGGATCAAACTCTCCGTGAAAGGTACTTCTACAGAGAGCCTGTCATATCTCAGTTGGCCGCCGTGTACACAAGTACGACGACCGACATGACGAGGTAAATCAAGACCATCCGGCACGCTGGCGCACCGAATGGGTCGGGCTGAACATTCCGCAGACCGTTGCTTGGGTCCGCGGAGATGCACGCTGCTCAGTTTTCAAAGACCACTGCGCCTCCGCGACGGGTCTCGCCGCTCTCAGCGCTTGGGGCTGCCGTGGCAGCCCCAAGAAGGACCGAGAAATATAGCACTGCAGACGGCGGCTGTCTAGGGGGTGGCCCTCAGGCGGCAGAAGCGTCGCTTCCCCACCTGCAGCACGCGCCCGTCCAGACTACCGACCTCCAGGTCCAAGGGCTCTGCGGGCAACGCCTCCCCGTCCAGCTTCACCCCGCCCTGCCGAATCAGGCGCCGGCCTTCGCTGTTGCTGAGGCCGAAGGCGCCGGCGAGCAGGCGCGGCAGGTAGACGAGGCCGTTGCCGTCGGCCCGGAACTCCCCCAGGTCGAGCTCGGGGATGTCGTCGGGCACCGCGTGCTGGACGTGGACCCGGTTGAAGCGCTCCTCGGCGGCCGCCCCGGCTCCCTCGCCGTGGAAGCGGTCGACGATCCGCCGGCCCAGCTCCCGCTTGGCCTCGTTGGGCGGTCCCTGCGGCCGCTCCGCCCCCAGCAGCAGCCGGTAGTACTCGTCCATCGCCTCGTCGGGGATGCTCATCAGGCGCCCGAACATCTCCTCCGGCGGGTCGGTGACGCCGACGTAGTTGCCGAGCGACTTGCTCATCTTCTGGACGCCGTCGGTGCCGACCAGGATCGGCAGGGTCATGATCGACTGCGGCTCCTGCCCGTAGGCGGTCTGGATGTCGCGCCCGAACAGCAGGTTGAACTTCTGGTCGGTGCCGCCGAGCTCGAGGTCGGCTTCGATCGCGACCGAGTCATAGCCCTGCAGCAGCGGGTAGAGCAGCTCCAGCGCCGCGATCGGCTGCCCCGCCGCCATCCGCTTCTGGAAGTCGTCGCGCTCGAGCAGCCGCGCCACCGTCGTCTGCGTCAGCAGCCCCAGCAGCGCCTCCGGCTCCATCCGCAGCCACTCGCTGTTGCGGCGGACCTCGGTCCGCTCGCGGTCGAGGATCTTGAAGGCCTGCTCCTGGTAGGTCGCCGCGTTGGCCTCGATCTCCTCCGCCGAGGGCATGGGGCGGGTGCTGGAGCGCCCGCTGGGGTCCCCGACCCGGGCGGTGAAGTCGCCGATGATGAGGACGACCTGGTGACCGGCGCGCTGGAACTCGGCCAGCTTCTCGAGGACGACCGTGTGGCCGAGGTGGATGTCGGCGGTCGTGGGATCGATCCCGAGCTTGACGCGCAGGGGCTTCCCATCCTTCAACTGCGCCTCGAGCCGTCCCGCGGGGAGCACGTCGACGGCGTTTCGCGTCAAATCCGACATCCGGGCAATGCTAAACTGCCGCCTTCGCTCGGCGGTCCGCCACGGACGTCGAGCCTCTTTTTGTTGCCCTCTTATAGATGGCTGTCCTAGGACTAAAGCGCCGGCGCAGTGACGGCGGTGAAATTCCGCCCATCCCCCCGGCTTCCGCGACCACGCCGCCGGGACCACCCGCGCCTCCCCCGAAACAGAAACCGCGCCTGAAGAAGCTGCGGTTCCTCTTCGTGCTGCTCGGGCTCGGGATCCTCGCCACGGTCTCGATGGTCTTCGGGATGATGGCCGCGGTCTCGCAGGACCTGCCGGCGATCTACAACTTCGCCCAGTACAAGGCCTCGAAGAACAGCGAACTCGTCGACGCCAACGGCCAGTTCATCAGCACCCTGACCAGCGATCAGAACAAGATCCTGCTCAGCTCGGGACAGATCTCCCCCAACATCAAGAACGCGGTGGTCTCGATCGAGGACGCGCGCTACTACGAACACGAGGGCGTCGACTTCCAGGGCATCGGCCGCGCCCTCGTCAAAGACATCCTCAGCATGAGCGCCGCCCAGGGCGCCTCGACGATCACCCAGCAGTTCGTCAAGAACGCGCTGCTCGCCCAGGGCGACCGCTCGCTCTTCGTCAAGTTCAAGGAGGCGGCGCTGGCCTACCGGCTCGAGCGCAAATGGAGCAAGGACAAGATCCTCACCGAGTACCTCAACACCGTCTACTTCGGCCAGGGCGCCTACGGGATCGAGGCCGCCGCCCGCACCTACTTCGGCGCCGCCCACCCCGGGTGCGGCACCGAGACCGAACCCTGCGCCACCGTGCTCGAGCCCTGGGAGGCGGCGCTGCTGGCCGGGATCATCCAGTCGCCCTCCGCCTACGACCCCAAGATCTTCCCCGAAAACGCGCTGGCGCGGCGCAACCTGGTGCTGGAACGGATGGCCGAACATGGCTACATCTCCGAAGAACAGATGCGCGAAGGCCAGCAGCAGGCCCTCCCCTCGCCGGCCAGCATCGAGCCGCCCAGCCTCGATTCCGCCGCCCCCTACTTCACCGCCTACCTGCGCCAGCAGCTGGTCGAACGCTACGGCGCCGCCAAAGCCTTCTTCGGCGGCCTCAAAGTCAAGTCGACGCTGGACCTGCAGCTGCAGGAAGCGGCCGAAGAAGCGGTCAACTCCTACCTCGGCTACTCGCCCGCGACCGCCTCGGTGGTGGTGATCGACAACCGCAACGCCGGGATCAAGGCGATGGTCGGCGGCCCCGACTTCGAGACGCGGCCGTTCAACCTGGCGACCCAGGGGCACCGGCAGCCCGGCTCCTCGATCAAGCCCTTCACCCTGATCACGGCCCTGGAACAGGGCATCTCCCCCTACACCGTCTTCGCCTCCGAACCGCGGACCTTCGCCTTCGGCAAAAAGGGCCAGGAACTGTTCGAGGTGACCAACGACGGCGAAGCCTACGCCGGCTCCTGCGACCTCTTCTGCGCGACCACCAACTCCGACAACTCCGTCTACGCCGCCCTCGCCCTGGAAGGGCTGAAGGGCAAGACGGTGCGGGCGAAAACCAAGGCGATCGCGGGGAGCATCCACAAGGCCGGCTACGACGACCCGATCTCGACCAACCCGGCGATGGTCCTGGGCGGTCTGGCCGAAGGCGTGACGCCGCTCGGCTGGACCTACGCCTACAGCACGATCGGCAACGACGGCGACAAGGTCAGCGGCACGCTGGCGCCGCGCCCGGGCAACAGCCCCGTCTCGATCCTGCAGGTGACCAACGGCGACGGCGACACGATCAAGGGCGGCGACAACGACTCGCTGCACGAGCAGGTCTTCGACCAGGAAGACGTGGAAACGGCGAAGAGCATGCTCGAAAGCGTCGTCTCCAGCGGCACCGGCACCAACGCCCAGGTCGGCGCCGAAGGCCAGTGGGGCAAGACGGGGACGACCGAGAACAACGGCGACGCCTGGTTCTGCGGCGGCATCGACGACGAAGTCACCGCCTGCGTCTGGGTCGGCTACCCCGACTCCACCACGCCGATGGAAACGCTCTACAACGGCGGCCCGGTGATGGGCGGCACCTTCCCGGCCCTGATCTGGGCCTCGGTGATCTCCGCCTGGCAGGAGATCAAAGCCGAGAACGCGGCGGAGAAGGCGGCGCGGAAGGCCGCCCGCGAAGAAGGCGAGGAGTTCGACCCGAGCGAAGTCGAAAGCTACGTGCCCGAAGCCGAAACCGAAAGCTACGTCCCGCCCGAAGAAGGCGAATACGAAGCGACGCCGGAACCGGAAGTCGAAGAACCGGCTCCGGAAACCGAAGTCACCCCCGAAGCCGCGCCCGAAGAAGCCGCGCCCGAAGTAGTGCCGGAAGGCGGCGGCGGGGTCACCGCCGGGTAAAGCGCCGCGGCTATGCCAGGGGCCGCGGCCGCGAGACGAAGCGGCTGCCGGCGGCGCAGAAGCGCCAGGGCAGCTCGACCGCTTTGGTGATGCCGATGCGGGGGCCGGTGACGACGTCGGGCGGCGATCCCTCGGGCGGCACCAGCAGGAAGGGCTCGCGGGTGAGGTCGGCCTCGTTGTGCGAGAGGTCGATCCCGAGCGCCTCGGTCAGCTTGCCGGGGCCGGAGCAGAGCTCGGCGTCGGGCTTGTCGCCACGGCGGGCGCGCATCCGGTCGAGGTCGTGGGTCGGCTCCAGGGCCCGGATCAGCACCGCCGCCGCCTCGCCCTCCGGTTCGGCGACGGCGTTGAGGAGGCTGTGGATGCCGTAGGAGAGGTAGACGTAGGCGCGGCCGGGCGGCCCGAAGAGGACCCGGGTGCGCTCGGTCAGGCCGACGTAGGCGTGGCAGGCGGGGTCGTCGGCCTCGTAGCTCTCGGTCTCGACGATGACGCCGCCGCAGCCTTCGTAGAGGAGCGTGCAGCCGACCAGGTCCCGGGCGACCTCGTGGACCGAGCGGTCGAAGAACTCGCGCTCCAGGCGGCCGGCCACAGCGCGGTTAGGAAGCCTCCTGCTGGAGGCGCGCCTGAACCGCCGCCAGCGTCTGCCGCGCCTCCTCGATCTGCCGCGCCAGCGGCGCCGAGCCGGTGCCGCCGGCGATCCGCTTCGACTCCAGCCAGCTGCTCTGCCGCAGCACCTCGTAGTAGGAAACGTCGAGGTGCTCGGAGCGCTCGCGCAGCTCCTCCGGCGTCAGCTCCGAGAGGCTCTTACCGCGCTCGACCGCGTCGCGCACCAGGCCGCCGACGATCCCGTGCGCCTCGCGGAAGGGGACGCCGCGGCGGACCAGCAGGTCGGCGACCTCGGTCGCCGCCAGCATCTCGTCGCCGGAGGCCGCCTCCATCCGCACGCGGTGGAACTCGATCCCGTCGAGCATCCCGGCGGTCGCGTCGAGGCAGGCCTCGATCGTGTCGATCGCGTCGAAGAGCGGCTCCTTGTCCTCCTGCATGTCCTTGCCGTAGGTGAGCGGCAACGCGTGCATCACCCCCAGCAGGGTCTGGTGGGAGGCGGCGACCCGTGGGCTCTTCGCCCGCAGCAGCTCGGCCGAGTCGGGGTTCTTCTTCTGCGGCATGATCGAGGAGCCCGAGGAGAAGGACTCGTCGAGCTCGCAGAAGCCGAACTCGCTGCTCGACCAGATCACGATCTCCGAGCCGAGGCGCGAGAGATGCATCGCGCAGGTCGAGGCGGCGGACAGGTAGTCGAGGACGAAGTCCCGGTTCGAGGAGCCGTCGATCGAGTTGTGGCTGACGTGGGCGAAGCCGAGGTCGTCGGCGACCGCCTCGCGGTCGATCTCCCAGTTGACGCCGGCCAGGGCGCCGGAGCCGAGTGGCATCACCGAGGCGCTGTCGAGGGCGAACTGGAAGCGGAGGACGTCGCGGGCGAGCATCCAGAAGTAGGCGAGCAGGTGGTGGCCGAGGTAGACCGGCTGGGCCCGCTGGAGATGGGTGTAGCCGGGCATCGTCCAGTCCTTGTGGGCCTCGGAGAGGCTGAGCAGGCGCTGCATCGTCGCCCCGCAGAGCTCGATCGCCCGCAGCGAGTGCGCCTGCACGACCATCGCCACGTCCGTGGCGACCTGGTCATTGCGGGAGCGGCCGGTGTGGAGCTTGCCGGCGAGCGGCCCGATCTCCTCGCCGAGCAGGCGCTCGATCGCCATGTGGATGTCCTCATCGGCCGGCTCGAACTCGAAGCCGTGCTCTCCCATCCGCGCGCGGACGCGGTCGAGACCGTCCTCGATCTGGGCCAGCTCGTCCTCGCTGAGGACGCCGATCTGGCAGAGGCCGCGGGCGTGCGCCTTCGACTGGTCGATGTCGTACGGCGCCAGCCAGGCGTCGAAGGCCAGCGAGCGGTTGAGCCGCCAGA
>DASTXV010000047.1:0-17439 GCA_035765335.1 Solirubrobacterales bacterium
CGAGAACTCCTCCTTCAGCTCGATCATCAGGTCCTCGATCTTGGCGGTCGAAATCGGATCGAGGGCCGAGCAGGGCTCGTCCATCAGGATCACGTCGGGCTCGACCGCGATGCAGCGGGCGATGCAGAGGCGCTGCTGCTGCCCGCCTGAGAGGCCGAAGGCGTTGTCGTCCAGCCGGTCCTTGACCTCGTCCCAGAGGGCTGCGCTGCGCAACGCCCGCTCGATGGTCTCGTCGAGATCGTCCTTGTGGCCGAGGATGCGCGGGCCGAAGGCGATGTTGTCGTAGATCGACTTCGGGAACGGGTTCGGTTTCTGGAAGACCATGCCGATCAGCTTCCGCACCTGGACCGGGTCCACGCGCGGCCCGTAGAGATCCTCGCCGTGGTAGAGCAGCTCACCCTGCACTTCGGCGGTCGGGATCAGGTCGTTCATCCGGTTGAGGCAACGCAGCAGCGTGCTCTTGCCGCAGCCGGAGGGACCGATCAGCGCGGTCACCTCGTTGCGGCCGATGTCCATCGAGATCCCCTTCACCGCGGCGACGCCGCTGTAAGAGACATCGATGCCCTTCAGCTCGAACACCTTCTCCTTCGCCTTCGGCGCCGCCTGGCGGAACTCAGGCCGCACCGAGATCTTCGGCGTCTGCTCGGTCAACACTCACCTACCACCTTTGCTCGTATCGATTTCTAAGCCAGATCGCGAATGAGTTCATCGCCAGCAGGACGACGAGCATCACGATGATTCCCGCCGCGGCGAGCGCCTGGAACTCCTCCTGCGGTCGCAGCGCGTAGTTGAAGATCTGCACCGGCATCGCCGAATAGCCGTCCGCCCCAAATGGAGTCGGGTCGAAGGTGACGAACACGGTCGCCCCGACCAGCAGCAACGGCGCCGTCTCGCCGAGCGCGCGGGAGACGGCGAGGATCACGCCGGTGGCGATCCCCGGGACCGCCGAGGGCAGGACCTGGGTGCGGATCGTCTGCCATTGGGTGGCGCCGAGCGCCAACGACCCCTGGCGGATCGAGTCCGGAACCGCTCGCAGCGCCTCCCGCGCGGCGATGATCACCATCGGCAGCACCAGCAGGGCCAGGGTCAGCGAGCCGGCGGCGAGGATGAAGCCGAGGTCCATCGGGCCGCGGACGATGAAGGCGAGGCCGAGGATGCCGTAGATGATCGAGGGCACCGCGGCGAGGTTCTGGATGTTGACCTCGATCAGGGTGTTCCACCAGCGCGACTTGTCGGCGTACTCCTCAAGGTAGATCGCCGCCCCGATCCCGACCGGAACGACGAACAGAATCACCCCGGCGATCAGTTGCAGGGAGCCGATGATCGCCGGCCGGTAGCCGGCTTTGTCCGGGAACGCGGTCGAGGGCGGGTTGGTGAAGAGGTCGGCGCTGAGAGCCGAGGAGCCTTTGCTGAAGGCCTGGATCAAGAGCGCCATCAGACCCGCCAGGGCGATCAGCACCGCGAGCAGGAGGAGGCCGGCGAAGACGGCGTTGCGGATCACGTCTCCCCGTGGCTGGTTGCGCAGCATCGCCTCGGTGGTGGACCGGGCGCCGGCCACTGCAAGGCGGTTCCGCGGGGCGCTCGCGCCGCCCGCCTCCATCACTCGTATACCTCCCGGTACCGGCGGACGAGGCGGATGCTGATCACGTTCATGACCAGCGTCATCGCGAAGAGAACGGCGCCGACCGCGAAGACGGATTTGTAGTCGACCGAGCCGGTCGAGATGTCGCCGGTGGCGGTGGTGGCGATGTAGGAGGTCATCGCCTGGATCGACTCGACCGGGTTGAGGGTGAACTTCGGCGTCGAGCCGGCGGCGAGGACGACGATCATCGTCTCCCCCACCGCCCGCGAGATCGCCAGCACGATCGAGGCGACGATCCCGGAGAGCGCCGCCGGGAAGATCACCCGGACCGCGACCTTGGCTTTGGTGGCGCCGAGGGCATAGGCGCCTTCGTGCAGGCCGCGCGGCACCGCCGACATCGCGTCCTCGGAGATCGAGGCGATGATCGGCACGATCATCAGGCCAATCCCGAGGCCGGCGGCAAGGGCCATGAACGGTTTGCCTTCAGCACCGCCGAGGAACTCGCCGGGCCAGAGCGGGACGATGATCTCGGGGAGGATGAAGCTGACGGCGAAGAACCCGATCGCCACCGTCGGGATCCCGGCCAGGACCTCGAGCGCGGGCTTCAACGCCTTGCGCACCCGCGGCGAGGCGTACTCGCTCAGGTAGATAGCCGCTCCGAGCCCGATCGGGATCGCGAACAGCATCGCCCAAAGGGTGACGTTGAGGGTGCCGGCGACGACCGCCAGCACGCCGAAGCTGGGGGGCTCGAACTGGGGGGTCCAGTCGATCCCGAAGAAGAACTCGTCGGCCGGAACGATTTCGAAGAACCCGATCGTCGGGCCGATCAGGGAGACGACGATTGCCGTGGTCGTCAGCACGGACAGAACTG
Source organism: Solirubrobacterales bacterium (assembly GCA_035765335.1). Classification (GTDB taxonomy): domain Bacteria; phylum Actinomycetota; class Thermoleophilia; order Solirubrobacterales; family 70-9; genus VAYN01. Next base: position 2,454 of record DASTXV010000047.1, read on the forward strand.
CGCAGAGAGCGAGCAACCATTTGATTGCCCGCTCTCCGTAGCGCTTGCTCTGCGCCTGCAGCATCGTTCGCTAGAGGCCGATCTTTTCGGCGGCCGCTTCCGCTTCCGCCAACTGGTCTTCGGTCAGCGGCACGAAGCCGAGCGCTTCGGCGACCGAGTTGACGTTTTCGAGGTAGTAGGCGATGAACGCCTTGACCTCGGGCTTCTGCAGGGCCTGCTCGCTCGGGTAGATGAAGAGCGGCCGGCTCAGCGGGGCGTAGCTGCCGTTCTGCGCGGCTTCGACCGACGGCGGCACGCAGCCTTTGCCGTTGTCGACTTCGAGCGCCTTCAGGTTGCCTTCGTTCTCCGTGTAGAAGGAGAAGCCGGCGTAGCCCATGCCGCCGGGCGAGCCCTCGACCCCTTTGACGGTGGCGTTGTCGTCCTCGCCGACGTTGTTGTAGTCGGTGCGGCTGACGCCCTCCTCACCGTTGATCGCTTCGGTGAAGTAGTCGAAGGTGCCCGAGTCGGTGCCGGGACCGAACAGCGCCAGCTCCTCGTCGAAGCCCTCTTTCAGGCCGGGGACGTCGCTCCAGTTGTCGATGCCGGAGTCGGGGCCCCAGATGTCGGCCAGCTGGTCGACGGTGAGGCAGGAGACAGGGTTCTCGTTGTTGATCATCACCGTCAGCGCGTCGGTGGCGACGTGGACCTCCTCGTAGCCGACCCCGCCCTTCTTGCAGGCATCCTCCTCTTCGGGCTCGATCGCCCGGGAGGCGTCGCTGATGTCGGTCTCGCCGGCGCAGAATTTTTCGAAGCCGCCGCCGGTGCCGGAGGTTCCGACGGTGATGCGGACGCCGGAGTTTTCGGCCATGAACTGCTCCGCGACCGCTTCGCTCAGCGGGGCCACGGTGCTGGACCCGTCGATGCGGATCGAGCCGGAGAGGTCTCCGCCTCCGCTGCCGCCGGTGGTGTCGTCGTCGCTGCCACAGGCGGCAACGCCGACAACGAGGATCGTCGCAGCGACGATCGCCGCGAGCCACTTAGAGCTGGTCACTCTTTCTCCTTCATGTCGATTCACAGGTGATGCCACCGTCGCAGCGGGCAACCGACACCTTGTTACGTGCCTGTGTCGAGCGTGTGAAAAAGATGTAAAAGCGAGCGATTAAGCGGCGGAGTTGCCGCTGTCGAGCTCGCGGACGAGCGCCTCGACCCGGCGCCCGATCTCGTCGCGGGTAGCCCGCACCGCTCCCAGCGATTGGCCCTTGGGGTCTTCGAGATCCCAGTCGAGATAGCGCTTGCCAGGGATGTAGGGGCACTCGTCACCGCAGCCCATCGTCACCACCACGTCGGCCCACTCGGCGTCGGCTCGGGTCAACTTGCGCGGCTCACGAGCGGAGAGGTCGATCCCCAGCTCGCCCATCGCCTCGACCACCTCGGGGTGAACCCGATCGGCTGGCGTCGTTCCCGCCGAGCGGGCCTGATGGCGACCCTCGGCGGCGCGACGGAAGAGCGCCTCGCTCATCTGCGAGCGACCGGCGTTGTGGAGGCAGACAAAGAGCGCGCGAGCCATCAGGGTTCGGGCGCGAAACGGTAGCCGATGCCGTTGTGCGTGTGGATCAGCCTTGTCTCGGGCAGCGCCTTGCTCAGCTTCGCCCGCAAGCGGCTGACGTAGACGTCGACGGAGCGGTCGTCGCCACGGGGCTTGCCGCCCCAGACCTCGGCGAACAGCTCCTCGCGGGTCATGATCCGCTGCGGGTGCTCGGCCAGGGTGACCAGCAGTTGCAGCTCCCGCACCGTCAGGCCGAGCGGCCGGCCATCGACGAGGGCCGCGTGCTCCTCAGGCTTGATCTCAAGCCGTCCCATGCCCGCGAGCATGGCGAGGGGCTACTTGTTGACGGTTACCTCGTCGTGAAGCTGCTGTGAACGATCGGTGAAATCGGGCTCCGCGGGCCGAAGCTCCTCCTCGACGATCCCGGCCGGTTCCGGATCGAAGCGGTAGCCGATGCCGAAGTGGGTGTGGATGTAGGTCCAGCTCGGCGAGTGGTCCTCCAGCTTCTTGCGCAGCTTGCGGATGAAGACGTCGACGGAGCGGTCGCCGTGCGCCATCGCGTAGCCCCAGACCCGCTGGTAGATCTGCTCGCGCTCCAGCACCTGCCCGCGGTCCTCGGCCAGCAGGTAGAGCAGCTCGAACTCGCGCCGGGTGAGGTCGAGCGCCTCGTCGCCGACGAAGGCCTGGAAGCGATCGGGGCGGATGTCCAGCTCGCCGGCGGCGAGCGGCGTGGTCTCGAACTCATGCCGGCCACGGCGGCGCCGGCGGGAGACCGCTTCGATCCGCGCGATCGCCTCCTCCGGATGGCAGGGCTTCGTCATCCAGTCGTCGGCGCCGAGACGCAGACCGCGGACCCGCTGGCCGACCGTGGCGCGAGAGGTGCAGACGACGAGGCCGAGGTCGGGCAGCATCGAGGCCACCCGCTCCAGGTAGTCCCAGGCTTCCTCGCCGAGGACGGCGGGGTCGACCAGGAGCGCGTTCAGCTTCATCGCGACCAGGTCCCGCGGCGGAACTGCTCCGCTCTCGTGGTTGAGGTGCCAACCGGCTGCCTCGGCGCGGCGGGCGAGGACGGTGACGAAGCCGCTGTCGGTGTCGATGACGGCGATTCGGATAGACCGATTGTATGCCGTCGGCGAGCGGCAACCGCCTGCGTTCACAGGATTTTCACAGGTGGCGACAGCCGCGTCCCGAAGTTGCGGTAGATTTCCGCCCGTGAAGCGCACCGCCGCAGCCCTGGCCTCGATCGTGGCCCTGATGCTCGCCTTCGCCCCCGCGGCGCTGGCCAGCGAGGGCGCCGGCCTCGCCGGTCCCGTCACGGACAAGACGATCACCTTCTTCTGCTTCGGCGTGATCGCCTTCTTCGCCGCCCTGGTGATCGTCCTCTCGCTGATCCAGAACCGCCTGGAGAAGCGCAAGGAACAGCGCCGCGGCGACCTGGCGCGTTTTAACTAGCCGCCGCTAGGACAGCCGGAACCCTGAGAGGAGGCGTTTCTCCGTCTCCCCCTCCACCCGGGCGATCACTTCGACCCGGCCCTCGAGCGGGGTGCCGCGGATCTTGGTCGCGAGCAGATCGTCGACCTGGAAGATGCCGGCCGAGTTGTTGAGCTGGATCTCGATCTTGACCGGGCGCTCCTCGCCGGCGCCGATGCTGACCTCGTCGACGGCGGCGGCGGAGATCGAGTGGATGCCCTCGTGCCCGGACTCGAGCGGGATCCGGGTGCGGCCCTGGGCCATGTCGAGGGCGTCGGCGACGCGGACGACGCCGGCCTCGAGCGTGTAGGGCTCGCCGCGGCGGCGGTGGCCGATGATCGCGTGGAGGATCTCGGAGGCGACGACGGTGCGCTCGGGCTCGCGGTAGGTGTCGGCGAGCAGGCGCTGGAGGGCGCCGTTGGCGAGGAACAGCGAGTAGGCCTCGTGGTCGGCGCGGTGGATCGACATGCCGACGTCGTGGAGGAGGGCGCCGCCGGCAACGACGACTTCGGCGTCGCGGTCGCGCATCGCGTGGTCGGCGACCATCGCCGGCTCCACCCCCGCCCTGACCAGCAGCCGCAACAGCCGCAGGGCGATGTTGAGGACGATCTGCATGTGGACCCAGCTGTGGTCCGACATCCCCAGCCGCTCGGCGTGGACCTGGGTCATGTACCACCAGGCCCGCACCTGCTCGTCCTCGTTGACCGCCGCGAGGAAGCCCTCGAGCTTGCGGTTGCCCCGCGTCGGCGCCCGCACGTGGGCCTCGGCGATCGCCTCTTTCGGCGGCTTGCGCTGCGGCCCGCTGGGATCGGGCGCCGGAATCTGCTCCTCGGCCATCGCGCGCATCGTAGATGCGCCGTCGGGTGGCGTCAGCCGCAGACGGGCCAGGGACTGGAGCCGGCGCGCGAGTAGAGCAGCGCCGCCCGGTAGTCCTGCTCGTGCTCGGGGGCCGCGGCGGGGTCGCCGCTGCCGCCGACCGATTCCCAGGTCCCGAAGTCGAACTGGTATTTGCCGCGGTAGCTCCCGTCGGCGGAGACGATCGTCGGGTCGCCGCCGGACTCGCAGGAGGCGATCGCTTCCAGCGTCGCCATCGAGACGCCGAGGCTGGCGAAGCGTTCCTCGCGTTCGCGCTGCCGCTCGAGAGCGAGGGCGCGTTCTTCGGCCTCGATGTCCGCCGAGATCGTCGCGATCAGGCGGTGGAAGCGGTCGACCGGGCGCTGCAGCGGCGCGATCTCGGCCACCTGGGCCTGTCCGACCCGCGGCTCGCCGGTCGTCTCCTCACCGCCAGCGGCGAGCGCCGCGGCCGGGAAGGCGAGCAGGAAGAGCAAGATCGTGGTGAATTGTTTGCGTTTTGTGAGCAAGCGCAAAACCTTGCGGGTTCGCGCCGATCTCATGTGTGGGGACCGTCACACAGGGCGATCCTGGGCAGGCGCTTGCGCGGCGCTCAGGCGGCCTTGGCGACCAGCAGCCGCAGGTCCGGCAGGGTCCGGAGCTTCTTCACCTCGACGCCGCCGTAGCCGCTCTCCCTCATCCAGCGGGAGACCTCGTCGACGCTGTAGGTGTCGGCGCCGGAGGTGAGGTGGAAGAAGAGGCCGAGGACGGAGGCGAGGCTCGCCCGCTGTCCCTCCGGCCGGTCGTAGAGGTCGAGGACGCAGAGCGGCGCCCCCGGCCGCAGCACCGCGCGGATGCGGTGGAACAGCGCCCGCGCCTGCTCGGGCGAGAGGTGGTGGACGATGTTGAAGCAGAGCGCCGCGTCGTAGTGGCCGTCGTAGTCGACCTCGAACATGTCGCCGACGAGGTGGCGGACGCGGTCGCGCATCCCCGCCTCGACGACGATCTCCTCCCCCACCCGGGCGCTGCCGGGGAGGTCGACGACCGTCGCCCGCAGGCCCTCGTGGCGGCGGCAGAGCGCCATCGAGTACTCGCCGTGGGCGCCGGCGACGTCCAGCACCGAGTGGGCGCCCCTGGCCAGCGGGATCGCCTTCGCCACTTCGGCGCTGGAAAGCCGCGCCAGCTGGTACTGGCCGCGGATGTAGGACTGCCAGTAGGGGTCGTCGGGGTCTTTCCCGTGCAGCTCGACGTGCCTGCCGTCGCGGACCAGGTCTTCCAGCCCCGCGTACCAGTCCCAGTACTCGTAGGTGTCGGCGAGGAAGTCGCCGAGGTAGGTGTCCGAGCGCGGGTCGAGCCACCTGCGCCCGCTCTTGGTCATCTCGTAGCGGCCGTCCGGCCGCTGCGCGACGTGACCGAGGGTGGCGATCACGTCGAGGACCCGCACCGTCCCGGTCGCCTGCAGCCCCAGATGCTCGGCCAGCTCGGCGGGGTCGCGCGGGCCCTCGGCCAGCGCCGCGAGGATCCCGGTCCGCTGCGCCACCTGCAGCGAGCGCGCCACCGGCATCGAGTACATCGCCTCGCCGATCGGCGTCGGCACCTTGCCCAGGAGCAGCCCCAGCCGCTCCACCAGTCCGTCGGGGATCGCTCCGAGCCGCATCGGGGGCACCCTATCCGCGATGATCGGCGGATGGGAGAGGCGCCGACTTCGAGACTGCTGCTGGCCTGCCCGGACCGGCCCGGCCTGATCGCCCGCGTCAGCGGCTTCCTCGCCGAGTCCGGGCTCAACATCGTCGACGTCGACCAGCACTCCACCGCCGAGGGTCGCTTCTTCATGCGGATGGTCTTCGACCGCGTCCCCGACGCCGAGCGCGAGGCGCTGGAGCTGCGCTTCGCCCGCGAGATCGGCGAGCCCTTCGAGATGGACTACGAGTTCAACGAGACCGGGCGCGCGAAGCGGGTGGCGATCATGGTCTCGCGCGAGGACCACTGCCTCTCCGACCTGCTCTGGCGCTGGCGCAACGGCGACCTCGGCGGCGAGCTGGTAACGGTGATCTCCAACCACCAGGACCACGCCGGCCAGGTCGAAGCGGTCGGCCTCCCCTTCCACCACGTGCCGGTCGAGCCCGCGACCAAGGCCGAGGCGGAGCAGCGGATCCTCGCCCTGCTCGACGGCGTCGACCTGCTCGTCCTCGCCCGCTACATGCAGATCCTCAGCGAGGACTTCCTCCGCAGCCTCTCTGCCCCGGCGATCAACATCCACCACAGCTTCCTGCCCGCCTTCGTCGGCGCCGACCCCTACCACCGCGCCTACGAGCGCGGGGTGAAGCTGATCGGCGCCACCGCCCACTACGTCACCGCCGAGCTCGACGCCGGCCCGATCATCGCCCAGGACGTCGAGCCGGTCGACCACCGCGACGAGGTCGCCGACATGATCCGCATCGGCCGCGACATCGAGCGCCTGGTCCTCGCCCGCGCCGTGATGGCCCACCTCGACGACCGCGTCCTCCTAGACGGCGACCGCACGATCGTCTTCTGATGGCCTTCCCGCCGGGACCGCGGACGCCGGCGCTTGGGCAGGCGCTGCGCTACGCGCGCGACCCGCTCGGGTTCCTCGCCTCCTACCAGCGCCGCTACGGGGACATCTTCACCGTCCGCTTCCCCTTCTTCGGCCGGATCGTCTACGTCGCCCGGCCCGACCTGGTCAAAGCGGTCTTCACCGGCGCTCCCTCGGTCTTCCACGCCGGGGAGGCGAACGCGACGGTGCTGGAGCCGGCGCTGGGGCCGAACTCGGTCCTCACCCTCGACGACGAGCCGCACATGCGCCAGCGCAAGCTGCTGCTGCCGCCCTTCCACGGCGAGCGGGTGCGGCGCTACGGCGAGCTGATCGTCGAGATGACCCGCCGGGAGATGCGGAGCTGGCCGGTCGGCGAGCCGTTCGCGATGCGCCCCCACACCCAGCGGATCACCCTGGCGGTGATCATGCGCGCCGTCTTCGGCGTCCACGACACCGACCGGCTCGCCCGCTTCGAGCGCCTGATCGACGACTTCGCCCACCGCGTCGGCGTCATCACCTCCTTCCCGATCCTGCGCCGCAACCTCGGCCCGGGCAGCCCCTGGCCGCGCTTCGTCCGCTCGCGCGAAGCGCTCGACGAGTTCATCTACGAGGAGATCCGGCTGCGGCGGGCCGAGCCCGGCCACGAGGACCGCGACGACGTCCTCTCGCTGCTGCTCGGCGCCCGCGACGAGGACGGGGAGCCGATGAGCGATCAGGAACTGCGCGACGAGCTGGTCACCGTGCTCGGCGCCGGCCACGAGACCACCGCCACCGGGCTCGCCTGGGCGATCGAGCGCCTGGTCCGCAACCCGCGGGTGCTGGCGCGGCTGCGCGAGTCCCTCGCCGCCGGCGAGGAGGACTACCTGAACGCGACCGTCAAGGAGACGCTGCGCTCGCGGCCGGTGATCGTCGACGTCGCCCGCAAGCTGACCGCGCCGGCGACGGTCGGGGGCTACGAGCTCGACGCCGGCACCTTCGTCCTGCCGGCGATCGCCGCTCTCCACTACCGCGAGGACGTCTTCCCGGACCCCTACGAGTTCCGCCCCGAGCGCTTCCTCGAGGGCAAGGCCGACAACTACGCCTGGATCCCCTTCGGCGGCGGCGTCCGCCGCTGCATCGGCGCCGCCTTCGCCGAATACGAGATGCGGACGATCCTGCGCGAGTTCGTCGAACGGGCCGAGCTGCGCCCCGCCGACCCCAAGCCCGAGCGGGTCCGGGTCCGCAACATCACCCTGACGCCGGCCAAGGGCGCGCGGGTCGTCCTCGAGCAACCGCTCGGTTAGGTAGCCGCGCCCTCGGCTTCGGCCTGCGCGGCCTCCCACTCGGCGTACAGCTCTTCGACGGCCGCCTTCGCCTCTGCGTGGCGCTTGGTCGCCCGCTCGACCCGCCCCGGGCTCGACCACGCCGCGGGGTCGGCGAGCTCGTCCTCCAGCGCCTGCAGGTCCGCCTCGGCCCGCTCGATCCGCTGCTCCAGCTTCGCCGCCTTGCGCGCCGCTTTCTGCGCCGGCTTGGTGGCGCTGTACTTCTTGCCGCCGGAGGAGCGCGGCTTGGCGGCCGCCTCCGCCTCGGCCTCCTCTTCGTCGCGCCGCCGCTGGTACTCGGCCCAGCCGCTGGGGTGGCTCTCGAGCCTGCCGCCCTCGCAGACGAGGGTGCGGCTGCCGACCGCCTCCAGCAGCGCCCGGTCGTGGGAGACGAGCAGGACCGTGCCCTCGAACTCGGTCAGGGCGTCCTCGAGCGCCTCGCGACTCTCGATGTCGAGGTGGTTGGTGGGCTCGTCGAGAATCAGGACGTTGGCGCCGGAGGCGACGAGGATCGCCAGCGAGAGCCGCCGCTGCTCGCCCCCGGAGATCTCGGAGAGCTGCTTCTCGACGTCGCCGCCGGAGAAGAGGAAGCCGCCGAGCAGGGCCCGCGACTGGTTCTCGTTGAGGCCGGTCTCGCGCTTGGCCGCGTCCAGCACCGAGCCGCTGCCGGCCGCGGTCTCGGCGTGCTGGGAGAGGTAGCCGATCTTGACGTTGTGGCCGGTGCGGACGCTGCCGGCGGCAGGCTCGCGCGCGCCGGCGAGGGTCTCGATCAGGGTCGTCTTGCCGGCGCCGTTGGGGCCGACGAGGACGACGTGTTCCTCGCGCTCGATTTCGAGGTTGGCGCCGGCGAGCAGGGTCCGCCCCGGCACCTCGAGCGTCCCGTTGACCATTTTCAGCACCACCCGGCCCGGCCGCTCGGGCGGCTTGAAGTGGAAGCGCAGCTGGCGGTCGTCGCGCTTTTCGGCCATCGGCCCGTCGCGCTTGGCTTTCTCGATCATCTTCACCCGCGACTGCGCCTGCCGCGCCTTCGTCGCCTTGTAGCGGAAGCGCTCGACGAAGCGCTCCATCCGCGCGATCTCCGCCTGCTGGCGCTCGATCGCCTTGCCGAGGGCGATCTCCCGTTTCGCCTGCTCTTCGCGCCAGGCGTGCCAGGGGCCGGCGAAGAAGCGAGCCCGGCCCGCCTCCAGCTCCAGCACCGAGGTTCCGACCGCCTCCAGGAACCAGCGGTCGTGGGCGACGAGGACGACGGCGGCGTCGAGCTCGACCAGGTAGCCCTCCAGCCACTCCAGCGAGGGGATGTCGAGATGGTTCGTCGGCTCGTCGAGCAGCAGCAGGTCGGGGCGGGTGGCGAGGGCGCGCGCCAGCGAGGCGCGGGTCAGCTCGCCGCCGGAGAAGGTCGAGAGCGGCCGGTCGGCCTCCTCGCCGCTGAAGCCGAGGCCGCGGAGGACGGCGAGGACGTCGTCGCGCCAGCGGTAGCCGCCGCCGGCTTCAAGCCGCTGCTGGGCGGCGGCGTAGGCGCGCATCGTCTCCTCGCTGGTCTCGCCGGACATCTCCCCCTCCAGCCGCTCCAGCTCGGCCTCGGCCTCGAGCATGTCGGTGCGACCGGAGAAGACGTACTCGCCCAGCGCCATCTCCGAGGCGCGCGGCGGCCGCTGGTCGTGGAGGGCGACCCGCGCCCCGCGCTGCACGGTCAGCGACCCCGCATCGGGCGCCAGCTCCCCCGCCAGCACCCGCAGCAGCGTCGACTTGCCGGCGCCGTTGCGCCCCGAGAGCGTCATCCGTTCCCCCAGCTCGAGCTTGAAGCCGACGTCTTCGAAGAGCAGCTTGCCGCCGACGTAGACGTCGAGCGAGGTTGCGGTCGCGATTGCCATGGCAACGACCAAGGTAATGGGACCGGCCGGCCTTGACCTTCATCCCATGCCGGGACCGCTCGGGCACCTCGCCGAACTGGCCAAAGCGCGGGCCACATGCCGCTCCTCCGCCCGCGCCGTGAACCTTGCGGGTCGCTCCATCGGCCTGGAAAACGTCGCCGCGTTCCTAAGCTTTAGAACAAGGACTACCGGATGCAAGCTCCAGCAACCCGATTCCTGAATCCTGCTTACCGCGTAGCGGAGATCGCCCGCAGCCTGGCCTTCTATGGAGCGATCGGGTTCGAGGAGCGAGGACGCCACCCGGGCCCCAAGGACGCGACCCACATCCTTCTGGGACTGCCAGCGGAAGTCCTTCCCCGCCTGCAGCTCATCCACCGGCCGGAAGCCGGCCCCTACAAGCTCGGCAACGGGTACAGCCATCTCTCCCTTCAGGTGGGAGATCTAGAAGCCGTCCTGCAGCGATTGGCCACCCTGGGGGCGCAACCGAATCAGTCGCCATATCACCTGGAAGGTCCGGAAAGTCCCCTCTTCTGCACTATTCGCGATCCAGACGGCTACTGGATCCTGCTGATCGGCAGAGATGACGAACCGGCTCCCGACCCGAACATCGAGGTGCTGATACGGGAGGAGGTGGCACGCCGGGAGGAAGCAATCGAGCCGGCATCGAATCGAGTGCTGCCGAGCAGCGACGACATCGGCCGAGAGGGAGTGGAGGCTCTGTGGGCGGAGAGATTTCCGAAGTACCCCCGAGTGCGGCACGACGGACATTCGACGCTGCGAGTCCGGGTTCCCCCAGAGCAAGGGGTAGGGGAATGGCTGAGGGGCAACAGACACCGCAAGCCGAAGTTGGTCAAAGAGGGACCTTGGTGGTGGGAGATGTCCTACTCGTGGCTGGACGAGATCATCGCCCAGCTGGCTTACGCCTACGGCGGCGTATTGGTCTTCCGAGACTTCGCCAACGTCGAAAAGTGCGCATCCGCCTGCGTCAAAGCCCGCAGCTCGGTGACCTCGTGCGAGTGCTCCTGCGGCGGCCTTTACCACGGCACCGGCGCCCTCCCCGTGGGCTTCCACGTGATCAGCGAGGCGCTGGCGATCAGGGTCTCCGAGACAGAGGAGGTCACGGTGTCATTCATCAGGCCCCGCAACGGCGTGGAACGCCTGCGCATGGGTCTGCTCTGATCCGCCGCCCCCCAGCACCCCACCCTCAACCGCAGTGCTTCGCGGCGATCTGCTCGACCGTGCCCATGGTGCGAATCGTCCCCGGGCCCAGCGCGGCTTCGATCGGCTTCCAGTCCAGCTCGGATTCGCTGATGCCACCGCTCGGCAGCCAGTAGAGCTCGCGCCCCTCGATCGCCAGCAGGTCGTCCTCGGTGGCGGCCGCCAGCGCCTTCTTCCTCGCCGCCGCGCTCGGCTTCTTCTGCAGGAAGGAGACCTGCAGCTTCCCCTTCGACTTCTTCACCGCGCCAGCGTCGAACGGCTCCCGCGCCGCGATCGCCGCCACCTCCTCGACGCTGCGCAGGAAGACCGGCACCTCGTACCCCAACCGCTCCCCCAGCTCCGCTTCAACCCGCCGCGCCAACTTCTCCTCCGCCTCCCGCTTCGCCGTCGCGAAGACCACATTGCCGCTGGCCCGGAAGGTCGCCACCTCCTCAAACCCCATCTCCTCGAAGTGCCGCCGCAACTCCTCGTTCTTGATCCGCCGCCCACCGAGGTTCATCCCGCGCAGGAAGGCGACGTAGCGGTCCACCTGTTAACGAGGCGCCGGCACGTCGGCGTTGCTGATCTGCCAGCGAGCCCCGGGTCCGAACTCCAACATCACTCCCCCTGGGGTTATCAACTCCCAATGGGGAGGATCCTCATCCGACCCCCGATCCGAGGGCTTGACCACGAGATCAGAGCCTCCCGAAAGCCGGCATCGAAGCTCCCCGTCATCGCCGACATCCGCCTTTTCCATCTCCTGCCCCACCAGATCAGCAGGATCATTAGGCGACCAGTCTGCATCCTGGGTGGCGAAGCGCCAAAGGTCACCGTCGCGATCGCGTATCCCAACATGAAGGACATCTGGATAACCCAAGCGAGCGTCGACAATCTCGCCGCGCATAGAGCCCAGCAGACTCGAAAGCGACGCTTCTTGGGCGATTACGGTTGCCATCAGCGCTGTTTCCATTGTCTCAGCCAGGCGCGCATCCCCCCATAGGGACCAGCGAAGCCGGAGCTTCCGGATACGATCCCGCCCATGGTCGAGGGACTAAGCGAAGCGCAGATCGTCGAACGGCTGCTGCGTCTGGAGCAGCAGGTGCGGGAGCTGCGCGAGCGCGCCGGCCTCGAGCCCGACGAGCGCGAGGCCGGCGTCGACCCAGAGGTGCTGGCGCTGGCCCGGGCCGGGGACCGGATGGGTGCCGCCAAGCTTCACGCCGAACGCACCGGCGCCGACTTCGTCGAGGCGCAGCGGATCGTCAACGCTCTCTGAGCAGGGGCACAAAAAGAGGGGGTCCCGATCGGGACCCCCTCTGTTCTCAGCTATCAGCTCTGCGTGGCTCGCTATCTCGGCCGTTGATGCTGTTTAGCTCGCGAGAGGCGACCTGCTGGTGGTCATCAAAGTCAGTTTCTAATTCATTCCTACTCTCGCGCGGCAATGCGAAATCATCAGTAGATCCCGTCCCTTTCGGGGGTGCGCCCATCCCAGGGATCTCGCGGGGCAGCACTCTTAGGTTGAAGCTGAACGATGGAATTTTGAACCCCAGCTCGACTCCGCGTCCTTCTCGCAGCCCAATCAGGGCCAGCAACGCTACGAGAATGAGCACGTACTTGCAGAGTTCTAAGCCGATCGCAAGCCCCTGGCTCGCGATGGCGTCCATTGTTTAAGCCTCCTTGGCCCCTTTCATAGAGCCTCCTTTTTGGTTGCTGACAAATCACAACCGCGGGAGGATACAGCATTCAGAGAACTTTTGGGAAAAACTTCCGGTCTACTTACTGCCCCAAGAAGCCGACCGAGTTGCACGGCCCGCCGCCGCAGTCGTCGCGATGCAGGATCGCCCCGTCGAAGAAGTCGGAGACGAGCTGTTGCTCGGCCGGGGTCGCGCGGGGCGCGCCGTGCGGATCCTGGCCGCTGCGGTTGGGGACGTTCTCGTATGGAGGCGGTCGAGGGCACCGCCCCAGAGCACGTCGGTGTCGGGCCAGCAGCCGGGATAGAGGACCGCACGGTGGACGGCGGCGCCGATCGTCCGCGCCATCACGTCCCTGGTAGATCGTCACCTGGTGGTCGCCGAAGGCGACGTTCATACATCACTCCCCCTGGGGTTATCAACTCCCAATAGGGGAGGATCCTCATCCGAGTCTGCCGAGTCTGGATATCCCCAGGCGAGCGTCGACGATCTCGCCGCGCATTCTCACCCCCATAGGGACCAGCGAGGCCGGCGTCGACGCCGAGGTGCTGGCACTGGCCCGCTCAGGAGACCGGATGGGCGCAGCCAATCTCCATGCCGAGCGCACCGGGGCCGACTTCGTCGAGGCGCAGCGGATCGTCAACGCTCTCTGAGAGCTACTGGCGGCGCTGCTCGAATTCCTCGGCGACGGCGGCGAGCTCGGCCAGGCTGACGCCGAGCCCGTCGGCCACCCGCCGCACCGTCGCCCAGCGCGGGTTGTCGGCCCCTTTCTCGAGCCGCGAGATCTGGCTCGGGTGCACGTTCACCCGCTGCGCCAGCGCGCTTTGTGTCAGGTCGGCCTCAAAGCGAAATCGCCTGATCGCCCACCCGAGTCCCCGCTGCGGATCCTTCCCCCGTCCCACGGCCCAGAGCAAACGCGCTGAGCATGCGGAGTTCTATAGAGGGGGATTCAAGTACTTCCCGCAGGCCCGGCTATTCCTCAAAGCGAATGCCGGAAGCTCACAGCCTCCTCAGCGCCGGCGGGGCCTTGCGCGGCGCCTGCCTCGGCGGCGCTTCGCTTCGACGACGAGCCGCTCGACCGCTAGATCTCGCCGCCACTCCTCGGGAGTGCGGATGCCCTTGGCCTTGTTGCAGCACCGGCAAGTGGCAACCAGGTTCCCCGGCGTCGTCGAGCCGCCCCGAGCCCTGGGATCGACATGATCGACCTCGCTGGCCTCGCCGCCGCAGTACGCGCAGGTCCAGCGGTCCCGGCTCAGGACAGCGCCCCGCAGCAACGGATGGATCCGGCGCTGTGTGGGGTCGGCTGCCGCCGGGTCCCAGTGAAGCATGGGGTTTGGGGAAGGCTCGGGTCGCATGGAGGTGGCAAACCGGGATACCCACGGCTCACAAAGACCAACCCCGGCCGAGAGCGGGAGTTACGGTCCATGGAGGGTAGGGTGGGATCGATGAGGCGACTGGGGCTCGTTGTTGCGGCAGGGATCGCGCTCTTCGGGGCAGCTGCCCTGCCCAACGCGGCGGCGGCCCAGGCTCCAACCGTCTTCATGTCATGCGGCTTTGCCCCGATCGGCGGCCCCGGGGGAGCGTCGAAAGGCTCGATCACCTATCGCCAGCAGCCGGATCGCTGCCACTACAGCGGCGATGGATCGACGAACGACCTGATCAACCTGGTCGACATCCAGTGGGAAGACTGGGGCCAGCCCGTGGCAAGGGCGACGGGCAAGCGCGTCGACAACCACGACCAGGACCGGAACGGCTTCCAGCGCCATCCGGTGCAGATCGCCGTCAAGGGGCCCCGGCCTGCGGTCGGCGATGCCGACAAGCTCAAGCTCTTCTACACGAAGCTCGTGGTCACCTTCGAGGACGGCGAATCCTACGTCTGGTCCCTCTACCGCCCCACGGCCAATCGATCAAAGCCACAGCAGCGCCGTACGTGCGGTTTCCCTCCAGACGGGATGGGCGCCTACAGCTATATCCAGACCTGGGGCATCCGCTGCGCTCCCGCCTTCCGGATCGCGTTCAGAGCGCGCCGGCGCTTTTGCAAGCAACACGATGACTGCGAGATCGACCCCGCCGTGAACATTCGTCAGATCCACCGGGGCAAGACCCGCTACCGCGGGTGGAGCTGCAAGGTGAAGGTCGGCTATGAGTCGACCCGGATGCATTGCCGCAAGAGCAAGATGCGCCTCATCTACCGCTCCGCTGCCTGAGAACACAGGGACCCGCTGCTGGAGCGGGTCCCGTTGATGGAGGCGCCGAGATTCGAACTCGGATCCGCGGACGCGGTGCGAGGGTGTCTACAGGCTTAGCTGGCGCTTGATTCTCGTCTCCCGGGGTCCGCGCCAGCGGGCACTGCGGGAGACAGAGCCCTCTTTGATGTCCCCTGGCGGACGGGGCGATCCGCCCGGGTAAGCCCGCTTCTGAAGCCGGTGCCCCTTCCCGCGGGCGAGGAAGGACCGACTCTCACAGCGCTTAGCTTCTAACTAAGCGGCGAGGGCGAACTCATGGTCCGCACGTATTGGTTTGTGCTGGGGTTTAACGAGGCCTCCAGC
>DASTXV010000048.1:0-3711 GCA_035765335.1 Solirubrobacterales bacterium
GGGCTGCAGGCGGATGTGGTCCTTCTCGCGGTAGATCCGCTTCACCGTCGCCTCCTCGCCGATCAGGGCGACGACGATCTCGCCGTTGCCGGCGTCGTCGCTAGGCCGCACGATCACGTAGTCGCCTTCGAGGATGCCCGCGTCTTTCATGCTTTCGCCCCGGATCTGGAGGATGTAATCGCCATCCTCCCCGCCGATCACGTCGGGGATCTCGAGGTACTCCTCGATGTTCTCTTCGGCCAGGATCGGCTCACCGGCGGCGACCTGACCGACCAAGGGCAGTCCGTTGCCGGAGCTGATCGTCCGTTTCGCCTTGTCGAAGAGGAGCTCGATCGCCCGCGGCTTCGAGGGATCGCGTTTGACCAGCCCCAGCTTCTCCAGGTTGGCGAGGTGGGCGTGCACGGTCGAGGAGGAATGCAGCCCCACGGCTTTGCCGATCTCGCGGACCGTCGGCGGGTAGCCGGTCTTCGCCGCGTACTTGCGGATGAAGTCGAAGATCTCCTTCTGCCTCTTGGTCAGGTCCAGTTCCATCGTCGTTCCGATTTCCTCCGCAGCCGGGTCGCCAGGGTCAAACAGGCGCAAATTGCCTTCGAACACTTGTTCGCAGAGTACCCCCTCCCCCGGACGCCCGCAACCTGCGGACTCCCGATGCACGGGAACATCTAGAATCCCTCGCCCTCGAGCGGCTGTGGCGGAACTGGTAGACGCGCAAGGTTGAGGGCCTTGTGGGTGGAAACACCCGTGGAGGTTCGACTCCTCTCAGCCGCATTTCGGAGCCCTGCAGGGGGTGGCCTTGCTTCAACCCGGCAACCCCAAGGCCAACCCGTTCGGCCGCTTGGGCGAGGTGGACCGCGTCGTAGCCGCGTAGCCCCAGCTCTTCGGCATGCTCGCCGGCGCATGCGGCGAGCTCCTCGTCGGGCAGCCGCAAGGGCCGCTCGACCAGTAGCAGCTACATCAAGCCGTCAGGAACGGATCAGGTGGCCTCGGATCCGTTCGACCACGTACTTGTGCGGGCAGCCCCGGCGCTCGGCGCTGGCGATTGGTTCGATGTGGAGGACGGCCTTGCCTTCGAAGGCGGTAGCCCGGCCGGCGCTCGTTTCGGCGGTGATCCTGAGCGTTATTTCCTGGCTCGCCTTGTAGGCGCGGCGGATCTTCCAGCGGCGGATCGTCTCGCCGGTGAAGCGGTTGACGATCGTCCCCCCGCAAAACCCCCTGCGGCCGAAGGACCTGATCGTGAAGTAGTCGTGGCGGTCGGTCCAGCTGGTGACGGCGAAGGTGTCGCGCAGGCCGAGGCTCGAACGCAGCCTGGTCGGGCAGCCGAAGTACCGACAGCGGGGGCGGAACCTCCAAACCCCTCGAGCCGATCGATCGGCGCCGGGGATGCCGGATGCCACGAGCCGGTAGTTGATCCGGTACCTCCCGTCCAAGCGCGGAACGGAGGGATCGCCGACCTCCCCGCCCGGCGGGACGATCGGGATCGTCGCCGCGTCGCCAGCGCTGCATTCGACGGTGTATCCCGACACATACGTGTCTTTCTCGATCCAGGTCATGACGACTTGCGTCGCCCGGCTCCGGCCCTCCGGCGCCGGCACCACGACACGGCCCTTGAGGGTGCCCGACGAGGTCTCCCCCCTCTCGGTCACTTCGAGGGGATAAACGCGGCTCGCCCCGCCAAGGGGAGTGACCTGGACAGTCCCGGTGTATTCGGTTTCGCCGCCGCTGTAATCGTTGACCGGGATCTCGATCATCCCGCCGGCGCGGGCGTATTCGGGGATTTCCGGGTCAAGGGCCTCGAAGCCACATTCCCTCGGCGCGGCGGAAGCCGCCTGCGGGCTGAGCGTGAAGGAGCCGAGCAACACCAGCGCCAGCAGCGCGATCCAAATCGGCTTAACGAAGGCGCAGGACATTCCGGGAGCGCGCGTAGACGCCGTTCGCCTGCTCGGTTCTAGCGATGGCGACGATGCGCTTGGCCGTCGAGTCGGCTCCCAGTGGAATGGTGAGGCTCTGGTTAGTGCCGGCGACTATCGAGAACGAGACCCTGTGCTTGTTCCCGCTCGTCGTCAGCGTCAAGGTGCCGCTGCAAACGCGCGCCTCCGGACCCCGGCACGTGGACCAAACCGACGCCTGGGAGCCGCTCAGGTGCGCCTCCCCGGTGGGGAAGGTCAGGCTCAGTTCTGGAGGCTCATTCGAACCGGCAGTCGCGGCGGCCGCGGTCAAGCTCGCGAGGATCGCCAGCGCGCAGACCGTCGCCAGCACCCCGAGGAACGTCTTGAAGGAAATGGAGAAACGCGAGGAAGGATTGATCACGAAAGGAATAGCACCACATTTGTTCGAGAAGTTCTTTAGAACATTCGGCTAAATCACCTCTCAGGGCTCAAGTTTTCCCCAATCCGCGCCAGGGGACGAGCTGCCGGACCCAGCTCCGGGTCCTCGGAGGCGAACGGCGGTTCGGGTGCATGGGGCATCTTGCAAGGGGCAGAGGAGGCCGGCCTCCCGCGGGTGCCCTGCTACGGTGGAGGAGTCGGGTTTGGCCAAACGCCACCCGAGAGGTTCGGTTTCCTCGATGCGCCGCTGAGCGCCTAGGGGCCGCAGGATCTCCCCTAATAGTTCAAGCAAGGAGCATCACAAATCATTTCGTTTGCCGATCTCGGCATCTCCAAACCGGTGATCCGCGCGCTCGCGCGCCGCGACATCACCCATCCCTTCCCCATCCAGCAGCTGGTCGTGCGCGACGCGCTCGCCGGTCACGACCTGCTGGTCCAGTCGCCGACCGGGTCCGGCAAGACCCTCGCCTTCGGCATCCCGCTGGTCGAGCGCCTCTCCCCCAGGCCCGGCAGCACCGGGGCGCTGGTGCTGGCGCCGACCCGCGAGCTCGCCGGCCAGATCGTCGACGAGCTGCGCCCGATCGCCGAGTCCCGCGATCTGAAGATCGCCGCCGTCTACGGCGGCGTCGGCTTCGGCCCGCAGATCAAAGCGGCCCGCAAAGCCGACGTCCTCGTCGCCACCCCCGGTCGCCTCGAGGACCTGATCGCCCGTGGCGCCGTCAGCCTCGACCAGGTCCGCGTCCTCGTCCTCGACGAGGCCGACCGGATGCTCGACATGGGCTTCAAGCCCGCCGTCGACCGGATCGTCTCCCGGACCCCCGGGAAGCGCCAGACGCTGTTCTTCTCGGCGACGCTGCAGGGTGCCACCGGCAAGGTCGCCACCGCCTACACCCGCGACGCCCGCCGTCACACCCACGCCCCGAAGCAGGCCAAGGCCGACATCGAGCACCGCTTCCTGCCGGTCGACACGCAGGGCGAGAAGCTCGACCACCTGGTCGAGCAGCTGCGCGACGCCGACTCCGGGCCGACCCTCGTCTTCGTCCGCACCAAGCGCGGCGCCGACAGGCTGGTGAAGCGGCTGCGCAGCCGCAAGATCGAAGCGGTGGCGATGCACGGCGACAAGAGCCAGCGGCAGCGGGAACGCGCCCTGGCCCGGTTCGAGGACGGCGAGGTCGAAGCCCTCGTCGCCACCGACGTCGCCGCCAGGGGCATCGACGTGGAAGGGGTCACCCACGTCGTCAACTACGACGCCCCGGAGGACCGCGACTCCTACGTCCACCGGATCGGTCGCACCGGTCGCGCCGGCCGCCAGGGGACGGGGATCAGCTTCGTGCTCGCCGACCAGGCGGACGAGGTCCGGCGCATGGCCGGCGACCTCGGGCTGGTC
>DASTXV010000049.1:0-14882 GCA_035765335.1 Solirubrobacterales bacterium
CTCGGGCTCGCCGCCGAGCAGGTCGGCGACCTCCTGGGCGACCCGGTCGGGCTCGGCGCCGGGCAGGTCCACCTTGTTGAGGACCGGGATCAGCTCGAGCCCGTTCTCGATTGCCAGGTAGGTGTTGGCGACGGTCTGCGCCTCGACCCCCTGGGCGGCGTCGACGACGAGCAGGGCGCCCTCGCAGGCGGCGAGGCTGCGCGAGACCTCGTAGGAGAAGTCGACGTGACCGGGCGTGTCGATCAGGTGCAGGTGATAGGCCTGGCCGTCGGCGGCCCTGTACTCGACCCGCACCGCCTGCGCCTTGATCGTGATCCCGCGCTCGCGCTCGAGGTCCATCGAGTCGAGCAGCTGCGCCTGCATTTTCTTCGGGTCGACGGCGCCGGTGAGCTCGAGGATGCGGTCGGCCAGCGTCGACTTGCCGTGGTCGATGTGGGCGATGATGCTGAAGTTGCGGATGTGGTCCATGGGGGCGTGGGGAGTATGGAGGACGAGGGCTTTTGGCCGGCGGGTCCTGTCACGGCAGGGGACCCACCACCCCCGAGGACACCTCGGGGGTGGTACCCCCTACCGCGCCACCCGCCGGAAGAAGCGTTGGTCAGCTACACGCCGTGGGTCGGAGCTGTTCAGGTAGCTTGAAGACGACCGACGGGGGCTCCTTCAGGATTGGCGTGGCTCCGGCGTCTTCGGTCCAGCGGGCCTGGGGTGGGTACGGGGGCTTGCCGGGCTCGACACGGTCGCGGGTGGCTATTACGTAGTCGTAGTTGCCGTCGGCGAGGAGCCGGAGGTAGGTGCGGCAGTCCTTGGGGGCCTCGAAGCCGCCGTGGGGTTGCTTGGTGCCGAGGAACTCGACCTGGTTGGAGAGGTCGGTGCCGAAGAGGGGGTACTGGCGGGTGCTGGTGGTGGCGATGCGGGCGTCGGAGACGTCGCGGGCCCAGGCGAAGGCGGCGTTGAGGCCCGGGGCGGTGAACGAAGGGTCCGCGTAGCGCTTCTCCAGGTAGTGCCGCTGCACCGGGTAACCGACGCCGATCGCCAGCAGAAGCGCGACAGCCCCCGCCACAAGCCCCCCTCTAGGGCCCCATCTCCGGGTGTGGTTGAGGTTAGGCCTCTCATGGAGGCCAAAGCTCAACCACACCCTGCGGAGCTGCGGTGCGGTCGGGAGCAGGGCGAGGCCGAGGACGAGAGCTGGGGCGAGGTAGCGGAGGCCGGACTCGAAGCCGCGCGGCATCCCGTCGGGGCCGGAGGCAGACGTCGGCGCAACGAGCCATGCCAGCGCCGTCGCCAGCCCGACGAGCCCCGCCAGGGCCAGCGCTCCCGCCGACGGGCCGATTTCCGGATACATAGGCCGGTTTCCGGCCCGTCGGCGGAGGAGTGGCGCCAACGTCAGGAGCAGACCGGCGAGGGCGGCGGCCAGGAGCAGGGGCCAGAGGAGCCAGAGGCCGTCGTGGAGGCCGGGGAGGAACCAGTCGGACCAGACGGCGCCGTCGGTGAGGTAATCGAGGACCGAGTGGGCTTCGCGGCCGCCCAGCGCCTGCTCGGGCGCCGGCAGGTCGATCGGGCCGAGGTGCTGGATCCAGGGCAGCGGGTTGCCGCTGTGGACGAGGTTGCGCAGGTACCAGTAGCCGCCGCCGGCCAAGGCGGCGAGGGATGCGGCTCCGAAGGCCCGCCCTCTCACGCCACGCGGCGCGACCACCGCCAGACCGATCACGAGCACCGCGGCCGGCAGCAGGAAGTTGAGCTTGGTCCCGGCGGCAAGCCCAGCCGCCAGCCCAGCGACGAGGGCGGTGCGGACGTCCCGCTCCCCGTTCAGCGCGATCGCCACGGCGGCGAGCAGGAAGAAGATGCCGACGATGTCGTTCCGCGCCTCACCGGCTTGATCGGCAAGGGCGGGGACGCTGAGTGCAATCGCGCCGAGGATCAGCGACCACGGCGCGACCTTGTACGGGCGCCCGATGCACCAGCAGGCGACGAGGCAGCCGACGAACCAGCCGAGGTTGAGCAGCGGCGAGAGCACGTCCCGGCCGAAGGCCAGCATCCCCGCGGCGTGGAAGATTTCGGCGTTGGCGGGGTAGAACCAGGCCAGGAACTGCGGGGCGATGAAGTGCAGGTCCCAGGTGTCGCCGCTCTGGAAGAACCCCGCCGCGAACGGCCCGTGGTACCAGGTGCTGTCGAACCCGGTCATCCCCGTGCCCAAGCGCGTCTTCACTCCGCCGGCGAAGTGGAGGACAGCGATCGCGGCAACCAAGAACGCGACCAGCGCCAGGAGGGAGGTCACCCGCGCCCCTGCTTGCCGGGTGGGGTGCGGGTGACCTCCCTCCCCCACCGCCCGCGGCAGGAACTTCCACAGTCCAAGCCCCGCCGCTGCAATCAGGAGCAGATAGGGCACCGGGTCCAGCCAGCCGAACGCCCCCAGCAGCTCCGCCGCCCAAATCAGCAAGGCCAGCGCGATCACCGCGCTCGCCAGGTGCGCCGGCGCCCCCTCGAACCGCGGCAGCAGCCAGACGCGCACAGCAGACCCGCCCAGCCAGGCGAAGCCGCCCAGCAGCAGGATCTCGACAATCCCCAGCAGGTACCGCCCCGGCCCGAGCATGCGGCGCTAGCTACCTCGCCGTCCCGGCAGCAGGCGGCTCATCTGCTCGAGCTCGGCGACCTGGAGCAGCTTGGCGATCGCCACGTACACGATTCCCCCCGCTCCCAGGGCGAGGCTGAGCGAGACGATCTGGCCGATCAGGTCCCTGCCGAGCGCCGCGTCGAGGACGTCCCAGACCATCCAGCTGACGGCGGCGAGCCCGGCGGACGCGATCGTGATCCGCAGCGCGGCCGAGATCAACCGGCCCATCTCGAGGCCGTGCAGGAGCCGGCGCAGGATCACGCCCTGGGCGACGACGCTGGCGGCGGTGGCGATCGCCGTCGAGGCGACGATCCCGCCCACCCCCAGGTGGTACAGCGCCAGCGCCGCCCCGGCGGTGAGGACGAGGTTGCCGGCGGCGATCCAGGTCGGGATCCAGGGCCGCTGCAGGCTGAAGAAGGTCCGCGTCAGCAGGAGGAAGAGGCCGTTGGTCGGCAGCGAGAAGGCGAACCAGAAGAGGGCGGTCGCGACCACCTCGGTTTCGGCCGCGCCGAATTCCCCCCGCTCGTAGACCAGCCGGATCATCGGCTCGGAGAGGACGAGGACCGCCGCCGCCGCCGGCACCAGGACGAAGAGGATCTGCCGCATCCCGTTCGCCATCGTCGTCCGCAGGTCGTCCATCTCCCCCGCGCTGGCGAAGCGGGCCAGGGTCGGGAAGAGGACGGTGGCGATCGCGACCGCGAAGATCCCCTGCGGCAGCTGGTAGATGCGGAAGGCTTTGTCGATCGCCGCCGGCGCCTGCTCGGAGACGAGGCTGCCGAAGAAGCTGTTGATCACCAGGTTGAAGTTGATCAGGCCGAGGCTGATCGTCACCGGCAGCATCAGCACCAGCACCCGCCGCACGCCCGGGTGGCGCCAGTCGAAGCTGAAGTTGAAGCGGTAGGGCGTGTGGCGCAGGTCCCAGGCCGGGATCAGCAGCTGCACCAGGGTGCCGACGAGGATCCCGATCGCGTAGGCGTAGATCCGGTCCTGCCCCTCGAACATCGGCTCCAGCACGACGAGGACGAGGATGATCGCGAGGTTCCAGAACAGCGGCGAGATCGCGAAGGCGCCGAAGCGGTCGTAGCTGTTGAGGATGCCGACGACGATCCCGCTCGCCCCGAGCAGGATCAGGATCGGGAAGAGGATCTGCGAGAGGGCGACGGTGAGGTCGAGGATCTCCCCCTCGAAGCCGGGCGCGAAAAGCGGCATGATCACCGGCGCCAGGAGCACGAAGAGGGCGGTGATCGCCCCCAGCGCCATCGTCACCAGCAGCAGCATCGTCGAGGCCAGCCGGAAGGCCTCTTTGTAGGCCTTCTTGCCGAGCAGTTCGGTGAAGACGGGGACGAAGGCCGGCTGCAGGGCCGCGTCGGCGAACAGCGCCCGGATCAGGTTCGGGACCTGGAAGGCGATCGTGAAGGCCGACATCGGCCCGCTGATCCCGTAGTAGCCGGCGGCGACCACTTCGCGGCCCAGCCCCGCCACCCGGGAGGCGGCGGTGGCGATCGAGAAGAAGGCGGTGGAGCGGGCGATCCGCCCGGGCGCCGGCTTGCGGGTGACTTCCTCACCCGGCTCGAACGCCTCGGCCTCCCAGACGCCCACGTCCTCGTTGATCGGCCGCTCGTCCGGATTCGGGGTGTCAGGTGCCCTGGGCGTCTCCAAAGATGGTCTCAGTCGCTATAGTCGGCGGCCGCCCGGAGCCGGCAAGGCGCCCGCTCGGGAACTTGACATGGCCAACATAGCCTCACAGAAGAAGCGGATACTGCGCAGCGAGCGGGAGCGGACCGAGAACCGGCTGCTGACCAGCACCGTCAAGACCCACTTCCGCCGCCTCGAAAGCGCGGTCGAGTCCGGCGATGCCGAGACGATCGCCGCCGAGCAGCGCGACCTGGTCTCGAAGATCGACAAGGCCGTGCAGAAGGGCGCCCTCCACAAGAACACCGGCGCCCGCAAGAAGGCCAAGGCAGCGAGGATCGCTGCCGGCGCCAAGTCCGCAGCCTGATCAGGCTGCGCCCGCAGCCGCCCTCCTGAGCGCGATCGTCAGCGCCAGCTCGTCGCCGTAGTCGGCGCCGCCGCGGCACCAGAGCTCGAGGTCGGCCAGCGTCTCCGTCGCCATCCGCAGGCTGGCGAGATCGGTGCCACCGAGCCGCCGAACGAGCTGCTTGGCGGCGTAGGGGTGCATCTTCAGCGAGGACTCGACCTGCTGCGGCGGGATCCCCTCCTCCAGTTGCGCCGCAGCCGCGCAAGCGCCGCGCAGGCGCGAGGCGAGCCCGTAGATCAGCCCGGTGACGTTCTCTCCCTGGGCGATCAGGCGCTCGCCGATCCGCAGCGCCGCCGCCGCGTCGCCCTCGATCAGGGCATCGGAGAGCGACCAGACCGCGGTCTCAGAGGTGTCAGCGATCATCTCTTCGAGGTCGCCTGATTCGACCTCCCCTCCCTCTCCGGCCCACAGCGCCAGGCGCTCCAGCTCGGTGCGGAGCCGAACCGGGTTGGCGCCCATCCTTTCGACCAGCATCCGCGCCGCCGCCGAGTCCAGCCGGAAGCCGAGCCGCTGCGCCTCGGCAACGAGGACGCGCGGCATGTCCCGCGCCTTCGGCGCCTCGAACTCGTGGACCTCGCCGCCGGCCGCCTTGACGGCTTTGGCCAGCTTCGCCGGCGGCTTGTCGCGGCAGATCAGGACCAGGGTCAGGTCGGGCGGCAGCTCCCCCAGCGCCGCAATGACCGGCTCCAGCTGCTTCTCGCGCCAGCGCTCGATCCCGTCGGCGAGCAGGTAGCGGCGCGACTCCATCAGGGACATCGCCGGGATCGCCGCCAGCAGCGCCTCGTGGTCGGGCATCCCCTTTCCCTCGCCCGGCTCGAAGACCTCGAGCGCGGCCGATCCGCCCTCGCGTTCGGCGCGGGCGCGCAGGCGGGCCCGGGTCGCGTCGATTTTCGCCCCGTCGCTGCCGGCGATCAGGTAGAGCGGCTTCATCTCGGCCATCGGCCGAGTCTAGATCTCAGCCCGGCCTGCCCGCGGCGCTACTTGCCGTGCCCGAGGGCCTTGCCGTTGCCGTTGCCGGGAGCGGCGGCCTGCGGCGGCGGGCTCGCGGGGGGCGCGGCGGCGGGTGCAGGCGCTGCCGCCGACTTGGAGGAGGCTTCGATCCCGCGCGAGCTGGCATGGGCCGCGGCGGCGGCGGAGCGGGACTTGCCCGGGGCCGCTACGGAAGGAGACGAGACGCTGCGGGCGGACGCCCCTCCCGCCTTGGGAGAGGCGGCGGGAGCGGGCTCCGGCGCGGCCGGCGTCGGCGCCGGGTCGGGGCTGGTCGAAGCTGGGACAGGGGCGGGAGCCGGGGCCGGGCTGGAAGCCACGGGCTCCACCGACTCGGGGCTCACGCCCCCCTGGCTCGCGTCCGTCGCAGAGGGAGCCCCGGGAGAGACGGCGGAGGCGGAGCGACCGCCCTGCGGCTCAGCCTGCGCGGCCCTCCGGGATCCGTCCCCGGCAGGAGCGTCCTGGGCCGCAGCGCCGGTGCGGAACCGGGCAGGAGCAGAATCGCCGAGAGCGGGATGGGCGGCTACGGCCCGCGCCTCGGAGACGGCGTTCGACTGCGAGGGATCGCTCGGCAGCGGCGTCGGCGAGAGCAGCGGGAAGCCGAGCTGGGCAAAGATCGCCACCAGCGTCAAGCCGGCAGCGGCGGTGAGGCCGAGGAAGGCGAAGGCGGTGCTGCGCATCCGTTCCGGCAGGCCCTGGCCGGCGAAGCTCGGAAGCCGCAACGGCGAAAGATGCTTGCTGTGGAAGTTGGAGCGCACCACTTCGTGCATCGGCAACGCGGGGGCCGCCCGTAGCGATTGGAATGGGTTCCTCGACTATCGATTCGGTCATCCGTCCACGCGTATGGACCCGCGCTCGGCCTCGATCTCGATCGTGCCCTCGAGGTCGGTCCGCAGGGTGGGAATGCCCTGGCTCTCCAGGGTCGCCAGGGTGGCCGCCGTGGGGTGGCCGTAGGGGTTGTCGTCGCCGACCGAGATCACCGCCAGCTGTGGCCGGGTCCTCTCGAGCAGAGCCCCCAGGCCGGCGTCCTCGCTGCCGTGGTGGGCGACCTTGAGCACGTCGACCGGTCCGGGGTCGAGGGGAACAGCCTCCGCCTCGGCGTCGGCGGCAAGGAGCATCGTGAAGTCGCGCCAGCGCGCCTCCATCACCAGCGCCAACCCGTTCGGGTCCTCCCCTCGCGATGCGGCACCGAGCAGCTCGACGGGTGGCCAGAGCACCCGTAGGCGCAGCTGCCCGGCCCGCAGCTCCCGCCCCGCCGCAACCCGCTCCGGCTCGGCGCCGGCGGCAGCGGCCGCGGCGACGAGGTCGCGGCCCAGCCGCGCGTAGAGCAGCCGCTCGACCGGCATCGTCCCGAGCAGCTCTTCGATCCCACCAACATGGTCGGACTGGTCATGGGTGACGACAGCCGCTCCGAGGCTGGACACCCCGGCGTCCTCCAGCTTTCCGGCAAGTCCGGCACCCGGCGGGCCGCCGTCGACAAGCACCGCCGGGGCGCCGGCCGGCTGCAGGAGGATGGCGTCGCCCTGGCCGACATCGAGCACCGACACCCGCAACCCCCGGGGCGGATCGGGCTCAGACCCTCCCGCCCCCCAATCCGGCAGGGGGATCACGAGGGCAAGGACGAGTGCGCTGAGCGCAAGGCCCTGCGCCGGCCACCGCCGCCAGAGCAGAACCCCGAACCCCAGGCCGACGTAGGCGGCGACCAGACCGCCGCCGCCGAGCCGAACCTCCAACTCAGCCCACTCCGGCGCCGCGCACCAGCTCGCGACCTGGGCGATGTAGGCGAGGAGGAGCGCGTTGAGGCCGTTCAGCGGCTCCAGCGGCAGGCCGGGAAGCTGCGCCAGGCCGGCGCCGCACATCCCCAGCCACATCGCCGGCGCCACCGCCGGCAGCGCCAGCACGTTGGCGAGGAGCGTCGTCGTCGAGACGGTTTCGAAGTGGAAGGCGATCAGCGGCGCCGTCGCCAGGGTCGCGGCCACCGTCACCGCCACTCCCTCGGCCAGAGCCCGGCGCCAAGGCCCCTCACCGAGGCGCGCTGTGATCCCCTTCCGCAGCGGCGAGGAGAGCAGCAGGATCCCGAGCACCGCCGCGAAGCTCAGCTGCCAGCCGACGTCGGCGGCGATGCCGGGATCGATCGCCAGCGTCACCACCGCCGCCAGCGCCAGCGCGTAGAAGCTCGATCGGCGGCGGCCGGCCAGGGTCGCGAGGAGGCCGAGGGCGCCCATCACCCCGGCTCGCTGGATCGAGGGGCCGGCGCCGGCCACCGGCACGTAGACGACGATCAGGGCCAGGACCCAGAGCAGCCGCTCCCGCAGCGGGATCCCCAGCGCCCCCAGCAGCGGCATCGCCAGCAGCGCCAGCAGGGTGACGTTCTGGCCCGAGACCGCCAGCAGATGGGCGAGGCCGGAGCGGCGGAAGTCTTCCTCAGTCGCCTCATCGACCTCCTCGTCGTCACCGAGAACGAAACCGCGGGCCAGCGCCGCCTCACGCGGCGGCATCCCCCGCCCGAGGCCGTCGGCCGCGCGCTGGTGGATCTCGTCGCTGTTGACGAGGGCCACCGCGACGACCAAGGCGATCCCGATCAGGAGCGGCAGCGGCGGGTGCGGCGAGGCCACGGCGCGCTAGGGCTGCAGCCGCGACCGCAGCGAGTCCATCGTCGCCGGCCCGATCCCCGGCACCTGGTCGAGCTGCTCGACCGAGGAGAGGCCGCCGTGTTCGTCGCGGAACTCGACGATCGCGCTCGCGGTCACGGGGCCGATCCCGTCGATCCCTTCCAGCTGTTCGACGGTGGCGGTGCCGAGGCTGATCGGCCCTTCCGCCGTCGCCACGCCTGCCGCGGCCGCAGTCCCACCGGGCACCCGCTCGGGAACGACGACCTGCTGGCCGTCGGCGAGCTTGGCGGCCAGGTTCACCGCTTCCAGCTCGGCCCGCGGCGCGGCGCCGCCGGCGCGGGAGACGGCGTCGTCGACGCGGCTGCCGACCGGCATCCGGTAGACGCCCGGCCTGCGCACGGCCCCCGCCACGTGGACGACGAGATCCCCCGCCTGGCCGCCAACCGAGACGCTCGTACCACCGGAGGCGGCCTCCGCCCCGATCGCAAACGACGGTTCCGGGCTCCCCTCGCCGCGAATCGCCCGCGCCCCGACCAGGAGCAGGGCGACGGCAACCGCCGCGTAGACGACCAGCTGGCTTCGACTCATCTCCGGCACGCCGCCGATGATGAGCCGCCACTACGCACGCGTGGCGCGCTAAATCAAAAAATTCTCAGGCGAGACTGCGCCTAATAATCGTCGTCGTCGTCATACCCCGCCACCTCTGCCAGCTGATCGCTGTAGAGCTCGGCGGCGGCGACCGGCGGCGACTGGATCGAGACGCAGGCGAGCTCGGCCTCGCCGTCGTTGCCGATCGAGTGCTCGGTAGCGGGCGGGACCAGGATCAGGTCCCCCTCGCCAACCTCCTGGGTGTCGCCGGCGACGGACATCGTGCCGCGACCGCGGACGACCACGTAGGCCTGCTCGGCCTCGCCGGAGGAGTGCAGCGTCTGGCTGGCGCCACCCGGCACCGTCACCCAGGTGACGGAGAGGTTGCGGGAGCCGAGTTCGCCCGCGTCCATGAGGACGTGGGCGCGAAGGCGGTGCCATTCCTCGACCGCGGCATCTTGCAAGCGCCTGACCAGCATTCGCGGCTTTCTACCAGAACCGAACGCCGCCGCGAAGGGCGCTACCCGACCACCAGGTTGACCAGCTTGCCCGGAACTACAATTTCCTTGACTATTTTTTGGCCGTCGAGGTGCTTCGCCACCTTCTCGCTCTCCCGCGCCAACCGCAGCAGCTCCTCCTTCGACGCCTCGGCCGGGGCCTCGATCCGGTCGCGCAGCTTGCCGTTGACCTGGACCACGAGGGTGACGGTGTCGCTGACCAGCATCTCCGGGTCGGCTTCGGGCCACGGCTGCTCCCAGACCCGGCCGCCGGCCAGCCGCTCGTAGACCTCGCTGCCGAGGTGCGGGGCGAAGGGGAAGATCAGCGAGGCCGCGGTGGCGGTGGCGAAGCGGACCGCCGCGCCCCCCTCCGGCGTCCCGTAGAGGTCGTCCTTGAGCCGGTAGGCGTCGTTGACCAGCTCCATCACCGCCGAGATCACGGTGTTGAACTGGAAGCCGCGCTGGAAGTCCCGCGTCGTCTTGTCGATCGCCCAGTGGGTCTTGGCGAGCAGCTCACGCGCCTCGCCGTCGGCCGCCGCGTCGGGCTCCCCCGCCTCGGTCCGGACCTCGACCTCCTCGCAGAGCCGCCAGAGCCGCGAGAGGAAGCGGTTGACTCCCTCGACCCCCTCGTCGGTCCAGTCGCCGCCGCGCTCCGGCGGGCCCATGAAGCAGACGTAGGTGCGGGCGGTGTCGGCGCCGTAGCGCTCGACGTAGTCGCCGGGGCTGACCGTGTTGCCCTTCGACTTCGACATCTTCGCCCCGTCGCGAGTGATCATCCCCTGGGTGAAGAGGTTGGCGAACGGCTCCTGGACGCCGAGGTGGCCGAGGTCGGCCAGCGCCTTGGTGAAGAAGCGCGCGTACATCAGGTGCAGGATCGCGTGCTCGACCCCGCCGATGTACTGGCCGACCGGCATCCAGTGGTCGGCGGCGGCGCGGTCCCACGCCGCCTCCCCGTTGTGGGCGTCGAGGTAGCGGAGGAAGTACCAGGAGGAGTCGACGAAGGTGTCCATCGTGTCGGTCTCGCGCCGGGCGGGGGCGCCGCAGCGCGGGCACTCGGTCGCGACCCACTCCTCGGCCGCGGCCAGCGGGCTCTTCCCCTGCGGCGCGTAGTCCTCGACCTCCGGCAGCTCGACCGGCAGCTGCTCCTCGGGCACCGGCGCGATCCCGCACTCATCGCAGTAGACGACCGGGATCGGCGCCCCCCAGTAGCGCTGCCGCGAGACCAGCCAGTCGCGCAGGCGGTAGTTGACGGCGGGCTTGCCGCGCCCCTCGGACTCGAGCCAGGCGACGATCTCGTCGTAGGCCTCGCGGTTCCCCTTGCCGTCGAAGCGGCCGGAGCCGACCATCGGCCCATCGCCCGGGTAGGGAAGGCCCTCCTCGTCCCGCGCCTCCTCCGGATCGCTCCCCTCGATCACCCGCTTGACCGGGAGGCCGAACTTCTGGGCGAATTCGTAGTCGCGCGAGTCGTGCCCGGGCACGGCCATGATCGCCCCGGTCCCGTACTCCATCAGCACGTAGTCGGCGACGAACATCGGGATCTGCTCGCCGTTGACCGGGTTGACGACCGAGCGGCCGAGCGGCACCCCGGTCTTCTCGCGGTCCTCCGCCCCCCGCTCCTCGGCCGACTCGCGGCCGACCCGGGCGACGTACTCGCGCACCTCGTCCTCAGCCGGGGTGCCGGCGACGAGCCGCTGCAGCTGCGGGTGCTCGGGCGCCAGGACGAAGAAAGTGGCGCCGAAGAGGGTGTCGGGACGGGTGGTGAAGACCGGGAAGTCGAGGTCGACCTCCTCGCAGCGGAAGACGACCTCGGCGCCCTCGGAGCGGCCGATCCAGTTGCGCTGCATCGTCACCACGTGCTCGGGCCAGGACTCGAGCAGCTCGAAGTCCTCCAGCAGCCGGTCGGCGTAGTCGGTGATGCGGAAGAACCACTGCTCGAGGCTGCGCTGCTCCACCTCGGTGCCGCAGCGCTCGCAGCGGCCGTCGACGACCTGCTCGTTGGCCAGCACCGTGGCGTCTTTCGGGCACCAGTTGACCTCCGCCTCTTCCCGGTAGGCGAGGCCGCGCTCGAACAGCTGCAGGAAGATCCACTGGGTCCAGCGGTAGTACTCCGGGGTGTGGGTCGCCAGTTCGCGCGACCAGTCGATCGAGATCCCCCACTCGCGGAACTGGCGGCGGAAGGACTCGATCGAGCGCTCGGTCGCGACCCGAGGCGGCTCGCCGGTTTTGATCGCGTTGTTCTCCGCCGGCAGCCCGAAGGAGTCGTAGCCCATCGGGTGGATCACCTCGAAGCCGTGGCGGCGGCGGAAGTGGGCGATCGCGTCACCCACCGCGTAGCACTTGAGGTGGCCGACGTGGGGCTCGCCGGAGGGGTAGGGCAGCATCTCCAGCACGTAGGCGTTCGGCTTCGAGCCGTCGAAGCCGGGCTGGCCCGGGTTGGCGACCTCCCAGGTCTTCTCCTCGGCCCAGACCGCCTGCCACTTGCGCTCGATCTCGTTCGGCTGGTAGCCGCTCATGGCGGCGATCTTACGAGGGCCGGGCGCGGCGGGGCGCGGCGCCGGACCGGGATCGTCGTCTATTCCGGGAAGGCGTAGGAGACCGGCGAGAGCTCGCGCAGGACCTCGGGCCAGACGTAGACCTCGATCGCCGCCGCCAGCACCACCACCGGGATCGCCAGCAGGACAGTGATGAAGGTGGCGGCGAGGAGCTGGTTCCACTCGCCCCGGCGGCTGGCGATCAGCCAGGCGGCCAGCGGCAGGAACAGCGCGGTCAGCTCCGGCAGGGCGTGCGGAAGGACGCTGAGGATCAGCTCGAAGTTGGAGATCTGCAGCTGGTAGGCGAGGGTCGAGCCCTGGAAGCCGAGGTAGAGCGCCTGGGTCGAGAGCGAGAAGAGGGTGACGGCGGCGACGAAGAGGATCGCGAACTCGCCGGCTTTGACGTGGACCCAGCGGTTGAGGCCGGTCCGCTGGGCGGCGGCGATCGGCATCGAGGCGCCGGCGATGAAGCCGGCGATGCAGGCGGTGCCGTGCAGGGCCAGGACCAGCGAGTTGCGCCAGAGGATCGGCAGCAGGTCGTCCGGCTCCGCGGAATGGGTGAGCCCCGCCAGGTGCAGCGGGGTGATGTCCGGCGTCAGCATCCCGGCGACGACCCAGACGGCGGCGAGAAGCGTCAGCGCGACCGCGAGACTGAGCGCGATCCAGGCCCGCAGCACCTGCCAGGGGCGCTCGCTCCAGGACTCCAGAGTCGCGCGCGTGTCCCGCATGCCGTGGGAGAAGACATGCTGATTCGCGGTGCTCATCGGCTAGAGCATCGGCAGATCCCAAGGCCCGTTTGAGCGGCCTGGTTTGGCCTCATCATTTTTTGGTAGAAAGAAGCTATGCGGCAACTGGGGAAGCGAGCGCTCACCGCAGCGCTACTGGCGTTGGCGGCTCTCGCACCGGGCGGCGCCCTCGCCGCCGAGGCCCCCGAGATCGGCCTGGGCGCCAGCGGCGAGCCCTGGCGCGGCGCCTCCCCCTACGCCGAAGTCGAGGGGACGATCGACGCCCACAACCACGTCACCGCCTACGAGTTCCTCGGCGGCGACGCCCACTGCGGCGAGCCCTGGAACCCGCAAGGGCCCCAGGCGGCGCTCGTCGACTGCCCCGACCACTATCCGAACGGCGCCGGCGCGGTGTTGGAGAACGCGCTCTACGGCGACCCCCTGCGCACCCACGACCCGGTCGGCTGGCCGACCTTCAAGGACTGGCCGGCGCCGGCTTCGATGACCCACGAGCAGACCTACTACCGCTGGATCGAGCGCGCCTACCTCGGCGGCGCGCGGATCATGGTCAACGACCTGGTCGAGAACGTCGCCCTCTGCCAGGTCTACCCGCTCAAGCACAACAGCTGCGACGACATGGACAGCGTCCGCCTCCAGTACCGGCGCATCCAGGAGCTCGAGGCCTTCATCGACGCCAGGTCGGGCGGCCCCGGCCAAGGCTGGTTCCGGATCGTCCGCGACCCCTTCGAGGCGCGCCGGGTCATCAACGAAGGCAAGCTGGCGGTGGTGCTGGGGGTCGAGACCTCGGAGATCTTCGGCTGCGGCGGCTCGGAGCTGCTGCCCCGCTGCAGCCGCGAGCAGATCCTCGCCGGCCTCGACGAAATCGAGCGGATGGGGGTCGCCTCCTTCTTCCCGATCCACAAGTTCGACAACGCCCTCGGCGGCGTCCGCTTCGACAGCGGCACCTTCGGCACCGTGATCAACCTCGCCAACTTCAAGCAGAGCGGCCACTTCTGGCAGGTCGAGAAATGCCAGGGCGGGGGCGAAGACAACCCCCAGGACGCGCACCTCGACGTCATCGACGCCGGCCTCCTCGCCTTCCTGCCGAAAGGGCTGCTACCGGTCTACCCGCCGCCGCCGCACTGCAACGCCCTCGGGTTGACGCCGCTGGGCGAGTTCACGATCGAGCAGATGATCGAGCGCGGGCTGATGATCGAGGTCGACCACATGAGCCTGAAGGCGGCGACGCGGACGCTGGAGCTGGCCGAGGCGCGGGGGTATTCGGGCGTCATCTCCTCGCACTCGTGGATGGAGCCGGGCCTGCGCTCGCGCGTCTATGGCCTCGGCGGCTTCATCGAGCCGATCACGACCAGCCCCGAGAGCTTCATCGAGGAATGGCAGCAGTTGCGCGCCGCCGCCGACCCCCGCTTCCGTTTCGGGATCGGCTTCGGTGCCGACGCCAACGGCTTCCACGCGCAGCCGCCGGCCCGGGGCGCGGGCCAGCCGAACGCGGTCTCCTACCCCTTCAAATCGCTCGACGGGCGCGTCACCTTCGAGCGCCAGGTCTCCGGGCAGCGGATCTACGACGTCAACGTCGACGGCGTCGCCCACTACGGGCTCTATCCCGACTGGATGGAGCAGTTGCGGTTACTTGCCGGCCAACCGATCGCCGACGACCTGATGAGTGGCGCCGAGGCCTATCTGCAGACGTGGGAGCGGGCGGTTGGCGTTCCCGGGCCTCAGTGCCTGACCCCGCCGAAGCGTCTCTCACGACTCGGCTTCGGGCCGCTGCGGCTGGGCCACAGCCCCGGGCGAATCCTGCGGGCTGCCGGGCAGCCGAGCAGCCGTATCGCTCACTCCTTCAACTGGTGCTCGAACCGGCGCAAGGCGAAAGGGGCTCGCCGGGCCGGCGCAGCCGTCGTCTTCGACCAAGAGGGGAAGGCGGTCTTCATCGCCAGCACCACCAGCGGCAAAGGCAAGCCGAAGCGAGCAAGGAAACTCGGGCGTGGCCTCTTCGTCGTTCGCAAAGGCCCGGGAGGCGACCGGGTCTGGAGCTACCGCAAAGGGAAGCTGCGGTTCATAGCCGTCGCGACGCCGGCCATTGCTGCCAAAGCGGGGCGGACGATCGCCGCGTTCCGCGCCAGCGGCCTCGCCCGGTGAACTAAGCCTCAGCGGCGAATTTGCGCTCGAGCTCCTCGGCGCGGGCGGCGAGCACGGGCAGGTCTACGTCCAGCCCTTTGGCGATCCGGCGCACGTTGCCCCAGGTGGGGTTGATCCGGCCGGACTCGATGTG
>DASTXV010000050.1:0-23352 GCA_035765335.1 Solirubrobacterales bacterium
GTCGGGCGCGAGTTGAACTCGGGGTGGAACTGGGAGGCGACGAAGAACGGATGCTCGGGCAGCTCGACGATCTCGACCAGGCGCTCGTCGGGTGAGGTGCCGCTGATGACGAGCCCGTCGTCCTCGAGGCGGCGGCGGAGCATGTTGTTGACCTCGTAACGATGGCGGTGCCGCTTGTAGATGACGCCCTCGCCGCCGAAGATCTCGCGCGCCTTCGTGCCCTCGTGGAGCTTCACCGGGTCGGCGCCGAGCCTCATCGTGCCGCCGAGGTCGGAGACCTCCTTCTGCTCTGGCAGCAGGTCGACGACCGGGTACGGGGTCTCGGGGTCGAACTCGGCCGAGTTGGCGCCGTCCATGCCGGCGACGTGGCGGGCGAACTCGACGACGGCGATCTGCATCCCGAGGCAGATCCCCAGGTAGGGGATCGATTTCTCGCGGGCGATCCGCGCCGCTTCGACCTTGCCCTCGATCCCGCGCTCGCCGAAGCCGCCCGGGATCAGGATCCCGTCGCAGCCCTCGAGCTTCTCCGGGTCGAAGTTCTCGGAGTCGACCAGCTCGACCTTGACCCCGACGCCGTGGTGGAAACCGCCGTGCTCCAGCGCCTCGATCACCGACTTGTAGGCATCGGCGAGCTGGACGTACTTGCCGACGACGGCGATCCGCACCTCGCCGGTGGCGGAGTCGGCACGGCGCACCATCTCCTCCCACTCGGAGAGGTCGGGCGAGGGGGCCTCCATCCCGAAGTGGTCGAGGACGAGGTCGTCGACCCCCTCGGCGCGGAAGACGAGCGGCACCTTGTAGATGTTGTCGACGTCGTGGGCGGAGATCACCGCGTCGACCGGGAGGCTGGCGAAGAGGGCGATCTTGCTGCGGATCTCGCGATCGAGCCGGCCTTCGGAGCGGCAGACCAGGGCGTGCGGCTGGATCCCGATCCGGCGCAGCTCGTTGACCGAGTGCTGGGTCGGCTTCGTCTTCAGTTCGCCGGCGTGGCCGACGTAGGGGACCAGGGTGAGGTGGATGAACATCGCCCGCTTCGGCCCGATGTCCGTGTAGAGCTGGCGGATCGACTCGAGGAACGGCAGCGACTCGATGTCGCCGACGGTGCCGCCGATCTCGGTGATCACGAAGTCGACCGCCTGCGACTCGGCGACGATGAGGATTTTCTGCTTGATCTCGTTGGTGATGTGCGGGATCACCTGGACCGTGGCGCCGAGGTAGTCGCCCCGCCGCTCGCGCCGGATCACCGAGTTGTAGACGGCGCCAGCGGTGACGTTGGAGGCGCGCGAGGTGTTCTCGTCGGTGAAGCGCTCGTAGTGGCCGAGGTCGAGATCGGTCTCCGCCCCGTCCTCGGTGACGAAGACCTCGCCGTGCTGGAACGGGCTCATCGTCCCCGGGTCGACGTTGATGTAGGGGTCGAACTTCTGCAGCTGGACCCGGTAGCCGCGGGAGACGAGGAGTCGCCCGATCGCCGCCGCCGTGATCCCCTTGCCGAGGGCCGAGACGACGCCGCCAGTGACGAAAATGAACTTCGTGTCGCCTTTGTTCCCTGGACTCATGCTCTGCCGAGCGAGTCTAGCCAGCGCAAAGGCGGAACCGAGTCGATCGTCTTCGAAATAGACCGCAACTCGCCGTAAATCGTCAGCGCCAGGACCACCGCGAGGGCGACCAGCCGGGCATCTCCCCCCAGCGTCGTCAGCAACCAGACGCCGGCGATCGCCCCGATCAGGTTGGACCCGGTGTCCCCCAGCATCGCCTTCTCCCCCAGCGTCAGCCACGCCCCCACCAGCACCGGGCCGACGAAGATCCCCAGCAGCTCCAGCGGCGCCAGGGTCCAGGCGCCGAGGCAGAGGCCCGCTCCCAGCAGCCCCAACCCCTTCTCGGCCCGGCCCGGCCGCAGGTCTAGCAGGTTGAAGAGATTGGTGGCGAGGATCAGCAGCGCCACGTCGGCGACGTAGCGCCAGTCTTCGAGGCCGCGGCCGGAGACGACGTAGGCGGCCAGCGCCAGCGCGCCGATCGCCTTGATCGCGCCGGTCGAGAGCGACCCCGCCCGCAGCGCCGCCCAGTGCCCGCGCCAGCCCCGCGGCGTCGCCGCCGCCTCGCCGCGCCCGAGCGAGTCGTCGAGGAAGCCGAGGAAGGCGATCCCCAGCAGGTAGGGCAGCCAGCGCCGCAGTTCGGGGTCGAGCAGGTCGAGGTCGCCGCGGTCGTCGAGGAAGGCGAGCGGGGCCAGGGTCACCAGCGCCGCCGTCGCCAGCACCGCCCCCAGCGGAA
This sequence comes from Solirubrobacterales bacterium, assembly GCA_035765335.1. Lineage (GTDB taxonomy): Bacteria > Actinomycetota > Thermoleophilia > Solirubrobacterales > 70-9 > VAYN01. The sequence continues at coordinate 2,269 of DASTXV010000050.1, forward strand.
AGGCCAGCAGGGCGCCGCGGTAGTTCTCCCGCACCAGGCCCGCGTCGCGGAGGCCGCGGGCGCCGGCGGGGACGAGGAACAGCGAGACCGCGATCGCCAGCGGCAACCCGACCCACTCCACGTCTATTCGCCCTCGGTCAGCAGGTCCGGCAGCAGCTGGTCGGCGCTGCCCTTGACGCCGAAGCTGCCGTCGGCGCCGGTCAGGGCGAAGACCAGCGCCAGCTTGCCGGCGGTGAGGTCGACGTCATCAACGCTGGCGAGACCGTTCGCCTGGAAGAAGGAGATCGAGGACGAGTCGTCGGTCGAGGTCTCCACCCCGACCGCCGGGGCGCGGGTGGCGGTGATGCCGCTCATCAGCGCCTCCTCGAACTGGTTGGTCTTTTCGCGCTGCACCAGGCCCATCTCTTCGGGCTGGTCGCGGACGACGATCAGCCCGTCGAGCCCACCAAAGGTGCCGCTGGCGCGCGAGAAGAGGTGACCGCGAACCACTTCGGGGAGGGTGCCGCCGCGCACCAACTGGCGTCCCAGCCCGGTGCCGAGCTCGGTCAGGGCGTCGGGATTGGCGCGCAATTCGGAGAACCTGGTTTTGGCGAGGTCTTCGGCCAACCCGTTGACGTCGACCGGCTCCCGCACCACTCCCACCCCGACCAGCCGCCCCCCGGTCGGCGCCAGCGCCTCCTCGACTTCATCGGTGACGGGGCTGGGCAGGCCGCCGAGAGCGAGGATCGCGAAGCGCTGCCCCGCCAGCCGGTCCCGGGTCAGCACCGGGTAGACGCGTTCGGCGAACTCGTCGGAGCGGTTCAGCTCGGCGTTCAGCTCGTCGGCCCGCGAGCGCGCGTCCTGGAGGTTGCCGACGAGGCTCTGCTCGAGGTCGCGGCGGGTGTTGTTGAGGGCGTCGCCGCCGAACTCGGCGCCGATCAGGATCCCGATCGCGAGCGCGATGAAGACCGCGATCAGCGAGGTGGCGTGGTAGCGCGCGGAGTAGCCCATCGAAGCCCGAAGGCTATTAGTCGATGCCCAGCCAGATCCGGATCTTCAGCCAGACCAGTTCGAAGACGTCGTTGAGGGCCGGGGAGGTGATGACGAGGATCGTCAGCAGGACCAGGAAGGCGACCGCGAAGAAGGCCAGCGGGGCGAGCGTCGAGCTCGGGTTGTAGAGCCGGCTGACGCCCTTGGCGTCGACCAGGCGCTCGCCGATCTTCAACCGCGTGAGGAAGGTCGAGGACATGCCGCCGCGCTTGCGGTCGAGGAACTCGATCAGGTTGAAGTGGGCGCCGACGCTGACGATCAGCGCCGCCCCCTTCTCGTGGGCCATCAGCATCGCCACGTCCTCGCTGGTGCCGGCCGCCGGCACCACCTGGTGGTCCAGCCCCGCCTCCTGCAGGCGCTCCCGACCGGGCGCCCGTCCGTCCGGGTAGGCGTGAACGATCAGCTCGGCCCCGCAGCGCAGGGCGGCGTCGCTGGCCGAGTCCATGTCGCCGAGGATCATGTCGGGCCTCAGCCCCGCTTCCAGGACCCCGTCGGCGCCGCCGTCGACGGCGACGATCAGCGGCCGCACGTCGCGGATGTAGGCGCGCAGCGTCTTCAGGTCGCGCCGGTGGCGGTCGCCGCGGACGACGATGAGGACGTGGCGGTCGCGGAAGGAGGCGCGGGTCGGCGGGAAGGCGATGTTGCCGGTCAGCAGGTCGGTCTCTTCGCGGACGTGGGCGACGGTGTTCTCGGCGAATTCGGCCAGCGCCTCGTCGATCCGTTCGCGGTGCTCCTGCATCTCGCGCTCGAGCTCGGGCACGCGGAGGACCCGGCCGCGCGCCACCTCATCCTCGCCAACGAAGATCGCCTCGCCGGCGATCCGGACCCGGTCGCCGTCCTTGATCGCCTCGAAGAGCCGGGCCTCGGGGGCGTCGATCAAGCGGATCCCGGCCCGGGCCAGCATCAGCGGGCCGGCGTTCGGGTAGCGCCCCTGCGAAGAAGGCGAGGCGTTCAGCACCGCCACCACGCCGGCTTCGATCAGCTCCTCGGCGGCGATGCGGTCGATGTCGACGTGGTCGATGACGGCGACGTCGCCGGGCCGCAGGCGCTTGACCAGGTGCTTGGTCCGCTCTCCCAAACGCGCGGTTCCCTCGATCGGCGCCTCCGGCCGCGTGCCGTTCCTGCGCCCGAGCAGGGCAGGAAGGCGACGGCGACTGGTGGTGGCCACCAGTGCAGATTAAGACCTAAAGGCCGCCTGACCAAGCAGAGCAAGGACACAAGGAGCGTGGCGTGCTCCGCACGCGAGCGACTGAGGACGCCGCTATGCGCCGGTCAGGCGGCCTTTAGAAGCTCTTGGGCGTGGCGGGTGGCGGCCTCGTCGGAGCTCTCGCCGCCGAGCATGCGACGGATCTCGGCGACCACGCCCTCGCCGTCGAGGCGCTCGACCGTGGCCCGCGCCTGCTCGCCGCCGACGTCCTTTTCGAGCCGGAAGTGGACGTCGGCGAGGGAGGCGACCTGGGGCAGGTGGGTGATGCAGAGCACCTGCCGATCCCGTCCCAGCGCCCGCAGCCGCTCGCCGACGACCCGGGCGGTGTTGCCGCCGACGCCGGCGTCGATCTCGTCGAAGACCATCGTCCCGGCGCTGGCCGCCTGGCCGAGCCCGCTCAGCGCCAGCATCACCCGCGAGAGCTCGCCGCCGGAGGCCGCGTCGCGCAGCGGCGCGGCCTCAATTCCAGGGTTGGGCGCGACCCGCAGCTCGACAGTCTCGCGGCCGGAGGGGCCGTAGCCGTCCGGGTGCGGCTCCAGCACCACCTCGAGCGTGGCGCCGGCCATCGCCAGCTGCTCCAGCTCGGCGGCGACGCGCTGCTCGAGCGGCGCGGCGGCCGCCTCTCGCCCGGCGCTCAGCTTCTCGCCCAGCTCGGCGCGACGGGCTTCGGCCGCCGCCAGCGCCGCCTCGGCCTCGGCGTTGCGCTCCTCGGCTCCCTCCAGGCGCGCGATCTCGGTCCGGCAGCGCTCGGCGTGGGCCAGCACCGACTCGACGCTGCCGCCGTGCTTGCGCTTGAGCCGGTCGATCGCCTCCAGCCGCTCCTCGATCGCCAGCAGCGCCGCCGGGTCGGCCTCGACGCCCTCGGCGTAGTCCCGCAGCTCCGCGGCGACGTCGCCGAGCTCGACCACCAGCGCCACCACCCGCTCGGCGAGCCGGTCGAGGCCCTGGTCGAGCCCCGCGGCGCCCTGCAGCGCGGCTTCGGCCTGGGCAACCGCCGCAGTCGCCCCGCCGCCGTCCTCATCGGCGCCCGCCAGCCCCGCATGGGCGGCTGCCGCGGCTTCGCGCAGGCCCTCGGCGTGGCGCAGCCGCTCGCGCTCGGAGGCGATCTGCTCCCGCTCCTCGGGGACCGGCGCCACCGCCTCGATCTCCGAGAGCTCGTAGCGGTAGAGGTCGAGGTCCCGCTCGCGCGAGCCCTCGCGCTCGCGCAGCTCCGCCAGCTCGGCGGCCAGATGCGTGCACTCGCGGTGGGCCTCGCGGTAGGCGTCGCGCAGCTCCAGGTGCTCGGCGCCGGCGAAGCCGTCGAGGATCTCCAGTTGGGCCGAGGAGATCGTCAGGCGGCGGTGCTCGTGCTGGCCGAAGAAGGCGAGCAGCCGTCCGCCGAGCAGCTTCAGGTCGGCGGCGGTGGCGGCGCGGCCGGCGACGAAGGCGCTGGTGCGGCCGGCGGCCGAGACCCGCCGGCCGAGGACGACCTCCTCGGCGCCGTCAGGGAGCCGCTCCGCCAGCTCAGCCATCTCCGGTTCATCCAGAAGCCCCTCCGGCAGGTCGAACACTCCCTCGACCCAGGCCTCAGGCGCGCCGGGGCGGACGATCTGCGCCCGCGCCTTGCCGCCCATCAGCAGGTCAAGCGAGTGGGCGAGAACGGTCTTGCCAGCGCCGGTCTCGCCGGTGATCGCGTTCAGCCCCTCCCCCAGCCGCAGCTCGGCCCGCTCGATCAGCAGCAGGTTCTCGATCCGCAGCTCGCGCAGCATGGATTCTGTGTAGCAACGGCCGCGGACCGACTTGTCGCGTTTTCGCGCTAGTTCCGGCTAAGCCAGGGTCACACGGCGAACAAAGCACCGACGACGCAGCCGACGATACTTGCGAACAGCGTCACGAAGCCGATGATCATCGTCCGCTGCATCGCGTCGAAGCGGGTGTTCATTTCCGACAGCACCGCGTCGAATTTGTCGTCGACCCGTTCGAACCTCTTGTCGACTCGTTCGAAACCGCGTTTCACCTCCACTCGAAGTTCTCGAATGTCGGCGTCGATGCGGCCGAAGGCTTCGTCGAGCCGCTCGTCGGTCCATCTTTCTCTCACCATCACGGCCATAGACAAAAGCATACGGCATTTGTTGTCTACAAGGGAGTCAGACGGCCAGGTGGCCGAACTTCTCGCGGATGCGGCCGTAGAAGCTCGTCCCCGGCAGCTGCGCGAGGCGGCTGACCGAGTCGAGGAAGCGGACCTCCAGCTCGGCGCCCGGGGCGAGGTCGGCGATCTTGCCGCCGTCGACGGCGACTTCGACCGACTCCCGCTCGGGGGCGTTGACGACGTGGAGGACGTCGCCGGGAGCGACGACCAGCGCCCGCGCGGTCAGCGAGTGCGGCGAGATGTAGCTGACGACATAGCCCTTCACACCCCAGGCGAGGATCGGGCCCTGGTTGGCGAGGTTGTAGCCGGTAGAACCGGCGGGAGTGGCGGCGACGAGGCCGTCACAGCGGACGTGCCCCACCTCCTCGCCGGTGATCCGGTAGCTGAGCTCGGCGACGCGGTCGTGGGGGCGCCGGGCGAGGGTGATGTCGTTGAGGCCGACCCCCTCCTCGCCGTCGACCTTGACCTCCAGGCCGGGCAGCTCGACCGTCTCGATCTCGCCTTCGAGAGCGCGCCGGATGCCCTCGCGGGCCTGGTCGCGCTCGACCGCGGCGAGGAAGCCGACGGTGCCGAAGTTGACGCCGAAGACCGGCACCTCGGTATGGGCGTAACGCCGCAGGGCGTGCAGGATCGAGCCGTCGCCGCCGAGGACCAGGCAGATCTCCGGCAGCGTGTGTTCGGCGGTGACGTCGATGCCCTCGCCAGCGGCGCCGTGCTTCTCCAGCTCCCCCTCGGTGGCGGCCAGGCGCCAGCCGAGCTCATGGGCCACCTCGGCGGCGATCTCCACCGCTTCGGAGGCCGCCGGCGGGTGCGAGTGGGTGATCAGCGCCGCGGTTTTCACTCGTCCCCCTCCACCGCGGCGACCGCGACCTCGAAGTCCTCGACCTCAGTCCCCGCGCCGCCGCACCAGACGAAGGTCTCGCGGTTGCCCTTCGGCCCCGGCAGCCCGGAGGAGGCGAAGCCACGGACCGGCAGCCCCAGCTCGCGCGCGGCGGCGGCAACCGCGAGGATCGCCTCCCGCCGGTCGGCGGCGTCGCGGACGACGCCGCGCCCGACCCGCTCCCGGCCGAGCTCGAACTGCGGCTTCACCATCGCCAGCGCTTCGCCGCCCGGCCCCAGGCACCGCGCGACCGCCGGCAGAACCTTGGTCAGCGAGATGAAGGAGACGTCGATCGTGGCGAAGGAGGGGACGAACGGCAGGTCCGCCGGCTCCATCGCCCGCGCGTTGAGGCGCTCGATCACGTGCACGCGGGGGTCCTGGCGCAGGCGAACGTCAAGCTGTCCATAGGCGACGTCGACGGCGGCGACGCGGGCGGCGCCGCGCTGCAGCAGGCAGTCGCTGAAGCCACCGGTGGAAGCGCCGACGTCGAGGCAGTCGCGGCCGGAGACGTCGATGCCGAGGGCATCGAGCGCGTTTTCCAGCTTGACGCCGCCGCGGGAGACGTAACGGGGGCCCTCGTCGACGATCAGCGCCGCGTCCGGCTCGACCAGCTGACTCGGCCGCAGCGCCACCGGCCCGTCCTGGCCGATGCGGACTTCGCCCGCCCGCACGGCGCCGGCCGCGGCCGAGCGCGAGGGAAAGAGGCCGCGATCGGCCAAAACCGCGTCTATCCGGGACTTCTTCATCGCCGCGAACGCTACAGCGAGGCCCCCGCCCTAGCCATTTATTTGAGATTCAGAAACAGATGCGACATTGAGAGGACCGGTTACCGAATTTGATCTGGTCTTCCGGGACAAACCGGGTAGAGAGGCCGGAGAGACCGTCAATTGCAGGGGCTCTGTGACCCCACTCACACACAAGTCGCACATATGTTCGTACGCTGTTCAAGGATTCGCAAGAGGAAACCGATCAAGGAGCATCACCAAAGACTTCAAGGTTGATCCCCGCGTCGTAATCGCCTCGCTGCTTCCCACAGCGACGCACTCGACACTAACCGGGCTCACCTACCTCCCACGGATCCACACATATATAGAGATACATATCTCTCCTCCCTGTAGTAACCCCAGAAGCGCCCCGCCTCCCCCGGCGGGGCGTTTTCTGTTTGTGGGGCAGTGCTAGCCATTCAGCCGTCGATGTGCGAGCTGGTAGACGGTCTCCCCGCGAGAGCCCGCCGGCAGGTGCCGAATGCCGAATGCCAGATGGTCGAGATAGAGGCGTCCGCCTTTCCCCTTCGCGAGTCGGAAGACAAGGCCAAGGGGTCCACCGGGAGGAGGAAGGTAAACCTTGACGCAACCCGGAAGACTGGTTCCGTCCCGCGCCTCCTCGTCGCAGGCGAAGAGCGCGTTAATGGCTTGGCCCTCGCGTTCCAAGCGAGAGCGGGTTTCTTCGCCGATCCGCTTCGCACTGCCCGTCGCTTGGCGAAGATTCTCAAGCCAGGCCAGCTCGTCAAATGCGACGGAAGCGAAGCCGCGCTTAAGCGGCACGCCTACCCCTCGCCGTCAGGCGGTCTTACGGCCCCGTACTCAGCTTCGAACTCCGCGAGAGTCACAGGCTCATGGCCCAAGCGCTCCATGATGGCCTGAGCAGACGTATCGGGCGAAATCACGAGGCGTCCATCGCTGCGAGTCTCCTCAACTACATAGGTGCCCTCGATGTCTCCGCTCAGCTTTACGTGGGGCCGTTCCACGCGTCTGATGATGGCAGAGAGGCCAGTCATAGCCGAGCGCCCCGCCTCCCCCGGCGGGGCGCTTCCCGTTGTGCGGGCTAACCGCTGACCGGCATCCTTTCGATCGCGGCGCGGCCGGCGTCGAGCTTGGCTTCGAGGTCGCTCAACTGGTTCGCGCGCTTGCTCTGCAAGGTGCGGACCCGGGCGTTGTAGATCCGGTTGTGGTCGTCGCGCAGCCTGGCGATCGCCGCGTCGTCGTCCTGCTGGACGAGTTTGGTCGCGGAGGCCTTGGCGGCGCGGATCGCTTCTTTTTCCTTCCGGTAGCCGGCCTTCAGGTCGGCGATTTCTTCCTGCTCGAGCTTGCGGTCGCCGGCGATCCGGTCGATCCGCCTTTCGATCGCTTCCTCGATCAGGGTTTTCTGCGCCGCGCTCTTGGCGTTGGCCTTCTGGTTGCGCAGCCGTTTGATCTCTTTGCGCAGCGTCGCGATCCGGCCGTCGAACTCGTCTTCGATCCGACCCAGCTCGTCCTGGTAGTTGGCGGCGGCCCGGTCCATCCGCGTGTCGTATTCCATGCGCAGGGCGGCCAGTTCGCCGGCCTCGGTGCTGCGGATGGTCCGCGCGCCGGCCTTGAAGGCGCGCTGCGCTTCGGCGCTCGCCGCCTTCTTGGCGCGGTTGAAGAGGGCGGTCGATTTGTTCACGGCGGCCTCGTGCTTGCTCTCCAGCTGACCCTCGTAGACAGCCTTCTGCGAAGCGGAAGTCGGGGTGTTGGCCAGCCCGTGGAGCTTCTCGACGAACTTGACCAGCGCCTTGTACTGCGTGCTGGAGGAGAGCGGCGGGATGTCGGCGGCGTTGGCGCTCGGCGCCAGCAGCGCCACGACCAGCAGGGCGACTGCAGCCAGCGGCACGAGCGGGCGCAGCCTTCGGGACGGGTTCATTGGCTTGGGGACTCCTTTGACGGGCGCCCGTGGGGGCGCATGGATTTCCCAGGAGCTTCTAGGCTGCCGCCCGGTTTCCTGGACGATCTCGCCGGTCAGCCATGGCTAAGGCGCGGTTCTGCGGTCCTGCTTTAGAGCGACGAGGCCGATCAGCAGGGCAAGGATGGCGATGACCAGCGCCGCGATCCCGAGGCCCTTGCTGGCGCTGTCGGAATCGTCGCTTGCCTCTTCGGAGGGCTCCGAGCCGGCGGCTGCGGCGTGGGACCCTGCGCCCTGGTTCTCCCCACCTGCGGTGACAGCCACCTGCGGCGCCGGTCGGTCGGAGTCCGGCGCTCCAACCCAACGCGCCACCTCGTCCCCCTCGTAGGTCTGCAGGGCCCTGAACGTGAGGGTGTCGCCGGCCCCGCCGGGCGGTACCTGCATCGAGACCGGGAAGTCGACGAACTGACCCGGCTGGACCGCAGCCCCGGCGTCGTCGGCGGTCCAGGTCACCCGGGCGACCTGCGGGTTGACCTTCTCGTTCCGGGCCGTCAGGGGATTGTCGCGCTTCGCCATCTTCACCTCCACAGTCCAGCCGGCGACGGGTCGGTAGGAGGCGAAGAAGAAGCCGGGCGGGAACTTCACTTCCACCCTCGTCGTCACCTTGTCGGCGCTCTCGTTGGGGACGTGAACGTCGAACACGGTGTAGGCGCCGGCTTCCGCTTCCTCCGGTTGCAGGGTCACGTGGGCGGCGGCAGCGACGGGCGCCGCGAGGGCCAGCGCCACGGCCAGGACAAAAGTGATCTTGAGTTTCATCGCCTTCGCCCGCACCGGAGTGAGCACAGAGTAGTCAACGCCGCCTTACCTGAAATCGCATCGATCTCCCAGCGCTTGCCGAAGTTGCTTTGGGAACGATCGAGTTCTATGTTCCTTCTGCCCAGTCAAACGAAGGGAGAGACCAATGGAGAGCAGTGCAGCGAGGCAGGACTACGAGCGCCGGGTGGAGGCGCGGCAGCCGACCGGCTGGACCGTCTTCGCCGGGGCGCTGATGCTGATCGTCGGATCGCTCGACGCCCTCTGGGGGCTGGCGGCGATCCTCAACGACGACGTCATCCTGGTCGGCGGGGAGGGCGTGATCATCGCCGACGTGACCGTGTGGGGATGGGTGCACCTGATCCTCGGCTCGATCGTCGCCGCCTCCGGCCTCGGCCTGTTCGCCGCCGCCGAGTGGGCCCGCTTCACGGCGATCTTCTTCGTCTCGATCAACGCCGTTGCCCAGATCGTCTGGTTCCCGGCGGCGCCGCTGTGGGCGTTCCTGATCATCCTCCTCGACGTGGCCATCATCTACCAGCTGACCGCCCGCTGGGAGGAGTGAGAGGAGCCGCTCAGGCAGGCGCGGGCTCGGCCTGCTCCTTCTTCTCAGCCGCGGTGAGGTCCTCGGAGATCCTCACCGCGGCCGATAGGAGCGGCGCCGCCAACACCAGCCCCACGGTCCCGAACAGGCAGCCGCCGGCGATCGTCGCGATCAGCACCGCCAGGGGATGAAGTTTCAGCGCCGCTCCGTAGGCGATCGGCTGCACCAGCTGCTGGAGCACGCCGTTGGCCAGGAGGACCAGGACCACCATCGCCCCGGCGGCCTCGGCGCCGGATCCCCCGAGGGCGATGAGGACGGCGAAGGCGCCGGCGGTCCAGGCGCCGACGTAGGGGACGTAGCCGCCGAGGAAGGTGACGACCGCGATCGTCCCGGCCAAGGGCACCCCCAGGAGCAGCGAGCCGCCGCCGACGATCAGCGCGCTCCAGGCGGCGACGATCGTCACGCCGAGGAAGTAGCCGCGCATGCTGCCGGCGACCCGGCCGAGGATCGAGTGGGCGACCGGGACCGGGACCCCGAGGTGACGCTCGACGAAGCCGCCGATCGTCGGCGCGTCCTTGAGCAGGAAGAAGAGGCTCAGCGCCGTGAAGGAGAGGAAGACGGCGAGCGAGGCGAGCCTGTCGATGCCGCCGAGGAGGCCCTGGGTGAGCGCCTGGAAGGCGCCGCTGAGCGAGGCGCTCGCCTCGGCGTTGGCGTCGGCGGCGGTCGGCGCCTTGACCCCGAGGTCATGGGCCCAGGACTCGAGCTGCTGGGCGCCTTCCTGGAGCCGCTCGGAGAGACCTTCCGCCTGGCTGGCGATCCCGGTGAGGACGATCAGGCCGACGCCGAACCCGATCGCGACGATGCCGAGCAGGACGAGGGCGGCGCTGATCCCGCGCGGGACACGGCGCCGGTGCAGCCAGTCGACCAGGGGCGTGGCGACGGAGGCGATGATCCCGGCGACGATCACCGGCATCACGATCGTCTGGGTGAGCGAGAGCAACCAGATCAAGCCCACCAGCGCCGCGCCGACGCCGACCAGCAACCAGGCCGAGAAGCCCATGTCCCGCAACCACTGCGGCGCCGCGAAGAGCCCGCTCAGCTCACCGGGCTCGACTTCGATGACTTCGTCTTCCCCGGCCTTCCCGCCGGCTGATCTTCTGGCCCATACTCGACGCCTCATGAACGGCCAGGACACTCTCACCTACGTCGGACACGCGACCGTCCTGATCGAGCTGGACGGCGTCCGCCTGCTGACCGACCCGGTCCTGCGCCGGCGGGTGGGACCGCTGGTGCGCCACGGCGCCGCGCCGGCGCCCGAGGTGACGAAGGATCTCGACGCGGTGCTGATCTCGCACCTGCACCGCGACCATCTCGACCTCCCTTCGCTGCGCCAGCTCGGCAGCGGGGTGCCGCTGCTGGTGCCGCCCGGATCGCTGGAGATCTTCGACCGCCACGGCTTCGCCGACGTCACCGAGCTCGGTTCGGGCGAGTCCAGCCGGGTCGGGGGCCTGACCGTGACCGCCGTCGACGCCCACCACGAGGGCGGCCGGCGGCGGTTCGCCCCCGACCCGCAGGCGATCGGCTTCCTCGTCAGCGGCCGTCGGGACGTCTACTTCGCCGGCGACACCGACTTCTTCCCCGGCATGGAAGACCTCTCCCCCGCCCTCGACCTCGCCCTGCTGCCGGTCTGGGGCTGGGGACCGAGCATCGGCCCCGGCCACCTCGACCCCGAGGGCGCGGCGCGGGCGGCGGCGGCGCTCTCGCCGCGCCTGGCGGTGCCGATCCACTGGGGGACGCTCTACCCCTTCGGCCTGCGCCGCCTCCGCGGCGCCCCGCTGCGCTCGCCGGGCGAGGCGTTCGCCGCCCACGCCTCCAAGCTCGCGCCTCAGGTCGAGACCCGCGTGCTCTCCCCCGGCGAGGCGACCTCGCTCTCGTAGGCGCTCTGGCCGAGCGCCGCCAGCCAGCTGCGGAGGATCCGGTGCACCGCCTCCGCGCCGACCACCTCGCCCCGCGGCCACTCCAGGTCGCTCGGGTGGAAGACGAAGGGATAGCTCTGGGTCCCCCCCATCCCGCCGTGCGAGCCGACCAGCTCCTCGAAGGCGGCGACTTCGCCGAACTCGGGCCAGTAGGTGCTGTTGACCATCAGGTCGGCGCAGTGCGGGAAGCCGTCGGTGCGACGCAGGTGGTCGGCCGCGTTGGGGCCGAAGGGAGCCAGCGGATCCTCCCCCTCGACCAGGCCGGAGGCGAGGAAGCGCGTTCCCCCCGCTCCGATCGCCAGCGCCCCCTTGCGCTCGGAGCGCACCAGCACGAACCCGATCCCGGGGTGGTCGCGCAGAGCCGGCAGCAGCCGCGGGTAGAGCGCTTCGATCCGCTCCAGGCTGACCCGGCCCGGCTCGCGCGGGAAGCTGATCAGGCCGAGGCAGCCCGAGGCCATCACCGAGAGCTCGGGAAGGCCGTCGCCGTGCGTCTGCTCGACCTCCTCCCGCGCCTCGGGGTCGAGCACGATCGCGCCGTCGGCGCGCCGGTCGCGGGTCGCCGCCCGCACCGTCCGGGCGGCGACGGTGTCGTCGCGGGCGACCTCGGTCAGGCCGGCGCTCATGTAGGAGAGCGCGTCGTCGTCCCCGGTTTCGGCGGCGACGACGCTGTCGGGGTCGCAGGCGTCGCGGACCAGGTCCTCCAGCGTCTGGCCGTAGCGGTCGCGGAAGGTCTCCCCCTGCGACTGACCGTGGTCGGAGAGGACCACCAGCCGGTAGGGCCGCGGGGCGTCCTCGCAGGCGGTGGCGATCCGCTTGATCTGCCGGTCGAGGTCGTGGAGGACCGCCAGCGCGTCGTGGCGCTCGATCCCGGAGTGGTGGGCGACCTCGTCGTAGGCGAGGAAGGTCGTGTAGACGACCGGACGGCCGGCGAGGACGTCGCCGACCACGGCGGCGACCTGGAGGTCCCGCTGCACCACCGTCCCCCAGGCGCGGACGAAGGCGTAGGAGCGGCTGCGGGCGATCCGCGGCCGCACGTCGTCGCGGACCTGGCTGCGGGCCGCCCGCCGCTCGCGGGCGGCGTCGGTCAGCGCCAGCACGAGGGTGCGGGCGACGGCGTAGGGCTGGGCGAAGTAGGCGGCGTAGTCCCTGCCGATCGGCCGCCGTCGCCGCAGCGCCGTGCTCATCGTCAGCATCGAGTGCGGCGCGTCGCCGGAGAGGATGTTGGCGCGGCTGGCGCCGTCGGCGTGCAGCAGCCCGCGCCCGTCGGAGTGGCGGCGCTCGAGCTCTTCGGCGTCGCGGGGATGGTTGGTGACGATCGCTTCCCCCCGCTCCTTCTCCCACCAGCGAAAGGCGGGCATGTCCTCGTTGGAGCCGTGCAGGAGGCCCGCCTGGCAGGCGCCGGTCTGCGAGGACCAGTCGGTCTCCCAGCGCTGCAGCCGGTGCGAGCCGCTGCGCAGCCAGCGCGCCAGGGTCGGGGCGTTGCCGTCGGCGAGCGCCCGCCGCAGCACGTCGTGGGCGAGCCCGTCGATCTCGAGGAAGAGGACGCCGGGGACGTCGCTCTCCGTCACCTGCTTGCGCCGCCGCGCCTGGCGGCGGACGACGTTGCGGTGCCAGGCGTCGTCTTCGTCGATCGAGAAGACCGCGTAGACGAAGGCGGTGACGGCGGCGATCACGATCGTCACCAGCGTCCCCTCGAAGACGCCGCCGATCTCCGCTCCGGGCAGGACGTCGATCGCCACCGTCACCAGCAGCCCGTTGAGGAGCAGGGCTCCGAGGCCGAGAGTCAGGACCGTGATCGGAAGGGCGAAGCGGACCAGGGCCGGCCAGACCAGGGAGTTGAGCAGGCCGATCAGGGCGGCAGCGCCGAGGGCCGTCGCGGCCCCATCGAGGACGAAGTTGTCGAGCAGCTCGGAGAGCAGCAGGAGGATGGCCGCGTCGAGCAGGAGGACGAAGGCGGCGCGGCGGACGGCGACCACTCAGACCCCCGCCTCGGCGCGGATCTCGCCGCTCTCGACGGCAGCCGCCACCCGCTCGAAGTCGCGTTCGTTCTGGTCGGCGTAGCCCTCCGCGAAGCGGGTCATCGCCTCGTCGAATACCTCGCCCCGGCCCAGGTAGGAGGCGATCGCGACGCGGTCGCCGGAGCGGGCGTGCGCCCGCGCCAGCGCCTCGCCGCAGAGCGATGCGTAGACGGCGAGGTCGGGAGCCGACATGCGGTCGACGTCGGCCGAGCCCTTGCCGTCCCAGAGCTGGCGGACGTAGAAGCAGCGCGGCTCGCCGTCGAGACCCTCGGCGGTGACCCAGCCGAGGAAGATGTCGCTTGCCGCCTGCATCAGGCGCTGCCCCTCGACCACCCGGCGCCCGTGGTCCTCGTACGGGCTCGCCCCCGCGTAGGGCTCGAGCACCGAGGCCTGCGCTTCCTTCGCCTGCAGGAACAGCGGGTCCGAGGCGTCGCCGCCGAGCAGCAGGACGATCCAGGCGCGGGTGCCGACGCTCCCCACCCCCACCACCTTGCGGGCGGCGTGCGCGTAGCGGTAGGAGGAGACGAGGTGACGGCGGTCGTCGCTCAGCGTCTCCGCGTAGGCGTCGAGCACCGAGCGCAGCTGCGCCTCCGCGTCGGCGGCGTCGCTCAGCTCCTCCAGCGGCGTGATCAGGGGCGGATCGCTGACGATTCGGAGCTCGCCGTCCACCTCCCGGGTGAGCTTGCGGAGCGCCCGCAGGCTGTCCTTCGCCCGGGCCTTGCCCAGGTTGCGCTCGACCTTGCGGAGGCGGCCCTCGCCCAGGTGCTCGCGCAGCTCGGCCAGCCGCGGCTCGACGTCGACCCGGGAGTACCAGACGTCGATGTTGCGCATCGAGGCGAAGCTGCGGATCGCCCCCCGGTAGGCGGAGGCGGCGGCGGTTACCGCTCGCCGCCGCTCCCGCCCCTTGAAGCCGCGGTCCCTGCCGGCGACGGCGATGCTCGCGGCCAGACGCTTCAAGTCCCACTCGAACGGGCCGCGGCAGGTCTCGTCGAAGTCGTTGCAGTCGAAGACGAGGCGCCGGTCGGGGGCGGCGAAGACGCCGAAGTTGGCGAGGTGGGCGTCGCCGCAGAGCTGCGCCTCCAATCCGGTGCTCGGCGCCTGCGCGAGGTCGGCGGCCATCACCGCCGCGGCGCCGCGGAAGAAGGTGAACGGCGAGACGAGCATGCGGCCGTAGCGAACCGGGACCAGCTCCGGAACCCGAGACTCGTCCTGGCGCCTGAGGATCGCCAGCGGATCGCGATCCCAGCCGCTCCACTCGCCGTGGCTGGAGCGCGGCACGGCCGCGCGTACCGCCTTGCCGTCAACGGGCGGCGCAGTCCGATTCCCCTCGATGCTGGTGACTGGCACGGGCGGAGTTTCCACCGGCGCGCCCCACAAAGCAACCATGCCCGACACTAGCTTTGCCCATGAGCGAGCGAGACAGAGTCGAGATCCTTGTCGAGGGGCCCCAAGTGAGGCGCTCTTCGTGGGGCCAAGCAGCCTCCCTTGCCTTCGGCGTGCTCTCCGCGATCGCATTTGCGGCGGTCTCGATGACCATCAACCACGCCCCTTCGCCCCCCAGCTTCGACGGATGGATCGCCGTACTCCAGAAGGGTCGGTACACCGCCTCCCAAGTGAAGCTGTTGATCGCACCAGAGACCCCCGGCGGCGCCGGAGACCAACCCCGACTTCGCTACACGGTCACTGCCTGCGGCCCACGCCCCTTCGAAGGGGCGTTGCTGCTGGGAGAGGACGCGCGCCTGGATGACCTCGAGGTCCTGGCCCCACCCGCGCCCACCTCAGGCCCGGCGCCGACTCGATCGGACGAGGCGATTTCCGCCTCCCGGAAGTTGAAGATGCTCGATGTCTCGGCCGGCCTCTTCCACACTTACTCGGAGGTGCAGGTGCTCCGCCTAGCGCTGCCGGCGACCGATTGCGTCCCTGCCGACCAGGGCGGTCGCGAACCGGTCTTCTTCGGAGCCGCAGCCCTCATCGCCGGAAACGCCCGAGCGGCGGTTGAGGCCCACTCTCATGGCCCGTTTGGAATCTGGTCCGGTCCCCGGTCCACGCAGTCATGGCCCTACCTAGGCGCGCCTCCAGACATTGCCCCCCAGAGCCTTGGAGAATTTCGATTCGTGCGAGGGATGGCAGGGGGACCCTGGTCCAGGCCGGCGGTATCCCATTTCGAGGTCGAGGTTGGCTCGCTGACCGAAAGAGCCACGGTCGATTTCGCGCGTCCCACCCCCGCCGGCTCCACCTCGCTCAGCTGGAGCCAGACCGAACCGTATGCCCCCATCGCACGCCTGACCAACGAGGAATCCCTGGGCAGATGGCAGACCTATCTAGTTCTCTCGACGATCGCCCTAGCAATCGGCGCCTCTTTCATCGCCGACCTGATCCTGCGCCGCCGCCGCTTAGCGGCAACTCCCGCGGCACGCCAAGAGTCCATCGACACCCCCTTCGAATCCCCCCGGAGGGAACGGCGGGCACTATTTGTCAATCTCGCTTTAGTAGCCGTGCTTCTGGCGCTTGTCAGAAAGCTGCGCGGATAGACCGGCCGATGATCCCGATTTTCGACGGCCACAACGACGCGCTCACCCGCGAGGGCGCGCCGGACCTCTCGAGGCAGCTCGGCGACGGCCACCTCGACCTCCCCCGCATGCGCGAGGGCGGGATGCGGGGCGGCATCTTCGCCGTCTTCACGCCCTCGCCGGGGGAAGCCTCGACCCGGATATCCTTCGGGGACGGCGGCGTCCACGCCGAGCCGCTCGCCGCGCCGGTGGACCATGAGGTCGCCGCCGCCCACGCGGGCGCGGCCGCCGAGCGCCTGCTGGACCTGGAGCGCCGGGGCGAGCTGGTGGTCGCCCGCTCGATCGCCGACGTCGACGCCGCCCGCGACGGCTCCTCCCCGCCGGCGGCGGTCCTCCACCTCGAGGGCGCGGAGGCGATCGACCCGGAGCTCGAATCGCTCGGCGAGTGGCAGGCGAAGGGGCTGCGCTCGCTCGGCCCCGTCTGGAGCCGAGCCAACGCCTTCGCGACCGGCGTCCAGTTCGCCTTCCCCTCCCCCCCGGACATCGGCCCCGGCCTGACCGGGCGCGGCTCGGCGCTCGTCGCCGCCTGCGCGGAGCTGGGCATCCTCGTCGACCTCAGCCACATGAACGAAGCCGGCTTCTGGGATGTCGCCCGCCTGGAACCAGGACCGCTGGTGGCGAGCCACTCCGGCGCCCACGCCCTCTGTGCCGCCTCGCGCAACCTCACCGACGCCCAGCTCGACGAGATCGGCAAGACCGACGGCCTGGTCGGGATCGTCTTCGCCACGGTCTTCCTGCGGCCGGACTTCGCCGACGACGCCGATACGCCGCTTGCCCTGATCGCCGAGCACGCCCGTTACGTGGCCGACCGGATCGGCGTCCGCCACGTCGCCCTCGGCTCCGACTTCGACGGCGCCACCGTGCCGGCGGAGCTGGGCGACGCCGCCGGAGTGCCGAAGCTCGTCGAGGCGCTTCGAGCCGCTGGCTTCGACGAGGAGGAGCTCGCCGCGGTCTGCTGGCGCAACTGGCGCCGGGTACTTGCCGACTGGTGGAGATGAAAGCTTTCGCCGATGCGCGCCATGGCTTTCGTCTGGGCCGTGATCATCCTCGGCGGGATCGCCTACTTCTCGATCATCGGCCTCATACAACGAGGAGGCGCGGGCGCACGGAGAGGCGACGATCGGCTTCTGGCGCTACCTCAGCTCCTCGGACTTCGGCAACGCCGTGATGGAGAACTGGCAGTCGGAGTACCTGCAGTTCGCGCT
Organism: Solirubrobacterales bacterium; assembly: GCA_035765335.1. Taxonomy (GTDB): domain Bacteria; phylum Actinomycetota; class Thermoleophilia; order Solirubrobacterales; family 70-9; genus VAYN01. Next base: position 19,276 of record DASTXV010000050.1, read on the forward strand.
CTTCGCCCTCGCCACCGTCTGGCTGCCGCAGAAGGGCTCGCCGGAGTCGAAGGAACTGGACGAGGCGGGCACCGAGTCCGACGAAGAGCAGAAAGTCGGCCGCTGGGCGCGCGAGGACTCGCCGTGCTGGGCCAAAGCGGGTGACCTTCGGACGACGATCTACCCGAACAGCCTGATCATAGTCATGGCCCTCGTCTTCCTCGGCTCCTGGTTCGCCCAGTCGGTCACCGGCTGGACCGAGCACAACCAGGAACAGCACGACCACGGCGACCCCCGCCTCTCCTGGCTGGGCTACGTCGGCAGCTCCAGTTCTGGGAGGCGACCTTCCAAAACTGGCAATCCGAGTTCCTCGCCGTCGGCTCCTTCGCCGTCCTCGCTGTCTACCTGCGACAGCGGGGTTCGCCCGAGTCAAAGCCGGTCGGAGCGCCCACTCACGACGCGACCGGGCAAGAGGGCTAGACGGGGAGTCCATATCCCTTCTAAGGAATTTTGCTGATGCACAGCAAAATTTCCTTTGATAGAAGTGGGCTTATTGGAGCATTGATTGCTCCAAATTCTCGGGGCGCAGGGAAAGCCTCGAGAGGGACAACAATCGAAAGGAACCAGTCATGAAGCGGCTTTTCCTGGCCAGCCTAGTGCTGGCCGCATTGCTGATACCGGCATCGGCGGCGTCAGCAGCGCCCACCGGCGAATACGCGAGATTCGCCAAATGCCCGACCGCCAACACCTCCGTGGAACTCTGCATCTACGCGGAAACGGTCTCCGGGGTGATCACCACCGGCAAAAAATCTGTCCCGGTGAAAAACAAAGTCATCCTGCAGGGTGGCCTGGATCCCGTTCAGAACGGGGAAATCTTCGGGCCGCTCAACTTCGTCGGCGCCACTGACGGCAACACGCTGACCAAAGTGCCGCAGCCGGTGCCGGGAGGCCTGCTCGGCGTGACCGCGCCGACCTGGTGGCCGAAATTCCTGCAGGACCTGTTCAACGAAACGATCAACAACGGCTTCACCGGCGTCACCGCGACCATGGAGCTGGCCGGACCGCCTTCGGCGATCCAGTTCAACCTCCTCAACGCGTTCCTCGGCAACGGGATCGGGTTGGCCATGCCCGTCAAGGTCAAGCTGAGCAATCCGTTCCTCGGGAACAACTGCTACATCGGCTCCAACTCGAACCCGATCCAGCTGAAACTGACGACCGGAACCACCTCTCCGCCCCCGCCGAACGCTCCGATCTCGGGCAACCCGGGTCTGCCCGAAGGGCGGGAAGAAGGGAACCTGCTCGTCATCAACGGCAACAAACTCGTCGACAACGCGTTCGCGACGCCGGGCGCCAACGGCTGCGGGGGGCTCTTCTCGTTCCTCGTCGACCCGTTCGTCGACTCGATCGTCGGTGTTCCTTCGCCGGCCGGCACCAACACCGCCATCCTCGAAGGGACCACCTACCTGGGAGACACGAAAGCCGTCATCGCCAGCGAATAGCAACCAGTCAATGCAGCAAGAAGGCGCCCGCGTCACGCGGGCGCCTTCTCTTTGCCCAGTTCCAGCGCGACTGCTCGCGGACGCGCCTCGCGCCCCGGCCTAAGAGGCGGGCGCGAGAGATCCGATTCCCCAAGCGGATCCACACATATAGAGCGCGTCTCTCCTCCCCTGGTGATTTCCCCAGAAGCGCTTTGGCTTCTCCTTCACCGGAGAGACTGGCGCAGGCTAATCGATTGCGTCAATTGAATCAATCGTCAAAAGTGATTAGAGCGCTCGACGCTCAGGTCAGCGCCGGCTGGGCGCTGGGCAGCGAGCTGAGCACCCGGTCGGCGACCGACTCCCCGGTCAGGCCGACCTCGGCCCGCAGCAGCGCCGGCTTGCCGTGGGTGACGTAGGAGTCCGGCAGGCCGATGCGCAGGACCCGCGCCCGCTCGCCCGGCGCCTCGGCGAAGGCGTCCTCGAGGTGCTCGAGCACCGCCGAGCCGAAGCCACCCGGCAGCACGTTCTCCTCGATCGTCACCACCAGCTCGTGCTCGCGCGCCAGCCGCTCGGCCAGGTCCGTGTCGATCGGCTTGGCGAAACGGGCGTCGGCGACGGTCGCCTCGAGCCCGTGCCTGGCGAGGATCGCGGCCGCTTCGCGGGCGACGGTGACGCCGTAGCCGTAGCCGAGCAGGGCGACACGCTCGCCCTCGGCCAGGACCTCGCCCCGGCCGATCGGGATCGTCTTCGGCTTCCTCGGCAGCTCGACCCCCTCGGCCGCCCCGCGCGGGTAGCGCAGCGCCGCCGGGCCGTCGTGGGCGATCGCGGTGTGGAGCATGTGGACCAGCATCGCCTCGTCCCGCGGCGCCATCACGACGACGTTGGGGATCGGGCGGAAGTAGGAGACGTCGAAGGCGCCGTGGTGGGTCGGGCCGTCGTCGCCGACCAGGCCGGCCCGGTCCATCGCGAAGGTGACGTCGAGGTCCTGCAGGCAGACGTCGTGGACGATCTGGTCGAAGGCGCGCTGGAGGAAGGTCGAGTAGATCGCGCAGACGGGCTTCGCCCCCTGCAGCGCCAGGCCGCAGGCCAGCAGCACCGCGTTCTGCTCGGCGATGCCGACGTCGTAGTACTGCTCGGGCAGCTCGTCGCAGAGCTGCTGCAGCCCGGTCCCCCCCGCCATCGCCGCGGTGATCCCGATCACCCGCTCGTCGGCCCTGGCCTCGTCGACCATCGCCCCGGCGAAGACCTTCGTGTACTGGGGCGGCGAACCGGCGGCGGGCGGCTTCTCCAGCACCTCGATCCCCTCCGGCGAGTCGGTTTCGGTCACCGGCACCGGTTTGGCGCTTGCCGGTTCGCCGTTGACGATCGACTTCGGCTTCGCCGCGTGCCACTCCTCCATCGACTCGAGGCCGCCTGCTTCGGCCGGCGCGAAGCCCTTGCCCTTGACGGTGTGGATGTGGACGACGACCGGGCGGTCGGCGTCGAAGGCCTCGGTCAGCGCTTCCCGCAGCGCGTGCACGTCGTGGCCGTCGATCACGCCCATGTAGGCGAGGTCGAGCTCCTCGAAGAAGAGGCCGGGCGCCCAGTAGGCCTTCAGCGCCGCCTTGATCTCCGGCCCGAGGCGCTCGATCCGCTCCCCCAGCCCCAGCGGCAGCTTCGTCAGCCGGTCCTCGACGCCCTCGCGGGCGTGCCAGAGGCGCGGGTTGAGGCGGATCCGGTTGAAGTAACGCGAGAGGGCGCCGACGTTGGGCGAGATCGACATCCCGTTGTCGTTGAGGACGATCACGATCGGCGTCTGCATCCCCCCGGCGGCATGGAGGGCCTCGTAGGCGACACCGCCGGTGAGGGCGCCATCGCCGATCACCGCGGCGACCTTGCCGTCGGGGCCGATCCCCTTGCGCATCGCCTCCTTCAGCCCGACCGCGTAGCCGATCGAGGTCGAGGCGTGGCCGGCGCCCATGATGTCGTGCTCGGACTCGGGGATAGAGCAGAACGGGGCGAGCCCGTCGTACTGGCGGATCGTCGACAACTGCTCGCGCCGGCCGGTGAGGATCTTGTGCGGGTAGGCCTGGTGGCCGACGTCCCAGAGGATCTTGTCGCACGGCGATTCGAGCAGGCTGTGGAGGGCGACGGCGAGCTCGCAGGTGCCGAGGTTGGCGCCGAAGTGGCCGCCGATGTCGCCGATCACGTCGATGATGTAGGTGCGCATCTCCTGCGCCACCTGCTGCAGCTGGGCGTCGTCGAGCTCATGCAGGTCGGCTGGGCCCGCGATCCCGTCGAGCAGCGGCGAAGAGGCGGCCTCCTCTGGGCCGCGGGGCTCGTTTTCGCTATCCGGCGCTTGTCGCTTCTCAGTCATGGCTCCCGCTTCACCCCCTCACTCGTTGCGAGTGAAGACGTAGTCGGCGATCCGTTTCAGATCGCCCGTGTCGCCGCCCGCCTCTGCGAGCGCCGCCAGCGCCTTGCGGTGCGATTCCGCGGCCAGCTCGCGCGCGCGGTCAAGGCCGAAAAGGCTGGCGTATGTGAGTTTTCCATGTCGCTCATCGCTTCCACGCGGCTTGCCGAGCTGCTCCTCGCTCTGGGTCACGTCGAGGATGTCGTCGACGATCTGGAAGAGCACGCC
>DASTXV010000051.1:0-20834 GCA_035765335.1 Solirubrobacterales bacterium
CCTGACCAGCCCTGACGTGCTGATCGGGCTGATCATCGGCGGCATGATGGTCTACCTGTTCTCGGCCTTCGCGATCGAGGCGGTCGGTCGTGCCGGCGGCCAGGTGGTCGAGGAGGTGCGCAAACAGTTCCGCGAGCACCCCGGGATCATGGAGGGGACCGAGAAGCCCGAGTACGGGCGCACGGTCGCCATCGTCACCGCGGCAGCCCAGAAGGAGATGATCCTGCCGGCGCTGATCCCGATCGTCGTGCCGGTGATCGTCGGCCTACTCAGCGTTGACGCGCTCGGCGGCCTCCTGATCGGCGTCATCGTCGTCGGCCTCTTCGCCGCGATCTCGATGACCGCCGGCGGCGGTGCCTGGGACAACGCGAAGAAGCTGATCGAGGACGGCGCACACGGCGGCAAGGGCTCAGAGGCGCACGCCGCCTCGGTGACCGGCGACACCGTCGGCGATCCCTACAAGGACACCGCCGGCCCGGCGATCAACCCGATGATCAAGGTGGCGAACATCGTCGCCATCCTCATCATCCCGATCGTTCATTTCTAAGCAGCTCTAAGGCGGCGAGGGCTTCCTCGCCGCACCCAGCCGGGGCCGCACCCACCTCCACTACGTCAGGTAGAGGTGGCTGCGGCCCCGGGTGTTTAAGCCCTTTCTATTTCTCTATCCCCAGTAGCAACGACCGAAGATCAGAGGCCACAGCCCCCGGTTCGTCATCCAGCTGGTTCCAGGTCAGCCGCGTGACCGAATAGCCCGCGACCCGCAGACGCCTGTCGCGGGCGCGGTCCTCACGGAAGGCGGTGCGGGTGCGGTGCCCCTGCCAGCCATCCAGCTCGACGATCTGGCGGAGCTCGGGCCAAGCGGTGGCCGACGACGTAGACGCCTGGGAGCAGGCGGTGGAGGCGGCCGAGCGCGAGGCGGCGCTCGATCGCATCCTCCCCGAGTCCCAGGTCGAGCAACTGATGGCGCGCCACGACCCCGTGCTGGCGCCTGGCCAGCTCGGCGATCTCACCCTCGCTCCCGCGAGACCGTCTCAACCCGCGGATATCGCGGGTTTTCACGGTCTCGGCGAAACGGGTGGGCATGGGGGCCGAGGCTGCCAGGGAACTTCGCACGCGTGGTGCGCGGATTGCGCCAGTTCTCACGCGAAAGGCGTGCGAGAGTCCGACTCGGCTTAGTCCTCCTGTCGCCACCGGCCGGCTCGGGTCCTCGGTAGGATTTCGTGCGATGAGGTGGGGGATTCAGCCGCTTCGGGTGGCTCTGCCGATGCTCTTGCTCGCGCTGTTCGCGGCGCCTGCGAGCGCCGTGGGGGCGCCGCCGGCGAACGATTTCTTCGCGAACAGGCAGCCACTGGGGCCTGGTTTTCCAGGTGGGCTGCCGATCGAAGTGAGTGCCTCCAACGTCGACGCGACGCCGGAGAGCGGGGAGAACATCTCGCCCTTTGCCGCCGGTCACTCGATCTGGTTCGAGTGGGAAGCGACCGCTACCGACTGGGTCAGCGTCGGGGTCTGCAGCACCGAATTCCCGACCGTCCTCGACGTCTTCACGGGGACCGAGATCGACGGGCTTACCTCGGTTCTCGAAAGCACCGCCTCCGCGGGGCCGGATTGTCCGGGCGGAGACCAGGTCAAAGCCAGCTTCAGGGCGACGAGCGGGACCAAATACGTGATCGTCGTGGACGGGAACGGCTTCTTCTTGCCCGAATCCCCGAAACCGGTGACCGTAGGGCCGATCTCGTTGCAGGTAGAAGAGACGCCACTGCCCCCGAACGACGATTTCGCCGATGCGATCCTGCTGGAGAGGCCGATCGATGAAGAACCGGGCGGAAATCGCTTCTACTTCGTCAACGCCCGCGGTTACAACTGGGACGCGACCAGGGAGGTCGGCGAGCCCGGCGAAGAAACGGCTTCCGGTGCCTCCGTCTGGTACCGCTGGACGGCGCCGGAGAGCGGCACCTACACGTTTGGTCAGCCCTGCTGCAGCGCCGGAATCGAACGAACGGTCTACAGCGGCAACTCCATCGGGGCGCTCACGCCTGTCTCCCTGCTGACCAACCAAGCCTTCGTGGCGGCCGGAACGACCCTCTACATCGCCGTCAGCGGGAAAGTCGAATCCGGTGAACCAGAGATGGCGAGCTTCAGCTTCTTCATCTCGGCGAACCTGCCGCCGCTGCCGAAACCTTCTCCGGGCGGCGGAGGATCGACCCCGGCCCCTGACACCACCCCGCCCGAGACCGCCATCACCAAGAGCAGGCTCTCGGCGATGACGAGGAGCGCCAAGTTCTGGTTCTCCTCCTCCGAGCCGGCCGCGGGCTTCCTCTGCAAGCTCGACAAATCCCCGTTCAAACCCTGCGGGTCGCCGCGTGGCTACCGCAAGCTCAAGCCCGGACGCCACACCTTCAAGGTGAAGGCGATCGACGCCGCCGGCAACGTCGACCCGACGCCTGCGACCACCCGGATCCGCCTGCCGGAGCGGCGTCCGCGCCGCTGAGCGCTAGGGTCGCGCCCGTGGAAGACGGGCCGATCAACGTCGCGGACTTCGAGCGCCTCGCCGCCGAGGGGCTCGAGCAGGGGCCGCTCGACTACTTCGCCGGCGGCGCCGGGGACGAGCTGACGCTGCGGGAGAACGTCGCCGCCTGGGGACACTGGCGGCTGCGGCCGCGGGTGCTGAACGACGCGCGCGAGGTCTCGACCGCGGCCGAGGTGCTGGGGAAGCCGGTGGAGATGCCGGTGCTCGTCGCCCCGGTCGCCTACCAGCGGATGGCGCACCCCGAAGCCGAGGCCGGGATGGCGGCGGGCGCCGCCGCGGCGGGGACGGCGATGTGCCTCTCGACCCTGGCGAACACGCGGCCGGCCGAGGTCGCCGCTGCCGCGCCCGAGGGCCGGCACTGGTTCCAGCTCTACGCCTTCAAGGACTCCGGCGTCACCCGGGCGCTGATGGAGGAGGCGATCGAGGCCGGCTTCGAGGCGATCCTCGTCACCGCCGACGCCCCGCCCGGCGGCAACCGCGAGCGCGACCGCCGCAACGGCTTCACCCTGCCCTCCGATCTGGGCACGCCGAGCCTCACGGCCGCCGCCGGCGGCGGCAAGGCGCTGACGATCGAGCAGACCTTCGCGCTGATGAACCACGCGCTGACCTGGGCCGACGTCGCGGACCTCGCCTCCGAGTGCAGCGTCCCGGTCTTCGTCAAGGGCCTCGTCACCGCCGAGGACGCCGAGCTGGCGCTCGAGCACGGCGCCGCCGGGGTGGTCGTCTCCAACCACGGCGGCCGCCAGCTCGACCGCTGCCTCGCCACCGCCGACGCCCTGCCGGAGGTCGCCGAAGCGCTCGAAGGCCGCGCCACGCTGCTGGTCGACGGGGGCATCCGCCGCGGCATCGACGTCGCCACCGCGCTGGCCCTCGGCGCCGACGCGGTCCTCGTCGGCCGCCCCGCCCTCTGGGGCCTCGCGGCGGGCGGGAGGGAGGGGGTGGCCCAGGTGCTGGGGCTGCTGCGCGAGGAGCTCGAGCTGGCCCTCGCCCTGCTCGGCTGCGCCGACCCCTCGCAGCTGACCCGGGCACACGCGCGAAGGGCCCCGGTCACGGGCGTATATTCGGGCTGAGTGACCGGTTCTCGTCCTTCATAAATGGCCCAGCGGATCCCCAGAGACGAGTCGCTGAGCCGCGTCCACGGCGTCGGGGCGCTGTTCGCCGCCGCCTACGGCAACGTCGGCTCCTCGATCTACTACGCCCTCGGCGTCACCGCCGCCTTCGCCCTCGGCCTGACCCCGATCGCCTTCGTCGTCTCCGGCCTGATCTTCGCCGCCACCGCCGCCACCTACGCCGAGGCGACGGTGATGTTCCCCGAGGCCGGCGGTTCCTCCAGCTTCGCCCGCCACGCCTTCAACGAGCTGGTCAGCTTCGTCGCCGCCTGGGGGCAGATGCTCAACTACACGATCACGGTCGCGATCTCGGCCTTCTTCGTGCCGCACTACCTGGCGGTCTTCTGGCCCTGGCTCGGCGAGAGCCCCGGCGACATCGTCGGCGGCGCGGTGCTGATCGTCGGCCTCGCCCTGATCAACATCCGCGGCACCGAGGAGTCGGCCCGGCTCAACCTCGTCCTCGCCATCGCCGACCTGGCGACGCAGGTGATCCTGGTCGGGATCGGCCTTGCCCTCGTCCTCAGCCCGGAGATCCTGGTCGACAACGTCAGCCTCGGGGTGGCGCCGACCTGGAGCGACTTCGCCCTCGGCATCGCCGTCGGGATGATCGCCTACACCGGGATCGAGACGATCTCCAACATGGCCGAGGAGGCGCGCGACGCCGCCCGCACGATCCCCCGCAGCGTCGGCTTCACGGTGATCGCCGTGCTCGCCCTCTACCTGCTGATCCCGATCGTCGCCCTCTCGGCGATGCCGGTCACCCAGGACGCCGCCGGCAACTACGCGACCGAGCTCGGCTCCACCTTCGCCGACGACCCGATCCTCGGCATCGTCGAGAACCTCGGACTGGCTCACGTGCCGACCGAAGTCCTCCGCTACTACGTCGGCGTGCTGGCGGCGGTGATCCTCCTGATCGCCACCAACGCCGGCCTGATCGGCGTCTCCCGCCTCACCTACTCGATGGGCCAGCACCGCCAGCTGCCCGAGAGCCTGCGCCAGGTCCACCCGCGCTACCGCACCCCCTACATCGCGATCATGCTCTTCGCCGCCGTCGCGATCGTCACCCTGCTGCCGGGGCAGACCGACTTCCTGGCGACGATGTACTCGTTCGGGGCGATGCTCTCGTTCACGATCGCCCACGTCGCGGTGATCCAGCTGCGGCGAAAGCGGCCCGACGTCGAGCGGACCTGGAAACCGCCGCTGAACTTCCGCGCCTTCGGCGCCGAGGTGCCGCTCAGCGCCGTGCTCGGCGGCCTCGGCACCTTCACCGCCTGGCTCGTCGTCATGGCGCTCAACCCCAGCACCCTCGTCGCCGGGCTCGGCTGGATGGCGCTCGGGATCACCCTCTACGTCCTCTACCGGCGCAGCCAGCGGCTGCCGCTGACGGAGACGGTCAAGGTCGTGCTGCCGGAGCCGCTCGGGGTCGAGGAGGTCGAGTACCGAAGCGTCCTCGTCGGCTTCAAGGACGACGAGCCGTTCTCGCCGGAGATGGTCGCCACCGCGGTCAAGCTCGCCTCCAAGCGCCGCCGCGGCATCCACGTCCACTCGATGCTGACCGTGCCGACCAACCTGCCCCTGGACGCGGCGATGCCGGAGCAGGAAGCCGAGGCCCAGAGCAAGATCGAGGAGGCGAAGCTGATCGGCGGCCAGCGGGTGACCGGCCACGTCTCCCGGGTGCGGCCGGGCCAGGCCGGCTACTCGGTCTCCGAGGAGGCGGCCGAGATCAAGGCGGAGGCCCTGGTCGTCGGCCTGCGCTACCGCAACGGCGTCCCGCTCTACGACAAGACCCTGCAGACGGTGCTCAGCGAGCGGCCCTGCCGGGTGATCGTCGTCTCCGATCCCACCGACAAGCCGGCGGCGGTCCCCGGCGCGGCCCTCGCGGAGGCGGCGAAGTGAACGGCGAGCGCGTCTACCGCGGCGCCGTCCGCGCCTTCTCGATCGCGATGGTCGCGATCGGGCTGGCGGTGCTGGTCGTCACCCTCGCCAACGGCGGCGGCCCGGCCTCCTTCGGCGTCCTGATCGGGATCGTCTTCGTCGCGGTCGGTGCGGGGCGGCTCTGGCTCGGCGCGAGGATGTCCTGATGCGGCGCGGCCTCGGCGTCCCGATGCTCTTCGCCGCCGCCTACTCGGCGGTCGGCTTCTCGATCTACTTCGCCCTCGGCGTCGTCGCCGACAAAGGCCTCGGGCTGACGCCGCTGATCTTCCTCGCCGCCGGCCTGCTGTTCGGGCTGACCACGCTCACCTACGTCGAGGGCGGGGCGATGTTCCGCGAGCGCGGCGGCTCCTCCACCTTCGCCCGTCACGCCTTCAACGAGCTCGTCGCCTTCATCGCCGGCTGGGCGATCCTGATCGACTACCTGATCGTGATCGCGCTGGCGGCGCTCTCGGTGCCGCACTACCTGGCGCCGGTCAGCAGCGACCTCACCCTGCCCGCCTGGGAGATCGGGATGGGGGCGGCGGTGATCGCCGGCGTCTGCGTGCTCAACATCTTCAACGTCACCGGCCGCGAGCGCCAGCGCCCGCTCGTCTTCCTCGCCCTCGCCGACCTCGGCCTGCAGCTGGCGGTGATCGGCGTCGGCCTGCTCGTGGTCATGCACCCGGAGCGGCTGACCGAGAACATGAACCTCTTCGGCGACCCCAGCTTCCGCGACATCGTCTACGCCGCGGTGCTGGCGATGCTGGCCTACGCCGGAATCGAGGCCGCCTCCGACCTCGCCCCGGACATCGACGTCAGCCGCCGCGACCTGAAGCGGATCGCCGGCATCGGCGCGCTCGGGGTGCCACTCGTCTACGCCGGGATGGCGGCGATCGCGCTGATGGCGGTGCCGGTGGTGGCCGGCCCCGATGGCGCCCACACCGAGCTCGGGCACGAGTTCATCGAGGAGCCGATCCTGGGGGTGGTCTCGGCCTACGAGCCCGCCTGGGTGGCGGAGATGATGCGCTGGCTGGTCGTCGCCGTGGCGACGCCGGTGCTGATCTGGGCCGCCAGCACCTCGATGCTGGGGGTCTCGCGCCACATCTACACGCTGGCGATCAACCGTCAGATCCCCAGCTGGCTCGGCAAGCTCGACCGGCGCACCGCCACGCCCTACGTGGCGATCGCGATCAGCGGCCTGATCGCGATCGGGCTCGTCGTCCCGACCGACGTCAAGCTGCTCGCCGGCATCTATGCCTTCGGGGCGACGCTGGCGATCACGATCGCCCACCTCTCGATCATCCGCCTGCGGGTGACCCAGCCGGAGAAGCAGCGGCCGTTCAAGATCCCGCTCGGGGTGACCTGGGGGCACGCGGAGCTGCCCCTGCCGGCGATCCTCGCCGCCCTGCTCAGCGGCCTCGCCTTCGTCAGCGTCCTCGCCTACCACTCGACCGCGCGCTGGGTCGGGCTCGGCTGGATGGCCTTCGGGCTCACCTTCTACGTCGTCTACCGCAAGGTCTTCGAGGGGACGACGCTGACCAAGCGGGTCTCGGTCACCGAGCGGGCGCTGACCAAGCAGGCGCCGGAGATCGAGTTCAGCAACGTCCTCGTCCCCGTCTTCGGGACCAGGTTCGACGACGACATCGTCGCCACCGCCGGACGGCTGGCCGCGGCCGAACCGGTCGACGGGCGCCGTCGTCGCGGCGGCGTCTCGCGGATGGAGGTGGTCTACGTGATCGAGGTGCCGCTGACGCTGCCGCTCGACGCGAAGCTGCCGAAGGAGAAGGAGGAGCAGGCCCGCCGGGCGCTGCAGCGGGCGCGCGAGGTGGGGGAGGAGTACGAGGACGTCGAGGTCAGCACCGAGGTCTTGCGCGCCCGCAAGGTCGGCGCCGGAATCCTCGAGGCGGCGCGGCGCAGCCACGCCGAGGCGATCGTGATCGGGGGGGAGCCGCCGACCAAGATCCGCGGCGGGGCGACGATCGGGGGGATCGGCGCCGCCAAGCCGGCGGAGATCGGCGCCGCGACCGAGTACGTGCTGAAGAAGGCTCCCTGCCGGGTTCTTCTCACCGCCCCACCGGAACCCGAATAGCGGTCTAGTATCCGCCCCTATGTTCGTTCTGATCGTCGGCTGCGGGCGGGTTGGCTCTTCGGTGGCCCGGGCGATGCTCCGCGAGGGCCACAGCGTCTCCTGCCTCGACGAGGACCCGGAGTCGCACGCGCGGCTCGAGGTCGGCCTGGAGAAGAGCTGGGAGGATCTCGGCGGCCAGTTCACCGTCGGCGCCGGCCTCGAGACCGAGGCGCTGGAGGCTGCCGGCATCCAGGAGGCCGACGTCTTCATCGCCTCCACCGACGGCGACAACACCAACATCGTCATCTCCCAGATCGCCCAGCGCCGCTACGAGGTGCCGACCGTGATCGCCCGCGTGCTCGACCCGCTGCGGGCCGAGTGGTACCAGCGCCAGGGCCTCAACACCGTCTGCCCGACCCGGGTCGCGATCGACATGCTCGAGGGTGCGGTCCGCGAGGCCGGCGCTCGCGGCAGCTCCCCCGACGACGCCCCGGCGGCGGCGTAGGAGCGCGGCGAGGCCATGTACATCATCGTCGTCGGAGCGGGCAAGGTGGGGTGGAACCTGGCGCGGGAGCTGCTCGACAAATGTCACGAGGTGACCCTGATCGAGAGCGACCGCCGCCGCTACCTGACCGTCGAGCAGGAGCTGGAGCACAACGTCTCCTACGGCGACGCCTCCGAGCTCTGGGTGCTGGAGCGGGCCGGGATCCAGCGCGCCGACATGGTGATCGCGGTCACCGGCGACGACGAGGACAACATGCTGATCTGCCAGGTGGCGAAGGAGAAGTACCTGGTCGGCCAGATCATCGCCCGCGTCAACAACCCGCGTAACCGCCAGCACTTCGACCTGCTGGGGGTGAAGCCCTCGGTCTCGGCCACCGACCTGATCCTGCGTCTGCTCGAGCACGAGGTGCCCGAGTACGGCCTCGTCCACCTGCTCGACCTGCAGGAGGAGCAGCTGGAGATCATCGAGATGCTGCTGGGCAAGGACTCCAGTGTCACCGGCCGTCGCGTCGGCGACCTGCAGATGCCGGAAGGGAGCCTGCTGATCTCGGTCCTGCGCTCCGGCAAGGGCTTCGTCCCCAACGCCGACACCGTGCTGGAGGCAGGCGACGAGATCCTCGCCGTGCTCGACCCGGGCAAGGAGGAGGACCTGAAGGCCCTGTTCGGGCCCGAGGGCGGCAACGGCAGCAACGGGGCCTAGCCCGGTGGCCGATCGCCAGGTCGAGTTCCTTCTCGTCGGCGGCGGCATGGCCTCCGCCCACTGCGCCGCGGAGCTGCGCCGGCGCGGGGCCGAGGGCTCGATCCTGCTGGTCGGGCGCGAGCCCGAGCCGCCCTACGAACGGCCGCCGATCTCGAAGGAGTACCTGCGCGGCGACGCCGGTCGCGAGGACGCCCACGTCAACGGCGGCCGCTTCTGGTACGAGGAGAACGGGGTCGAGCTGCTGACCGGGAAGAACGTGATGGGCCTCGACCTCGAGGCGCGGACGGCGAAGATCCAGGGCGGGGAGGAGGTCGGCTTCGACAAGGCCCTGCTGGGGACCGGGGCGATGGTCAACATCCTCCGCGTCGAGGGGGCCGAGAACGAGGGCATCCACTACCTGCGCGCCTTCGGCAACGCCGACGCGATCCGCGCCGACGCCGAGGCGGCCGGGCACGTGGTCCTGATCGGCGGCAGCTACATCGGCTGCGAGGTGGCGGCCTCGCTGACCGCGCAGGGGAAGAAGTGCACGATCATCGCGATCGAGGACGTCGCCCTCTCGCGGACCTTCGGCGAGGAGGCCGGCCGCTGGTTCCAGGGGCAACTCGAAGACCACGGCGTCAGCTTCCACGGCGGCGAGACGCTGAGCGCCTTCGAGGGCGACGGCCGGGTCAAGGCGGTCGTCACCGAGAGCGGCCTGGCGGTCGAGTGCGACGCGGTCGTGGTTGGCGCCGGCGTGCGGCCCGACGCGATGCTGGCGCAGCGGGCCGGGATCGAGGTCGGCGACGGCGGCATCGTCTGCGACTCGAAGCTGCGGACCTCGGCGCCGGGGATCTACGCCGCCGGCGACTGCTGCTCGTACGAGAGCGTCGTCCACGGCCGCCGCATCCACGTCGAGCACTGGGACGTGGCGATGCAGCAGGGCGCCCACGCCGCCGCCAACATGCTCGGCGCCGAGGCCGACTACGAAGTCGTCCCTTACTTCTTCAGCGACCTCGCCGACTGGGCCAGCCTCGAGTACGTCGGGCCCGCCTACGAGTGGGACCGCGAGGTCTGGCGCGGCGATCGCGAGGGCGGCGAGTTCTCGGTCTGGTACCTGCAGGGCGATCGCGTCGCCGGCTGCCTCAGCGTCGGCCGCTCCGAGGAACTGGCGCAGGCGCGGCAGATGATCGCCGAGGGCACTCCCTTCGACTGAGTCCCTTATCCTGGGAGGAGCCGTTGCGGCCTGGTGTAATGGCAGCACGCCTCGCTCTGGACGAGGTAGTCGGGGTTCGAGTCCCTGGGCCGCAGCTTTCCCTGCAAAGGCGTCGAATCCCTTTGCTAGCTTCGCCCTATGCGCACCCCCGGCAATAAGACGATCCTCCTCCTGCTCGCGACGCTGACGGCGCTCGTCATCGCCGGCTGCGGCGGTGGTGGCGACGAGACCGAAACGACGACGCCGACGATCGAAGAACCGACCGCGCTGACCAAGGAGGAACTGATCGCCCAGGGCGACGGGATCTGCGCCGAGGTCAACGCCGCCGTCGGCGCCCTGACCGCGTCTGAAGCCACGGAAGGCTCCGAGGCGGAGGAAACCGAAAAAGTCGCCAACCTCTACACCGGGATGGTCGAACGCATCCAGGACCTGGGGGCGCCGGAGGGTGACGAAGGCGACTACGCCAACTTCATGGGGGCCGCCGAAGAGCTGGCCAAGGTCGAGGGCGAAGCGAAGCTGGCGGCCGAACGCGAAGACCTGGAAGCGATCGGGGAGACGACCGGCGAGGCGGAAGTGGCGCTCGAAGAATTCCAGTCCCAGGCGGCGATCTACGGCTTCGAGGACTGCAGCGAGGACCCCGGCGAACTTCCGACCCCGTCCACCCCCGGCGCCGAAGCCGAAGCGCCCGGCGAAGAATTCGAAGGCGAAGAAGGCGGCGTCGAACCGGAATACGTCGAACCGGAAGTCGAAGAAGAAGTCGCCCCCGAAGAAGAAGAAATCGCCCCCGAAACCGGCGGCGCCGGCGGCGCCGGCGAAGAAGCGCCCGAAGTCGCGCCGGAATCCGGCGGCGAATCAGGCGGCGTCGGGCCGGGCTGAGTTAAGGCTGAAGGGCCGTGGCGGTGGGGCCCCTGGGAGCACCTCTGCCGCGGGGATCGTTGGGTGGCTGGCCGTGATCGCTGGTGGCGCGGCTCCATGCTGGGTACCCAGGGACCCCCACCGCCACGGCCCACCACCGCGCTCCGGTTGACGCCGAGCTGAGCAGCTGCAACAGCTCCGAAGCACCAGCTCTTCACCGAGACCGTGAGAACCCGCGCTATACGCGGGTTCTCACGGTCTCGCGATTACATAGCCGCGCCCCAAGCCCGAGCCGCGCGCGACCTCAGGAGATGTCGAGGTAGCTGGGCGTTTCGATTTCGTACGAGCCGCTTGTGAATTCCAGGCTGCCGCAAATCACGCTGGAGGTCGGGTCCTTGGGGATCGACGTTCCGGCGATGTGGAGGATCGCGGCGCCGCCGGTGTTTTTGCTGCCTGTCAGGGTGCCGAAGTGGGTGCTGCTGGTTTTGTATTTGCAGTGGGTTCCAAACGGGGCGGCTTCCGTCGTTGTCAGCACGAATTCCGACGATGTGACTGTCCCGTTGCCATTTCCGAGGGGGTGGAATTCAAAATAGCCCCAGCTCAGGGTTGTGATGTCTTCGGCGGGCGAGCATCCTTCGAAGAAGAGATATTTGGCGTTGCCTTTTGCTGTGACGGTGGGTCCGTGGTATTCGGGTGTGAATTGAAATGTCGTGGCAGAGCATTCGGTGACGAAGGTCCCGGCCGTATCGATCACGAATTGCGCTTTCGTCGGAATTGCCATCACTTCACCTGTGTAGGCGGTGCCGGCGGGGGATGTGACCGCCGACGCCCCGGCGACGCCTCCCATGGCCATGACGGCGATCGTCGCAAGCACGGCGAGACGGCAGGTCTCCCAGGCGGCCTTCACCGCCTCCTTCTACCACGGGAGGGACCAATAATCAAGAGAACCTGAGCGGTGAGACGGCGCTCAGGCCGCCGATTCGGACCAGGCTCCGTAGAGCTTGGCGTACACCCCACCCGCCGCGATCAGCTCGTCGTGGGTCCCCTGCTCGGCGATCCCGCCGTTCTCGAGGACCACGATCTTGCCGGCGCGGCGGATGGTGGAGAGGCGGTGGGCGATGACGATCGCGGTGCGGCCGTGGAGGAGGCGCTCGAGGCCGCGCTCGATCGTCTTCTCGGTCCGCACGTCGACGTTGGAGGTGGCCTCGTCGAGGATGAGGATGCGCGGCTCGGCGAGGAGGGCGCGGGCGAAGGCGATCAGCTGGCGCTGGCCGGCCGAGAGCTGGATCCCGCGCTCGCCGACCTGGGTCTCGAGCCCGTCCGGGAGGGCGGCGACGAACTCGGTCGCGCCGACGGCGGCGATCGCCGCCTCGATCTCCTCCTCGCTCGCCTCCGGCCGTCCGAAGGCGACGTTCTCGCGGACGCTGCCGGAGAAGAGGAAGCCCTCCTGGGGCACGATCCCAAGCTGTCGTCGCAGGGCCTGCTGCTGGACCCCGCGCAGGTCGTGGCCGTCAACCCGGACCGTCCCCTGCTGCGGGTCGTAGAAGCGGGCGACGAGCTTGGCGAAGGTCGACTTGCCGGCACCGGTGGCGCCGACCAGGGCCAGCGTCTGCCCCGGCGGCACGTGGAGGTCGACGCCGCGCAGCGCCCACGTGTCCTCCCCGGACTCACCCTCCTCGCCGTAGGAGAACCAGACGCCTTCCAGCTCGATCTCGCCCCGCAGCGGCCCGGGGTCGATCGCGTCGGGCGCGTCGACCATGTCCGGCTCGGTCTCCAGCAGGTCGAAGATCTTGTCCAGCGCCGCCATCCCCTGCTGGTAGGTGGTGTAGAGCTGGGAGAGCTGCTGGATCGGATCGAAGAAGGTGTTGAGGTAGCCGACGAAGGCGACGATGACGCCGATCTGGATCGCCCCGTCGATCGCCTGGCTGCCGCCGTAGAGGAGGATCACCGCGGTGCCGACGGCGGAGAGCATTTCGACCGCCGGGAAGTAGGAGGCGTTGAGGTAGACGGTTTTCATGTTCACCGCCCGGTTGGCCTCGTTCAGGGCGGTCATCTCGTCGAGGTGGCGCGGCTCCTGGCCGAAGCTGCGCACGACGCGGACTCCGCTGAGGGACTCCTGCAGGTAGGCGGTGATCGCCGCGATCCGCTCCCGGGTCGCCTTGTAGGCGCCCGCCGAGGCGATCCGGAAGACGAGGCTCGCCACCGCCAGCAGCGGGAAGGTGAGGAAGGTGACCAGGGCCAGCTGCAGGTCGAGCAGGAGCAGGATCACGACCACGCCGACCAGCGTCAGGGTGCTGGAGAACATCGTCACCACGCCGCTCGTCACCAGTTGGTTCAGCGCCTCGATGTCGTTGGTCATGCGCGAGATCAGCACGCCCGGGCTGCGGCGGGTGAAGAAGCCGATCGACATCGACTGGATGTGGGTGAAGATGCGCTGGCGCAGGTCCTGCAGCACCCGCGTCCCCACCCAGCCGACCATGTAGGTCTGCAGGTAGGTCGCGGCGGCGTAGATCACCGCGACGGCGACGAAGGCGGCGACGATCCAGTCGAGCGCGGCGAGGTCGCCGGCGATGATCCCGTCGTCGATCGCCCTACCGGCCAGGTAGGGAGGGGCGAGCCCGGCAGCGGTCGCCAGCAGCAGGCCGAGAAACATCAGCGCGACGCGGCCGCGGTGGGGCCGCAGCTGCGCGAGCAGCCAGCGCACCTTGCGCCCGCGCTGATCCTCGCCGCGGATCAGGCGCCAGAGGTCGGCGAAGAGGCGGCCGATGTTGCCGATGTTGGGGCTGCCGTTCACAGCCGCGCCACCTCCTCGCGCTCCTCCAAATCGCGCTGGAGGAAGACCGAGTCGGCGAGGCCGTGCTCGGCGATCTCGCGGTAGAAGCCGCAGCCCTCCATCAGCTCCGCGTGGGTGCCGCGGTCGACGATGCGGCCGCCGTCGAGGACGACGATCTCGTCGGCGAGGGAGACGGTGGAGAGGCGGTGGGCGATGATGAAGGTCGTCCGCCCGGTCATCACCTCGCGCAGGCCGGCTTTGATCGCCGCCTCGGTGGTTGCGTCGACCGAGGAGGTGGCGTCGTCGAGGATGAGGATGCGCGGGTCGGCGAGCAGGGCGCGGGCGATCGCCACCCGCTGGCGCTGGCCGCCGGAGAGGGTGAGGCCGCGCTCGCCGACCCGGGTCTCGTAGCCGTCGGGGAGGGCGCGGATGAAACCGTCGGCCTGGGCCCGCCGCGCCGCCGCTTCGATCTCCTCCATGCTCGCCCCAGGGCGCGCGTAGGCGATGTTCTCGGCGACGCTGGCGGTGAAGAGGAAGCTGTCGTCGGCGACGAAGGCGATCTCCGAGCGCAGCGAGGCGACGTCGACCTCGCGCGCGTCGGCGCCGTCGACCAGGACCGAGCCCTCGTTCGGGTCGTAGAGCCGCGCGATCAACGCCACCAGGCTGGTCTTGCCCGACCCCGACGGCCCGACCAGCGCCACCGTCTTCCCGGCCTCGACCTCGAGGTCGACCCCGCTCAGGGCCGGCACCTCCGCCGACGGGCCGATTTCGCTCTCTATGCGAGCGTTTTCGGCCCGTCGACCGCCCTCGTAGCGCAGGGTGACGTTGCGCAGCTCGACTTGGCCGCCGCCGGGCGGGAGCGGCGGCGCCTCGGGTGGGCTCTCGATCCGCGGCTCGCGGTCGAGGATCTCGAAGAGGCGGTTGCCGGAGGCGATCGCGCGCTGGGCCATCCCCATCGTCGAGCCGAGCATCCGCATCGGCCCCGCCAGCATCACCAGGTAGGTGTAGAAGGCGGTGAAGTCGCCGAGGCTGAGGCTGCCGTTGATCACCTGGCGACCGCCGATCAGCAGCACCAGCGCGATCCCCAACTGCGGCAGGAGCCCGAGCAGGGGGGAGAAGAAGGCCTGCAGCCTGGTCGAGTAGATGCTCTGGTCGAAGACGCGGGCGACCGCGCCGGAGAAGCGACGCAGCTGGTGCTCCTCGCGGGCGAAGGCCTTGACGATGCGGATCCCGGAGACGTTCTCCTCGGCCTCCGCGGTCAGCTCGGCGAGCCGCTGCTGGACCTCCTGCACCGCGGGGCGGTTGATCCGGTTGTAGCGCGAGGCGGTGTAGACGATCAGCGGCGCCGGCGCCAGCGCGATCAGCGCCAGCCAGGGGTCGATCGCGAACATCACCGCGCTCGCCAGCGCGATCGTCAGCACGGTCTGGGTGATGAAGATGAGGCCGTAGCCGAGGAAGAAGCGGATCGACTGCAGGTCCACCGTCGCCCGCGACATCAGCTGCCCGGTCTGCTGGCCGTCGAAGAAGCCGAGCTCGAGCCGCTGCAGGTGGGCGTAGAAGGTCTGGCGAAGATCGAACTCGACCCCGAGCGAGACCTTGCCGGCGACCACCCGCCGGACCACGATCAGGCCCAGCCGCAGCACCGCCGCGCCGAAGATCGCCAGCGCCAGCGGCAGCAGGTCCGGCTTGTTCCCTTCCTCGATCGCGTTGACCGCCTGCCCGACCAGCCAGGGGATCAGCACCGTCATCCCCATCGCCGCCCAGGCGAAGATCAGCGAGCCCCACAGCTGCGCCCGGTAAGGACGCAGGAATCCCATCAATCGCCGGTAGGTCCGCACCCACGCACTATACAAAGTGAAGTATTAGGATCTCGACCCTTGGTAAAGGTCACTGAAGCGCTCGGCGGAGATTAGAGTGCCCGGCTATGCTGGCCGGTGCTTCTCCGACGAAAGTGCGCCGGCGCTTCCTCAGGGCCGAGGAGCTTCGACTCGCTGTCCTCCTCCTCCTGCTGATCGCCTGCCTCGTCGGCCTGCTGCCCTGGGCGGAGAAGGAGCGCCCGGCGACGAGCGGCGGCTTTCGCGGGTCGCTTCCCGCTCCCGGCGACCCCCTGGAGATGCAGGGGAGAGAGGGGGACGAGGTGGTCGGGAGCGTCGGGCTGCGGCTTCAATCGGTCGGCGTATCCGAATTTCCAGACGAAGATGCCACGAATCCCCACGGCAGCGAACTGGTGGAAGTACGCCTACCGGTGCCGGCGGCTCTGTGCGAGCGCTGGAGGAAGGGGGCCGGCTACGACTGCGATCGTCCCCTGCGGGTGCGGGGAGCGCCGTTCACCTTGACCTGGCGGCGCGTCAAGGCGATGCAGGCCCGCTCACGGGAGGCGACCTGGTGGGCATTGAGCTCGTCTGACCCCGTATTTCCCGGCGACCTTCCCACCACCTGGTGGCTGGAATCCGCCGGCTCCTCCACCCGGCTTGCGGTGGCCTGCCTCGAGAGCACCGGCTTCGAGCTCGTCTCGAGCCTGGGGACCCTCCGTTCTCGGTGCCTCTTCGGAGGTCGGCTCTTGCGCCTGCTGATTGCTCCGAAAGCCGGCTGGGACCTTTCGTTGCAGTTCCATGGCGTCAGGGCCTTGAACGCGCACGGGCGGGCGAAGGTGATGACCAGCGTCGCCGACCGCGGAACGGCGTCGGCGGGAGGCGAGGAGCGGTCGGTCGAAGGTGGCGAGGAGGAGGTGAGGATCGCGGCGAAGTCGGGCCTCGTGAGAATGGGCTTGAGGGGTCCGGCCTCGAACCCTGGAAGACTTTGGTCGAAGGTTAGGGATACCGATTTGGTCGAAGTCGCCGACGCCAACGTGGTTCCAACCCTTTTCGAGAAGTACGAAGAGTGGTGGGTGGCGGGGTTGATCGCGCTCGCATTGGGCCTGTTCTCCAGCGCCTGGCTGCTGTACAAGGCGGATCGAGGGGAGGGGACGACCTGAGGCGGGCGGTCGTGATCGGCGTCGTCGCCCACGCGCTTTTCGTGGCCGTGGGGTTGGCTGGAGCCAGCGCCCCTGGCCTCCCTGCGGCCCTTGCTGCGGAGTCGAACGCGTGGTGCGGAGACGACGGATCGGACTGGCTGTGTCGTCAGGAAGGTGCCGTGCACGTCGTGCGCGAGCAGGGGCGCATCGTCGTGGGCGCCGCGCCCCAGCGTCTCGAGGACGGGTCCAGGGTGCGGGTGGAAGCGACTGGCCTCGCCAGGATCACCTTCAAGCGCGAGGCTTTCTGCGAAGTGGGCGGCGTCGCGACCCGCACGAAGCTGATCACCCGGGCGGGGAGGAGCCTCTTCCAGCAGAATGCGGGCAAGACCTCGTGCATCTCGAGGGGAAAGCGAAAAATCCACTTCGGCTTCCACTGCGGTGTCGACGAGCCTTGTCCGGCGAGGCTCTGGTCCACCGGCAAGGTTATGACCGAGTGGCGCTCGCGGGCGATTTCCCAGGGCTTGGTGACCTCGCCTCCGGACGAGCTCTCCCTTGCCGCCGGAGAGCGACGGGAACTCAGGGCGATCGTCTGTGACGGGAAGTACAGGGCGATCCTCAGCCAGGGCGCCTCGGTGGCCGAAGCGGAGGTGGGCGTTGTCTCCGGCTTGAGCTGGGCCTTGATCCGGATCGTGGAAGAGGAGCACCTGTTCGAACTCCACGTCACGGTCAGGACCGGGGGCTGCCCCAGCGATCTCTCCTGAGCGTTATTGCAGGCGCTTGGCGGCGCTGGCGGCGGGGACCTTGCCCTCCTCGCACTTTTTCGCGCGGTGGCCGGGGGGTTGGAGGATCTGGAGGTTGGTGACGTCGTTGAACTGCGTGGTCATGCCGTTGTTCTGGGCGAGGTTGACGACGAGGCGGTAGAAGCCGGGCGGGAGGCCGTGGTAGAAGATCTCCGGCCTGGTGGCGGGGGAGTAGCCGCCGGCGGAGCCGATCCGCTCGGCGAGGACGCCGTTGGGCCCGGCGAATTCGGCGTAGTCGAAGGATCTGCCGACGAGGCGGCCTTTGCCGACCGGGCTGTTGATCGCGTCCTGCAGCTTCTTCGGGTCGACGCAGTCGGGTACGCGCTTGAGGCTGAACCGGAGATGGCCCTGGCCGAGCTGCGGTTCGCCGCCGAACCGCAGGGGGGCCAGCTGGAAGTTCTGCACATCCACCTTGACCACCACCGCGCGGCTGGTCTGGCGGGCGCCGTTGCGGGGGGAGATGATCTCCACCGCCGGCAGGCCTGGGACGCCTTCCTCCGCCTTGGCTTTGCCGGAGCCCTCGGAGCCGCCAAAGGCGAGGGCGAGCGCCAGGGCCACGGCGGCCAGCGCCACCGCCGCCACGGTTGCGTTCCTCGCGCGCATCGGGCGGCAGGTTACGTGTTTACGGGGCGAGGCCGACCGCCTCGTTAACCTTGCGCGTTCCGAAATGACCCCCGCAATCGAACTGGCATACCGCATCGGTCGCGGCGCTCGCCACCCGGCGAACTGGCTGCAACTGCTCAAATTCGGCCTCGTCGGCGGCTCCGGCTACCTGGTCAACCTCATCGTCTTCGCGCTGCTGGCCGGCTACTTCGACCTCCACCACATCGTCGCCGCGATCGGCGCCTTCGCCGTCGCCGTCACCAACAACTTCCTCTGGAACCGCCACTGGACCTTCGGAGCCGGCGACGGCCCGGCCCACTTCCAGGCCGCCCGCTTCTTCACCGTCAGCGTCGCCTCTCTCGGCCTCAACCTCGCCGTCCTCCAGCTGCTCCTCGCCGGCAGCACCCTCGGCGAGCTGCCCGCCCAAGCGATCGCAGTCGCCGTCGCGATGCCGTTCAACTTCATCGGCAACAGACTCTGGACCTTCGCCTGAGCTCTTCACGGCTCGGCTAGCCTTGAGCCAGATGAGCGAGAGCAGGAAAAGCTACGACCCGCAGGCGCTGGAGCCCGCGCGCCAGGAGGTCTGGGAGCAGCGCGGCGACTTCGAGGCGCCGCGGCCCAAGGAGGGGCAGGAGTGCGTCTACATCAAGCCCTCGAGCCCGTTCACCTCGGGCAACCTGCACATGGGCCACGTCCGCGACTACTCGCTCGGGGACTCCTACGCGCGCTTCCGCCGCGGTCGCGGCGACGCGGTCCTGTTCGGCTTCGGCTTCGACGCCTTCGGGCTGCCGGCGGAGCTGGCGGCGATCGAGCGTCAGATCCCCCCGGCCGAGTGGGTCGCCCAGTGCGGCGAGCGGATGCTGGGGCAGATGCGGCGCCTCGGCTTCTCCTTCGACTACGACCGCGCCTTCTACAGCTCCGACGAGAGCCAGTACCGCTGGTCGCAGTGGCTCTTCCTCACCCTCCTCGAGCGCGACCTGATCTACCGCGCCGACGCCACCGTCGACTGGTGCGACACCTGCCAGACCACGCTCGCCTCGATCCAGGTCGAGGACGGCCGCTGCTGGCGCTGCCACAACGAGGTGCGGCTGATCCGGCGCCCGACCTGGTTCCTGCGGATCACCCCCTACCTGGAGGAGAACGACCGCAACACCGAGCAGCTGGAGCAGGGAGGGAAGTGGGACGACCTCTCGCTGGCGACCCAGCGCTACATCCTCGGCCGCGCCGACGGGGTCGAGCTCGACCTGCAGGCGGCCGACGGCCGCTCGCTCACCGTCTTCACCCCGCACCGCAAGTTCGCCGGCCTGGCCGGCTTCGCGCTGCTCTCGCCGCGCCACCCCGAGGTCGACGCCTGGGTCAGCGAGGCCGCGCGCGAGGAGCTGGAGCAGATGCGCTCCGGCGGCTGGGAGCGCAGCGCCCGCGACGCCCGTTCGGTGCCGTTGGTCGACACCGGCGCCACGATCGCCGGCCCCGGCGGCTCCGAGCTGCCGGTGGTCGTCTCGCCGCTCGTCGACGCCCGCTTCGGACCGACCGCGGCGCTCGGCATCCCCGCTATCGACGAGGCCGACCGCGACCTCGCCGAGCGGCTGGAGCGGGTCGAGGTCCCGGCGCCGCCGGAGGGGGACGACGAGGCCCCGGCGCCCGCGCCCGTCGAGGGCGCCCGCGAGGCCACCCGCTACCGCGCCAACGACTTCTCGATCTCACGCCAGCGCGCCTGGGGCTGCCCGATCCCGATCGTCCTCTGCGACGAGTGCGGCCCGGTGCCGGTGCCCGAGGCGGACCTGCCGGTGGTCCTGCCGCGCGACCTGCAGCCGACCGGCGAAGGGAACCCGCTCGCCGAGCGGCCGGACTTCGTCGACGTCGAGTGCCCCAAGTGCGGCGCCGCCGCCAAGCGCGAGACCGACACCCTCGACTGCCACTTCGACGCGCTCTGGCTCTGGGTGCCGGCGGCGGTTCCGCCCGAGGCCCGCGACGAGCAGATGTTCACCCATCCCGACCTGCGGAAGTGGCTGCCGTCCGAGCGCCTCGTCGCCGGCAACGACAGCGGCGGCTTCGTCTTCGACCAGCGCGTCGTCACCAAGGCCCTGCGCGACATCGGCCCCTTCGCCTTCATGGAGGAGGGGGAGCCCTTCGCCGGCTGCCTCTTCCACGAGATGGTGATCGCGGGCGATCGCAAGATGAGCAAGCACCTGGGCAACGTCGTCGACCCGGATGAGCTGGTGGAGGCATACGGGGCGGACACCGTGCGGCTCGCCATCCTCTACGCGGCGGGCCCGGCGAAGCGGCTCAACTGGAGCGACAGCGCCCTGCGCTTCGCCAGGCGGTTCCTGACCAACGTCTGGGACTACACCGCCGATCGCCTCGCCGCCGCCGAGGGAGCCACTGACGATCCAGAGGCCGCCGCCGAAACCGCCTTCATCCGCGAGCGCCTGGCGAAATGGTGCGACAACGCCGTCTCGCGGATAACCGCCGACCTGGAGGACTTGCAGATGCACAAGGCGGTTCGCAACGTGATCCGCCTCTTCGAGCGCATCCAGGATTACGAGAAGCGTGTGGTCAAGCGCCGTGGCGCGCTTGGCCGCGCCGATTACGAGGCGCTGTTCGGCGCCCTCGACCTGCTCGGCCAGATGCTCGCCCCGTTTGCGCCGCACACCGCCGAGCAGATTCTCCTCGCGCTGGGTCGCGAGGACGGCCCGGACCTGGCCGGCCCCTGGCCCCAGGAGCCCGCCGCGGCAGCACAGCGAACGCAGTTCTCACCGCATAGCGGTGCTTAGTCCGTTCGCTGCCCTCCGACGCCCCCTGATTTCCCTCAAATATTGAAGGCGAACGTAGTTCT
>DASTXV010000052.1:0-9665 GCA_035765335.1 Solirubrobacterales bacterium
TTTGTCGGTGTGCTGCCGCAGCGGGAAGGCGACGTTGTCGTAGATGTTCATCGAGCCGAACAGCGCCCCGTCCTGGAACAGCAGGCCGAACTTTTTCCGCACCTCGAAGAGTTCGTCGTCGGTCATGTTCGGGATCGACTCCCCGTGCACGAGGACGTCGCCGGAGTCCGGGTAGAGCAGGCCGACGATGTGCTTGATCAGCACGCTCTTGCCGGTCCCCGAGGGGCCGAGCACCATCGAGACCTGGTCCTCCGGCAGCCCCAGGTTGAGGCCGTTGAGGATGCGGGCGCGGCCGAACTGCTTGACCAGGTCGATGATCTCGATCGCGTCCTCGCCGCCGTGGTCGCGCTTGGTCCCGGTGTGGAATTTGTAGGGGTCGTGGTCGCGCGGGTTGACGCCCGGGATGACGAAGTCGCGACCCATCACGGCGCCGTCCTCGCTCACGTAAGGGCCCTCGCTGGTGGCGCTTTCGGGGTGGCCGGGAGGAGTGCTGCGGTCGGCGGCTACCTGCGGGGGCGCTTCGGCGCTCGAGCCCGCCTCGTCCTGAAGTTCCTCTTCTTCGCGCCGGTTCTCGTCCTCCGCGAAACGGTTCTCTTCCTCGATCGACACCTCAGCCTCCTATTGGCGCGCGTGGGTTGGCACCCCAGAAGACCAGGGTCCCGAGCATCCCGATGATGTGGACTAAGACGATGTTGAGGACCATCGACTTCGCCGTCGCGGTCCCCACTCCGACGGGCCCGCCGGAGGCGGTGTACCCGTAGTAACAACCGACCAGCACGATCGCGGTCGCCATGAACATTCCCTTGATCAAGCTGAAGATCAGGTCGGGAGGGTTCTGGAACATCCAGAAGATCAGTAGATAACCGCCCGAGGAGACGTCGCCGATCTGCTCGACGACGGCCAGGTAGCTCGCCAGGTACATGATCCCGATCCCGACCAGGTACATGAACGGGAAGGCGATCCAGGCGGCGAGCAGGCGGGTGGCGCAGAGGAAGGTGACCGGCGGCACCCCCATCACCTCGAGCGCGTCGATCTCGTCGGAGATCCGCATCGCCCCGAGCTCGGCGACGATCCCGGTCCCGACCTTGGCCGCGAGCATGTAGCCGAAGGCGTAGGGCATGATCTCGCGCAGGTCGCACCAGGCGGAGAAGACGCCGGCGTAGGCGGGCGCGCCCTGGGCGCGCAGCAGGTAGGCGCCCTCGATCCCGCACTGCAGGCCGAGGGTGAAGACCAGGCCCCAGATGATCAGCGCCGAGCCAAGGATGAGGATGCCGGCCTGGCGCAGGCTCTCGCCGAAGAAGCGCAGCACCCGGCCCGAGTAGACGAGCCCGGCGACGCGGGCGCCGAAGCGGGCGATCTCGCCGAGCGAGTCGAGCCAGCCGCGCGGGACTTCGAGCCAGGCGTTCATCGGATCGTCTGCAGCTCCGGGTTGGTGGCGAGCATCGTCTGGGTGAAGACGTAGTTGAAGGCGAAGACGCCCATGAAGGAGATGACCACGGCCTCGTTGACGGCGCGGCCGACGCCGGCGGCGCCGCCGGACGCGGTCATCCCTTTGTAGGAGCAGACGACCGCGATCAGCGCCCCGAACAGGGTGCACTTGATCACCGAGCCGGCGAGGTCGGTGATCGAGGCGTTGGAGAAGAGCGTCGCGAAGAAGCCGCCGAGCGGCTGGTTGTAGAGGATCTCGGTGAGGATGCCGCCGCTGATCCCGAAGACCAGCGCGTAGATGTCGAGCAGGCCGGTGATCAGCATCAGCGCCAGGAAGCGCGGCACCACCAGGTTCTTGATCGGGTCGACGCCCAGCACCTGCAGGGCGTCGAGCTCCTCGCGGATCTTCCGGGCGCCCAAATCGGCGGTGATCGCGGTCCCGGCGACGCCGGCGACGACCACCGCGGTCACGAAGGGCGCGAACTCGCGGATCGAGGCGAGGACGAAGAAGCCGCCGAGGCGGTCGAGGGCGCCGAACAGCGAGAGGAAGTTGGCGGCCTGCAGTCCCGGCGCCCCGAACCCGAAGGCGACGGTCGAGACCAGCAGCGGGAACCAGCAGAGCTGCAGAGCGAAGAGGAACTGGCCGATGAACTCCTCGCCGTAGGGATAGGGAGGCTTGATCGCAGAGACGATCGTGCGCGCGGTGAGGATCATCATCTCCCCCACCTGTTCGAACAGCGACTTGGCGGGCAAGAACGCCCTGTTGACCGCGGATCCGACCATCTGCTCCTCCATCCGAGCCGCAGCCGCACGCGCGCGGCTCCTCGCTCGGTGCGCAGGAGTCTAGGGGATGGGAAACCCCCAACCGTTAGTCCCGTGTTGAGATCCGGCTAACCCCTCGGCCCGACTGGAATGCCTGCGAAAGCGGCCAAACCCCGTGGTATGTTCGGGCCGCTTTGGGGGGGACCGGACGACATTCCCGGCACACCCGCCTCCAAGCCATCGCGACCGGACTGGCCGCGCTGGCGGTGGCGGCGCTGCTCGGCGCCTGCGGCGGCGGCGATTCGTCGGCCGGCTCGAGCGAACCGAGCGGCACCTTCCACGTCAAGGTGACGGAAGCGAAGTTCCCCGCCCTGCAGCGGCTCGGGCAGACCTCGCTGCTGCAACTGGCGATCCGCAACACCGGCGAGCGGACGATCCCGACCGTGGCGGTGACCTTCACGATTGCCGGCGAGCGGGGCGAATCCTCGCCGCTGCCGTTCGGCGTCAACGACCCCCAGCCCGAACTCGCCCAGCCGGAACGGCCGGTCTGGGTGCTGTCCGCGACCTACCCGCGCCTGCAGGGGTCCGACAGACCCGGCGGCACCTCGACCTCGAGCCGCAAGACCTTCGCCTTCGGGGAACTGAAGCCGGGCAAGACCGTCAAGGCCGTCTGGAAGCTGAGCGCGGTCCGCGCCGGCAAGTTCGACCTGCTCTACAGGATTGACGCCGGCCTGCGCGGGGAAGCGAAGGTGAAGACGGAAGGTGGCGTCGCCCCCGGCGGGTCCTTCTCGACCGAGATCACCGACCGGCTACCGGAAACGGAAGTGACGGACAGCGGTGAAATCGTTGAAATCGAGAAAGGCAAATAGGGCCTCGAAAGCCGCTGCCGCGCTGGCCGTCCTGATCTCGCTGGCGCTGCCGGCCTGCGGATCGGCGAGCGACCAGGAGTCGGCATCGCGCGAGGGGGCGACGGCAAGCGCCAAGCGCGGCGTCGCCCTGAAGCAGATCGGCTCCTTCAGCGCTCCCGTCTACGTCACCGGCGCCCCCGGCTTCCCGAAGCTCCTCTTCGTGGTCGAGCAGCCGGGGCGGATCGTGGTGCTCAGCGGCGGGCAGCGGCGGACCTTCCTCGACATCCGCGGCCTGGTCAGCTACGGCGGCGAGGAGGGCCTGCTCTCGGTCGCCTTCCCGCCCGACTACGCCCGCAGCAAGCGCTTCTACGTCTATTACAACGACAACGCCGGGAACATCCGCGTCGACGAGTTCCGCCGCCGGACCGCGACCCGGGCCTCGTTCGGCTCGCGCCGGCCCGTGATCGAGATCCCCCACCCCGTCAACAGCAACCACAACGGCGGCCAGCTGCAGTTCCTCGGCAACCTCCTCTACTTCGCGACGGGGGACGGCGGCTCCGGCGGCGACCCGCCCAACAACGCCCAGAACAAAGAGGTGCTGCTGGGGAAGCTGCTGCGGATCGACCCGCGGCAGGCGGGCGGACGCCCTTACTCGATCCCCTCCAGCAATCCCTTCGTCGGCAAAGCGGGCCGCGATGAGATCTACAGCTACGGGCTGCGCAATCCCTTCCGCTTCTCCTTCGACCAAACCCACCGCCAGCCGCGGATCGCGATCGGCGACGTCGGCCAGGACCGCTTCGAGGAGCTCGACTACCTGACGGTCGGCAGGGCCAGCGGCGCCAACTTCGGCTGGGACGCCTTCGAGGGGTTCTCCAAGTACGACGGCGGCACGCCCGACCCCGGCGGCACGGTGAAGCCGATCTTCGCCTACGGCCGCAGCCGCGGCGGCGGCAGCTGCACGATCATCGGCGGCTACGTCGTCCGCGACCCGCGCCTGCGGGGCCTGCGCGGCCGCTACGTCTACGCCGACCTCTGCGAGGGGCAGCTGCGCTCGCTCGTCCCCCATCTGAAACGGGCGAGCGACGATCGCCTGCTCGGGCTGCGGGTCGAAACCCCGAGTTCCTTCGGCGAAGACCAGCGCCGTCGCCTCTACGTCGCCTCGCTGGAAGGGCCGGTCTACCGGCTCGTGCCGCGCTGAAAATTTACATTTCCGCCCGCCACTTGTTGCATCTTTCTGTCTACACTTGCTTTCATGCACGTGACGATGGTGAGAGAAACCTGGACCGACGAGCGCCTCGATGACCTCACGAAGCACATGGACGAGGGGTTCCGCGAAGTCAAAGCCGAGCAGCGTGCCCTGCGGGCGGAACTGAAGGCTGAGATGGGTGGGCTCAAGAAAGAGCTCAAGGGCGAGATGAGCGACCTCAAGAACGAGCTCAAGGGTGAGATGAGCGAACTCCGGGGCGAGATGAGCGACCTCAAGAACGAGCTCAAGGGTGAGATGAGCGAACTCCGCGCCGGACTGGACAACCTGAACCGCCGTTTCGACGGTTTGCTGCTGACCCTGCTCGCGGGCTTCGTCGGTCTCGTCCTCGTCCAGCTCTTCGGCTGATTCGACCTACCCTCCGAACTCGGGTAACTTTGGCTGACCAGCCAAACGGGCGAAGGGAGCAGTGGTGGAGAGCGGAACGGTTGCCGGCAGCACCGAGACGAACGGAGCGTCGGCCCCTGCGGCCGACTCGATCGAGGTCCAAAACCCGGCGACGGGCGGCCTGATCAAGACCATCCCCGTCGATTCGCCCGCGGCGGTGGCCGAGAAGGTCGCCCGGGTCCGCGCCAACCAGGCCGAGTGGGAGGCGATGGGGATCGAGGGCCGCTACCACTGGCTCGGCAAGCTGCGCGACTGGCTGCTCGACAACCAGGAGCGGGTGCTCGACACGATGCAGGCGGAGACCGGCAAGGTCCGCGCCGACGCCTCCAACGAGCCCGGCTACCTCGCCGACCTGATCAACTTCTACGGCGCCAAGGCCGCCGGCTTCATCGGCGAGGAGAGCGTCCGCCCCCACACCCCCCTGCTCGCCGCCAAGAAGCTGCGGGTCCAGTACCGGCCCTATCCGGTCGTCGGCATCATCAGCCCCTGGAACTTCCCCCTGATCCTCTCGCTGGGCGACGCGATCCCGGCCCTGCAGGCCGGTTGCGCGGTGGTGGTGAAGCCGTCGGAGTTCACCCCGCTCGGGCTGGCCGAGGTCGTCGAGGCCTGGAAGCAGGAGATCGGCGGCCCCGACGTCTTCGAGTGCGTGCAGGGAATCGGCGAGACCGGCGGCGCCCTGGTCGACGAGGTCGACTTCGTCCAGTTCACCGGCTCCGACCGCACCGGCCGCAAGGTGATGGCACGGGCGGCCGAGACCCTCACCCCGGTCAGCCTCGAGCTCGGCGGCAAGGACCCGATGATCGTCCTCGCCGACGCCGACATGGACCGCGCCGCCAACGCCGCGGCCTGGGGCGGGATGATGAACTCGGGTCAGATCTGCATGTCGGTCGAGCGGATCTACGTCGAGGAGCCCGCCTACGACGAGTTCGTCGCCAAGCTGACCGCCGAGGTCGGACGCCTGAGGCAGGGAGCCGACAGCGCCAAGGACCCGAAGGACGTCGGCGCGATGACCTCCCCGAACCAGACCGCGATCGTCGAGGACCACGTCTCCGACGCGCTCGCCTCGGGAGCGAAGGCGCTGACCGGCGGCAAGCGCGTCGAGGGCCCCGGCGACTACTTCGAGCCGACCGTCCTCGTCGACGTCGACCACTCGATGAAGGTGATGCGCGACGAGACCTTCGGCCCGGTGGTCGGGGTGATGAAGGTGCGCGACGCCGAGGAGGCGATCCGGCTGGCCAACGACAGCCCTTACGGACTCTCCGGCTGCGTCTTCGGCGAGCGCGAGCGCGCCGAGCAGGTCGCCCGCCGGGTCGAGTGCGGGGCGATCAACGTCAACGACGTCCTCGTCAACTACTTCGCGATGGACGTCCCGATGGGCGGCTGGAAGCAGTCCGGGATCGGCTACCGCCACGGCGAGCCGGGGATCAAGAAGTTCTGCCGCAGCGAGTCGCTGGTGATCACCCGCTTCGGCGGCAAGCGCGAGCCGACCTGGTACCCCTACACCAAGTCCCGCCGCGCTCTGCTCGCACCGATCTCCCGCTTCTTCGGCGCCCGCGACTGGCGCCGGAAATTCGGTCTGCGCCGCTAGTAGAGGGGACGCCGGTAGGGGGTCCCCGGGAGCACCTCCGCCGCGAGAAACGGATTTCGGCTGACGCCTCGGGCCTCGCTGGCGCGGCTCCATGCTGAGTACCCGGGGACCCCCACCGGCACCCCCTGACGAGACCCCTTACCCTCTTTAGGTTCATGCCGGATCGTGACTACATAGCTGCGACTCGTGAGCGCGTCGTCGTCTTCGACGGCGGCATGGGCGCAACCTTGGAGCAGTTTGACCTCACGCAGGAGGACTACGGCGGGCTGGAGGGCAAATGCCATGAGGCGCTGGTTCTCAACCGGCCCGACGTGATCGAGGGGGTTCATGCCTCGATGCTGGAGGCGGGGGCCGAGGTGGTCGAGACCGACACCTTCCAGGGCTCGCGGCTGAAGCTCGACGAGTGGGGCCTGGGCGAGCACACGCTGGAGATCAACACGAAGGCGGCGGAAATCGCCCGTAAGGCGGCGGGCGAGGAGCGCTTCGTCGCCGGCTCGATCGGGCCGACCGGGTTCCTGCCGGCGTCCACCGATCCCACCCTCGGCGACATCTCCTTCGGCAAGCTGGTCGAGGTCTTCGCCGAGCAGGCCCGCGGCCTGGTCGCAGGCGGCGCCGACCTGATCATGATCGAGACCGCGCAGGACATCCTCGAGGTCAAGGCGGCGATCTTCGGCGCCCGCGAGGCGTTCGCCGCGACCGGCCGGGCGCTGCCGATCCAGTGCAGCGTCTCGCTGCTGCCCAACGGCGGCAAGATGCTGCTCGGCACCGACATCCGCTCGGTGCTGACGACGCTGACCGCGCTCGAGGTCGACGTGATCGGCCTCAACTGCTCGACCGGGCCGGAGGACATGCGCGACGCGATCCGCTTCCTCGGCGAGAACTGCCCGCTGCCGGTGCACTGCATCCCCAACGCCGGCCTGCCGCTGCAGGGTCCCGACGGGGAGACGATCTTCCCGGAAGAGCCGGAGCCGCTGGCAGCGACGCTGGGCGAGTTCGTCGAGCGCTACGGCGTCGGCATCGTCGGCGGCTGCTGCGGCACCACGCCCGAGCACATCGCCGCGATCCGCGCGCGGGTGGACGGCCGCACCCCCGCCGAGCGCCCCGCCCCGGGCGAGATCGAGGTCTCCTCGATGATGACCTCGACCCCGCTGGTGCAGGAGCCGCGGCCGACCCTGGTCGGCGAGCGGGTCAACTCCCAGGGCTCGAAAAAGGCGAAGGAACTGCTGCTGGCCGACGACTACGACGGGCTCGTCCAGGTTGCCGAAGACCAGGTCGAAGGCGGCGCCCACGTGCTCGACACCTGCGTGGCGCTGACCGAGCGCCAGGACGAGGACGAGCAGATGGCCGCGGTCGTGAAGCGGATCTCGCTCACCCAGCCGGCGCCGATCCAGGTCGACTCGACCGAGCCCGAGGTGATCAAGGCCGCGCTCGAGCAGATCCCCGGCCGGGCGATCGTCAACTCGATCAACCTCGAGGCCGGCCGCGACAAGGCCGACGTCGTGATTCCGCTGGCCAAGGCGCACGGGGCGGCGCTGATCGCGCTGACGATCGACGAGGTCGGGATGGCGAAGACGGCCGAGCGCAAGGTCGAGATCGCCAAGCGCATCCGCGACATCGCCTGCGAGGAGCACGGCCTCGACCCCGAGGCGCTGATCTTCGACGCCCTCACCTTCACCCTCACCACCGGCGACGAGGAGTGGAAGCCCTCGGCGGTGGAGACGATCGAGGGCATCCGCCGGATCAAGGCGGAGATCCCCGGCGTCAAGACCTCGCTCGGCGTCTCCAACGTCTCCTTCGGCGTCTCGCCGCGGCCGCGCGCGGTGCTCAACTCGGTCTTCCTCCACCACTGCGTCGAGGCGGGGCTTGACCTGGCGATGGTCAACCCGAACCACATCACCCCCTACGCCGAGATCCCTGACGAGGAGCGGGAGCTGACCGACGATCTCGTCTTCAACCGCCGCGACGACGCACTCGAGCGCTTCATCGGCCACTTCGAGAGCAAGGGCGCCGAGGCCGAGGACGAGAAGGCCGACCCCACCGCGGGCATGGAGCCCGAGGAGGCCCTGCACTGGCACATCCTGCGCCGCAAGAAGGACGGCGTCGAGGCGCAGATCGACCGCTCCGTCGAGAAGATCGGCGCGGTCCCGACGCTGAACGACGTCCTGCTGCCGGCCATGAAGGAGGTCGGCGACAAGTTCGGCGCCGGCGAGCTCATCCTGCCGTTCGTCCTCCAGAGCGCCGAGGTCATGAAGCGCGCCGTGGCGCAGCTGGAGAACTACCTCGAGCGGACCGCCGACTACACGAAGGGCACGGTCGTCCTGGCCACCGTCTTCGGCGACGTGCACGACATCGGCAAGTCGCTGGTCAACACGATCCTCACCAACAACGGCTACTCCGTCGTCGACCTCGGCAAGCAGGTGCCGATCCAGACGATCCTCGACGCGGCCAAGCAGCACGAGGCAACCGCGATCGGGCTCAGCGCCCTGCTCGTCTCCACCTCCAAGCAGATGCCGCTCGCCGTCCAGGAGCTGCACCAGCAGGGGCTCGACTACCCCGTGCTGCTCGGCGGCGCCGCGATCAACCGCAAGTTCGCGCTGCGCGCGCTGTACCCGGGCGGCAAGGAATCCGAGACCGTCTACGACCCCGGCGTCTTCTACTGCAAGGACGCATTCGAGGGCCTGGCCGTGATGGACCGCCTGATCGAGCCCGACCGCCGCGCCGAGATCGTCCAAGAGGTCCGCGAGGCCGCGACGCGCCTGCGCGAGGTCGGCGAGGAGGAAGAGATCCTCGACACGACGGACGACTCCGTCCGCTCCGCCGTCCGGACCGACGTCGACGTCCCCGAGCCGCCGTTCTGGGGCGTGCGCGAGATCGAGGTCGACCGCGACGAGCTCTACACCCACCTCGACACCCACGTGCTGTTCAAGCTCCACTGGGGCGGCAAGGGCGTCAAGGGCGAGGAGTGGAAGCGGCTGCTCGACGAGGACTTCCGGCCGCGCCTGGAGCGCATGTGGCGCGAGGCCGACTACTTGCATCCGCGGGCGCTGCTCGGCTACTTCCCGTGCTACTCGGAGGGCAACGACATCGTCGTGCTCGACCCCGAGGACCGCGAGACCGTGATCGAGCGCTTCACATGCCCGCGCCAGCCCAAGGGCGACCGCCTGTGCCTGGCCGACTTCTACCGCCCGAAGGACTCCGGCGAGCTCGACGTGGTCGCGCTCCAGGCGGTGACGGTCGGCTCCGAGGTGACCGAGCTGATGGCGCGGCTCGAGGCCGACGGCGAGTTCGCCGAGCAGCTCTTCGTCCACGGCCTCGGCGTGCAGACCGCCGAGGGCCTGGCCGAGTGGCTGCACTGGCGCGTGCGGCGCGACCTCGGGATCCCCGAGAC
>DASTXV010000053.1:0-12977 GCA_035765335.1 Solirubrobacterales bacterium
AGCTCGACCAGGGCCAGCAGGCTCGCCTGCTGGGAGGTGGCCGGGACGACTCGGGCCGGCTTCTCCGAGAGCTCGCAGGCTCGCTCGGCAGCCATCACGACGTTGGGCGAGCTGGGCAGGACGATCACTTCCTCGGTGGGAAGCTCATGGATGCCGGCGAGCAGCTCGAAGGTGGAGGGGTTGAGCGTCTCGCCGCCCGGCACCACGTGCGCTCCCAGCTCGCCGAAGAGCCGTTCGAACCCGTCGCCCGCCGCGACCGCCAGCGCTCCGGTTCGCCCGCCGGCAAGGCGGGCACTGCGCTCCGCGATCTGCTCGCGCATGTCCGCCACGTCGAGATTCGTCACCTGGCCGGCGTCGCCGAAGAGGGCGACGGCCGACTCCGGCTCGTCGGTGTGGACGTGGACCTTCAGGGTCGTTTCGTCGCCGACGACGAGCACCGAGTCGCCGAGCCCCTCTAGGCGCGGGAGGAAGTCGCGGGCGGCGAGCCCGGAGCCGGAGACGATGAAGTTCGTGCAGTAGCGGTAGCGGCTGTCCTCGTGGTGGGGGCGGCTGAGCCGCGGCGCCTCCTGGTGGTCGATCTCTGGCAGCTCGGCGGGGTCGCCGCGCAGGCCGGCGACGACCCCGGCCAGGATCAGCACGAGCCCGTAGCCGCCGGCGTCGACGACCCCGGCCTCGCGAAGGACGGCGAGCTGCTCCGGCGTCCGCTCGACGGCGCGCTGCCCGTCCGCCACGGCCCTCTCCAGGATCGCGGCGAGCACCGCGTCCTGCTGCTCGTCGGTCACGCCGCGGTCGAGCCGCTGGCGGTCGGCCTCGAGGCGGGCGAGCTGGCGCACTATCGACTGCGCCATCTCGCGGAATACGGTCAGCATCGTCCCCTCGGCCGGATCTCGCACCGAGTCGTATGCGGCGTCCGCGGCGGCGGCGAAGGAGGAGGCGACCAGGACCGGGTCGATCAGCTCCCCGGGCCGGCTGGCGAGCTCCTCGGCGGCGCCGCGCACGATCTGGCTCAGGATCACCCCCGAGTTGCCCCGGGCGCCCATCAGTGCCGCACGCGCAAGCGCCTGGACGAGCTCGGTGCGGCCGACCTCGTCGACGTCGCGGCCGTCGAGGCGGTCGAGCTCCTCCATCACCGCCCGCATCGTCATCGCCATGTTGTCGCCGGTGTCGCCGTCGGCGACCGGGAAGACGTTGAGGTCGTTGACCTCCTGGCGGCGGGCCTCCAGAGAGGCGTACGCAGAGCTGACTACCCGGCGAAAGCGGGCGATTTGGGGTTCAGGCATCTGCGAAGAATCTATTCCTCGGGTGCGACGTGAGGACGCTCACGCCTATCCCATGAATGTAGAAGCGACGAGCACCGGCAAAAAGGCGAGCTAGCCCGTGGCTAAGCGCGATCTAGAACGAGGAGAGGTTTCTGACGACGCCCTTGAGCCCCGTGGGGCCAAGGACTCCCTCGGGCGGCCATCGGACCGGCTCGATATCAGGCCAGATGGGGAGCAGGTACGGCCTCAGATCATCTCCAATATCGACGGTCGGCCCTTGCTTGAACTGACTACCCCAATAGACAAAGGCCACGTGACCGACAGCGAAGGCCGCGACGTACGCGTTCGGGGCGGTCGTCTCTGGCCCACCGATGAGGTCGATGAATAGCTCTTTGTGCATGTAGTCGGTCGGCCACGGGCCTTCCCCATTGCGCCGGGCGATCCAGATTTGACAAGTCGGCAGTTCCCGGAACTCGTAGAAGCGGTGGTACTGCTTCGGGGCAATCGCATGGCGCATGTCGCGGGGATGGCCGTGCTGTCCCACCATCACGCAGAGGGTCGCCCATCGCGCCAGGGCGTCCTGTTCGACCGGCCCCAGCACCGTCTCTTGGTGCTGGATCATCGGCGTCAGTATCGGCTCGATTTCCTGCTCGATTGCCTCTATCCACCCGGAGTTGCAGGGCTCACATTGCCCCGAGACTTCCCAGTCGACAGGAGCCTCCTGCCAGCTCTCCTGACTGACGACCGTGCCGTCCGGCTTGGTGCGGATTCGGGAGCGCTCGAACATCCCGTCTTCGCCGCCTTCGATGACCTTTCGCATCCATTTGGGCCAGACGTGCTGTTTGTTGATCTTGCGATCGGTCGCCTGGCAGAAGATGCAGGCTCGCCGCTTCGACGTTTCCCCCACAGGCCAAAGCTACCAGTGTCAACCCGCTTGACAACCGTCCGATCTGTCAAGTAGGTTTACAACGTGCCACCAGCCAACCGCCACAACCCCCGCCGCGCGAAGTCCTCGACCTCGGACTACTCGGTCACCGAGTTCCTAGCCGAGTTCCCCGATGACGCCGCCTGCCTGGAGCATCTGTGGCGCACTCGCCACGCCCCCGACGGAGAACACGCCCATTGCCCGAAGTGCGGCGACGTGAAGGTCTTCAAGCGCTACGCCACCAAGCAGCAGCGCCAATCGTGGACCTGCACCGCTTGCGGGCACCACCTGCACCCAACCGCCGGGACGATCTTCCACCGCTCCTCGACCTCGCTGCGGCTCTGGTTCCACGCCATGTACCTGATGACGAGCACTCGCTGTGGAATCTCCGCCAAACAGCTAGAGCGCGAGCTGGGTGTCCACTACAAGACCGCCTGGCGCATGTTCAACAAGATCCGCAATCACCTGATGGCAGAAGCCGATCCGGCACCTAGCCTGCGCGGCGAGGTAGAGGTGGACGAGACCTCCTGGGGCGGGAAGGCACGGCGCAAAATGACCTACGCAGAAGCGGCCCGCTTCCGCGAGGCCAAGCCGACGGTGCTGGGGATGGTCGAGCGCGGCGGGCGCGTTCGTGCCCGCGTGATCGCCTCCCGTCGCGGCGAGCCCTTAAGTGGCGCCGTGCGGGCCAACGTGAACCCGGAAGCGATCCTCTACACCGACGACTGGATGGCCTACAAGCCTCTGTCGCGGGAGTTCGCAGACCACCGGGTGATCAACCATTCCGCTGGCCTCTACGTCAGAGGCACCATCTACACGAACACGATCGAGGGGTTCTTCGGCAACCTCAAAACGGGGATGCGCGGCACCTACAAGTTCGTCTCCCGGAAGTGGCTCCAGTCCTACCTGGACGAGTACGCATGGCGGCACAACAACCGCCATACGGGCCAGCGGTCGATGTTTCACGCCCTGGTGCGGGAGGCGGCGAACCAATGACCGAGGCTGCCGCAATCCGCAAGATCAAAGCTGCGGCGCGCAAACGCGCCAAGGCCGACGAGGCGAAACGAGAGGCGACCGACCAGCTGCGCGCCTACATCAGAGACGCCCGCGAGGCGGGCGTCTCGATCACTCGGATTGCTTCTGAGGCCGGTCTTTCTCGTCAGGGCGTTTACGACCTACTGGGGGAGCGACCTTCCGCATAGCGGCGTCGAACTCCCCCTTGGTCGGGACCGGGATCTCAAGGCCTTTGTCGGTTCGCTGCTTCCGCTGCTTTTTTGAATCGGTCACTTCCACAACGGTAGCTAGCGAGCCGTCGGCGTACATCGACAGGCGGCCGTGCCGGAGAATGAAGGCGCGCAGGGACCATGAATCTGGACTACCGGGAGGCACTGAATGAGCCATGAGGAACCCTCCAAGGGTCAAAGTTCGGCGGAACTTGCCGAGGCGATTAGGGCTGTAGCCATGGCGGACCAGAAGCCTCCACCGCAGATCCTCGGCGATCTCAGCCAGGACATGTTCAATGACCTGAGCGGAGGAGTAGTGCGGCACTCACACGCTGAGGACGCGATGCTGAAGCCCGACAGTTTCGTGACGCTTGAGTTTCAGGACGCACCGCGGCTTTCCCTGGCAACGAAGAGAATTCAGGTGCCGAACGGGGATTTCGTTCTGCTCGCTATTGGCTCCGAGTTCAAAGGCAACCACGTCCTTCAATCCGGCTACCGGCTCTATGGGGATGGAGAGGAACTCGCCGAGCTGGCCGACAATCCAGAGCCTGCGTTCCGCGTACTACTGGAGCGTTATGGGAATCGCTATGAGGTGGCGGGCCGCGAAGTCTTGTTCGTGCCAATCCTGACCGTGGAGTTTGTCGAGAGCGTTGAGCGAACGATTGAAATCACTTTGAATCTCGATCTCAGTGCCGAGAGTGAGTGGGCCGCAAACGTCATCGCAAGCCAAGCCGGTGGCGAGGTCAAGATGCTGTGGCCATTCGCCATTGACATGGCTCGCTACAAGGCGGATGCGCGTAGCTACGGCTGGCAGTCCTGACTACAGCACGAAAGGAACTCGCAGAGCAGCAGGCAAGGCTTCCCCGTACCTGCTGCTCTGCGCCCGTCAGGAGGGCTAGCTGGCGAGTCCCTTGGTTTCCCGGAGCAACTCCCCCGGCTCTATCTCCAGCGCTTCTGCGAGCCGCACAACCGTGTCGATCCGAGGGCATTGCTTGCCGGTCTCCCAGACCGATATGTCGCAGGTGAACTCCATGCCGAGCCGCGCTGCCAGCTCGCGCTGCGTGAGGCCCTCCCGGTTCCGAGCGATCCGCAGGTTCCAGCCGAACCGCTCGGCGACGGTCGAGAACGTGATGCCCTCGTCCGTCATGCCAGCCCCAATTCGCTGAGGTAGAGCGCCGCCCGCGTCGGCAGCACCGCGCCCTCGCAGCGAAAGAGCAACCCGCCTTTGACCAGTTCCCTGACCGCCCGTTCGATCCCGTCGCGCTGAGAGAAGTCCTCGGGGTCGCCCAGTTCGCGGATCAAATCCGAGAGCCGCAGCGTGGCCGGGTGGGCGTCGATGACGTGGGCGAGAACCGCCCGCTCGGTCTGCTGATCCTCGCCAGCCGTGTCTGCTGACTTAGCCTTGTCCTGCATGGGAAGCCTGCCTTCCTGTGCCAAGGCCGGGGGGCTGTTAGCGCAGCCGCCCCGGCCGCTTGTCTGTTGTGGCGCAGGAAGCTAGGCGGGCTCAGGGACCGAATTCGCTTCTACAGAGAAGGGATAGGCGTGAGGACGCTCACGTACTCCGCCCGCAGCCATTGGTACGGTGCGCGACCCAATGAGACGCTTCGCTACCTGGTGCACCGGGCACCGCAAGACCGTCATCTTCAGCTGGATCGTCGCCCTGCTCCTGGCCGGGTTCATCGCCGGCTCCGCCGGATCCGACTTCAGCGAAGAATTCCAGCTGCCGAACTCGGACTCCAAGCAGGCCCTCGACCTGCTCGAAGAGCGCTTCCCGGCGCAGTCGGGCGAAGCGGCGCAGATCGTCTTCAAGGCCGACCGAGGGGTCGAGTCGCCGGCGGTCGAGCGGAAGATGGAGGCGGTCTTCGCCAAGGTCGCGAAGTTCCCCCACGTCAGCGAAGTCGCC
Organism: Solirubrobacterales bacterium; assembly: GCA_035765335.1. GTDB lineage: Bacteria > Actinomycetota > Thermoleophilia > Solirubrobacterales > 70-9 > VAYN01. Next base: position 5,308 of record DASTXV010000053.1, read on the forward strand.
AGCCCCTACGAAGAGGGCGGCGCGGCGGCGATCAGCGAGGACGGCAAGATCGCCTACGCGACCGTCCAGTTCGACGTCACCAGCGACAAGCTCGACGAAGAGAAGACCAAGGAGATCATCTCGATCGCCCAGGGCGCTAGCGGCGACGGGCTCGACGTCCAGCTCGGCGGCCAGCCGATCGCCGAAGCGCAGTTCGAAGAAGGCGAAGACATCTCCTTCATGGTCGGGCTGGCGGCGGCGGTGATCGTCCTCCTGCTCACCTTCGGCTCGGCGGTGGCGATGGGGCTGCCGATCGTCACCGCCCTCTTCGCCCTCGGCGTCGGCATCAGCCTGATCACCCTCGGCACCCACGTCTTCCCCACCGCCGACTTCGCGCCCTTCCTGGCGGCGATGATCGGCCTCGGCGTCGGCGTCGACTACGCGCTCTTCATCGTCACCCGCTTCCGCAACGGACTCGACGAGGGGATCGAGCCGCGGGCCGCGGCGATCAAAGCCGTCGACACGGCGGGGCGCGCGGTGCTGTTCGCCGGGATCACCGTGATCATCTCCCTGCTGGGGATGTTCCTGCTCGGGCTCTCCTTCCTCTACGGGGTGGCCGCGGCGGCGGCGCTGGCGGTCCTCTTCACGATGATCGGGGCGCTGACCCTGCTGCCGGCCCTGCTGACGATCGTCGGCCACCGGATCGACCGCCTCCGCATCCCCGGGCTCGGCAAACGCAAGCCGGAAAGCGAAGGCGGCGGCTGGCTGCGCTGGAGCCGCGAGATCCAGCGCCGGCCGGTCATCTCAGCCCTGGTCTCCGGCGGCCTGCTGCTGCTGCTCTGCGTCCCCACCCTCTCGCTGCGGCTCGGCACCAACGACGCCGGCACCGAACCGACTGACAAAACGACCCGCCAGGCCTACGATCTGCTGGCGGAAGGGTTCGGCCCCGGCTTCAACGGGCCGCTGGTGATCGCCGCGGCGCTGCCGGAGAAAGGCGATGACGCCGGCATGGTCGAGCTGCACAAGGCCCTCGGGGCCGAAGAAGGGGTCGCCGGGACGACGCCGATCGTGCTCAACCCGGCCAAGGACACCGCCGTCTTCCAGGTCTACCCGACCACCTCGCCGCAGAGCGCCGAGACGACCGACCTGCTCGACCGCATCCGCGACGACGTGATCCCGCCGATCGAGGCGCGGACGAACACGCAGGTCCACGTCGGCGGCATCAACGCGATCTTCGAGGACTTCGGCGAGGCGATCTCCGAGAAGCTGCCGCTGTTCATCGGCGTCGTCGTCCTGCTCTCGGCGCTGCTGCTGATGGCCGTCTTCCGCTCAATCTGGGTGCCGCTGAAGGCGATGGCGATGAACCTGCTCAGCATCGGCGCCGCCTTCGGCATCGTCGTCGCCGTCTTCCAGTGGGGCTGGGGCGCGAGCCTGATCGGCCTCGACAGCACCGGCCCGATCATCTCCTTCTTCCCGATCTTCCTCTTCGCGATCATCTTCGGGCTCTCGATGGACTACGAGGTCTTCCTGATGTCGCGGATCCACGAGGAGTGGGAGCACGGCAAGGACGCGACCGAAGCCGTCACCCGCGGTCTCGCCCTCACCGGGCGGGTGATCACCGCGGCGGCGGCGATCATGGTCACCGTCTTCCTCTCCTTCCTGATCGGCGACGACCGCGTGATCAAACTCTTCGGCCTCGGCATGGCCTCGGCCGTCTTCATCGACGCCGTGATCATCCGCTCGGTCCTGGTGCCGGCGATCATGCAGCTGCTCGGCGCCCGCGCCTGGTGGTTCCCCGACCGCCTCGACCGCGTCCTCCCACGCCTCCACGTCGAGCCCGAAGAGGAGCCCGAGCGCCCCGACGGCGTCCACGCGGCGCGCGAGCCGGCGCTGAGCGAGTCGGAGCGTTAGCTGTAGCCGAGCTGCGGGCGGCCTGTGACCGAGAGAGCCGTGTCGTCTCCTGAAGTTGTAGTGGTAGAGCCAGCCGGATAGGGCCGTGCGGGGGCGGTAGGGGCGGGTGAAGAGGTGGCGCATGCCGAGCTCCTCACAGGCCGCGGCATGCAGCCGGGAGCGGTAGCAGGCGCCATTGCCGGAGAGCACCCGCTCGACAGTGATCCCCCAAGCCTGCAAACCAGACGACGGCGCGCCGCAGATCTGGGTGGTCAGCACCCCCAGCCTTCAAGGAGGCCCGGATGAAACAACGGGCTCAGGGATTACAGCTAGAGCCCGGGCGACGTCCGCCGCGACGCGCCCGGGCTCTTCTTCTAGCTGCAGTTCGCTGAAGCGGAGCACGGTGTAGCCCGCGGCGCGCAGATCGAGGTCACGGGCGTGGTCGTCCTGGAAGGCCGCCGAGCCGCGGTGGTAGGTCCAGGAGTCCGTTTCGACCACGAGGCGGCGGGAGCGCCAGAGGAAGTCGACCTCCCACTCGCCGAGCTTGACGTTGACCTCGGGCGCAGATAGCCCATGGTGGCGGCAGAGCGCGAGGAAGTAGGTCTCGAGGTCCGAGCGGGTGCGGTCTGACTCGATCCCGTCGAGGCGGTGGCCCATGAGCTCCGCCTGGCGGATCGCGCGACGCAAAAGGCGCGGAGGGAATGCATTGCGACGCAAGTCTTCGATCGTGCGCCCGACGCTCGTGACGGGGATGTTCTCTCGGCGGGTGGTCAGGAGCCGTCTCCCTCGCCCACCTCCTTGCTGCGGGTAGGTGGGCGAGGGAGACGGCTCCGCGAGCGCTTGGCAGCGGTGCAAGTGGATGCCCTGACGTTTCTTTCGACCGGAGGTGCCTAGAACGGAGACGTGGACGGGGCCGTCGAGGGGTTTGAGGAGCTTCCAGAGGACGGCGGCGGAGCCGTGGCTCAAGACCGCTCCCTCACCGCAAGCGAGGACGGCGGCCATGAAGCGGCCGTGGAGGCTCAGGCCCCGGTGGCCTACGGCGTAGACGCCGCGGTGGACGCGGTGCAGACGCCCACTGCTCGCTCGCTTTGACACCCCTCGCCGCCCCAACCCCACGTCTTCGAGCTGGCGCAACGTGATCACGCCGTGCTGGCGTGAAGCGATCTCGTCGATCCGCAAATCGATCGTGTCGCTTTTGTCCTCCATAGGGAGACAAAGGCGACAGGGACTTGGACTCGCCCCCCTTGCCTGCCTTCTTTTGCGCTTTTTGGGCGCTCGAGGCGCTCTAAGCGGCCTTGATGACCTTGCCGGCCTTGAGGCAGCGGGTGCAGACGTAGGCGCGGAGGGGGCGGCCGTTCTCCTGGATCCGGACCTTTTGCAGGTTCGGGTCGAAGCGACGCTTGGTGGCGACCATCGAGTGGCTGCGGGAGTGGCCGAACGCCGGTCCCTTGCCGCAGCTGTGGCATACCTTGGCCATGAGGACGCAGGATGGTACCGGAGTCAGCCGAGTTGGCGCTTGAGCAGGGCCATGCGGGCGACGGTGAGGGCGGCGTTGCGGCCCTGGTCGCGCTTGTCGCCCCCCGCGCGGGCCAGGGCCTGCTCCATCGTGTCGCAGGTGATGACGCCGAAGGCGCAGGGGACGCCGGTCGCCAGCTGCACGTCCTGAATGCCGCGGGCGGACTCGGCGCAGACGAAGTCGTAGTGGTCGGTCTCGCCGCGGATGACGACGCCGAGGCAGGCGACGCCGCCGACCTCCATCCCGCCGCCGTCGCGGGCGTTCTTGCGGCGGACGCCGTCGATGAAGGCGTTGGCGGCGAAGGGCAGCTCGTAGGCGCCGGGGACCGAGTGGTGGGTGACGTTGGCGATCGGCACCCCGGCCAATTTGAAGCCGGCGTCGGCCCCCTCGAGCAGGCGCAGCGCCAGGTCCTCGTAGAAGCGGCCGACGATGACCGCGAACTGCAGCTGCGCCAGCTTCTCCTTCTCCTTCTCCTCGAACTGCTCGAGGAACGCCCCCGCCTCAGCCATCGCCGCCCTTGCCGTTCTTGGCGTCGCGCTCCTCCTCGTCGTGAATCATTTCCTCGTCGAGGGGAAGACCCTGGTGGTGGAGCGAGTGGCCCATCTTGTCGCGCTTGGCGCGCAGGTAGGCCTCGTTGTGGGCGTTGGGCGCCGATTCGATCGGCACCTGCTCGCTGACCGAGAGCCCGTAGCCCTCGAGGCCGACGATCTTTTTCGGGTTGTTGGTGAGGATGCGGATGCTGGTCAGGCCGAGGTCGCCGAGGATCTGGGCGCCGATCCCGTAGTCGCGCAGGTCGGCCGGCAGGCCCAGCTTGAGGTTGGCCTCGACGGTGTCGGCGCCTTCCTCCTGCAGCTTGTAGGCCTTGAGCTTGTTGAGCAGGCCGATCCCCCGCCCCTCCTGCGAGAGGTAGAGGAGGACGCCGCGGCCCTCGCGCTCGATCATCGAGAGCGCCGCTTCCAGCTGTTCGCCGCAGTCGCAGCGCATGCTGTGGAAGACGTCGCCGGTGAGGCACTCGCTGTGGACGCGGACCAGCACGTCCTGCTCGCCGTCGACCTCGCCCTTGACCATCGCCACGTGGTGTTTGTCGTCGATCAGGGAGCGGTAGCCGACGGCCTGGAAGTCGCCGAAGGCGGTCGGCAGGGCGGTGCCGACGACCCGCTCGACCAGCTTCTCGGTCCGCCGCCGGTAGGCGATCAGGTCGGCGACGGTGATCATCTTCAGGCCGTGCTTCTCGCAGTAGGGGATCAGGTCCGGGACCCGGGCCATCGAGCCGTCGTCGTTCATCACCTCGCAGATCACGCCGGCGGGCGTCAGCCCGGCGAGGCGGGCGAGGTCGACGCTGGCCTCGGTGTGGCCGGTGCGCTCGAGCACGCCGCCGTCTTTGGCCCGCAGCGGGAACATGTGGCCGGGAACGACGATGTCGCGCGGTCCCGATTCGGGGTCGATCGCGACCTGGATCGTGTGGGCGCGGTCGTGGGCGGAGATGCCGGTGCTGACGCCGCCGGCCGCCTCGATCGAGACCGTGAAGGCGGTCTCCAGCGGCGCCTCGTTCTTCGCCGTCATCAGGTTGAGGCCAAGGCGTTCGCAGCGCTTCGCGGTCAGCGCCAGGCAGATCAGCCCGCGCGCCTCCTTGGCCATGAAGTTGACCGCCTCGGGAGTGGCGAACTGGGCCGCCATCACCAGGTCGCCCTCGTTCTCGCGGTCCTCGCCGTCGCAGACGACGACCATGCGGCCGGCGCGGATCTCCTCGATCGCCTCCTCGATCGTCGCGAACGGGCTCTTGCCCGCCGCCGCCGTCTCGTCTTGTCGTTGGGTCTCCGCCATCTGACTCACGCCTGCTCCTTTCGGGCGAATGGTGCCACCAAACGCTCCACGTACTTGGCGACTACGTCACACTCGACGTTGATCTTGCTTCCGGGCGCGAGATCGCCCAGGTTGGTCCGCTCCAAGGTCTCGGGGATCAGGGACACCTCCGCCCAGGAGTCTCCCAGCTCGGCGACGGTGAGGCTGACCCCGCTGAGCGTGATCGAGCCCTTGTCGACGACGTAGCGGAGGAGCTCGGGTGGGAGCTCGACGCGAACGCGGCGGGCAAATCCGTCGTCCTCGACCGAGGCCACCGTGCCGACGCCGTCGACGTGCCCTTGGACGATGTGGCCGCCAAGACGGTCGCCGGCTCGCATCGCCAGCTCGAGGTTGACCTTACTGCCCTCGGCAACCTCCGAAAGAGCAGTGACGGTGAGGGTCTGATTCATCGCCTCCGTCTCGAAGGCTCCATCCTCGACAGCAGTGGCAGTGAGGCAGCAGCCGTTGACGGCGATCGAATCGCCAAGGGAAAGCTCGCCCGCGAGCGTTGAGGCGATCCGCAGCTTCGCGCCGTCATCGGTGCGCTCGACGTTCTCGACGGTCCCCAGGTCTTCGATCAGTCCCGTGAACACCTCACCACTCCCTGAACCGGGACGTGATCAGGGTGTCCTCGCCGACGCGCTCGGTCGAGGATTCGAGGGCGACGAGCCGCTCGGTCGCGTCGCCGCCCTTCTCGGAGCCGCCAATCAGCATCGGAGCGACGAAGGTACGGCACTCGTCGATCTGACCGCTGGAGGCGAAGGCCGAGGCGAGGGTGCGGCCGCCCTCGAGGAAGAGGCTGGTGACTTCGCGGCGGCCGAGCTCGCGCAGCGCGGACTCGATATCGGTGGCGACGATGACCTCGGCGCCGGCGTCCCGCAGGGCGGCGACGCGATCGCTCGGAGCGTCGGGGGCGGTGACGATCAAGACCGGCGCTTGGTCGAGGGTCTGCAGCAGGCGGCTCTCCAGCGGCAGGCGGGCCTGGGAGTCGAAGACGACGCGCTTGGGCTGGCGGGCGCCGTCGAGGCGGGCGGTCAGCAGGGGGTCGTCGGCGAGGGCGGTGCCGATGCCGACGGCGATCGCGTCGGATTCGGCGCGCCATTTGTGGACCAGCTCGCGGCTCTCCGGGCCGGAGATCCAGGGGGAGTCGCCCGGCGCGGTGGTGGTCCGCCCGTCGAGGGACATCGCGATCTTGAAGACGACCAGCGGCAGACCGGTGCGGGCGTGCTTGCGGAAGGGCTGGTTGAGGCGGCGGGCCGCGGCCGCCTCGGCGCCGGAGGCGAGCTCGACCTCGACCCCGCCGTCGCGGAGGATCCCGGGGCCGCGGCCGGCGGCCTTCTCGCTCGGGTCCTCGGAGGCGATCACGACGCGGGCGATCCCGGCCTCGAGGATCGCCTCGACGCAGGGCGGCTGGCGCCCCTGGTGGGCGCAGGGCTCGAGCGTCACGTACATCGTCGCCCCGGCCGGATCCTCGCCGCGCTCGCGACAGTCGGCCAGCGCCGCCCGCTCGGCGTGCAGGCCGCCGAGCTCCGCGTGGAACCCCTCGCCGATCGTCTCGCCGCCGCGGACGACCACGGCGCCGACCAGCGGGTTGGGACTGACGCGACCCCTCCCTCCCTCGGCAAGGGTGAGCGCGCGCTGCAAAAAGCCTGCATCAGTGGCTGATTGACTCGTCAATCGGTCAGATCTTAATACGCTGGACCGCCACCCGATGAAGCTCATCATCCAGATTCCCTGCTTGAACGAGGAGCAGACGCTCCCCGCGACCATCGCCGACCTGCCGCGCGAGGTGCCCGGCATCGACGAGGTCGAGCTGCTGGTGATCGATGACGGCAGCACCGATCGGACGGTCGAGGTGGCGCGCGAGTGCGGGGTCGAGCACATCGTCCGCCTCACCAACAACAAGGGCCTGGCCGCCGGCTTCCAGGCGGGGCTGGACGCCTGCCTCAAACTCGGCGCCGACGTCGTCGTCAACACCGACGCCGACAACCAGTACCGCGGCGCCGACGCGGCGAAGCTGGTGGCGCCGATCGTCGCCGGCGAAGCCGACATGGTCGTCGGCGACCGCCAGGTCTCCCAGATCGACCACTTCTCCGGCTCGAAGAAGGGCTTGCAGCGGCTCGGCAGCTGGGTCGTGCGGCGCCTCTCCGGGACCGAGGTCACCGACGCCACCTCCGGCTTCCGCGCCTACAACCGCGAGGCCGCCCTGCAGCTGCTGGTCGTCGACAACTTCACCTACACGCTGGAGAGCCTGATCCAGGCCGGGAAGATGCGGGTCGCCGTCGACGAGGTCCCGATCGAGACCAACCCGAAGACGCGCGAGTCCCGCCTCTTCGCCACGACCGGCGCCTACGTGCGCCGCAACGCGCCGGCGATCCTCCGCATCTACGCCCGCTACGAGCCGCTGCGGGTCTTCGCCACCGCCGGCCTCGTCGTCCTCCTG
>DASTXV010000054.1:0-65953 GCA_035765335.1 Solirubrobacterales bacterium
GACGGCCGCCCAGGAGTCTCCGATGTCCAAGCAGTCCTTCGCCGCGCTCGGCGTGTCCGCGCCTGTCGTGCAGGCGCTCGCCGCCCGCGGGATCACCACTCCGTTCGCCATCCAGGAGCGCGTCACCGCCGACGTGCTCGCCGGCCACGACGTCCTCGCCTCGTCCCCCACGGGGTCGGGCAAGACGCTCGCGTTCGCGGTGCCGATCGCCGACCGCATCGAGGCGACCGACCGGCGCCCGTCAGCGCTCGTCCTCGCGCCGACGCGCGAGCTGGCCTCGCAGCTCGTCGACGAGGCGCGCTCCGTCGCCCACGCCCGCGCGCTGGGCATCGCCGCGGTCTACGGCGGCGTGTCCATCGGCAAGCAGGCCCGCGACGCCGCCAAGGCGCACATCCTCGTGGCGACGCCCGGCCGGCTCGAGGACCTCATCGCGCGCGGAGCGGTCACGCTCGCGCACGTGAAGGTCCTCGTGCTCGACGAGGCCGACCGGATGCTCGACATGGGCTTCAAGCCCGCCGTCGACCGCATCGTCTCCCTCACCCCGGCGAAGCGCCAGACGCTGTTCTTCTCGGCGACGCTGGAGGGGGCAACCGGCAAGGTCGCCGCCGCCTACACCCGCGACGCCCGCCGCCACACCCACGCCCCGAAGCAGGCGAAGGCGGACATCGAGCACCGCTTCCTTCCCGTCAGCACCCAGGGCGAGAAGATCGACCACCTGGTCGAGCAGCTGCGCGACGAGGACTGCGGCCCGACCCTCGTCTTCGTCCGCACCAAGCGCGGCGCCGACCGGCTGGTCAAGAGGCTCCGCGGTCGCAGCGTCGAAGCGGTCGCCATGCACGGCGACAAGAGCCAGAAGCAACGGGAACGCGCTCTGGCCCGCTTCGAGGACGGCGAAGTCGAGGCGCTGGTCGCGACCGACGTCGCCGCCCGCGGGATCGATGTCGAAGGGGTCACCCACGTGATCAACTACGACGCTCCCGAGGACCGCGACGCCTACGTCCACCGGATCGGCCGCACCGGCCGCGCCGGGCGGCAGGGCACCGGCGTCAGCTTCGTCCTCGCCGAGCAGGTCGACGACGTGCGCCGGATGGCGGGCGACCTCGGGCTCGTCCGCGAGTTCGAGAAGGCCCATGGGGGTAGGAAGAAGCAGATGACCTCCCGGCCGGGCCCCCGCCGCTCCCCCCGTGGCCGCAAGGCGGCGCAACGAGCGTGACCGCCACCGCCCACAAGTGGATCTGCAGCGGCTGCGGCGTCTCCGCCACTCGCAGCGATGCGGAGGCGGCGCCGATCCCCGAGAGCTGGGACAGCTGCTCCGAGGGGGATTTCTGCCTCGGCTGCAGGCGACGGAGGGTGGGCGAGGCTGCCGTCGAGTCCGCGCCGGAGGACTGCAACAGGGACAAGCGCGCCAAGCTTCGCCGCGCCGCGCTCCTGGAGTTCGAGGTGCGGCGCGATCCCGACCGGACGAACGGCTCGATCGCGAAAGCCTGCCGCTCCTCGATCGCGGCGGTTGCCGCCGCGCGCCAGAAACTGGACGCCCCCGCGCCGCCGCCGACCCCGAGCCGCTATCAGCCCCGCTCGGCAGCCCAGCGCTAGCAGGCCCAGGGATGGGCTCCGTCGAGATCGGGATCGGGCTGGCGCTGGTGGCTGCCGTGGCGACCAACCTCGCCTCGCTGCTCAAGCACCAGGGCTGCCAGCGGGTGGAGCGGATCGAGATCCGGGCGCCGCTGCAAAGCGCCCGCCGCCTCGCCCGGTCGCGATGGTTCGCGGCGGGCTGGGGCCTTGCGGCCGCCGCCTGGCTGATCCACGTGGCGGCCCTCTCGATGGCGCCGATCTCCCTCGTCCAGGCGGTCCTCGCCGGCGGCGCGGTCACCCTCGCCGTCCTCTCCCAGCGGCTCTTCGGCGATGCCGTCGAACGCCGCCAGTGGCTGGCGCTGCTGCTGGGCGGCTCCGGGTTGGCGCTGCTGGCGCTGACCCTGCCGAGCTTCGACGGCAGCCACTCCGAGTTCGCCCTCACCGCGATCCTCGGCTTCGAGGGCGGCCTGGCGCTGCTTGCCGCCGGCCTCGCCCTGGGCCATCGCAGCGAGCGCCTCGCCGCCCGCCGGGGCGCCCTCCTCGCCGCCATCGCCGGCACCCTGATCGCGCTCGCGGGGGTGGCGATCAAGGCGCTGACCGGGGAGAGCGGCATCGCCATCGCCCTGCTGGTGCCGTGGGTGGCGCTGATCGTCCTCTGCGGAGTCCTGGCTCAGTACTCGACCGTGGCCGCCCTCCAGAGCGGCGGCGCGATCGAGACGATCGGGCTGATGGGCCTGGTCGCCAACGTCACCCAGATCCTCGGCGGAATCCTCGTCTTCGGCGACCCGATCGCCTCCGGACCGCTCGGGATCAGCCTGCAGGCGACGGCTTTTGCGCTTGTCTGCGTTTCCGCTCTACTGCTGCCGTCTCGGGAGCCGCAGCAGCCTCCCGCATTGCAGCCAGCCCCCGCCTGAGCCGGTCGACGTCGGTGGCGCCCGGGGGCACGGGCACGGCTCGAAAGGTCGACGCCGGCAGGTGGAGGCGGAAGGCGATCCGGCCCTCGCGGTCGAAGCCGGTGACCAAGGGGTTGTCGCCCCAGCTGACGATCCAGCCCCCGCCCGGCAGCTCTCGGGCCGAGCCGCAGCAGTGGCTCTCGGTCACCTCCGGGTCGTTCAGCTGCCCGCGATAGATCGCCCTGCCCCGCTCCAGGTCGAGCCGGTAGAAGACGACGCGGGGAAGGCGCGGGCGGTCCTTGCCGTTGTCGAAGATGGTGAGGCGACCGCGGCTGTCGACGCGAGCGTCGTGCTGCCCCCCCAGCAGCTTCGTCGCCGGGTCCCCCACGACCCGCAGCGACTTCCCGGTCGGGGTCCCGCCCAGCTTCCAGTTGATCTCCCCGCTCGCGCGGTCGATCCCGTAGACGGCATCGGTATGGCGCGTGGAGATGATGATTTCGTCCCGGCCTCGGGGCTCGATCGAGTTGATGTGGACGGGGTCGAAGGTCTGCCGGCCCTGCAGCCGCCGGCGCGAGTTGCTGAGCACGTTGCGCCACCAGCGACCGGTCTCGCGGAGGCCGATGTGCCCGCGCGAGCTCCAGCGCCAGAGCACCCGCCCGGCCCGATCCACTTCCTGCACTTCCGCGGAGACGATCGCCGCCCGCTTCGGGCCTCCGACGCGCCGCAGATCTGCCGTTTCGGGCACGTAGGTGTCGAGCAGGGCATTGCCGTTGGCCAGTTCGAGGAACTCGTGGCCGTCGACGATCGAGCCCTTCGTCCGGACCAGGCGCACGAGCTTTCCCGACTCCGAGCGGACCTCGTGCGCCATCCGCGGATCGAGCCCGTACCCATTGCCGAAGGACCTCGCCCAGACCAGGTTGCCGTCGCTGAGGATCTGCCCCCCGAAGGCCCTGGTGCCGGGGTTGAACCACCAGCGTGGCTTTCCCTCGTGGTCGAAGACGATGACCCAGGGGCGACCGTCCTCGGGGTTGCTGAAGGTGACGACGAAGAGTCCGGGCGGGACCGCCCTGATCGACTCGAAGCGCCAGCGGGGGAAGTCGTCCGGCAGGCCGGTCGCCCGCGGCGACGATCGCCCAGGGGCCGAGGTAGAGACGTCGCCCTCGCCGCAGCCGGCGAAGAGCGCACCCGGACCGAGCGCGAAGACGATGGCGAGGAGCGCGAGGCGCTTCACGGTCGAGGCGACGAAGGGAACACCGACCCAGTCTCGCAGCCTACGTCCCCAACGCCTTGTCGATGAAGGGGCCGAGCAGCTTGGCCGCCGCCCTCGCCGCCTCCTCGGCGGACTCGCCGGGCGTGGTCACGTAGCTGATCGAGAGCCGCACCAGGCTCTCGGCGAGGACCTGGACGTCGGCTGCGGCCGCCTCGGGCCAGCCCTCTTCGATCACCGCGGTCAGCCGCCCGGTCGCCCACTGGACCACGGGTAGCCCCTGGGTGGTGACGAAGGGGAGCATGCCGCCGGTGCCGTCGTCGCTGAGCAGGATGCTGATCAGCGGGTCGTCGCCGGCGGTGCGGAGGAAGTGCTCGAGCGCCGCCAGGATCGCCGCCCGCGGGTCGTCGCGATGGGAGCGAACCTCCTCCTCGACGTCGTCCATGAAGCGTTCGGCCTCGTGGATGACGAAGGCGAAGCCGAACTCGTTGCGGTTGCCGAACTCGTTGTAGAGGGTCTGGCGGCTGACGCCGGCGCCGCTGGCGATGTCCGCCATCGTTATCTCCGACCAGGGCTGCCGCCCCAGCTGGTCGCGGGCGGCGTCGAAGACGGTCTTGCGCAGCAGCTCCCGCGCCGCCTCCTGGTAGGGGGTCCTGCCGCTCGCCATGCCCCCTATCGTGGCAAGGGGGACGGTCAAGCGTCGGGCGCGACCGACTCCGCCGGTTCGAAGTCGACCTTGTCGCGGACCCCGCAGTCCGGGCAGGGCCAGTCGTCGGGAACCTCGCTCCAGGGGGTCCCGGGCGGGAAGCCCTCGCGGGGATGGCCCGCCTCCTCGTCGTAGACGTAGCCGCAGCTGGGGCAGGCCCAGGCGCTCACGCGGTCCTCCCGTAGCGCTCCAGAACTCGGTTCAGCTTGCGCGGCTGGATGTTGGCCCGGGTGACGTCGCCGCCGTAGTGCTCGAGCAGGCGCGGGTCCATCACCCGCCGCCAGAGCGGCGGGAACCAGGCGAGGACGATCATCCCCGCGTAGCCGGTCGGCAGCTGCGGCGCCTCGTCGACGTGGCGCAGCGCCTGGTAGCGGCGGGTCGGGTTGGCGTGGTGGTCCGAGTGCCGCTGCAGGTGGTAGAGGAGGACGTTGGAGGCGACGTTGTTGCTGTTCCAGCTGTGCTCGGGGAGGCAGCGCTCGTAGCGGCCGTCCTCGCGCTTCTGGCGCAGCAGGCCGTAGTGCTCGAGGTAGTTGACGACCTCCAGCAGCGAGAACCCGATCACCGCCTGGACCAGCAGGTAGGGCAGGACGACCGGGCCGAAGGCGACGGCGAGGGCGCCGAAGAGGACGACGGTCATCGCCCAGGCGCTCAAGACGTCGTTGTGGAGGCTGAAGCGCGACTTGCCGAGGCGGTCGAGCCGGGCCGCCTCGATCCCCCAGGCCGAGCGCAGGCTGCCGGCAACGGTGCGCGGCAGGAAGGCCCAGAAGCTCTCCCCCAGCCGCGAGCTGGCGGGGTCCTCGGGGGTCGCGACTTTGACGTGGTGGCCGCGGTTGTGCTCGATGAAGAAGTGGCCGTAGCCGGTCTGGGCGAGGGCGACGCGGCTGAGCCACTTCTCGGAGCTGGCGCGCTTGTGGCCGAGCTCGTGCGCGGTGTTGATCGCGATCCCGCCGACCACGCCCATCGTCAGCGCCAAGCCGATGTTTTCGATCAGCGTCAGCTCCCCGCTCCCCCACATCCAGCAGGCGAAGACGAGCCCGGCGTACTGGATCGGGATGAAGAGGTAGGTGCACCAGCGGTAGTAGCGGTCCTGCTCGAGGAACTTGAGGACGCTGTCGGGCGGGTTGGTCGAGTCCATCCCGATCGCCATGTCGAGCAGCGGGAAGATGACGAAGACGAGGAACGGGCCGATGAACCACATCCCCCCGAAGTCGGTCAGCGACCAGTAGAGCCAGGCGAAGAAGGGCGAGAGCGGGACGACGATCCCCAGCAGCCACGCATAGCGCTTCCCGTCCGTCCACTCCGCCGGATTGACCTCCACGTCGTCGTGGTGGTGATGGTGATGCAGGTGCTCCGCGTGTGCCTCCACAAACCCTCCTTGTCATTCGCCCCCAGTTCGTCGCCTAGCTTTACATAGATGTTGAATTTGTCAAGAGGCGATACAAGAGACGCGTAGCTGTCGCGAGTTCCGAAGCCGCAGCAAGCGACGAAAAAGCAGCGGGTAGGGGGTGAGACCGTGGCCCTGTCGCCTTTGTCTCCCTATGAAGGACAAAAGCGACACGGTTGACCAGCGGATCGATGAGATAGCTGCTCGCCAGCACGGAGCGATCACGTTGCGCCAACTCGAAGACGTGGGTGTGGGGGGGAGACGAGGGGCGGCGAAACGGGCGAAGAGGGGCCGGCTGCACCGGGTCCACCAGGGCGTCTACGCCGTCGGCCACCGAGGGCTGAGCCTCCACGGGTGCTTCATGGCCGCGGTGCTCGCCTGCGGCGAGGGAGCGGTGCTCAGCCACGGCTCCGCCACTGTCCTTTGGGGGCTCCTTAAACCGCTCGATGGTCCCGTCCACGTCTCCGTCCCAACCACCTCGGGCCGCAAGAGGCGTCCCGGCATCCACCTCCATCGCTGCCAAGGGCTCCTGACCACCCGGCGCGACAACATCCCCGTGACCACGGTGGCGCGCACCATCGAGGACCTCCGTCGCACTCCGCTCCCCTCGCGCCTCGTGCGCCGCGCGATACGGCAGGCGGAGCTCGCTGGCCACCGCCTCGATGGCCTCGAAAGCGACCGCACCCGCTCGGACCTCGAGACCTACTTCCTCGACCTCTGTCGCCGCCACCGCCTCCCTGCGCCCGAGGTCAACGTGAAGCTGCGGACTCGAGACCTCGGTTCAAGGAGCCCCGGGGGAGGGTCTCCGGGTACTCAGCATGGAGCCGAGCCGAAAGCCTTCGAGGCGCCAGCCGATTACGTAGCTCTCGGCGGAGGTGCTCCCGGGGACCCTCCCCCGGGGCTCCCCGACCGGCAGCTAGAAGAAGAGCCCGGGCGCGTCGCGGCGGACGTCGCCCGCGCTCTGGCCTAGATCTTCAGCAGCAGGAAGGTGTTCAGCGCGAAGAGAACGGCGACGATGACCGTCGCGCGGTCCAGGTTCTTCTCGACCATCGAGCCGCCGCCGATGCCGCTGCCGCCGGCGCCGCCGACGCCGAAGGCGCCGGAGAGGCCCGCGTCTTTCCCCGAGTGAAGGAGGATGAGGAAGATCAGGGCGACGGCGAGGATCACCTGGATGAGACTGAAGAACGTGAACATGAGCGGGAAAGTCTAGGCGATCTAGGACTGCTTGACCTTTTCCGGCTCGCGGGGGTGGGCGCCGTTGCCGTTGCCATCGCCGTTCCCGCCCTCTTCGCGGTCGAGGATCTCCAGCGCTTCGCGGCGCAGCTCGGCGTCGAGGGCGGCGAAGTCCTCGTCGGAGAGCTTGCCGGCGGCGTGGTCGAGCTCGGCGTCGCGGATCTCGCGGTACTTGGCTTCCTTGCGGGCATCGGCCTCGGTGCGGACGAGGGCGCCGCGGCGGCGGCGGCGGGTCGGCCAGAGGGCGATCAGCGCCCCGGCCAAGGCGATCAGGCCGCCGATCCACATCCAGGTCACCAGCGGGTCGACGATGATCCGGAAGGTGGCCGGGGCGCCGTCGCCGAGGTAGCTCCTCGCCACCCGCTCCGCCGTCAGCGCCTGCAGCTGCGAGATCTGGGCGAAGGCCTGCGGCTGCAGGCTCGGGTTGGCGGCCGCGGCGCGCATCAGCGCCCCCAGCGCTTTGCACTGCTCGGGCGTCCCGGGCGCGCCCCGGATGCAAGCTTTCAGACCCTCGTCCGCCGCCCGCACCCGGCGCTGCACGGCGGTCAGATCCGGTTCCTCGGCGATCCAGAGGTCGTTGAGGGCGCCCGGGCGCAGCCCCACCTCGCTGGTCGCCTCGCCGGCGAAGTAACTGCTGATCAGCCCCGTCTCCTGCCCGGTCGGGCGGAAGAAGCGCCGGCTCGGGCGCAGGTAGCCGACCACCTCGCCCCCTTCTTCGACCCGCAGGACCGAGCCGAAGGCGACCTTCTGCTCGTCGACGGCGACGGTCGGCTTCACGTAGGTGATCTCGCGGTCGTCGACGACGGCGCTCTGCCCCGGCTGCAGCTCGACGTCGCGCCGGGTCTGGAAGCTCGAAGAGGCGGCGATCCCGATCAGCAGGACGATCACCCCGACGTGGACGATGTAGCCGCCGTAGCGGCGGCGGTTGCGGCTGACGAGGCCGGCGATCGCGCCCGCGGTCGAGCCGCCGGAGAGCTGCTGCCGCGCCCGTCCCCCGCTCCAGAACTCCTGCGCCAGCCCGGTCAGGGCGAAGGCGGCGAAGGCGAAGAGCCCCAGCGCCCAGAGGCTGTCGGCGGCGTCGGTGAAGGCGATCAGCGCCAGCGTCACCGCGGCGGCGACCGCGAGTGGGACCCGGAAGACGCGCTTGGCCGACTCCCAGCTGACCCGCCGCCAGGCCAGCAGCGGCCCGACCCCGGTGAAGAGGACGAGCAGGACCGCCAGCGGCGTCGTGTACTCGTCGAACCAGGGGGCGGCCAGCGAGGCCTTCTCGCCGGTGAACAGTTCGGAGATCAGCGGGAAGAAGGTCCCCCAGAAGATCACCGCGGTCATCCCGACCAGGAGCAGGTTGTTGACGAGGAAGACCGACTCGCGCGAGGCCAGCGAGTCGATCCGCTTCTCCGAGCGGAGGTCGTCGAGGCGGCTGACTATGAGAGCCGTGGAGCCGACGAGGACCACCCCGATCAGGCCGAGGATGTAGGGGCCGACGGTGCTGTCGCCGAAGGCGTGGATCGATTGCAGGACGCCGGAGCGGACGAGGAAGGTGCCGAGCAGCGCCATCGAGAAGGTGCCGACGATGAGGCTGGCGTTCCAGACTTTCAGCATCCCCCGCTTCTCCTGGACCATGATCGAGTGCAGGAAGGCGGTGCCGAGCAGCCACGGCATCAGCGCCGCGTTCTCGACCGGGTCCCAGGCCCAGTAGCCGCCCCAGCCGAGCTCGGTGTAGGACCAGCGGGCGCCGAGCAGGAGGCCGAAGCCGAGGAAGGCCCAGGCAATCAGGGCGAAGCGGCGGGTGGCGCGGATCCACTCGGCGTCGAGGCTGCGGGTGACGAGCGCCCCGATCGCGAAGGCGAACGGCACCGTGAAGGCGACGTAGCCCGAGTAGAGCATCGGCGGGTGGATCATCATGCTCGGGTGCTGGAGGAGCGGGTTGAGCCCGACCCCGTTCTGCACGCCCTCGACCGACGCGAAGGGGTTGACGCCGGACCCGAACAGCATCAGCCCGGTGAAGAAGGTGGCGACGCCCATCATCACCGCGGTCGCCCAGGGGACGATCTGGCGCAGCTTGCTGCGGGTCGCGTAGAGCGCCGCGGCGGCGGCGATCGAGAGCACCCAGGCCCAGAGCAGCAGCGAGCCCTCCTGGCTCGACCACATCGCCGCCAGCTTGTAGCCGCTCGGCGTCTCGATCGAGGAGTGCTCGGCGACGACGCTGAAGGAGAAGTCGTCGGTGGCGAAGGCGATCTCGATGATCACCACGCAGGCGGTGACGAGCGCGCAAAAGGCGTAGACGGCGCGGCGGGAGATCAGCAGCCGGCGCTCGTCGCCGTCGCGGCCGAGGATGGCGACGACGCCGGCGAAGATCGCGGTGAGGAAGGCGAGCGCCAGCAGGGCGCTGCCGAGGCTAGGGGGCATTGGCGAAACCCGCGTGTGCGGCTGGCGAGCCCCGGACCAAGCGGGGCAAGGACGCAGGGAGGCCGAATAGCAGAGCTATTTGGCCGACCGAGGACGCCGCACCGCGCAGTGTGTCCGGGGGCGCCAGACGTGCGCGGGGGTTTCGCCAATGCCCCCTAGGCATCAGACTTGGTCGTGAACTTCGACGGGCACTTCGTGATCAGGGTGTCCGGCTCGCCGACGAAGGTGCCGTTCTCGATCGCGCCGGTGAGGATGATCTCGCGGCCGCCGCGGAACGGGTCGGGGACGGTGCCGTCGTAGCTCACCGGCAGGCTCTTGCCGCTGCCGTCGCGGTCGACGACGCGGAAGGTGATGCCGTCGCCCCCGCGCCGGACCGAGCCCTTGACGACGCGGCCGGTCATCTCGTAGCTGGTGCCGGGAGCGGCGTTGAGCAGCTGCGAGGGCTCCTTCGCCTCGGTCGAGGCCGAGAAGGAGGTGTAGATGAGGGCCACCGCCAAGAGCACCGCGGTGCTGAGCGCGACGACGAGCCGGATCTTCCGCTTCCGCTGAGGGTCCACAGGCAACTGGGATTATCGCAAGACGGCGACCTGGGAGAATCAAGGGCATGGCAGATGACCCCGTCCTGCTGATCACCGGCGCCAGCAGCGGCATCGGCGCCGCCACCGCCCGGGCCGCGGCCTCCGGCTACCGGCTGGTGCTGGCGGCGCGGCGCGAGGAGGAGCTGCAGGAGCTGGCAGAGAAGCTGGGTGGTGGGGAGCGGGCGCTGGCGGTCCGCTGCGACGTCACCGAGTGGGACCAGGTCGAGGCGATGGCCGCGGCGGCCCTGGAGCGGTTCGGCCGCATCGACGCGGTCTTCGCCAACGCCGGCTTCGGCGCCGCCCGCGGCTTCCTCGAGGAGTCGCCCGAGCATTGGCGCTCGATGGTCCTCACCAACGTCTACGGGGTGGCGCTGACGATCCGCGCCACCCTCCCCCACCTGCTCGAGCGCGGCGACGGCCACTTCCTCGTCACCAGCTCGATCGCCGGCCGCCGGGTGCTGCCCGGCTCGCTCTACTCGGCGACGAAGTGGGCGGCGACGGCGATCGGCGAGGCGCTGCGCCAGGAACTGCGCCAGATGCACGAGAACCACGGGATCAAGGTGACGCTGATCGAGCCGGGGATGGTCGACACCCCCTTCTTCGACAACCGGCCGGGCGACGCGGCGCTGAGCGACGACGACATCGCCCGCGCGGTGATGTACGCGCTGGAGCAGCCGCCGGGCGTCGACGTCAACGAGATCCTGATCCGGCCGATCACCCAGTCGAACTAACGCAGCGCCAGGCGCACGAGGCGCCAGTAGCCGCGCAGCGCCAGGCGCGCTGGCCGGGAGCGGGCCAGCGGCGAGATCAGGTCGGAGTCGAGGTCCGGGGTGAGCCAGGCGGCGAACTCGGCGGCGGAGACGACGCGCCGGGCCTGCACCTGGCGGCGCTCGCGCAGCAGCCGCGGCAGCCAGCGGAGGAATTCGAGGTTCGCCCGCAGCTTCTGCCTCCCCCAGCCGCCCGTCGCCGAGACCAGCAGCAGGGCGAGCTCGGTGGCGAGCAGGGCCGGGGCGAGCAGGGCCAGCAGGGTCCCGGGGTAGGTACGGACGAGGAAGGCGAGCCGGTTGCGCTCGAGCCAGCGCCACTTGTCCTCGCTGGCGGCGAACTCGTAGTCGTGGGCGACGACCGCCGCCGGCTCGATCCCGACCGGGTGCCCGGCCGAGCGCAGCCGGACCGAGATGTCGACGTCCTCGTGGTACATGAAGAACTCGGCGGGGAAGCCGCCGACCTCGCGCCAGCGCGCCAGCGGGATCGCCAGGCAGGCGCCGGAGGCCGCGGTGACCTCGCCCGCGGGCGGCGCCTCGGCGAGCGGTCGCCCGTGGCCGCCGGCCCAGACGATGCCGGTGAAGTGGACCGGGTTGCCGGCGGAGTTGATGAGGGCGCCCTCGCCGTCGGCGACCAGGGCCTGCCAGGCTCCCCAGCCCCGGTCCTCGAGCCAGGGCCGGCGGATCGCCTCGCCGAAGCCGGGCTGCGGCGCGGCGTCGGGATTGAGGATCACCAGCAGGTCGCCGCCCGCCACCTCGGCCCCGGCGTTGCAGCCGCCGGCGAAGCCGGTGTTCCCCCCCGGTTGCACGATCCGCGCCGCCGGTGCCAGCTCCCGCGCGACCTCGACACTGCCGTCGCCGGGCTTGTTGTCGACGACGATCAGCTCGTCGCCGTCGCCCAGCTCAGGGAGCAGGGCGGGAAGGGTCTTGGTGAGATCGTCGCGGCTGTCGTAAGCGACGATCAGGGCTGAGAGCGTCGGGCGCACCGACGCGGAGGCTATTCGGCCATCCGCGCCGGTGCGATCGACTCGCTTGCTGGAACTGCTCCTACTACTTCTTGCCCTTCTTCTTCTTGCCGCAGGAGACGATGTTCAGCTTCTGCCGGTTGTTGTTCTTCTTCTTGCCGTTCTGGCCCTTCATCTTCACGATCGCGCGCTGCGGCTTGGCGCAGGTGTTCTGTGAGTTGACGAGCAGGCTCTTTTTGCCGCCCTTCATGTTGAGGACGAACTTGCTCACCGGCACGTCGGGGACCTTCCTGAAGACCGTCTTCAGGCCCCCGGTGCTGCCACTACTGATCACGCCGCGCAGGTGGATGTCCACCTGGCCACGCAGATCGACCAGCAGGTCCGGCAACTCGTTGTTGGAGGAGACGAGGTACACCTTCCCCGCCAGCTTCTTGCTGAGCAACGGCGACTTCGCCCATGCCTTCCCGTAGACCGAGGCCTTCGGGCACTGGTGGGCCGCCAGCTGCGGCCGGGTGCAGACGGTGCCGATGTGACCCTGTTCGAGGAACAGGGAGCGCGGCATCGTCACCGCCGTGCGGGCCATGTTGGCATCGGCCTTACGCGCGGTCAGGGTCGCCTTCAGGCGCGGGTACTTGTTCCGCGTCGTGCCGCCGAAGAGCTGGATCTTCAGCTTCGGCTTGAAGGCGAGCTTGTTGCATTGGGTCGCCTGGAACGGGTCGCTGACGGCGTAGGAGCTGAACGCGGCCGGATTGGTCGGGTCGGCACCTCCACCGTTGATCGTCCCCGCCGTCGCCTGCGCTTTGCAGTTCGTCGGGTTGAGCATGAACCCGCCACGGTCGACGTTGAGGTCGATCAAGCGGATATCGAGCTTCGCCCCGCCGAAGACGTCGGGGATGACATCCGAGACGGCTCGGATCTGGGCGGTTTCCGGGTTGACGTTCAGCGCCACCCGGACGACCACGGTGCCGAGGTCGAACGGACCCGCCACTGCCGGGGTGATGGTCACCATCGACAGCGGTGCGCCTTTGTACGGGCCGGCGAGGTAGGCGATCCCGCTCAGCTGGAGCGGGTTAGACCCGGTGCCGGACTGGGTGGTCACTGTACCGATGTAGCTGTCACTCGAACAGCTCGGATTTGACTTCTCTGCCTGGCCGCTCTTGCCGATCGCCGCCGCGATGGCCGGCTCAGGGCAGTAGGGGATGCCGGCGAGTTTGCCGGTCAGGCCCTTCGGCAGGGTGACGTCGACCACCTTCAGCTCCTGCTGGCCGTCGGTGCGCCCGATGCGGACGCGGAACGGCGAGTAGGCGCGGGCTTTGGTGCTGTTGGTCCTCGCGGTGTAAGACGGCGCGAACTTCCGCTCCGCCATCGTCGCCGGACAGGCACCGCCACCCGGGTCGCTCGAGAGCGTGACTTTCGATTTCGTTTTCACGTTCGTGTCGGGACGCGCCCACGGTTCGAACGTGCTTTCGCCTTCGGTCGAGCAGATCGGCGGGCTCGAGAGGACGTCTTTCGAGCCTTTGAGATGGAGCCTGATCTCCTCGAAGGGAACCTGCGGCAGACCCACGGGCTGATCGGTGAACTGCCCTTGGAGGTCGTCGTAGATTTCCGCGGTCAGCTGACCGGTCGTTTTGTTGGCCTTGACCCGGCCGACGAGACGAGCGGCGATGCCCTCGTTCTCGTTCTTGGCTTCGATCAGGATCCGGTACAGGTCGCCCGATTCCGGATCGCTGCTCTTCTGTTCGCCGACGTAGACGTCGCCGGTGAGCAGTTCCGCCAGCGGCGGCGAGTCAACTTCGACCGTGCCGATCTTGGACTCGGCCGGGCACTCGTTCGTGTAGGTCCGCTCGCCCTTGTTGAACTGGGCGTCGGTGCAGGCGACAAGGCCCTGAGCCCCGGCGGGGTTCAAGCCCATGCCGGCCGGCATCTGGACTTCGGCTTTGCGAACGTGGGACTGCGAGATCCCTTCGGTGCCGCCATTCCTGACTTCCCCGCCTTCTTTCGCGGGATCGAAGGGCAACCTCGTCGTCACCGTCACCGGCGCCGGGGAATCGACGGCGCTGGTGCCGGGGTTGACCTCAACCGTCGGATCGAACGGAACCAGGTCACACCCGGTCGCCTGCATGCCTTCCGGCAGTTTCGCCTCCCAGGGAGTGGAACCAGCCGGGAAGGTGGCGTTCGGTTCGCCCCAGGACTCCGCTCGGAACCAGGTCGAGTAGAGGGTCGGGAGCTGATCCGGATCGAAGCAGGTGGTCGGATTGGTGATGTAGGTGCCGTCACCGGCGGTCCCGGTTTTCTGGTTCCCCGCTTCCTGGCCGAAGTTCACCAAGCGGCTTTTCAGGGTCGAGAACGGAACCGACGGTTCGGGGAGACGGATCGTGAAGCTCTCGTGGAAGTCGTTCTCCCACGCCACTTCGGTCTCCAGGAAGACAACTCGCTGGAAGGCGATCACGAAACCGAAACGGGCGGGTTCGCCCGGCTCCGGCTCGATGTTGTAGACCGGGACTTTCGTTCCCTGGGCGGGATTCGGTTTGATCACGAACCCTTTCGGCAGGAAGGTTCCCGGCGGAGCGGGCGGCGGAGCAGGCACGGCGCCTGCGGTGTTGACCACGAGCCACACTTCCTCTTCGCCGACGATCGACCCGTCCGGACAGTTGGGCACTTGCGCGAATTTGCCCGGTTCGGTTTCGACTTTGGTTTCGAACGCGGCCCTGGAGCACTTTTCCGTCGCCTGAGGGTTGACGGTCAGCCCCGGCGGTAGATCGACGCGCAGGGTCTTGATCGTCCGGTTGGCAATCGGCTCTTCGATCGGTTCAAGCGTCCCGAACGGAGTCGGGCCGACTACGTCATGCCGGACGATGTATTGCGTGAACCCGATCGGCGGGTGTCCGCCGGCCTGGGTGAAGAACAGGCCCGGCGTTTCCGCTGAGCAGAACTCTTTCGCCGGATCTTCTTCTTCACTGTTTTCGGTACAGGTCCCGGCTTGGAAGCCGTTTTCTTTCTCGAGCGGCTCTTCCTGAGACTCGACGATGTTGCCGGTGTCGGCCTGAGCCAGCACGGGCATCGCCATCAAGGCCCCGAGACACATGAGAAGCAGCGCAAGCGAGCGCTTTGCCATTGATTCCCTCCTCGTTTTTACCTAACGAGGACGCCCCCTGAAGCGCCCATGAACTTCCCTCCCGCACTAATAAACATACAGGGCCGGGCGGGTCTTTCAAGTAATACCCGCCCTCACCACTGTGTAACCGTGTCACCGATTTGTGACATGACACTTTTCGGTGACTAGGTCACCCTGCTTGGGGAACCCTAGGTTCCCTTCTTCTTCCCGCAGGGAGTGCGCAGCTTCGGCTTGCTGTTCGCCCGCTTCCCGTTCTGGGCTTTGATCTTGATGATCGCTTTGACCGGCTTCGCGCAGAGGTTCACGGAGTTGACCAGGAGGCCCTTTTTGCCGCCGGGCAGAGTCATCACGAACTTGCTCACCGGGACGTCGGGGACTTTCCCGAAGGTGGTGCGGAGGCCGCCGCGGAAGCTGTCGATGCGGCCGACCAGATCGATCGTCACCTGCCCCTCGAGGTGGGCGACCAGATCCGGCAGCGTGTTGTTGGAAGAGCGCAGATATACGGGCCCCTCCAACGGCTTGCCGAGCAGCGGCGTGAACGCCCGCGCCCGACCGTAGATCGACCGCTTCGGGCATTTGTCAGCGGCAAACTGGACCCGGGTGCAGACCGTGGCGAGGCTCGCCTGGTCGAGGAAGAGCGCCCGCGGCAGCGCCACCGAGGCCCGGCGGATGTTGGCGTCCTTGCCGCGCGCCCGCAGCACCGCGCGCAGTTTCGGGTGCTTGGCCCGCTGGGTCTTGCCGAAGAGGCGGATCTTCAGCTTCGGGCGGAATTTGAGCTTGCGGCAACCGCTCGCCTGGAAGGGCTCGGCGACTTTGAAGGGGGCGAATGCGTTCGGGTTCAGCGGGTTCGCGCCGCCGCCGTAGATCGCCCCCACCGTCTCACCTTTGCGGCAGTTGGTGCCGTTGAGGGTGAAGTCCTTGCGGTTGACGTTGAGGAAGATCGAGCGGATGTCGAGCTTGGTGCCGCCGAAGACGTCGGGGATCTCGTCGGTCTTCGGGTGGATCCGGGCCGTCTCCGAGGCGAGGAAGAGCGGCACCCGGACGACCACGTTGCCGAGGTCGAACGGACCGGCGATCGCCGGCGTCACGACGACGATCGAGAGCGGCGCTCCTTTGTGGCGGCCGGCGAGGTAGGCGTCGCCCTCGATCTCCAGGGGCGAGGGGCCGGTGCCGGCCTGCACTTTGGCGATCCCGATCTTGCTGCCGTCCGGGCAGCTGGCGTTTTTCCTCTCCGCCCGGCCGGAGCGCTCTTCGGCGCCGGCGATCGCTTTCGGCGGGCAGTAGGGAACGCCTTTCAGCTTCGCCGTCGCCCCCGGCGGCAGCAGGATGTCGATCCCTTTCAGCTCCTGCTGTCCCGGCGGGCGGGTGATGTTGGTCGAGAACGGGGTGAAGGTCTTCGCCCGGTCGCTTTTCGGCTTGGCGTTGAAGCCGGGCGCGAAGGGGCGCTGGCCCATCGTTTTCGGGCAGGGCCCGCCACCGGGGAGCGAGGCGAGGTCGAATTTGCTCGAGGGAGTCGCCGGGCCTTTGCCGGAGAACTGCGCCGACCACGGGGTCAGCTGGGTGCTGGTGGTGTTCGGCCCGCAGGTCGGGGGGCTACTGAGAGCGGCTTTGGCGCCGTCGTCGATATCGATCTTGAAGCTGGTGAAGGGAACCTGCGGCAGCCCATTCGGCAGGTTGTCGGAGTTGCCGCCCCGCAGCACGTTCTTGGGCGGGTCGTCGAAGACCGCGGTCAGCTGCCCGGTCTTCGCGTTGGCGATGACGTTGCCGACCAGCCGCAGGTCGACGCCGTAGCGGTCGGAGAAGGCGTGGACGAGGATCCGGTACTCCTCCCCGGATTCCGGGTCGCGGCTCTTCTGCTCGCCGACGTAGACGTTGCCGGTCAGCGGCCCCTCCGGCAGCGGCGGCGTCGCCACCGTCACCGTCCCGACCTTCGAAGCCGGCGGGCAGGCGACCGGGTTGCGGGTCCCCTTGCCGAACTGGGCGTCGGTGCAGGCGGCGAGCCCGTTGGCAGCGGAGGGGTTGAGCCCCATCCCCTGCGGCAGCGTCACCCGCGCCGTCCTCATCGTCGAGGTTTCCTGGCCGGTGGCGCTCGGTTCGACCGGCAGCTTCACCTCGGTGACCGCCCCGGCGGGAGAGTCGACCTGTTTGGTTCCGGGATCGACCTCGATCGAGGGGTTGAAGGGGATCGAGGCGCAGTCTTTCGGGCTCGTCCCCGGCGGCAGCTTCGACTCGACGAAGGGCGAGCCGTTGGGGAAGCTCGGGTCGGTGTTTTCGATCGAGTCGGCCCGCGCGTAGGTCGAGTAGGTGTGTTCGTGGGCGGGCTGCGTCGGGTCGAAGCAGGTGCTGGGGGCGCTGATGAAGTAGCCGACCCCCGGATCGACATGGGCGCGACCGTTGAAGATGAGCCGGTTCTGGAGCAGTTTCACGTCGGGGACCTTGGGCACCTGGATCGTGAAGCCCTCGTGGAAGTCGGACTCCCAGGCGACGTCCGCCTCCAGGTAGATGTCGCTCGGCGGCAGCAGCGGCAGGTCCGGGACCGGTTCGACCGTGAAGCCGAAGCGGGCGGGCTGGCCCGGTTTCGGTTTCAGGTTGTAGACCGAGGCGGTGATCGGCACCGGCGGCAGCAGCGGCGCTTCCGGCGAGGCGAGGACGACGCTTTCGCCGACTTTGGTGTTCGGCGGGCAGTCCCGCGGCCGTTCCGCCTCGCACTGCGGGGTCGCGCCCGGGTTGACGCTGAGCCCGACCGGCAGGTCGACCCGCAGCGTCTTCATGTTCACTTCCGGCTCTTTGTGCGTGAGTTCCGTTTTGTGCCGGACGATGAACTGGGTAATCCCGAACGGCGGGTGGCCGGCGGCCGTTTCGTAGAACTCGACTTTCGGGCTGTCAGGAGCGCAGGTCGGCGTGTTGCAGGTCCCCGCCTGCCACCCGTCTTCGGAGTTCGGCGGGTTGTTCTGCGGCTCGAAGACGACTTCCCCGGCCTGCGCCGCGGGAGCGAGCAGGGCCGCAAAGACGGCCGCGAGCAAAATGGTCTGGACGACTGGCTTCCTCACCTGCCAGGTCCGTACCCATCTCACCCAGGACTTAATCGCGACGGGCAGAGGGGGCGGGGTACCTCCTCCAGACACTCAACATCGAGCCATAGCGAGATGTGTCTGGAGGGGGTGCCCCGCCCCCTCCCTACCGCCGAGTCTTGGTCCGCTTGCCCGCTTTGCCCTTGCAGCCGGGCGTCCGCAGCGGCAGCTTCTTCACCCGCAGTTTCTTGCCGTTCTGAGCCTTGAACTTGAGGATCGAGTGGTTCTTGCGGCCGCAGAGGTTTTGCGAGTTGACCAGCAGGCCTTTCTTGCCGCCCTTCATCCGCAGCACGAACTTGCTCACCGGCACGTCGGGGACACTGGCGAAGACGGTCCGCATCCTTCGTTTCCGGGAGTCGATGACGCCGCGGAGCCGCGCGTTCACCTGCCCCTTGAGGTCGGCCAGGAGGTCCGGCAGTTCGTTGTCGGATGAGGTCAGGTAGACGGGGCCGGCCACTTTCTCGTCCAGCAGCGGACTCTCGGCCCAGGCGTATCCATATATAGAGCGACGCGGGCAGGCCGAGGCGGCGAGCTGGACGCGGGTGCAGATCGTGCCGATGTGGCCCTGGTCGAGGAACTGGGAGCGCGGCAGCGTCAGCGCCGCCCGCTTGATGTTGGCGTCGCCTTTGCGGGCGACCAGCACCGCCTGGAAGGCCGGGTGCCCGTTGCGCCGCATTTTCTTGCGGTTGCCGATCAGCTTCGTGAACAGCTTCGGGCGGAATTTCAGCGCCCCGCAATCGCTCGCCCGGAAGGGGGCGTTGACGCCGAAGGCGCTGAAGGCGGCCGGGTTGTTGGGGTCACCGCCGCCGCCGTTGAGGGCGCCGGTGGTGGCGAGGGGCTCGCAGCTGGTCGGGTTGAGGGTGAAATCGGGTCGGTCCATCTTCAGGTCGACCGAGCGGACGCTGAGCAGGGTGCCGCCGAAGACGTGCGGGATCGGGTCGGAGAGAGCCCGGATCTGCGCCGTCTCGGGATCGACGAACAGGGCCACCCTCACCACGACCGTGCCGAGATCAAACGGCCCGGCCGTGGCGGGGGTGACCACTGCCAGGGAGAGAGGGGCCCCGTTGTAGGGGCCTGAGAGGAAGACCTTGCCATCGATGCTAAGCGGGGCGGAGCCGGTGCCGGCGGCGACGGTGGCGCTGCCGACCTGGCTGGCGGCGGGACAGCTGGAGCTCGCTTTCTCCTCCTCGCCGGACCTACCGGCCGCGGCGGCGAGCGCCTCCTCCGGGCAGTAGGGGATGCCGCGCAGGCTGCCGGTCATCCCCGGCGGCAGGACGATGTCCGTCCCTTTCAGCTCCTGCTGGCCGTCGCCGCGGTTGATCTGGATCGAGAGGGGGCTGAAGGCGCCGGCTTTCGAGCTCGCGGGCGCGGCCCCGAAGGCGGGCGAGAACGGACGCTCGGCCATCGTTTTCGGGCACGGGCCGCCGCCCGGGAGGCTGGCGAGCGTGAACTCGCCGCCGGGGGTGGCGGGCGCGTTGCCCGACCACGGCGTCATCACGGCGCCGCTCTGATTGGGTCCGCAGGTCGGCGGGCTGCTGAGAGCCGCCTGCGCCCCGCCGTCCAGCTTCACCTCGAAGCTCTCGACTTGGGACTGCGGCGTGTCGGAGATGGTGGTGGTCAACTGACCCGTCTGCGGATCGGCGCTGACCTTGCCGATCAGGCGGACGTCGATCCCGTAGCGAGGCGACACCGCGTTGATGAAGATCCGGTACAGGTCCCCGGAGAGGGGGTCGCGGCTGAGCTGCTTGCCGACGTAGACGGGTCCCTTGAGCGCCGGGCCTTCTTCGTTCTCTTCCGGCAGCGCCGGGGAGTCGATGACCACCGAGCCGACCCGCGAATCCTCCGGGCAGGCGACCGGGTTCCTCGTGCCCTTGCCGAACTGCTCGTCGGTGCAGACCTGCAGGCCGTTGGCGGCCGAGGGGTTGAGGCCCATCCCCAGCGGCAGCGTCACCTTCGATTCCCTCGTCGTCGAAGTCTGCTGTTCGCTCTCCGCCAGGGTCAGGTGCGGAATGTCGATGTCGACCGTTGCCCCGGCCGGCGAGTTCACCTCCGCGGTGCCGGGCTCGACGGCGAGCGAGGGGTCGTAGGGAATCGAGTCGCATTCTTTGGGCGAGGTGCCCGGGGGGATGGGCGATTCGAGCGGCGGTTCGGCGCTCTGCGGCCAGACGTAGTCCTCGTAGGGCGCTTTCTGTTCGAGCTGCGGGTAGGAAGCGGCGAGCAGGTAGGTGGAGTAGACACTGCCGGATTCGGTGAAGGCTTCGCCGAGGCAGGTGCTGGGGGTGGTGATGAAGGTGCCGTCCCCGGCGCGGCCGTTGAAGACCAGGCGGTTTTTGAGGACGAACCCTTCGAGGGCGGCGGGCAGCACTTTGGGGACCTCAATCGTGAAGCCCTCGTGGTAGTTGCCGGACCAGTCGGCGTCTCCCTCCAGGTAGACGTTGTTGTCCGCGAGCCTGAGTCCGAACCGCGCGCTCTCCCCTTCGACCGGAACGACGTTGTAGACCTCGGCGTGGAGGGGAGCCGACCCCCCGAGCAGCGGGTCGCCGGCGGTGACGTAGCTGTCGCCGACGTGAGATCCCGGCGGGCAGGTGGTGGGGTCGGCCTCGAAGGTGGCGAGCGGGCAGCGCGGGGTCGCGCCCGGGTTGACGTTGAGGCCGACCGGCAGGTCGACCCGGACCCGGGCCAGTTCCGCTTCCGGTTTCGGCCCCAGGGTGCCGTCGCTGTGCTTGACGATGAACTGGGTGAAGCCCCAGTGGGGGTGGCCGGCGGCCTGTTCGAAGAACCATTCCGGCGTTTCAACCGAGCAGACTTCCGCCCCCGGCGCCCCCGGGTTGGGGGCTTCGGTGTCGCAGGTCCCCGCCTGCCAGCCGGAGTCGACTTTGGGGTTATGCGGATCGCTGGGGGCAATGATTTCTTCGGTGCCGCCGGCGAACGCCGTCGATGCCAGCCCGAGCACGAGCGCTGCGCATAGAGAAAGAACCGAGCCGATAAGTCGTCCCCGCATTGAATTTCTCCTCCTAAAACTTCCCATTAAGCATTCTCGACGAATAACCTACCCGAAAATCATGACTTGAGTCAATAATTTTGGGTAATATGGCGCCATGCCAACCCAAAACGGACATTCCCCCCACGCTTATTCTGCAAACGGCAACGGCAACGGCTTTTCCCCGCAAAACGGTCGAAAAGAGGAGTCGGTGCCCGTCAACTGGGAGCGCCTCGCGCGGGCGACCGCGCATCCTTTACGCGTCTCGATCCTCGAAATCCTCGGAATCGACGGCGGCCGGATCCTCTCCCCCAGCGATCTCAGCCGCGAGCTGCAGATCCCCCTCAGCAACACCAACTACCACGTCACCGAGCTGGCGAAAGCCGGCCTGATCGAACTGGTGCGGGAGCGACAGGTGCGCGGCGCGACCGAGCACTTCTACCGCCTGCCGGTATCCGAAGGAGCGAGCGCAAAGGAGCGAGGACACCTCTCAGTTGCAGCCTAACCCTCTAGCTGAGATTTAGACTCGGCCTACTTCTCGCGCACGATCACCGTGCGGCCGTCGGCGAGCCGGTAGACGGTGCCCACCGGCTCCCCCCTGCCGACGACGCGCTCGCCCGGCTTCAGCTCGAGCGGCTTCACCTCCTGGTTGCGCTCGGCCACGACCGGCTCCTGCGCGCTCGCCGCCTGGGCGCGCTCCTTCGCCTGCTCGGTCAGCGCCGAGGTGAGGTCGAGCGAGGAGAGCGCCGCCAGCAGGAAGGCGACCGAGAGGACGATCCCGAGGTCGAAGAGATTGACGAGGCCGTCGAGCGGATCGCCGGCGCGGTCGTCGCGGCTGCGAGCCCGGGCGGTCACCCTCACGGCGCCACCGCCCAGTGGCTGCGCGGGGTGGCGGTGCCAATGGTCGGCGCCGGGGCGAGACGGGCGGCGACGTACTCGACGTCGGAGTAGTCCTGGGCGTAGAGGCGGTCGCGGATGAGGGAGATCGAGAAGGCGATCGCGCCGACCAGCAGGCCCGCCACGGTCACCCCGAAGGCGACCCGGAGGTTCTCGGTCAGCGTCGCCACGTCGCCGTCGGCGAGCCCGGCCAGGGCTGTTCAGTTCTAGCTAGGACTAGCTGAGCCTCTCTCGGAACGCTTTAACTCCCGTTCACAGAGCTTTGCAGCAACATCCCGTGATTCCCTTGGAATAGCCTTGGTCACACGTTGTACGACAGCCTCCATAGTGGGCTCTACCCCAAGAAGCAGGGAGAGCTGTTTGATGGTTCGACCGCGACACCGAAGTACTATCCATTCCTTTACTGCGGCCAGATCACCGGCTTCTACAGGTCTGAGTTCTGAGAAGCGCTGAGGTCCTCGGTCTTTTCCCTGGTTCTCAGTCAAGATAACCCCCATACCAATTAAGCCAAGGATCAATGCCAGCAGAATGAAATTTCTCCACATCCTCATTTGGTGCATATTGACCCATAGGTAAAGCTAAACGAGTCTCGGTAAGTGTGACTGCGACGATTTCCCTTCGGGGTTTCCCAGGAAACCTGGAACAGTACTTCAACTTCTCCGGTCCGGACAACACCGCAAGGCACATTCGACGTGAACGAAGTTGATGCTTCTGCGTGGCATGCAAATTTCGGAGCTACATCGCCACACTCCTCCAATGGGCCTTTTGCCGCCGGAATATATCGCATCTTGCCTGACAGGGTTTCGTAAGCACCTCCGGTTATCACAGCCTTGACCTTTACGTTTTTGGGTTTCCCTTTGCAGCGGATCCATGCACTAGCCGATACTCGGATTTCCCTTCCCGCTCCACGATGGGGCTTCAGTTTTTGTTCCCGTGGCTTGCAGGGGGGCGCTTCTCCGCTTAGGTCAAATACGTTAATCGGGTCAGCATTGCTGTAGTCATATGCGGTCGCTGAGCCTCCTCGCACGGGGTCGGGTGACAGGAACCGACCTATCGTCGGCACATAACTCCTTACTCCCATTTGAATAACACCCGAAGGAAGTTCGGTTCGGCGCTGCTTCCCACCAAGCCAGCCATAGCGATCGGCGTTGCCAGGGATCGGATTGCCAAACTCGTCGTAGCGGGTGGTTTTTACTAGACTGGTGACTTCCTGATCGATCGGGGCGGTCGCCACGATGTCGCCGTGGAGGTTCGCCAGCTGCAGCGTCGTCTCATCTTGACCTCCGGCGCTGGTTTCCTTAAGGGCCACGAGTTCGCCGCCTAAACCCATCATGTTCAGGGTCCGAACCTGTCCGCGCTCGGTCCATGCGGGAGAGTCGGAGGGGCCGGCGTAGTGAAATATTTCCGTTCCTTCTAAACCACCTGCTTGGTGGCGCGCTCGTTGGCGCAGGGAGGCATCGAGTTCGAACGTGTTGGTGATCCCACCCTGGGACTGACTTGCGACCATGTCGGTCGAGAAGTAGCTGGTCGTCAGCTCTTCGTCGCCCGCAAGGTGGCCAGGCAATTTCGTTATCCGGCCGAAGCTGTCGTAGATCAATTCAGCAGCAACCAGACGGTCTGCCGCATCGTATTCGTAGGTCTTGGTCGTGCCGCCAGTGTTCGCACATGCTCCCTCGATCCCGGGTGATCGGGTCGTCAACGATTTCCGGTTGGAGTTGAGGTCGTAAACATAGGAGCGGGTGGTGCATTGGCCATCGTCCGGACTTTCCTCTGCGAAGATAAGTCGACCCGCCTTGTCGTAGCCGTAGCGCTGAGCACCGAGCGTTCCGTTTTCGCTCAGTATCTGACCCTCGATCGAGCGCTCGAGGTCGAAGTCGAGCCAAGTGCAGCTTTCACCGCAGTAGCTTTCCTTCGTGTAGGTGAGGTGGGTTGATTCACCCACCTCGTTGTAGGACGTGGTAGCGGTGAGACCATTGGGGAGACCCTGTTCGATCATCTTGCCGTCGGCGTCATAGCGTGCGGTGAAGATGCCGGCTTCGCTTTCCAGCTCGACCGGCACACCGCTAGCTTCGTCGTAGCGAACCAGCTGCGCCCCAATCCACTGCCCATTCTTTTCGACGTTCATCCAGTAGGGTCGGCCGGCAGCGTCGTACAACGTATTTGCCTTACCCCCATCCGCATCTTCATAGCGTTTGACGCGACCGAGAGCGTCGTAGGTAGTCCTAGTTGCCTGACTGTCGAAACCCGTGCAATTGACGGAGCATAGGAATTTCTGCTCTACCGGCCTGCCATTAGTCGAGCTGTAGAGCGTTTCAACCATCGGCACGGCCTGCCCACCACCTTCAATCTTCTGCGTGCGTGGGCGCCCCGCCATGTCATAGCCCAGAAGGGTCCTGCGAAGGTTTTCGCTGCCGCCGCCAGGACTTTCGCGAATCTCCGTCGGCTGATCGAGGTTGTTATAGGTCCAGAACGTTTTCACCAGCAGCTGCGGCAAGCCAGCCGTTCCCGGCTGAGCCGCAGGCATCACCTTGCACGGCAGGCCCGCGTACTGGGGCACTCCACCGCATCCAGGTTGTTCGGAATTGGCCGTTTGCGAGTAGTAGATCGTCCTGGTGCTCCCGGCCCCTCCGCCTCCGGGATTCGAAGGCTGACGCACTTCCCTTGGCTGGCCGGTAGTGGCGTCGTAGGCCATCACCGAGCGAATGTTGAGGCCGCCGGGGTCGACAATGGTTTCAATCGGCTTGCGCAGAGTCCAGTCGTAGCGGGTTTCGGTGACGCGCTGATCGGAGTCGCTGCTCTGGCCTGGGACGGCGGCGCCGGTCGTTTCCTTCGTCGGCAGGCGCGGCGCGGATTCCCCCTCTTTCAGCGCTGGCGCGCCTTCATCGTATTTGACGGTGGTGTGCTGGCGCGCCTCGACCGTTTCGCCCGATTCGAGTCGCACCTCATGTAGAGGGCCCCAAGACTCGAGCATTTCGGTGCCATCAGCCGAGTAGACGGAATGGCTGTCCAGCTCGCGGGAGCGACCGACGGAATCGACGGACCCCAGCGCCCGCAGCCGGTTCTGCGCAGAGAGCGAGCGGATGACGTTACCGTGATCATCGCTTTCGGTCGTGGTTATCGCCGATCCCGCTACTCCGGGCGGCGCAGCCGAAGCCGTGTTGACCTCATAGCCTTCCGGGTCCAGGTAGTGGATCCCGGCCCCCGTGTAGTCGCTCGGTCTTGGACTGTCCGGAACGTGACTTGGAGGAAAGATCGCGGTCGCGTCGACGGGGTAATCACTCTGACCCCATTTTGCGACGGTTGAGGGGCTCATGTTGTATGGAGCCTCTTCGCCACTGAGCGGCACCTGGTACACGATGGTCGTCTGGGCAGTGGAAGGGCTCTCGAGCAGAGTCGCCCGCTTGACGCTCTTCAAGCGATTGAAGATCTCCCGATCGCGCCAATGATATTTCGCCACAGGGTCCCAGGGAAATTCAGTCGCTTTGTAGTATTCGAATTCCCAAGGCTCCTCTCCCGGTGGAGTCAGAGCAAGCATATCGTTGGAAGGAGAGGACGGGTAGGTGTAGGTCTCTTTCAAGGCGGGTGAGATCCGCGGATCCCATTGCGCGATCAGGCGGTCCTCCGAGTCGTATTCGTAGCGCGACACCACCTGCGCCTCCGCCGGCTGGCCGGAACTGTTGTAGTAGGTGATCGACGACAGGCGCCAATGCCCCATGCACTCACAGGACGAGTACTGGAAGGCGAGGGTCCTGCACCCAGGGGTGCTGATCGATCCTTCGACACCGCAGGTGACGCCCGCTGGGGCTGGCGCGATCATCTTCACCAAGCGATAGGCGGTGGTGCCCGGAACATACTCGTAGACGTGACGCGCAGATTTGGCCGTCGCCTGCCAGGAGATCGAGTTAGGCCGATACGAGCCCTGCGTCCCGTACTGGTTCTTGATGAAGGTCGTCTGCGCCCCATTGGGGTCGGTGAGCACGAAGGCTTCGCCTTCCTTGCTGAGGACGAATTCCTTCATGTAGTCGGGCGCCACGTATTGGCCACCGACGATTTCGAAAGGTACGCCGTTGCCTTCGTTGTCGATGAGTTCGATCCAGTCGGCAGCGGGAATGCCCGCTTCGACTTCGAAGGTTTCGCACTGCAGAGAGCCGCCTTCCCACCAGCATTCTTCTTCGAAGACAGGTGGGACCGCATCCTCATGGCGTTCCTGCAGCTCCACCCATGCTTCGCCTTGGAATTCCTGCTCCATTGGCCCGGACGGCATCCACTGGCGCCCCAGCGCTTCCGAGCTGGTGACGTAGCCCGGCCTGGATTGATACGACCGCGCGAATTCCAGGCTGCTCTCCGTCCCCGGCACAGGAATCGAGACATCGATCCTGGTGATCGTGAAATTGCCGGTGAGGAGGTCCAGGTTGACTGGACCGATCGATTCGGTGGCATCCGTCGGGGCGCCAACGCCCCCAAACTCGTTGAGAAATTCGACCGCCACCGGCTGGCTTGCGCCTGCCGCGCTCACGCCTCCGTCGAAGACTGCCCTCAACTTGATGTCTTCTTCGTACATCCCCCATTTCATTTCCTTTACAGCTTCCAGGTAGTTGAAGTACACAGTCTCACTATGACCCGGATTGCTGCTCACCGGCAGCGGCCAGCTCACTGGTTCGCCTTTGGAGTCGAGTACGTAATCGCTTGGAATCGTCCAAAATTGTTTCCAGCCTGGGATCTTCATCTGGAAGGTGACCCCGGTGACTCCGCCGCTCGTGGGAGCCTCCCCCCACTGGGCCTTCAGCGTGAAGTAGTGACTACTCTTCTTTCCTTCTTCGGGAGTGGTGACCTTGCTGGTGGTGGGCGCGTCCGGATAGATCGCCGTGTTGAACGTCCATTTCGCCGGGGTAGCGTCAACATTTCCCGCCGTGTCGGTCGCGACGACGGTAAACGTATGCCAGCCTGAACCAAGGTGGAGGTTCTCAGGAAGGACGTAGGGAGACTGACAGCTTTCCAGCTCCCCTCCATCGAAGGAGCATTGGTAGGTCGAGGCCGGCTCGCTCGCCGAGAACTCGACCGACGTCTGCTGTCCGCTCGTGTAGCTGGGCTGGGAAGACGTGATCTCAGTCTGAGGCGCCTCGGTGTCGACCTCGAAGTTACGCTCGACCGGCGATTCGTCCTGGTTGCCGAAAGCGTCCGTTGCTCGCACGCGGAAGATATGGACCCCATCGGCAAGGGCCTGATAGGACGAGGGCGAAGCACAGGGGCCGAAGGCCCCTTGGTCCATCGAACATTGGAAGGAGGTGTTTATCTCCGAAGCCTCAAAGCTGAAACTTGCGTCCGCAATGGCGACAAGTCCCTCGGGACCACCAGTTATGGAGGTGTCCGGGCTTTCCACGTCAGTCTCGTACCACCGCATCCCCAAGGTCACCATGTCTTCTTCGGCGCTGGCAGGGCGTGATTTGCCCACCGCCGTGCAGACGGTCTGGGAGCTGCAGGAGACGCCGGCGAGGGCGCTGAAGTCTTCTTCGGCGGGGTTGGGTGAGCTCTGGACCGCCCATTGGCTGCCGTCCCAGCGCTCGACGAGGGTCTTTTCCTCGGCGGGTTCCTGAAAGATGCCTTCGCCTTTGACGGCGCTGACGTAGTGGCCGACTGCGAGGCAGCTGGTCGCGGTGGTGCAGGAGACGGAGCGCAGCCGCGGAGGCCATTTGGCGTCGGCCGGGGTCGCCGTCGCCGCGACCGACCAGGTCACGCCTTCGAGCCGCTCGGAGAAGGGCTTGGCGCCACTGCCGTCGTTGTAGGTGCCGATCGCCATGCAGCTGGAGGACGAGAAGCAGGAGACGGCCTCCAGGCTGCTCGAGGTCGCGCCGGTTGGGGTGGGGGTCGAGTCGAGCGACCAGCTGCTGCCGTTCCAGC
Organism: Solirubrobacterales bacterium; assembly: GCA_035765335.1. GTDB lineage: Bacteria > Actinomycetota > Thermoleophilia > Solirubrobacterales > 70-9 > VAYN01. The sequence goes on from DASTXV010000054.1 coordinate 27,673, forward strand.
GGGCGGCCAGGGTCACCTTCCGGTAGGTGGAGCCGGGCGGGCGCGATTCCACGGTGCCGACCGCGGTGCAGGCGGTCCCCGAGGCGCAGGAGACGCCGGTCAGTTCGGGGAGCCGCGTTTCGCCCGCGGGGGCGGGAAGCGCCTGCGGCGACCAGGAGCTGCCGTTCCAGCGCTCAGCGTGGGCTTTCCACTCGCCGGTTGCGGCCTGGTAGCGGCCGACCGCGGTGCAGGCGGCGGCCGAGGTGCAGGAGATGTCCACCAGCCTCGTGTTGGTCGCGCCGCTGGGGATCGCGGGGGTCTCGGTGGCGACGAACCAGGTGCCTTCACCTGGGGAGAATTCGAACTCCTGCATCCGCCAGGCGCCGTTTTCGTTCTTGGCCACCGTGGCGCAGAAGGTCGCCGTCGGGCAGGAGACGGCCTTCACCTGGCCGGCGAAGGTGCGCACCATTTTCCATTCGGAGCCTTTCCAGACTTGGGCGAATCCTTTGCCGAGGTAGTAGTCGTTGCCGATGCCCATGCACATCGACGCGGTCGGGCAGGAGACGTCCTCGAGCTCGCTCTTGTTGAGCGGCGTCGGGTTGGCGGTGGGTTGGAGGGACCATTCGGTGGCACCGGCCTGACCGATTGGTCCTACTGAGATCAGAAGAGCGAGGAGCACGCCAAGCAACGAGACCGAAGCGGCGACGCTTCGCTGATTACACCCTTTTCTCCAATCCATGCAGCCCCGCCTTCCTACAGGAGTTTTTCCTTGACCGGAGCCGCAAACACTCAATGCGTACCAGTTGGCGAGGCATCCTGCACAGGAAGGAACGCCAAGTCCATACTAAATTTTTTACTTAATGTTTCCTAGATATGTTTCCTAAACTAGATGCCTTGTCCAAACAGGGCGTCGACGGCGAGCTTTATCTGACCGACGACAAAGTAACCGCTGGTACTAGACAAGTAGACCAAGAACTGCCAGATGAGCCCTGATGAAAGATCAAACACTCCCTGGTCATCCACGCTGCTCAGGCGGCTTATGCGAAAGAAGGTCAACTAGCTCGAGGAACTGTTGCCTGCCTAGAAGATCAAAAGCGGACGACGGGGGTCGAACCCGCGACCTCAAGCTTGGGAAGCTTGCGCTCTACCAACTGAGCTACGTCCGCGTGGGGCTCGATTCTAGGGCCTGGGCGGGCTGCCGGGGCGCTCTGGGATCTAGTCTTCCCGGTCCGTGAGCGCTCGCTCTTTCATCGCAGTCCTCGCCGTGCTGGCCATCGTCGGCCTGCTCGTCTTCGGGCTGGTCAACAAAGGGTCCTCGGGGATCTCGATCGGCGACGCGGCGCCGGTCGAGCCGCTGCCCCGGCTCGAGGGCGGCGGGAGCGAATCGCTGGTCGACTACCGGGGGCGGTGGGTGCTGGTCAACTTCTGGGCCTCCTGGTGCCTCCCCTGCCGCGAGGAGGCGCCGGCGCTGGAGCGGTTCCAGCGGCAGCACGGCGGGCCAGGGTTCACCGTGCTCGGGATCGACAGCCGCGACCTCAGCAGCGACGGGCTCGCCTTCGTCGAGGAATACGGGCTCAGCTACCCGCAGCTGCGCGACGGCGACGGCGATGCCGCCAAGGACTACGGCACCACCGGGGTGCCGGAGAACTTCCTCGTCGACCCCCGCGGCAAGGTGCGGCTGCTCGTCCGCGGCCCGATCACCGAGGAGCAGCTGCGCGAGGAAGTGGCGCCGCTGCTGCCGAAGGCGAGATCGTGAAGCGGGCGCTGGTTCCCCTGGCGCTGGTCGCGCTGGCCCTCCTCGCGCCGGCGGCCGCCGCGGAGCAGGCCACGCTGGGGGAGATCGAAGAAGAGGTGATGTGCCCCGTCTGCGGGACCCTGCTGCAGCTGGCCGAAGCGCCGCAGGCGCAGCAGCAGAAAGCCTTCATCGCGCGCCTGATCGAGGAAGGCAGGAGCGAGGGGGAAATCAAGGACGCGCTGGTCTCCGAGTACGGCGAGGAGGTGCTGGCGCTGCCCGACGACTCCGGCTTCAGCCTCTCCGCCTACGTGGTGCCGATCGTCGCCTTCCTGATCGCCGCCGTGGCGCTGGCGATCGGGGTGCTGCGCTGGCGCCGGGCCGGGGGCGGGCCGGACGATCGCGGCGGCCCGGATCGCCCCGGCGGTCCCAGCTCCGCGGACGCCGATCGCCTCGACGCCGACCTCGCCCGCTACGACCTCTGAGCACAGCGGTGCGCCTTTTCGTCGTTATGCGAGGAAAAGGCGCACTGACTTCAACCCGAGAGCTTGATCGCACCCAGCGCCGGGATCGGCAGCCGCCGGATCGCGGTCCGCAGCGCCCGGTCGCCCCCATCGGCCGGCAGCGCCGCCACGACCGCGTCAGCCTGCCGCGCGACCGCCAGGCAGGCGCCCGGTTCGCTCGCGACCGGGGGCGCGAGGACGAGGACTAACTCGTAGGCGCCGCGCAGCTTCGCGAGCATGTGGGCGAAGCTCTGCAGGCCGAGCAGGGTCTCGGCCTTGGTCGCCGGCCGGCCGCCGCAGATGCAGACGAGCGGCTCGCCGGCACCGGCCGCCGCCGGCCCGGCCAGGACCACCGGTCGCAGCACGTCCGCCGGTTCCGCCTCCCAGCGCAGGTACTCGTGTAGGCCGGGGGCATCGGGGAGGCCAAGGTGAGCGGCGAGGCGCGGCCGGGCGAGGTCGCAGTCGACGAGAACCGCGCGCCGGCCGGTGGCCGTCGAGGCCGTCGCGAGGGCGATCGCCGCCACCGCCGGCTCTTCCCCCTCTCCGGCGACGAGCACGACCCGCTGCTGCTCCAGCCGCGGCAGCACTCCCTCGAGGCTGGCGAAGTCGCTCCGCCGCAAGGACCAGGCCCGCGCCTCCTCGGCCGGGCCGGTGATCTCCGCCAGCACGGGGAGCCTGGAGCGGCGCAGCATCACATCCGCTCGGGGGCCGAGATCCCCAGCAGGCCCAGCGCGGCGGCGATCGTCCGCTTCGTCGCCAGGCAGAGCGCCAGCCGCGAAGCCTCCACCCCCTCGCCCTCGGCGCCGACCACCTGGCAGTCGCGGTAGAAGGCGTGGAAGTCGGCGGCGACCGCGGTCGAGTAGGCGCAGATCCGGTGTGGCGCCCGCCGCGCCGCCGCCGCCCGCACCTCCTCGGGGAACTCGAGCAGGCGCTTGACCAGCACCCGCTCGCTCTCCTCCAGCGGCGACCGCTCGGCCGGGACCGCCGGCTCCGCCCCCTCCCCCGCTTTGCGGAGGATGCTGGCGATCCGGGCGTGCGCGTACTGGACGTAGTAGACGGGGTTCTCGCTCGACTGGCTGCGGGCCAGCTCGAGGTCGAGGTCGACGGTCGTCTCCTGGCTGCGCCAGAGCATGAACCAGCGGGTCGCGTCGACCCCGATGTCGTCGATCAGCTCGTCGAGGCTGACGAAGTCCCCCGTGCGCTTGGACATCTGCACCCGCTCGCCGCCTTCGACAACGTGGACGAGGTTCATGATCAGCGCCTCGAAGGCCTGCGGATCCCCGCCCATCGCCTCGATCGCCGCCCTGACCCGGGCGACGTAGCCGTGGTGGTCGGCGCCGAGGACGTCGATCAGGCGGTCGAAGCCCCGCTGCAGCTTGTCCCAGTGGTAGGCGACGTCGGCCGCCAGGTAGGTCGGCTCCCCGTTGGCGCGGATCAGGACCCGGTCCTTGTCGTCGCCGAAGTCGGTGGTCCGCAGCCAAAGCGCGTCTTCGCTGCGGTAGGTGTGGCCGCGCTCGTCCAGATCGGCCAGCGCCGCCTCGACCTCACCCTTGGCGTAGAGGTCGCGCTCGTGGAACCAGGTGTCGAAGCGGACGCCGAAGCGCTCCAGGGTGCCGCGCACCTCCTCGAGCATCATCTCGATGCCGCGCCTGCCGATCGCCTCCAGCTCGGATGGATCGAGCCCCTCGGCCCCGATCCGCTCGGCGAGCTCGGCGACGTACTCGCCGGCGTAGCCGTCCTCGGGCGGGTCCTCGCCCCGCATCCGGGCCGCGATCGAGGCCGCGAAGCGGTCGATCTGGGCGCCGGCGTCGTTGACGTAGTACTCGCGCTCGACGCCGTGCCCGGCCGCTTCCAGGAGACGGCTGAGGGCGTCGCCGTAGGCGGCGTGACGACCGCCGCCGACGTGGAGAGGGCCGGTCGGGTTGGCGGAGACGAACTCGACCAGGACCCTCTCCGGCGCCTCGGTCGGCTCCGGGCCGAGGTCGTCCCCGGCCGCCAGCAGGTCGCCCAGCGCCCGCAGGTACCAGGAGTCGGCGAGGAAGAAGTTGACGAAGCCGGGACCGGCGACCTCGACCCGCTCGAGGTCGGGGGCGAGGCCGGGGTCGGCCTCGAGCTCGGCGCGCAGCCGCTCGGCGACCGCGCGCGGGTTGTCCTGGAGGACACCGGCGAGGAGCATCGCCGCGTTGGAGCTGTAGTCGCCCAGCTCGGGCTTCGGCGGGCGCTCGAGAGTGGGCCTCTGCTCGGTCGGCTCGCCGTCCCGCAGGGTCCGCGCGGCACCCTCCACCGCGGCCCGCAGGGCGCTGACTGAATCGGTGGCGGTCACGGGGCAATCGTATGGACCGCAGCGCCGCCAGGGTACGCTGCCCGCTTGCGCGCAGCCGTCCTCAGCGACATCCACGCCAACCGGCACGCCCTCGAGGCGGTCCTCTCCGCGGTCGACGAGGCCGGGGTCGACCAGGTCTGGTGCCTCGGCGACATGGTCGGCTACGGGGCCGAGCCCGACGCCTGCACGGCGCTGGTCCGCGAGCGCTGCAGCACCTGCCTGGTCGGCAACCACGACCTGGCGCTGCTGGGCGCGCTCGACATCTCCACCTTCTCGGAGGCGGCGGCGGCCGCGGTCGAGTGGACGCGGGCGAACGTCAGCGAGGAGACCCTCGAGTTCCTCGGCGACCTGGAGCCGGCCGCTTCCCAGAACGGGATCGGGCTCTTCCACGCCTCCCCCCGCGACCCGATCTGGGAGTACGTGCTCTCCACCGACCAGGCCGAAGCCGGGTTCGAAGCCCAGGAGGAGCGGGTGGGGCTGATCGGCCACTCCCACATCGCCCTCTTCTTCGTCCGCGCCCCGGGAGCGCGCCCCGGCTACGCGCAGGGGGCGCAGGCGATGGACGGGGCCGAGATCGAGATCGCCGAGGGCGACTGGCTGCTCAACCCCGGCAGCGTCGGCCAGCCCCGCGACGGCGATCCCCGCGCCGCCTGGCTGGAGCTCGACACCGAGCAATGGCTGGCCCGCTACCACCGGGTCCCCTACGACATCGAGGGCGCGGCCGGGGCGATCCTCGCCGCCGGCCTCCCCAGCGTCCTCGCCGAGCGCCTGCAGGTCGGACGTTGATCGCAAAATGCAGGGCAAATAGCGGCCCCTGGCCTTTGTCTAGACTCGCACCATGGCCCGCCTGAGCGCGCTTTTCCTCGCCTTCCTCCTCGGCGCCGCCTGCGCCGTGGCGCTGGCCGCCTGCGGCGGCGGCGAGGAGGCCGACCTGCTGCCCGGGACGACCGCCGACCAGATCGAAGCGAACCTGAACGAGGTCGAGGAACTGGCCGACGCGGAAGATTGCATCGGCGCCGAAAGCGCCGTCGCCGAGGTGACGGCGCAGGTCGAAGAACTGCAGGGCGTGGACCAGAGGCTGAAGGCGGCGCTCCAGGAAGGGACCGAAAAGCTGAGCGAAGTCGTCGGCCGCTGCGAAGAAGAGAGCGAAGAAGAAGCGGAACCATCGGTCGAAACCGATGTTGAACCCGAAGAAGTGGAAGACGAGAAGAAGCCGAAGAAGGAAAAGCCCGACAAGGAAGAGCCCTCGGAATCGCAGGAAGAACCGGCCGAAGACGAAGGGTCGGAACTGCCGCCGCAGGCGAACGGCAAAGGCGAAGAAAAAAGCGGCGGCGAAGGCGAGCCGCCGACCGAACCGCCGGCTGAAGAAACCCCGCCCTCCGGCGGTGTAGGTCCCAGCGTGGGAGTCGAATGATGGAGGCCAGCGGAGGCACCCTCTCGGGGCGCTACGAGACCAGTGAGAAGCTCGGCACCGGCGGGATGTCGAACGTCTACAAGGCCACCGACCGCATCCTCGAGCGGACGGTCGCGGTGAAGGTCCTTGCCGAGCACCTCTCCGACGACGAGCGCTTCGTCGAACGCTTCAAACGCGAGGCGCTGGCGGTGGCGAAGCTGATCCACCCCAACATCGTCCAGGTCTACGACACCGGGGTCGACGAAGGGCGCCGCTACATCGTCATGGAGTACGTCGAGGGCCGCTCCGGCGCGCAGATCCTGCAGCGCCAGGGGCCGGTCGAGCCGGAGATCGCGGCGGAGATCGGGATCCAGGCCTGCGCCGGGCTCGACTACGCGCACCGGCGCGGAATCATCCACCGCGACGTCAAGCCCGGCAACCTGATGATCGTCGGCGGCCCGGTCGGCGGCGGCGAGATGATCGTCAAGCTGACCGACTTCGGGATCGCCCGGGCGGTCGAGCAGACCCGGATCACCCAGGTGGGATCGGTGGTCGGCACCGCCGCCTACCTGGCCCCCGAGCAGGTGCGCGGCGAGGAGGCGACGCCGGCGACCGACGTCTACGCCCTCGGCGTCGTCCTCTACCAGTTCCTCACCGGCCGGCTGCCGTACGAGGGCTCCTCGCTGGCCGAGCTAGCGGTGCGCCAGCAGAACGAGAAGCCGCTGCCGCCGGACACCTACAACAGCGAGGTGCCGGAGACGCTCGGGGCCGCGGTCCTGCGCGCCCTGGAGGGGGATCCGAACCGGCGCTACGCGAGCGCCGACGAGCTCGCCGCGGGGCTGCGACTGGGCCTCGAAGGCGGCGACGTGACGCTGCCGATGGAAGAGGGGACCTCGGCGACGCGGGTGCTCGGCGGCGACACCGCCGCCACCCGCCACATGAGCCGCGACACCGCCCAGACCGAGTACCGCCCCCCCTCGCAGACGCGGCGACCGCAACCGCGAGTGGCCCCCGCGCCGCCTCCGGCCGCGGCACCCCCCCGTGCCGCCGCGCCGCGCCAGCGCGGCGCCTTCTCCCGCTTCGTCCGCTTCGTCATCGCCCTGGTGGCGCTGGTCCTGGTCGCCGCCGTCGTCGCCACCGCGGTGATCGTCACTACCGACAAAGCGGCGGGGGTGAAGGTCTCCAAGGTCGCCGGGGACACCGTCGACAAGGTCGTCGAAGAAGTCAAAGAGCTGGTCCGGGACAACACGGAATAGGGACGGGGCTTGTGGTTGGGAGGGGTGGACCCCCTCCTCTCTCAACTTGCTCGGGTGTAGCCGGAATAGGCCGTCCGAGGTGGCTTGTGGCCGAGAAGTACAAGCCGTTCGGAGGGGGTCCACCCCTCCCTTCTTAGGCCGCGTCCCAGGGTGCAGATCCTGCGAGGACAGATGCGCGGTAGTTGGCGAAGGTGCCGGCCTTTATGGCTGCTCGGGCGTGGGTGGTGAGTTGGCGCATGTAGGTGAGGTTGTGGAGGACGATGAGGCGGACGGCGGTCAGCTCCTCGGCGCGGGAGAGGTAGCTGATGTAGTCGCGGTCGTGGCGCCGGCAGGCGGGGCAGGGGCAGCCGGCGACGATCGGGTCGCGGTCCCCCACCCAGCGGCCCTTGCGCAGGTCGAGCCGCCAGCGGGTCTCCGGGCTGGGCGCGAGGGCGACGCCGTGGCGGGCGAGCCGGGTCGGCACGGCGCAGTCGAAGACGTCGAGGCCGAGGGCGATGCCGCCGAGCAGGTCGTCGACCTCGCCGATCCCCAGCAGGTGCTTGGGCGCCTCCTCCGGCAGCAACGGCGCCGTCAGCGCCAGCACGCCCGCCATCTCCTCCTTGTCGCGGCCGAGGGTGCCGCCGATCGCCAGCCCGTCGACCCCGGCCGCCGAGACCGCCTCGGCCGATTCGCGCCGCAGGTCCTCGTGGGTGCCGCCCTGGACGATCCCGAAGACCGCCTGCCGCTCGGGTCCCTCGCGTTCGTGCCAGGCGAGGCAGCGATCGAGCCAGCGGTGGGTGCGCTCGGTCGAGCGGGCGGTGTACTCGCGGTCGGCGTGGAAGGGCGTGCACTCGTCGAAGACGAGGGCGATGTCGGAGCCGAGCGCCGCCTGCACGCTCATCGAGACCTCGGGCGAAATGAACAGCTCGGCACCGTCGCGCGGCGAGTTGAAGCGGGCGCCCTCCTCGCTGATCTCGACCTTGGAGCCGTGGTCGCCGGAGCGGCCGCTGCCCTTGACCTCGTTGGCGACGCCGCCGTGGGCCAGCGAAAACACCTGGAAGCCGCCGGAGTCGGTGATGATCGCCCGCTCCCAGTTCATGAAGCCGTGCAGGCCGCCGGCGGCGGCGATCCGCTCCGGGCCAGGCGAGACGAACAGGTGGTAGGTGTTGCCGAGAATCAGCTGGTAGCCGAGCTCGGCGACCTCGGCCGACTCCAGCCCCCGCACCGTCCCCTTCGTCGCCAGCGGGATGAAGGCCGGCGTCTCGATCGGGCCGTGGGCGGTATGGATGACGCCCGCGCGGGCGCTGCCGTCGCGGGCGTCGATCTCGAACCTGAGTCTGTTCTCGTCTTTCCTCATCTCGACGTTTGGCGAGTTTGGTCCCCCATAGGGGCCACAACTCGCCAATCGCGTTACTCGACCAGCGAGCGTCCGGTCATCGCCTCCGGCTGGGGGATGCCGAGGAGGTCGAGGGCGGTGGGGGCGACGTCGGCGAGGATGCCGCCGGGGCGGAGGTCGATCCCCTTGGTGGTGACGATCAGGGGGACCGGGTTGAGCGAGTGGGCGGTGTTGGGGGAGCCGTCGGGCTCGAGCATATGGTCGCAGTTGCCGTGGTCGGCGGTGACGATGCAGGTGCCGCCCTTGGCGGTGACCGCCTCCACGACTTTGCCGAGCTCGGCGTCGACGGCTTCGACCGCCTTGACTGCGGCGGGGATGACGCCGGTGTGCCCGACCATGTCGGGGTTGGCGAAGTTGATGATCCCGAAGCGGTAGGTGCCGCCGTTCCAGCGCTCGACGAAGGCCTCGGCCGCGGCGGCGGCGCTCATCTCGGGCTTGTGGTCGTAGGTGGGGACGTCGCGGGGCGATTCGACCAGGCAGTGCTCCTCCCCCTCGAGCTCCTGCTCGCGGCCGCCGTTGAAGAAGTAGGTGACGTGCGCGTACTTCTCGGTCTCGGCGACGTGGAGCTGGGTCGCGCCCGCGTTGGCGATCGTTTCTGCCAGGGTCACCTGCGGCCGCTGCTCGGGGAAGGCGACCGGGTAGGGCCAGCCCTTGCGGTACTCGGTCATCGTCGTCAGGTCGAGCGGCGCGGCGCCGGCGCGCGAGAACTCGTCGAACCCGGGCTCTGAGAGGGCACGGGTCAGCTGCCGGGCGCGGTCGGGGCGGAAGTTGACGAAGATCGCGACGTCGCCTTCGGCGGCGCCGTCGTAGTCGCCGATCACGGTCGGCTTGATGAACTCGTCGGTCTCCCCCCGCTCGTAGGAGTCGGCGATCGCCGCGGCGGCGCTGGGCGCGCGCAGGCCCTCGGCGTGGACGATCGCGTCGTAGGCGAGCTTGGTCCGCTCCCAGCGGGTGTCGCGGTCCATCGCGTAGTAGCGGCCGCTGACGGTGGCGACGCGGCCGGCCGCCCGCAGCCAGCGCTCCAGCTCTTCGAGATAGCCCTTGCCGCCGTGCGGGAGCGTGTCGCGGCCGTCGGTGAAGGCGTGGAAGACGAGGTCCGGCACGCCCTCCTGGGAGGCCAGCTCGATTGCCGCCTCGATGTGCTCCCAGCCGGAGTGGACGCCGCCGTCGGAGACGAGGCCGAGCAGGTGCAGGCGTCCGCGCGGGCTCTGGCGGGCGCGCTCGCAGGCGGCGAGCAGCGCCTCGTTGTCGAAGAAGCTGCCGTCGGCGACGGCGTCGTCGATCCGCGCCAGGTCCTGCTTGACGATCGCCCCGGCGCCGAGGTTGAGGTGACCGACCTCGGAGTTGCCCATCTGCCCTTCCGGCAGGCCGACGTCCTTGCCCTGGGCGGAGAGCTGGGTGTGGGGGAACTCGCCCCAGAGGCGGTCGAAGACCGGCGTCTCGGCGAGCGAGATCGCGTTGCCCGGCCCCGGCTCGGCCAGCCCCCAGCCGTCGAGGATGATCAGGGCCAGGGAAGGGACCAGGGGGCTCATCGGTTCAGCCGGCGGCCTCGACTATGGCCGCGAAGTCCTCGGCGTCGAGGCTGGCGCCGCCGACCAGGGCGCCGTCGACGTCGGGGAGCGAGAGCAGCTCGGCGGCGTTGGCGGGCTTGACCGAGCCGCCGTAGAGGATCCGCACCCGGTCGGCGGCGGCGCCGCGCGCCCGCAGCACGTCGCGGATGAAGGCGCAGACCTCCTGGGCCTGGTCGGGGGTGGCGGTGCGGCCGGTGCCGATCGCCCAGATCGGCTCGTAGGCGATGACGACATTCTCGATCTGCCCCGCCTCGAGGCCAGCGAGGTCCGCCTGCAGCTGACGCTCCAGGACGTCCTCGGTCTCGCCGGCGTCGCGCGCCTCCTCGCTCTCCCCCACGCAGAGGATCGGCTCCAAGTCATGGGCGAGGGCGGCCGGCACCTTGCGGGCCAGCGCCTCGTCGGTCTCGTTGAAGTACTGGCGGCGCTCGGAGTGGCCGAGGACGACCGCCTCGACGTCGAGCTCGACCAGCATCGGCGCCGAGACCTCGCCGGTGAAGGCGCCCGAGTCCTCCTCGTGCATGTTCTGCGCGGCGACCTTGACCGCGGTGCCGTAGCGCCGCTCGACCACCGCGGTCAGCGCCGTGAACGGCGCGCAGATGACGACGTCTGACTGGGTCGCGGCGATCCGCGGCAGCAGCGCGTCGACGAACTCGGCCGCCTCGGCGACGGTCTTGTGCATCTTCCAGTTGGCAGCGATGTACGGGGTGCGCTCAGGCATTTGCGGTCTCCTCCTCGGCGTCAAGCAGGGCCTCGACGCCCGGCAGCTTCTTACCCTCCAACAGCTCTAGCGAAGCGCCTCCCCCGGTGGATACCCAGTCGACCCGGTCCTCGAGCCCGAACTGGTTCAGCGCCGCGACCGAGTCGCCGCCGCCGACCACGGTGGTGCCCGGCGCTGCGGCGACGGCCTCGGCGACCGCGCGGGTGCCGCCGGCGAAGGGCTCCATCTCGAACGCCCCCATCGGGCCGTTCCAGAGGACCGTCCCGGCATCGGCGATCGCCTTCGAGTAGGCCGCCGCCGTGCGCGGGCCGACGTCGAGGCCCATCCAGCCCTCCGGGACCTCCACCCCATCGCTCTCTTTGCGCTCGGTCTCAGCCGAGAACTCGCGCCCCAGCACCAGGTCGACCGGCAGCATCAGCTCGCAATCCGACTGCTCGGCCCGCTCCAGCGCCTCTTGCGCCAGCTCGACGCCCTCGACCAGGGAGTTGCCGGTCTCGATCCCCTGCGCCTTGAAGAACCCGAAGCACATCGCGCCGCCGATCAGGATCTTGTCGGCGACTTCGAGGAAGCGATCGATCACTCCGACCTTGTCGGAGACCTTGGCGCCGCCGAGGACGACCACCAGCGGCCGCTCGGGTGACTCGACGACCTTGGTCAGCTCGGTCACCTCGCGCTCCAGCAGCAGGCCCGCGTAGGCGGGGAGGTAGTCGGCGACGCCGGCGGTGCTGGCGTGGGCGCGGTGGGCGGCGCCGAAGGCGTCGTTGACGTAGACGTCGGCGAGCTGGGCCAGGCTTTCGGCCAGGCGCGGGTCGTTCTTCGTCTCCCCCGGCTCGAAGCGCAGGTTCTCGAGCAGCATCACGTCACCGGGCCCGAGGGCGCGGCAGCTGAGGTCGACGTCGCCCTCGATCACCCCGGCCGCCAGCTTCACCTCGGTCCCCAGCAGCTCGCCGAGCCGCTTCGCCACCGGCGCCATCGAGAGCGAGGGGTCGCGCTCGCCCTTCGGCCGGCCCAGGTGCGACATCAGGATCAGCGCCGCCCCGCGCTCGCGCAGCAGCTCGATCGTCGGCAGCGCCGCCTGGATGCGGGTGTCGTCGGCGACCTCGCCGTCCGCCAGGGGGACGTTGAAGTCCACCCTGACGAGGACCCGGCGGCCCTTGACCTGGGCGTCGCGGACGCTTGCCTTGGCGAAGGACATCAACGGGTGAGAGACGACTGCCTCAGGAGGGCAGGACCTTGCCGGCCAGCTCGACGCAACGGTTGGAGTAGCCCCACTCGTTGTCGTACCAGCTGATCACCTTGACCATGCGGCCGTCGCCGATCACCATCGTCGACGGCGCGTCGACGATCGAGGAGTGCGGATCGCCGACGATGTCGGTGGAGACGATCGGGTCCTCGGTGTAGGCGAGGATGCCCTTCAGCGGACCCTCGGCGGCCGCTTTGAGGGCGGCGTTCACCTGGTCGGGGTCGACCGGGTTCGGGGTCGTGAAGACGAGGTCGACGGCGGACCCGGTGGGGACCGGGGCGCGCATCGAGAACCCGTTCAGCTTGCCGTTCAGCTCCGGCAGCACCAGCCCGACCGCCTTGGCGGCGCCGGTGGTGGTCGGGATCAGGTTGAGCGCCGCCGCGCGCGAGCGGCGCGGGTCCTTGTGGGGCATGTCCTGCAGGCGCTGGTCGGCGGTGTAGGCGTGGATCGTCGTCATCAGCCCCTGCTCGATCCCGAACTCCTGGTGCAGCACCTTGGCCAGCGGGGCGAGGCAGTTGGTCGTGCAGGAGGCATTGGAGATGACGTGGTGGCTCTCCGCGTCGTAGGCCTCCTCGAAGTTGACGCCGAGGGCGACGGTGACGTCCGGTTCGGTCGCCGGGGCGGAGATGATCACCTTCTTGGCGCCGGCCTCGAGGTGCTTGGCGGCGTCCTCGCGCTTGGTGAAGAAGCCGGTCGACTCGATCACCACGTCGACGCCGAGATCGCCCCAGGGCAGCTGCGCCGGGTCGCGCTCGGAGAGGACCTTGAGCTCGTCGCCGTCAACCGTGATCGAGTCCTCGCCGGAGCTGGAGACCTCGCCCGGGTAGCGACCGAGGATCGAGTCGTACTTGAGCAAGTTGGTCATCGTTGCGGTGTCGACGAGGTCGTTGACGGCGACGAAGTCGATGTCCGCGTTCGCTGCCTTGGCGGCGCGGAAGACGTTGCGCCCGATGCGACCGAAGCCGTTGATGCCGACCTTCACAGCCATGAACCAATTCCTCCTAGATGTCGTGTGGGAAAGCCGATCCTATGGACTCGGCGCTTTCGGCTCGCGCTAGTCGGAGCCGATGGTGATCTCGATCTCGTACCCGTCCGGGTCCTTGAGAAAAGCCGAGTAGGAGCCGGAGCCGTGCGAGCGCTGCTCGCCGGGGTCGCTGACGCTGATGCCTCCCGCTTTCACCCCGTTCTCCCAGGCCGCCTTGACCGCGACGATCCCCAGCGCCGAGAAGCTGAGCAGGCCGAAGCCAGGCGCCGGGTCGTGCTTGCCGGAGACGAAGAAGACGGGTTTGGCGATGCCCCAGCCGATCGTCTGGTCCTGCTCGAAATGCCGTCGCCAACCCAGAGGGGCCAGCATCGAGTCGTAGAAGGCGGCGCTGCGGTCGAGATCGCCGACCTCCAGGAGGACGTGGTGAAGCATTGAGTGATGGAGGCTATCGGGGCGGTCCCCGGGAAAGTCGGCCGGCTCAGCCCGACCTGGGGGTCCAGCGGAAGAAGCGGATCGCCAGCAGGAGGCCGGCGACGCCCCAGATTGCGACGACGGCGAGGCTGCCCCAGTCGAGGCCGGAGTCCCCGCCGGGCAGGTAGGCGGTGAAGAAGGCCTGGAAGAAGTCGCGGATCGGAAAGTGGTTGGCGAACTCGATCACCCCGCTCGGGAGCTCGTCGTCGGGGATGAAGATCCCGGAGAGGAAGTAGAGCGGCAAGAGCAGGGCGTTGACGATCGGGGCGGCGGCGTCCTGGGAGGGGATCACGGCGGTGAGGGCGATGCCGAGGCAGCTGAAGGCGGCGGCGCCGATGGCAAGCGTGACGAGGATCGCCGGCAGTTCGCTCCAGGGAATCGGGACGTCGTAGAGGACGCGGCCGAGCAGGGCGATCACGGCGAGCATCAGCAGCGCCACCACGATCGAGTTGCCGACCCGGCCGGCGATGAAGACCCAGGCCGGCATCGGGGTGCCGCGGCCGCGCTTGAGGCGGCCGTCCTCGCGGGCGATCACCAGCGACATCGCCAGGCTCTGCATCGTCGCCGAGATCACCGCCAGGGTGATGATCGCCGGCACGTAGTAGGCGGTGATCTCGACCCCGCCGTCGACCTCGATCGTCTGGCCGTCGAAGACGGTGGCGAAGATCAGCAGCAGGACGACCGGGAAGGCGACGGTGAAGAAGACCGAGGCGGGGTTGCGCCAGAACGCCTTCTGGTCGTAGCGGAGCTGGTGGAGGACCATGTTCATGCCTGCGGGGCCTCCTCCTTGACCTTGCCGTTGCCGCGGTCGGTCAGCTCCAGGTAGACGTCCTCCAGGCTCGGCCGCTTCACTTCCAGGCCCTCCAGGGCGAAGCCCTCCGCCAGCGCTTTCCCCGTCAGCTCGTTGAGCGTCTCGACCGGTGTCGTCGTCGCCAGCGAGACCTCGCCCTGCGGGCCGCGGTAGGTGATCACGGTCGGCTGGTTGTCGCGGTCGCCGAGGTCCTCCGGGGCGCCGCGGGCGACCACCTCGCCCTCGGAGAGGATCGCCACCCGGTCGGCGAGGTACTGCGCCTCGTCCATGTAGTGCGTGGTGAGGAAGACGGTCTTGCCGAGCTCGCGCAGGCCGGCGATCGTCTCCCAGGCCTGGCGCCGCGCGCCGGGGTCGAACCCGGTCGTCGGCTCGTCGAGGAAGAGCAGCTCGGGGTCGCCGACCAGCGCCATGCCGACGTCGAGCCGGCGCTGCTGGCCGCCGGAGAGCCTGCCGGTCCGCTCGTCGGCCTTGTCGCCGAGGCCGACCAGCTCCAGCACCTCCCCGACCGGGCGTGGGCTCGCGTAGTAGCCGGCGTAGAGCTCGAGCGACTCGCGCGCGGTCAGGTAGGGGTCGAGCCGGCAGCTCTGGAGGACGATCCCGATCCGCTGCCGCCAGGCGCGCTTCGCCCGCTCCGGGTCCTCGCCCAGCACCGCCACCTCTCCCCCGCTGCGCTTGCGGTAGCCCTCGAGGATCTCCACGGTCGTGGTCTTCCCAGCTCCGTTAGGACCCAGGAACGCGAATATCTCCCCGCGGTTCACCTCGAGGTCGATGCCGCGAACGGCCTCCGTCTCGCCGTAGCTCTTGCGGAGGCCCTTGATGGAGATGACTGACTCAGCCAAGTAACAGCGATTCAACCAAGCTCGACGTCTCGGTGCTTCACCCGGACGATCACGTCCTCGCGCGAGGCGAGGTCGCGGCGGATCCGGTCGGCGACGGTGATCGAGCGGTGGCGGCCCCCCGTGCAGCCGATCGCGATCGTCAGGTGGCTCTTGCCCTCGGCCACGTAGGCGGGGACGAGGAACTCGAGCAGCGGCAGCAGGCGGCCGTAGAACTCGCCCGCCTGGGTGCCGGACTCGACGTAGTCGCGGACCTCCTGGTCGAGGCCGGTCATCGGCCGCAGCGCGTCGTCGTAGTAAGGGTTGGGCAGGAAGCGGACGTCGAGGGTGAGGTCGGCGTCGCGCGGCGGCCCGTTCTTGAAGCCGAAGGTGAGCAGGGTGAGGGCTAGCTTTCCTCCCCCCTCCTGGCCCAGCAGCTCCTCGGCGATCTGGCGCCGCAGTTCGCCCCCGGTCAGGTCGCTGGTGTCGATCACCTTGTCGGCGCGCTCGCGCAGCGGCGCCAGCAGCTCGCGCTCGGCCCGGATCCCCTCGACGATCCGGCCCTCCGGCGCCAGCGGGTGGCGGCGGCGGGTCTCCTTGTAGCGGTCGAGCAGGGTCTCCTCGTCGGCCTCGAGGAAGAGGACCATCGGTCTCAGGCCTTCGGTCTCGAGGTCGTCGAGCACGTGCAGCAGGTCGTCGAAGTACTCGCCGCCGCGCACGTCGGAGACGACCGCGGCGCGCTCGACCCCGCTGCCCTCGTGGCGGAAGAGCTCGCCGAGGCCGGCGATCATCCGCGGCGGCAGGTTGTCGACGCAGAAGTAGCCGCCGTCCTCGAAGGCCGCGATCGCCGCCGACTTCCCCGCTCCCGAGTGGCCGGTGATGACCACCAGCGTCACCTGCTTTGCCATCCGCTCCTCAGCTAGTCCGGTTGAGCTGCTCGTGTATCTCGCGGCCTACTTTGCCAGGCAGGCCGGGCACCGCCTCGAGCTCCTCGCGGGTGGCGGCGAGAAACCGCTCAGGCGTGCCGAAGTGTTGCAGCAGCGCCCGCTTCCGCGCCGGGCCGACGCCGGGGAGGCTGTCGAGCACCGACCCCGCCAGCATGCCGCGGTCGCGGCGGCCGCGGTGGTGGTCGATCGCGAACCGGTGCGCCTCGTCGCGGACCCGCTGCAGGAGGCGCGAGGCCTCCGAGTCGGCGGCGAGGTCGAGCGGCTCGGAGCGGCCGGGGACGTAGACCTCCTCCAGCCGCTTGGCGAGGCTGACGACGGTGACGCCGCGCTCGGTGAACGGCTGCAGCGCCCGCACCCCCGCCGCCAGCTGCCCTTTGCCGCCGTCGATCAGGATCAGCGAGGGGAGCGAGGCGAAGCTGGCGTCGCGCTTGCCGTCGTGCGGGGAGAGGTCGGCTTGGTCGAGGTAGCGCGCCATCCGCCGCGAGAGCACCTCCTCCATCGAGGCGAAGTCGTCGGGGCCGCCGTTGCCGACCCCGTCGGCGCGGAGGTCGCCGCGGACCTTGAAGCGGCGGTAGTCGGACTTCTTCGGCGCCCCGCCCTCGAAGACGACCATCGAGGCGACGGTGTGCTCGCCGCCGATCGTCGAGATGTCGAAGCCCTCGATCCGCACCGGCAGCTCCTCCATCCCTAGCGCCCGGCCCAGCGCCGCCAGGCTCTCGACCCGCTGCGAGCGGCGGTGCTCGCGCCGCAGCCGGTCCTGGTCGAGGGCGAGCTGGGCGTTGCGCTCGGCCAGCTCGCGCAACCGCCGTTTGTCGCCGCGCTCGGCGGCGCGCACCTCGACCGGGGCGCCGCGGCGCTCGCTCAGCGCCTCGGCCAGGACCTCGGCCCGGTCGCGCAGGTAGGGACCGACGATGATCGTCCGCGGCATCGAGGGCGAGGCGGCGTAGTACTGGGAGATGAACTCCTCGGCGACCTCGGCCGGCTCGCGTTCGCCCTGGTTTTCGAGGTAGAAGCTCTGGCGCTCGGCGAGGATCCCGTCGCGGACCTGGAAGACCTGGGCGTTGGCGTCGGCGCCCTCGACCGCGACCCCGATCAGGTCCGCGGTCCCGACCGTGCCGCCCGCCACCCGCTGGCGCTCGAACAGCGAGCGGATCGCTTTCAGCCGGTCGCGGTGGATCGCCGCCCGCTCGAATTCCTGCCCTGAGGCCGCCGCCTTCATCTTCTCCTCCTCCTCGCGCTCGACCTGCCGGTAGCGGCCGGAGAGGAAGTCGACGATCGCCTCGATGTTGCGGCGGTACTCCTCCTGGGAGATGTACTCGACGCAGGGCGCCCCGCAGCGCTTGATGTAGTAATCGAGGCAGGGGCTGCCGGAGCGGCGGCCCGGCTCCTTGCCCTCGCAGGTGCGGAACTGGAACAGCTTGCCGAGCAGGTCGAGCGTCTCCCGCACCCGCTTGGCGCTGGAGAAGGGGCCGAAGTAGGCGCGGCCGGAACGGTGCTTCTCGCGGGTGAAGTAGACGCGCGGGTACTCCTCGTCGAGGCTGACCGCGACGTAGGGGTAGGACTTGTCGTCGCGGAGGCGGATGTTGAAGCGCGGCCGGTGGCGCTTGACGAAGCTCTGCTCGGTCAGCAGCGCCTCCGCCTCGTTGGCGGTGACCAGCGACTCGATGCGGTCGATGCGCGAGGTGAGGCGGGTGTTGCCGCCGGAGAAGTGGGAGGAGATGCGCTTGCGGATCGAGCGCGCCTTGCCGACGTAGAGCAGCTCCCCCTCGCGGTCGTAGAAGAGGTAGACGCCGGGCTGGTCGGGCAGCGACTTGCGCTGCTGGGCGATCCGCTCGGCGCGGCTGAGAGCGCCGTTGTCCCTGCCTTTTGCCATCGATCTAAGAGTAGGCTGCTGGCCACTCGGCCAAACCCCGACGCGAATGAGGAGAGCACACGAATGAGCGAGACCATCGACCCGCCGCAGTTGAACACGATGCGGATCGAGATCGACGGGGAGATCGGCACCCTCACCCTCGACCGCCCCGACGCCTTCAACGCGATGAGCCCGGAGATGATCGGCGAGATGACCGTCGCCTTCGGCTGGCTCGCCGACCGGGCGCCGCTGCGGGGGTTGATCGTCACCGGCGCCGGCAAGGCCTTCTGCGCCGGCGGCGACGTCACCTGGTTTCGCAAAGGGGTCGAGTCGGGGGAGATCGACCTACCCTCCGACGTGCGGCGCGGGGCCGAGGTCCTGCACCAGGCGATCGTCGACCTGCGGCGGATCCCCTACCCGGTGATCTGCGCCGTCAACGGGCCGGCGGCCGGGGCCGGCTTCTCGCTGGCGCTCGCCTGCGACATCCGGATCGCCGCCAACACCGCCTTCTTCGCCCCCGCCTACGGGCGGATCGGCGCCTCGCCCGACGGCGGCATGACCTACTTCCTGCCGCGCGTGGTCGGGCCGAGCAAGGCGCTGGAACTGCTGCTCGAGGACCCGAACCTGAGCGCCGAGGAGGCGCAGGAGCTGGGCCTGGTGAGCGAGGTGGTCGGCGCCGAGGAGCTGATGGCCCGCGCCCAGGTGAAGGCCGGCGAGCTGGCCAAGAAGGCGCCCCACTACGTGCGAATGGCGAAGCTGCTGTGCGGGGTCAGCATCGAGAACAGCATCCACGACCACCTGCAGCTGGAGCGACACGGGATCGCCGACTCGATGGCGACTGAAGACCTCCGCAACGGCGTCGAGACCTTCTTCAGCGGCGGCACCCCGGAGTTCCACGGGCGTTGAACCGGGTAGCGGCCGGGTACGTATCGCGGCTAGATTCGACCAGACAAGTCCTTCGCGGGAAAGGAATCAGATGAAGAAATACGCAGCCCTGTTCGCCCTCCTCCTGGCGGCCCTTGCCTTGGTCGCCTGCGGCGGCGGTGACGACACCACCAGCGAGACGACGAGCGAAGCCCCGCCGGCGCAGGAAAACGGCGGCGAAAAAGAAGCCGAAGGCGGCAGCGAAGGCTCCGGCGCAGCCTTCGACGTCGAAGCCGACCCCAGCGGCGGCCTCGCCTACACCACCGAGGAAGCCACCACCAGCCCCGGCAACGTGACCGTCAACTTCACCAACTCCTCCCCGGTCCCGCATGACGTCCGGATCGAAGACGCCGGCGGCGAAGACATCGGCGGGACCGAAGTCATCTCCGAAAGCACCGAATCGACCAAAGTCGACCTGAAACCAGGCGAATACACCTTCTTCTGCTCCGTCCCGGGCCACCGCCAGGGCGGCATGGAAGGCACCCTGACGGTCGGATAGGGCCCGATCGATGAGCCGCTGGGAGACGACGAGCACCCATGAGGGTGCCGTCTCTCCCGCGGCCATCTGGGAGAAGGCCTACGCCGACGCGGCGGCCTGGCCGCGCTGGAACGACGAGCTGAAGAGCGCGGAACTCGACGGCCCGCTGAGACTGGGAGCCCCCGCGAAGATCGTCTTCAAGACCGGCCTGCGCCTGCGGTTCAAGGTCGTCGAGTTCGAAGACGGCCGCCTTTTCACCGACGAGGCGCGGCTGCCCGGAGCCCGCATGGGCCACCGACACTTGGTCGAGCCCACGGCGAGCGGCGGCAGCCGCCTCACCAACACGATCTATATCGAGGGCCCCCTTGCCCCGCTCTGGCGTCGGTTGATGGGACCGCGGGCCGCGAAGGCGCTGCCCGCGGTCCAGTGTGCGGTGATCGAGCTGATTAAAACCGGCTAACGGAGAGGAGGCCCCTCATCCTCACGGCCAGGGTTCCGCTTCGACCGGTCCGCCTTCGCTCGTGATGGCGAATTCACCCGACACCGCCTCGGTCCCAGGGCAGAAGACGGCGTGCCCGCTGAGCTTTTCCATTTTCCCGGTGAGCGTGGGTTCGAGCGACGCGCCCGCTTCGACGATGTCGGAGATGTTCAGGTTGTATTCGCATTCCGCCAATTTGAGGCCGCCCGTGTAAACCGTGCCGATCAAACGGAATTCGGAGGTGGTTTGCACGACGATTTCCCCTGCGGCGTTTGACTGGTATTCGAAGGCGGCTTCTTCGAATTTCTGAATCGCTCTTTTGTATTTGACATTCAATTCGCCAAACGCGCAGCCGGTTGCTCCACTCTGCAATTTGGCCGTTGTCGCGTTTTGCAGAGCACCCGGATTTTCTTCCACCTCGCCGTTGAATTCCGCTTCGGTGCAGGGCCGGCCGCCGATGGTCAGGTTGGAGCTGACCGCTTTCATCGGGGCGCTTTCCGCCGCGCTCAGTTCCGCCATCCCCAGCGTGGTGAACGTGCTATCGCTGCTGACAACTGTCCCGTCTGAGTTTTCGGCGACGAGACGGTAGTGGTAGAGGGTGTCAGGTGCTAGGCCGACGGTCTCGGAAACGGAGGCGCTGAGCGTTTCGCCGCTTATTTCTTTCGTCGCCGTTTTTGAGCCATATGACGTGGTTTTGCCGTACTCGAAGAAGTATTTCGTGGCGAGTTCGTGCGGTTCGACAGTGCCCGAGAGGGTCGCCTTGAACCGCCTGATGTCGGACGCCGGCTGAATCGTCACCCCGGGGACATTCGAGCTCCAGAAGGAGAGCTCGTTCCCGTCGGCTTCTCCGCTCGAGTTACTGGCGGTGATCCGCCAGTAATATTTCGTCCCTGGTTTCAGCCCGGTGAGTGTGTAGGAGACCATTTTGACGGTGTAGCCGTTACCCGCCGATTCGCCGGGGATCGGCGCTATCGCCGTATAGGTACCCGGCTGGGTGCCGTATTCGAACTGGTAGGTGGTTTCCAATCCATAGGGAAGCACCCACGCTTTGAGCGTCGCCCCTTCTCCCGACGCGTGGGGTTCGGAACTCGTGCTGAGCACTTCGGGCGCGCCCACCGTCGTGAAAGCCTGATCCGCTCCGAAGCTCGTGCCGGAAGAGTTGGTGGCCACGATCCGATAGTGGTAGGTGGTCCTGTCTTTCAGGCCGCTGATCGGCTGATTTTTTTCCAGCGTGCTGCTTCCCGAGCCGACGTTGACTTCGGTGGTTTTGGTCCCGTAGCTCGTCGTCGTCCCGTACTCGAAATACATTTTCGTTTCTCCGCCGTTCGGGTTGACTTTGCCGTTCAGGGTCGCCCCGGTTTCCCCGATGGAGGAGGCCGGCAGAGTTTCCACCGAAGGGGAAAGCGCCAAGGCCGGCGCAGCGGCGATCCCCGCTGCGATCACGACGACCAACGACAACAGACCGGCTCGAATCCCCTTCATGGCATGGCTCCCCTGCTCCCTGTCGCGAGCCCGCCGCCCGCAACTGATTAGAGAATCTTAAGTATTTAGGGATTCTCGTGCCGAGCCGAGCGCCCGCGCGTCGGCGGACCCCGACGGGGAGCGTTCTCGAACGGCGCCGCGGGTACTCAGGCGGCCGCCATCACCCGCGTCACCGAGTCGCCCACGAAGCAGGGCTTCTCGCCGCCCTCGACCTCGAGGGTGAAGCGGGTGACGACCTCGTACCAGCCGTTGCCCTTCTCCTCGACCGAGACGACCTCGGCTTTGGCGCGGATGCGGGAGTCGACGGGGACGGGGGCGGGGAAGCGGATCTTGTTCCAGCCGTAGTTGACGCCGAGGGCGAAGCCGGTGGAGGAGATCAGCTCGGTGCGGAAGCCGTCAACGGTGGCGAGAGTGAGGTTGCCGTGGGCGATCGTGGTCCCGTAGGGGCTCTCGCTCTTGGCCCGCTCGACGTCGACGTGGATCCACTGGTGGTCGCCGGAGAGCTCGGCGAAGGCGTCGATGTCCGCCTGGGTGATCGCGCGCCACTCGCTGGGACCGACCTCCTGGCCGACCAGCGCCTGCATCCCCTCGACTCCCTGTACCTCCGTGGGTGACATCGGCCGGCAGTCTATCCGCGGTCGCTCAGTCGCTCCACCAGCCGGGCTTGATCTCGCCGTCGCCTTCGCGGCTGGGACCGAAGACGAGCACCTCGAGACCCTCGTCGCCGGCCTCGAAGGCGCGCGTGACCTGGGGCGAGACGCGGATCGCGTCGAGCGTCTCCACCTCGATGATCTCGTCGTCGAGTTTGAACAGACCATCGCCGCGGACGATCACGTAGACCTCCTCGGCCTCCTCGTGCTGGTGGCCGAACGGCTGCCGCTTGTTCGGCTTCAGGCGGTGGAAGCTGAAGCCGGTGTCCTCGGCATCGAGGTCGTCCTTGGCGAACCGGGCCTCCATCGCGTCGCCGTGGCCGAAGTCCGCCGCCGAGTCCTTGACCTCGGTCAGTTTCTTATGGGTGAAGGGGTTGCGCATCTGATCCTCCCGTCGCTGACGTCGGGAAGAGGCTACCCGTGCGCAGTAGCCTTGACGCGTGCCCCTCCCCACCAGTCGCGTTCTCTCCAACAGTCAGCTCGCGACGCTGGCCAGGCATGGCGAGGAGCGGACGGCCGAGGTCGGGGAGAAGCTCTTCGAGATCGGCGACGAGACCTACCCGTTCATCGCCATCCTCGAGGGCGAGGCGGCGGTCCTCGACTCGACCAGGAACGAGATCGTCCGCCACGGGGCCTCCGGCTTCCTCGG
Source organism: Solirubrobacterales bacterium (assembly GCA_035765335.1). Classification (GTDB taxonomy): domain Bacteria; phylum Actinomycetota; class Thermoleophilia; order Solirubrobacterales; family 70-9; genus VAYN01. The sequence goes on from DASTXV010000054.1 coordinate 50,308, forward strand.
CGAGATGAACCTGCTCTCCGGGCAGACGGTCTTCCTCACCGCCGTCGCCACCAGGCCGATGCGCTACATCGCGGTCGAGCGCGAAGAGCTGCGCAAGCTGCTGCTGGAGGACGCGCCGCTCTCCGACATCCTCCTCTCCGCCTTCGTGCAGCGGCGCGAGATGCTGCAGCAGCGGCAGGGGATCGGGATCGAGATCATCGGCTCGCGCGACTCGGAGGCGACGCGGGAGCTGGTCGACTTCGCCAAACGCCAGCGACTCCCCTTCACCTGGGTGGAGCCGGAGGAAAGCGCGGACGCGGCGCGGGCCTTGGAGGGACTGGACGAGCCGGAGATCCCACTGGTGCGGCTGCCGGGCGGCGGCGAGCTGCGCGCGCCGAGCGACGGCGAGCTGTCGCGGGCACTGGGAATCGGGCTGGAGCTGAAGTCGCGCGAGGAAGTGGACCTGCTGGTGATCGGGGGCGGCCCCGCCGGGCTCGGCGCCGCCGTCTACGGCGCCTCGGAGGGTCTCGACACGCTGGTGGTCGAGAGCACCGTGCTCGGCGGGCAGGCGGGGACCTCGCGGCGGATCGAGAACTACCTCGGCTTCCCGGCGGGGATCAGCGGCAGCGAACTGACCAGTCGCGCGGTCACCCAGGCTCGCAAGTTCAACGCCCGCACCGCGACGCCGTACCGGGCGCAGGCGCTGGAGCCGGGCGCGGACCGGCACCTCGTCCGCCTCGAGGAGGGCCACGAGATCTCCGCCCGGGCGGTGGTGATCGCCACCGGCGCCGAATACCGGCGGCTGCCGGTCGACGACCTCCACGAGTACGAGGGGCTCAGCGTCTTCTACGCGGCCGGCCCGCCGGAGGCGCAGATCTGCGGCGGCCAGCGGGTCGGCGTCGTCGGCGGCGGCAACTCGGCCGGGCAGGCGGCCGTCTGGCTCGCCCGCGGCGGCGCCCTGGTCACCCTCCTGCACCGGCGCGCCGACCTCGCCGAGACGATGTCGAGCTACCTGATCGAGGAGCTCGACCGCTACGGCGTCGAGGTCCGCGACCGCAGCGAAATCGCCGAGCTGCACGGGGCCAACGGCAAGCTCGAGGCGGTGACGCTGACCGACGGCACCCGCCTCCCCTACTCGTTCCTCTTCCTCTTCCTCGGCGCCGCCCCCTGCACCGGCTGGCTCGGCGAGACGGTCGCTCGCGACGAGAAGGGCTTCATCCGCACCGGCACCGAAGTCGGCGCCGACGGCCTGCTCGAAACCAGCGTTCCCCGCGTCTACGCCGCCGGCGACGTCCGCGCCGGCTCGATCAAGCGCTGCGCGATCGCGGTCGGCGAGGGCGCGGCGGTGGTGCGCTTCGTGCACGAGCACCTGGCGCCGGCGCCGGCCTAGAGCTGGATCGATTCCACCTGCGAGGAGAGCTCGCCGTCGAGCAGGGCGTGGATCGCGAAGCCCGGCACCGAGACGAAATCGACCCCTTCGCTCTCGAAGTCGGGACGCGCCTGCTGGTAGGTGCTGGGGACGGAGAGGACCGGGCAGCCGGCGAGGGCGCCGGCGGCGATGCGGTGGAGGTGGCCGCCGGTGATCGCCCGCAGCTGCGGGTGCCGCGCCACGACCTCGGCGAGCAGCTCGCGCTGCCCCGGCTCGAGGTTGATCCCGTCCCACTCGCGCACCCCGGTGGCCAGCGGCGGATGGTGCATCGCCAGCAGGGTCGGCCGCTCGGGTTGAGCCGCAAGCTCGACGTCGAGCCATCCCAGTCGCTGCGGGTCGTACCTACCCGGATCCTGACCGGGCACGTTCGAGTCGAAGGCGACGAGCCGCAGCTCCCCCACGTCGACCGAATATTGGATCGGCTCATCCCCCGTTCCAGGCAGGTCGAACGCCTCCCGCAGAAGAGCGCGGTCGTCGTGGTTGCCGGGCAGAACGTGGAGCGGAGCTTCCAGTCGCTCCAGCAGCTCGCGGGCGAGCCGGAACTCCTGGGGGCCACCGTCGTGCGTGAGGTCGCCGGAGACGAGGACGGCGTCAACCCGGTTGGGCAACGAGCGCACCGCCTCGACGACCGCTTCCAGGTGCGGCACCGGATCGACCCCGTTCTCGTTCGCACCGATGTGGAGGTCGCTGAGCTGGGCGAGCAGGGTCGGCGTCGCCATCGCTCAGGCCGGGACCGGAATCGTGACCACCTCGAGCCCGTCGATGCCTTCGAAGTCCCGGGCATCGCAGGTGTAGACCGGCAGCTCTCTCGCCAGTGCGATCGCCGCGATCATCGCGTCCTTGCGACGCGCCGAAACCTTGCGGCCCGACGCTCGCAGCGAAGCCGCGACGCTGCCAAAAGCTCTTGCGGCATCGACATCGAACGGAAGAGGATTGAAGCTTGCCTCTACCTGCTGAAGATGCGCCAGTCGACGAGCACGCTCGACCTCACTCTTCACAGTTAAGGGTCCGACGCTGAGCTCTGCCAACGTGATCGTCGTGATCAGCGACACCACGGGGAGCAACTCGACCTCCCGATAGCGATTGAACGGGATCAGCGCCGAAGTATCCAAGATCCCTCGCTGGTGCCTGACCTGGGGCGCATTCACAGCAGCTCCCCCATGACCTCATCCACGTCGGCCCGAAATTGCTCGTAATCGATGGACGGTAGATGGCGCCACCTCTCAAGAAGAACCTCGGTGGTCATCTCCTGGTGCAGGGGATTTAGTTCGGCCACGGGCTTGCCGTCACGGGTAATCGTGATCCGCTCGCCATTCGCGGCCCTGTCCACTATCTCTCCCCCCTGGTTTCTCAATTCTCTGATGCTCACGTCGCTCATACCTCCAATGTATCACCCGTGATACAGGCATATATTCCTCATTTGATAAGCCGCACTTCGAAGCTCGGCATCGCGATCGCGCCGGCGCCGCCGATCAGGGCGAGGATGCGGGTGACGTAGGCCTGGGTCTCGGGGTAGGGCGGGATGCAGTTGCAGGCTTCGACCGGAGCGGGGCCGGCGTTGTAGGCGGCGAGGGCGAGTTCGGGCGATCCGAACTGGCGCAGGAGGTCGGACATCAGGTGTCCCTGGGCCTCGATGGCGGCCACGGGGTCGAAGGGGTTGGTGAGGCCGTAGGCGGCCGCGGTGGAGGGCATGAACTGGGCGATGCCCTGAGCCCCGGCCGAGGAGCCGGCGTTGGGATCGAAGCCTGACTCGGCCATCAGCTGGCCCGCCATCAGCGCCGGCGGAACACCCCAACGGGCGGCGGAGCGGAGGATCGGCTCCCGGTATTGCGCCGGAACGAACGAGGGAAGCGCGGTCGAGGAGGCCATCGTGCCTACCCCTCCCCCGCCCTCGGCCACGGCTTCGCCCGCGGGCGAGCAAGGTGCCGGGCCGCTCGCGAAGCCCCAGTGCCACGGCTCCCACCCGTAACGCAACTGGAAGCCGAAGCGAGCGCCGTTGGCGGCGAGCCAGCCGTAGGCGGAGGAAGGGCCGAGATCGAGCTCGGTGGCGCAGCGGTGCAGCGACTGGCCTGGCGGTGCGACCCAGGTGGGATCGGGGTTGGCGGCGAACAGCTCGGCCTGCTCGGCATCCGAGCGGAAGCCGGAGACCACCATCAGCACCACCCCATCGGCGCGGGCGGCCGCCGCCATCTGGTCGTAGGCCGCGGCCACGTCCGGGCGCATGCCCTCGCCGTCCCGGAAGACGAGAACTCCCCCGTAACCGCCGCCGCTCGCCATCCCGGTGCCCCCGTCCGATGCCGCTCCGAAGGGAGCGGCCGCTTCGGCGACGGCGCTGGCTTCGACGCGCTGGCCGTCGCCTTCACGAAGGCCGGCGACGATCGTGGCCTTGGCGCGGACGGGAGCGAACGAGCCGGCGTCCGGGAAGCGGATGCGGACGCGACCAGGATCGACGTCATTCGCCCGAGCCGCAGCCAGCGCCGCGGTCCGAGCCCGCGCCAGATACTCGGCCTTGGCGAGGTGCTCCGGGTTCGCTCGTCCGTCGGCGAGCCGCGGCGGCGCGAGCAAGCGCGGCAGGTCGTCGCGCATCGAGCGGACTGCGGAGATCGCGACCAGGTCCGCGGCCCGCTGAGCCCGCCCCTTACCGGTGACCGCTCCCGCGATCGCCACCAGCGCCAGAGCGGCAGCGAGGATCGCCAGCGATCCGCCCAGGGCGAGGATCAGCGCCTGCCCGGACTCGTCCCTGCCCCTCATTCCGCTCCTCCGATGAGCCGGCGAACCAACCGCTCGGGCAGCTCCCCCGGTGGCAGGACCCCGAAGAGGGCGCGACGCTCGGCGACCCAGTTGAGCCTGTGCTTGAACACCGCGGCAGGAATCCCCCGCTCGATCAGGTCACGCACCGTCAACGCCACCAGCGCCCGATCGCTCTTCAGGTCGGCGCGCAGCAGGACTCCCGGCGACCCCAGCCTCGCCCTCTCATCCAGCGCCACCTGCAGCATCCCCGGCGGCAGGTGGATCACTGCGGTCGTCCCGCGAGCGACCGTCAACGCCGCGGAGGCGGCGTCGAACCATCCATCGTCGGCCGGAACCGCCAGATGGCAGACCTGCCCGCGCGCAGCGCCCTTCGCTTGTGGCAGGTGAGCGGCCAACCGCTCCTCCAGCTCCCGGGCCGCCGCCGAGGCGATCAGAGTCGGCCTCGGCGTCCTGCCGCCTACGTCCACCAGCAGCGCCGGGACGTCGGCGTCCGCGCCGGCGCAAGCAAGTGCCGCCGCCACCCCGCGCGAGCCCTCCGCCTCTCCCACCGCCGTGACCAGAACGGCAGGGCCATCCCCCAATGGATTGACCAGGCTCATCGCGCTGGCCTCGCCGCCGCGCTGCTGCTGACCTCGAGTCGCTCCGAGAGAGCCTCGATCGGCGATGGCGGTCGCAGGCGCACCGCCACCTCCCCGCCCTCGACCGCGACCGAGACGTCGTCCTCCGCCCACCCCGGCAGCGCCTCGCGGGCGGCCTCGGTGGCCGAGCCGCCCGAGGCCAGCGCCAGCGCCCCCGCCTCGGCCGCCCCGTCCGCGAGCGTCATCGCGTACCCGACCGCAAGCAACTGCAGCGCTACCAGCGCCGCCAGCAACAGCACAGGCATAGCCGCCATCAGCTCCACCGTCGCCTGTCCGCGCTCATCCATCGCCCGGCTCCAACCCACTCCGCGCGCCCACCCGCAGCTCCGGCAGCGGCGGGATCAGCCGCGGCACCTCGACCCGGACCGAGACCCCCTCCCCCTCCTCCACCTCCGCCCCCTTCCTCATCGAGGGCGGGAGCGCCGAGCGCGCCGCGGCGGCGGCGTCGCCGCCGACCAGCGCCGCCCGCGCCCCCGCCCGCGCGGCCACGCTCGCCGACCAGAGCGCCTGGCCGGCGAGCGCGAGCTGCGCCGCCACCAGGATTCCCAGCAGCAGAAAGGGGACCACAGCGACCAGCTCAACCGAAGCGGTCCCCTTCTCCCCGCGCGCTGCTTTCCCGACTCCCGATGGCATGGGACAACCGTGCCGAGGTAAATCGCACGCGTGGCGCGCACTCCGCAAATTCTTTGAGTCAGTTCACGAACGCATTCGTAAACTGAGGGGGTGCGCACCGCCCGCAACGTCGCGATCATCATGCTGCTGGCGCTTCTCGTCGCCTTCCTGCCAGGCGGCGGCAACCTCGCCGAGGCGCTGATCACGGCCCTCACCATGGGCCTCCTCGCCGGGATCGCCTGGATGATCTACACCGTCAGCCGCGAGAGCCAGCTGACGCTGGCGACCCTCAGCGACGGCCGCCGCGCCATCCTCTACGGCGCCGTCGGGATGATCGTGCTGCTGATCGCCGGCAGCGACAAGATGTTCGACAGCGGCGGCGGCACCCTGCTCTGGATCTTCCTCCTCGCCCTCTCGGTCGCGGCGATCTGGCGGGTGTGGATGGAGGCCAACACCCTCAGCTGAACCCGCGCGCCGCTCTAATTGCGGGTCATCACGACGATGCCGATGATCACCGCGGCGGCAACGCAGGCCAGCGCCAGCGCGCCGACCACGGCCGCGGCCGTCGCCGCCACCGTCCTGCCGCTGCGGCTCAGCTCGACGAACTGGCTCGCGCCCCAGATCCCGACCGAGAAGACGAAGGTGACGCCGATCCCGCCCACCGCCGCGGCGGCGATCGTCGAGAGCAGCTCGTCGGTGTGGACGACGGTGGCGATCACGCGGTCGTCCCCTCGACCGGAGCGCCCTGCCGCGCCCGCCGCGCGAAGGCGAAGGCGATCATCGCCAGCGCGATCACGGTGACGATGACCGGACCGACCGCGCCGGTCCCGAAGATCCGCGTCAGCCCATAGGTGAGCCCGCCGATCGCGGCCGCCGCCGGCAGGGTCAGCAGCCAAGCCATGAAGATGTTGCCGGCGACGCCCCAGCGCACCGCCGAGAGCCGCTTGCCCGCGCCCGCGCCCATCACGCCGCCGTTGATCACGTGCGTGGTCGAGAGCGGGAAGCCGTAGTGGGTCGAGGCGAGGATCACGGCCGCCCCCGCCCCCTGCGCCGAGAACCCCTGCGCCGCGTCCATCTTGATGATCCGGGTGCCGGTCGTCTTGATGATCCGCCAGCCGCCGCTGTAGGTGCCGAGGGCGATCGCGGTCGCGGCCGAGAAGATCACCCAGAACGGCGGGTCCGCTCCCGCGTCGAGCGTTCCGTTGGCGATCAGCGCCAGGGTGATCACGCCCATCGTCTTCTGGGCGTCGTTGGTCCCGTGCGCCAGCGCCAGCAGCCCGCCGGAGACGACCTGCCCGTAGCGATAGCCTCGGGTGACGACGCCGGGCCGCTGCTTGCCGACCACCCGGTAGGAGATCCCGATCGCGATGCCGGCGACGAGGAAGGCGAGCAGGGGAGCGACGACAGCGGGGATCAGGACCTTGCCGAGGACGCCGTCGGCGATCACCGCGTCGAAGCCGACGGCGGCCACGGCGGAACCGACGACGCCGCCGATCAGCGCGTGCGAGGAGCTCGAGGGCAGCCCGAAGTACCAGGTGATCAGGTTCCAGGCGATCGCCCCGATCAGGCCGGCGAAGACGATCGTCGGCGTGATCACTTCGGCGTCGACCACGTCCGAGGCGACGGTGGCGGCGACGCTGATCGAGATGAAGGCGCCGACGAAGTTGAGCAGCGCCGCGAAGGTGATCGCCACCTGCGGCCGCGCCGCCCCGGTCGAGATCGAGGTGGCGACGACGTTGGCGGTGTCGTGGAAGCCGTTGGTGTAGTCGAACGCCAGCGCCGTGGCGACGACGATGACGAGGATGATGTCCGCGCTCATGGTCGGGTGACCAGGGTCACGAGTTCTTGATGACGATGCCCTCGATGATTTGAGCGGCCGTCTCGGTCGCGTCGATCGCCTCCTCGAGGACGGCGAACATGTCCTTCCAGCGGATCACGACCATCGGGTCGATCCCGTTGGAGAAGAGCGAGGCGACGGCATCGCGGGAGACCCGGTCGCCGTCGTTCTCGAGGCGGTGGATCTCGATCCAGTACTTGTCGAGATCCTTGAACTGGGGCAGTTGCTCGAGCCCCATCGCCAGCTGCTCGCAGGAGGCGACGAGGATCTTGGTCAGCGCCTGGGCCTGCGCCATCGGCGCCTCGATCTTGTAGAGGCCGAGGAAGTCGGCGGCCTCCTCGGTGAAGTCGACGATGTCATCCATCTGCGTCGCCAGGGCGTAGATGTCCTCGCGGTCGATCGGCGTCACGAAGGTGGAGTTCAGCCGTTTGATGATGTCGTGGGTGATCCGATCACCCTCCTGCTCGGCCTTGAGGATCTCCCGCGAGAGGCCCCCCGCTTCCGGCCAGGTGTTCATCATCTCGTCCAGCAGGCGGGCGGCGTGCAGGGTGTTTTGCCCCGCCTCGATGAAGAGGTCGAAGAAGGTCCTATCGCGAGGGAGGAGCGAGAAACGCACTCCTGCGCATCCTAATGAGGACGCGGACGGAGACGCGTCCTAGGCGGGTGAGGCGGCCAAATGCTCCGCGGCACGCGCGGAATGTCTCGCCATCAGCTCCTCCTGGGCGCTGCGCGCTTCGCCGTCCGGCTGCCGCCGCGTCCAGGTGCCCTCGGAGTCGAGCTCCCAGGAGTTGACGTTGTCGGCGAGGGAGCGCTCCAGCACGTCCAGCAGCTCCGCCTTCAGCGCCGCGTCCTCCACCGGCGCCACCAGCTCGACCCGGCTGTCGAGGTTGCGGGGCATCAGGTCGGCGGAGCCCATCAGCACCCGCGTCTCCTCGCCGCGGCGGAAGGCGTAGATCCGCGAGTGCTCGAGGAAGCGGCCGACGATCGACCGGACGCTGATGTTGTCCGAGACCCCCTCCACCCCCGGCCGCAGGCAGCAGATCCCGCGCACGTTGAGGTCGATCCGCACCCCCGCCTGCGAGGCCTCGTACAGCGCCTGGATGCAGCGGGCGTCGACCAGCGAGTTCATCTTCAGGGCGATCCGCGCCTCCTCCCCCGCCTTCTGCGCCTCGGCGGTGCGCTCGATCTCCTCGATGATCCGGTCCCGCATCGTCGTCGGCGAGACCAGCACCTTGCGGTACTCGGCGGGGCGACCGTAGCCGGTGAGGAAGTTGAACATCTCGGCCACGTCGGCGCCGATGTCGGGGTCGGCGGTGAAGAGGCCGAGGTCGGTGTAGAGGCGGGCGGTCGTCGGGTTGTAGTTGCCGGTGCCGACGTGGACGTACTCGCGCACCTGCTCACCCTCGCGGCGGGCGACGACGATCGCCTTCACGTGCGTCTTCAGGCCGGGAATCCCGTAGACGACGTGGACGCCGGACTCCTCCAGCGACTTCGCCCAGTGGATGTTCGCCTCCTCGTCGAAGCGGGCTTTCAGCTCGACCATGCAGACCGCCTGCTTGCCGCGTTCGGAGGCGCGGATCAGCGACGGCACCAGCAGCGAGTCGTCGCTGGTCCGGTACACCGTCTGCTTGATCGCCAGCACGTCGGGGTCGGCGACGGCCTGGGCGACGAAGCGCTCGACCGAGGTCGCGAAGGAGTCGTAGGGATGGTGGACGAGGAGGTCGCGCTGGCGGATCTCGGCGAACATGTCGACGGGTTCGTCGTCCTCGCCCTGCAGGCGCGGCTGCGTGACCGGCGTCCAGGGCGGCCAGCGCAGCTCGGCGTGGCCGGGGACGTCGGCGATCGCGTCGAGGTCGGCGAGGTCGATCAGTCCCTCGACGTCGTAGACCTCGCGGTCTTCCAGCCGCAGGGCGGCGACCAGCTGCGCCCGCAGCTTCGGGTTCATGCTGGAGGCGACCTCGAGCCGCACCACCTCGCCGAAGCGGCGCCGGCGGAGCTCGTCCTGGACCGCCTGCAGGAGGTCGTCGGCCTCGTCGGAGACGGTGAAGTCGGCGTCGCGGGTGACCCGGAAGTAGCCGTGGTCGATCACGTCGATCCCGGGGAAGAGCTGCTCGAGGTTGGCGGCGATCACCTCCTCCAGGGGGACGAAGGTCTGGCCGTCGTCGCCAAGCGGCAGGAAGCGGCCGAGCAGCTCCTTCGGGACCTTGACCCGGGCGATGATCTCGTTGCCGCTCTCGGCGTCCCGCAGGAGGACGCCGAGGCTGAGCGAGAGGTTGGAGATGTAGGGGAAGGGGCGGCCGAGGCCGATCACCAGCGGCGTCAGCGCCGGGAAGACCTGATGTTTGAAGCGGTCGTCGATCTCGCGCCGCTCCTCCGCGTTCGCCGTCTCCAGGGTGACGATCCGGATCCCCCGCTCCTCCAGGGCCGGCCGCAGGTCGCCGCTGAAGCACTCGCAGAGGCGGTCGTCGAGCTCCAGCACGCGGCGCTGGATCGCGTCGATCTGCTCCTTCGGGGTGAGGCCGTCGGGGCCGCGCGCTTCGATCCCGGCGTCGAGCTGGTCGAAGAGGCCGGCGACGCGGACCATGAAGAACTCGTCGAGGTTGTTGGCGTAGATCCCGCAGAAGCGGAGCCGCTCGAGCAGCGGCACCTCGGCGTCCTCGGCGAGTTCGAGAACCCGCTGGTTGAAGTCGAGCCAGGAGAGCTCGCGGTTGAAGTAGAGGGCGGGATCGTCGATGGCTCCATCGTACTGAGGCGCCCCCGGTTGATCGCCGGGTTCAGGCAGCACGGGCGAGGGTCTGCGACGGTGCCGCGGCGGCGCCGTCGAGGGCGCGCCGGTAGCCGGTCGCAAGCTGTCCCATCGAGCGCTCCCAGGAGCGCTCGCGGGCGGCGCGGGCGGCGGCATCGCCGAGCTGCCTGCGCAGCTGCGGCGAGGAGGCGAGCTGCAGCACCGTGCCGGCGAGGTGGTCGGCGTCGGGACGGCAGAGCAGGCCGGTGTGGCGGTTCTCGACCAGCGCCGCCGGGCCGCCCTCGGCGACGGCGACGACCGGTAGCCCGCTCGCCGCCGCCTCGAGAATCACCTGGCCATAAGTGTCGGTGCTGCTGGCGAAGAGGAAGACGTCGGCGCTGGCGTAGGCGCGCGGCAGCTCCTCGCCCGAGAGCCAGCCTAGGAAGGTGGCGCGGTCGCCGAGGCGCTCGCGCAGCTCGCCTTCCTCCGGGCCGCCGCCGGCCAGCAGCAGGTGCAGGCGCGGATCGCGCTCGCACGCGCGCAGGAAGCTCTCGGCAAGCAGGTCGACCCCCTTCTCGCGGGTCAGGCGACCGGCGTAGAGGACCTTGATCTCGCCGGGGAAGGCGCCGCGGTCGGCCTTGGCGGGATCGAAGCGATCGAGGTCGACCCCGCGCTCCCAGCGGCCGACCCGGGCCGGGTCGGCGCCGAGGGCGATCACCGAGGCGTCGGCGGAGGGGCTCGGCGAGAGGACGGCGGCGGGAGCCGAGTAGAAGGCGCCGAGGCCGGCGCGGGTCAGCGCCTCCAGGGTGCCGCTCTGGCTGCGCATGCCGGCGTAGGTGGCGATCTCGGTGTGGTAGCTGGCGAGCAGCGGCACGCCGGTGATCCGGCTCATCAGGGTGGCGGCGATCCCGGCCGGCCCGGGAGCGGTGACGTGGACGAGGTCGTAGGAGCCCTCGGCGAGGGTCTCGACCAGGTCCGGCAGGCCGGGAACCCCGAGGCTCATCCCCTCGTAGAAGGGGATCTCGAGCTCGGTCGCGGCCGGCAGGCGGCGGTCGACGCCGGGGTCGGTGCCGACGATGTCGACGTCGAAGCCAGGGACGCCGCGCTCGCGGATCTGTTCGATCGTGTGGGTGACGCCGTGCATCGAGCCGATCCCGTCGGCGATCACCGCCACCCGCCGGCGCTCGCCGCGACGGTCGCGCAGCTTCGCTTTCTCGGCCCCGAGGAAGGCGGTCGCCGGCGCGTAGGGCACGGCCGGCACCAACGCCTCGAAGAGGCCGTTGACGGCGCCCGGGAAGTCACCGTCGGCAACCGCTTTGGCGCCCCCGCCGACTGCGGCACGCAAGCCGCGGTCATGGCGCCGGCGAGCGCGGCGGTAGAGGTCGGCGTGGGAGAAGCCGTCGGCCTGCAGGTAGGCGATCAGCTCCTCACCCCTCACTTCGAGCCCAACCCCGTCGAGCCAGGCCTCCAGCAGTGCCCGAGCGTCATCCGGCCCTACATCAGCCGCGATCTTCCCTCCCCGAGCTGCGCCCTCTCGAATAACCCTTTCGGCCATCTTCAGGACAGCGCTCGGTTGGACGGAGGGGAGTCCCTCGCCGGACCCTCCCCTCAGTTGTCCGCCGAGGGACTCCCCTCCGTCCCCCACCACGAACGCCCGGGTCGCCAAGGCCATAGCCGCATGAGCCCACTTGGCGGCGCTGCCCTGCTCCCCACCCGCTTCGGCGTCCCCGCGGAGCAGGTGAGCGAGAAACTCTTCCGGCGTCGCGGCCGCGGGCGCCTCGGTGAAGGTGCGGCCGATGTCGACGCCGGCATGGTCGTCGGAACCGCCGATGCCGATGCCGCCGCGCGTCTCGACGTAGACGGCGGCGGGCATGTTCAGCTCGGCGGCCCGAGAGCCGTTGCGGACCTCCCAGACGGGGAAGAGCTCCGCCAGTCGCCGCCGGTGGCGCCGGGTCAGCGGCGCGGCGACGTTGAAGAAGGGATGCGCCAGGGCGCAGGCGATCCCGTTTTCGCGCAGGTACGCGGCGCAGGCCTCGACGTCGCCGGAGTGCGCCTGCAGCCACTCGTGGTCTCCGGGGGTGATCCCGTAACAGAGGACGTGCACCGCCTGGGGCTCACCGGCGAAGCGGGCGGTCAGCTCCTCGGAGACGAAGCAATCGGGACGATCGGCCAGCTGCAGGCAGCCGTCGATCGTGTCGTGGTCGGTGATCGTGACGAAGTCCATCCCCCGCCGCTTGGCCAGCTCGTAGACCTCCTCCGGCGGAGTCGCGCACTCCGGCAGCCCCAGCGAGCGCTGGACGCCCAGCTTCGAGAACTGCGAGGCCGTCGAGTGGCAATGCATGTCAACACGGGAAGTCATCGGTGCTCTCCCTCTCTTTGATCCGTCTTTCGCAAGCAGAATTCGCTATGAGCGGAGAGAAGATGTGAAAAAGGGGAGAACGCGGGGGTGAATTTCGCGCGCTGCGAGCTTGGCCAGGCATGGCAGGACGAACAGAGCGAACCCTCGTCCGGATCCTCATCGGCGCCGCCCTTTGCGTTGCGCTTCTAGCGTTCGCCTTCGCGCCGATCCCACAAGAGGCGAATGGCGATCCCTCCCTACCGGCGGCTGCCCTTGGGCAGGTCGGTCTTTATCGACCAGAGGTGGCCCTACTGACCTTCTACGGCGCGCTGCTGTTGGTGACCCCTGTCTTTTCTGGATTGGCTCGGGGCAGATTGCCGACCGAGATCTCAGCCCGGGGTGCGAGGTTCGCAGAGGAAACCGCTCAATCCGACGAGCTGGCAGAGGAGGCAATCGAACAGCTTCGACAAAGCGTCAACCGTCTCGCCGACCGCGTAACCGCAGCAGAGACCATGATCGATGCTCAGCAGAAGAGGTGACAACAGGTGACCGACAGTAGATTCGCGACACGATGAACGAGCAGGAACAGATAGACCTGGCTAAGCGCATTGCCGACGTTTCAGATGTTCTTGACTTCGAGACTGCGTTCAAAATCGTCCGGTTTGATCCGGCTCGGGCGGAAGAGCTGATTCGCAACCGGGAGGAAGAAAAAAGGTGGAAAGAAGAATTCGCTCGCGTTCGTGAGGGGCGGCGGCGAGCCCTGCTCGAACTCCGCTAAGCCGCGACCCGCGCCGGCGAGCCGTTGATGCTGCCGTTGAGGAGGTCGAGGATGACGCCCTCGCGGAGGCCGCCCTTGCCGATCTGGAGGGGCTGGCCGAGGAGGTCGGAGAGCTTCTCGAGCAGGAGGACGCCGGTCGGGAGGATGCGGACCCGGGTGGGGTCGAGCTCGAAGCGACGGCCGACCTCGGCGGCGGGGTCGCCGGAGAGGACGCGGATGCCGCGCTCCAGGGTCTCGTACTCGAGCACGGCACCGACGAGGCGGCGCAGCGAGGTGGCGGAGCCGCCGACGGCGACAGCCTGCGCCGGGCGCTCGATCTCGACCCCCTCGAAGATGTCGTCGATGCGGTCGCGGGTGCGGCGGATTTCCGCCGCCGAGGGCGGGTCGGAGGAGAGCAGCTCGTCGGCGAGGTTGCCGGAGCCGACCGGCCAGGAGCGGACGCTCTGGACGCCGTCGGAGACGGTGCCGAGGATCACCTCGGTCGAGCCGCCGCCGATGTCGACGACGCCGATCAGGCCCTCGGCGGGATGCCCCAGGGTCTTGGTGGCGCCGAGGAAGGAGAGGCGGCCCTCCTCCTCCTCGGGAAGGATCTCGATCGGGACGCCCGCGGCAGCGGCGACTGCCTCGGCCACCTCCTCGCCGTTGCGCGCCTCGCGCACGGCGGCGGTGGCGACGGCGCGGATCTCCTCCGCGCCCAGCTCGCGCGCCAGCCGCACCTGAGTGGCGACGACCTCGCCGACTTCCTCGGTTTTCTCCGCCGTGATCCGCCCCTTGCCGTCAACCGCCTTGCCGATCCGCGTGTAGGCCCGCTGCTCCATCACCTTCTTCAACTGCCCCTCCACAGGCTCCGCCACGAGCAAGCGCGTGGTGTTCGAACCGATATCTATGGCGGCGCAGAGAGACATAGGCGTAGACCCCGCATGTTCCCAGGGCCGCCGGATCTCAACCGGGACTACGACGGATGCGAGGCGTCCTCGAACTCCCGGAAGAGCCCGGTGACGACGAAGGCGACCTGCTCGCCGATGTCCACCGCGTTGTCAGCGATCCGCTCGATCGCCCGCGCCGCCAGCAGCATCGTCATAGCCCACTCGCGCTTGTCGGCATCGTCGCCGATCTCCAGCGCCAGGTGGAAGCATTCGCGGTTGAGGTTGTCGACGACGTCGTCGCGGCGGACGAGATCGCGCGCCATCTCCACGTTGCGTTCCTCGAAGGCCCGCTTCGACTGGGTGATCAGGGTCCGCGTGTGCCCGCCCATCGTCAGGATCAGCTTCACCATCTCCGGGTCGGCCGGCGCCTCGGTCCCGGAGAGCGGGATCACCTTGCAGACGTTGACGCACTGGTCCCCCATCCGCTCGATGCTCTTCAGCACGTGCAGCAGCGAGGAGATCAGGCGCAGGTCGGTCGCCACCGGCGACTGCGTCGCCAGCAGGGTGATCAGGCTCTGGTGCACCTCGAGGTAGCGGCCGTCGATGCGGTCGTCGTCGTTGATCACGACCTGGGCCAGCTCGACGTCCTGATGCTCGACCGCTTCCATCGTGCGGCCGAGGGCCACGTTGACCATGTCGAGGCCGCCGAGGGCGCTCGCCTCGAGCCTCTCCAACTCCTCCTGGTAGTGCACGCGGACGCTGTCGGGCATCAGCCCACTTTCCCGGAGACGTAGTCCTCGGTGCGCTTGTCGGCGGGGTTGGTGAAGATCTTCTCGGTCACGTCGTACTCGACCAGCCGGCCCCAGCGGTTGTGCTCCTCGGAGTCGAGCTCGACCATCAGGAACGCGGTCCGGTCGGAGACCCGCGCCGCCTGCTGCATGTTGTGAGTGACGATGACGATCGAGTACTGATCTTTCAGCTCGATCATCAGGTCCTCGATTTTCCCGGTGGAGATCGGATCCAGGGCCGAGCAGGGCTCGTCCATCAGGATCACGTCGGGCTCGACCGCGATGCAGCGGGCGATGCAGAGCCGCTGCTGCTGGCCGCCGGACAAACCGAAGGCGTTGTCCTTGAGGCGGTCCTTGACCTCGTCCCAGAGGGCCGCTCCCCGCAGCGCTTTCTCGACCGTCTCGTCGAGGTTCTCCTTGCGGTCGAGGATCCGCGGGCCGAAGGCGATGTTGTCGTAGATCGACTTCGGGAACGGGTTCGGTTTCTGGAACACCATCCCGATCAGCTTGCGGACCTGGACCGGGTCGACGTCCGGCCCGTAGAGGTCCTCGCCGTGGTAGAGCAGTTCGCCCTCGACCTCGGCAGTCGGGATCAGGTCGTTCATCCGGTTGAGACAGCGCAGCAGGGTGCTCTTGCCGCAGCCGGAGGGCCCGATCAGCGCCGTCACCTCGTTGTGGCCGATGTCCATCGAGATGCCTTTGACGGCAGCCACCCCGCTGTAGAGGACGTTGATCCCCTTCAGCTCGAAGACCTTGTCCTTCGCGAAGGAGGCGGGGCTGGAGCGGAATTCCGGCCGCACCGCGATCGCGGCGCGCTCCGCCGCCTCTTCCCTGGCCTGTCGCGCCGCCTCAGGTCTGAGCTCGTCCCTGGCCATCTGTCCCCTCACAGTAGATCACCTACCACC
>DASTXV010000055.1:0-8798 GCA_035765335.1 Solirubrobacterales bacterium
CCGCAACCAGCTGCGGATCGGGATGTTCCCGGCGATCGACCCCGACGACGTCGAGGCGCTGACCGGCTGCATCGACTGGGTCGTCGAGAACGTGGAGGGGGTCGCCTCGTGAAGGTCCTGGTCAAGGAGAAGATCGCCGACACCGGCGTCGACCTGCTGCGCTCGCAGTTCGAGGTCGACCTCGGCCTGGATATGTCGGACGAGGAGCTGCGCGAGCAGATCTCCCAGTACGACGCGATCCTGATCCGCTCGGCGACGCAGATGACGCCGGAGCTGATCGAGCTGGCCGGGAACCTGAAGGTGATCGGCCGCGCCGGCACCGGCGTCGACAACGTCGACATCCCCGCCGCCACCCGCCGCGGGATCATCGTCGCCAACGCGCCCGAATCGAACTCGGTCGCCGCCGCCGAGCACACGCTGGCGCTGGCCCTCGCCCTCTTCCGCAACGTGCCGCAGGCGCACGAATCGCTGGTCGCCGGCCGCTGGGACCGCGCCAAGTTCAAGGGCGCCGAGCTCTACGGCAAGACGCTGGGGGTGATCGGCTTTGGCCGCATCGGCCAGCTGGTGGCGAAACGGGCGCAGAGCTTCGAGATGGACGTGGTCGCCTTCGACAAGTTCGTCTCCGCCGAGCGCTTCCGCGACCTCGGCGTCGAGGGCGCCGAGAGCATCGAGGAGGTGCTGGGGCAGGCCGACCTCATCACCCTGCACACGCCGAAGACCCCGGAGACGATCGGGATGATCAACGCCGAGACGATCGCCGCGATGAAGGACGGCGCCCGCCTCGTCAACTGCGCCCGCGGCGAGCTGGTCGACCTCGACGCGCTGATGGCCGGCCTCGAGTCCGGCAAGCTCGCCGGCGCCGCGCTGGACGTCTTCCCCTCCGAGCCCTTCACCGAGCACCCGATCTTCTCCCGCCCCGACGTCGTCGTCACCCCGCACCTGGGGGCCTCGACCGCCGAGGCGCAGGACCGCGCCGGCGTCGTCACCGCCGAGCAGGTGACCGCGGCGCTGACCGGCGGCGTCGTCACCAACGCGGTCAACATCGCCGCCGTGCGGCCCGAGGCGATGGAGGCGCTGGCGCCCTTCGTCCCGCTCTGCGAAAAGCTCGGCCGCCTCGCCCAGGGCCTCGGCGATGGCTCGGTCGAGAAGGTCAGCGCCGAATTCCGCGGCCGCATCGCCTCGCACGACACCCGTCTGCTCGGGATCGCGGTGATGGTCGGGATCCTCTCCGGCCACACCGAGGAGCCGGTCAACCTCGTCAACGCCCCGCAGATGGCCGAGGAGCGGGGAATCGAGCTCTCCGAGACCACCGACGCCAGCGCCGAGGACTTCACCGAGCTGGTCCGCGTCCGGGTCCAGACCGCCAGCGGCGAGGTCGAGGTCGCCGGGACCAGCGTCGGTCCCCGCAACGAGCCCTACCTCGTCTCCGCCTGGCGCGAGAGCTTCTACCTGCCCTTCGCCGAGCACATCACCGTCCTCCGCTACGCCGACCAGCCGGGGATGATCGGCCGCGTCGGCACCCTCTTCGGTGAGGAGGGAGTCAACATCGTCTCCGCCGCCGTCGGCGCCGAGAGCGGCGGCGAGCAGGCGGTGATGGCGCTGACGACCGACGCGCCGGTGCGCCCGGAGGCGATCGAGAAGATCCTCGCCCTCGAGGGCTTCTCCGCCGGGCGCTCTGTCGATCTTTAAGTTCGGTCGCCGAAACGTCCGGGTTCCTAAGTTGTTGACTTAAGGAACCATCTCCAGGGACTTTCGAACCTTCGGCATGAAAAGGCTGGTTGTCAGCGCGCTCTTGATCCTGGCGGGATGCCTCGCCACGAGCGCCCATGCCGCCGGAGGGCCGGTGACGATCCTCCTGGTCGGGGGCTCTGGCCAGGACGTGCTCGACATCAAGCTCAGCCAGGACGGCCGCAGCTACCTGGTCGACTCGCTCAGCCCGCTCGAAGCCGACGGAAAGATCTGCACCCGGCCCGAAGATTCCAATCATCAGCTGGTTTGCGAGGCGGTGGCGATCGCCGGTTTCGAAGTCAATGCCGGCGGTGGCGACGACTCGGTGATCATCTCCCCGAAGATCCTCATCGCCACCACCCTGCGGGGCGGGCCGGGTAACGATCGTCTCCGCGGCGGTGCCGGCGACGACAAGCTCCTAGGGGGACCCGGAGACGACTTCCTCTACGGCATGCAGGGGAAGGACTGGCTCTTTGGGAACGCCGGCAGGGACTGGCTTCTCGGAGGCGGCGGCGAAGACCGGCTGGTCGGCGGCGCCGAATCCGATTACCTGAACGGCGGCCCAGGAACGGACACCACCGACCTGGGGCCCAAGGACCAGGCCGGGTCGAAGCCTGGCTAGCGCGTTAGGTGCTTTTCTTGGCGACGTCTCGCGAGAGCAGTCGGCCGCCGACGAAGGCGATCGCTACCAGCAGCCCGATCACCGAGAGCGCCGCGTCGAGCCTGAAGGCGGCCTGCACCCCGTCGATGAACGGCGGGGTCGAGCCGGTGAAGACGGTGGTGGTCAGGCCCAGCCCGATCGCCCCGCCTGCGATCTGGAACATGTAGACGATGCCCCCCGCGAGGCTGGTCTGCGATTCGTCGACCGAGGTGACGCCGGCGGTCGTCGCGGTGGGGACGAAGCTGCCGGCGCCGATGCCCATCACGACCATGCCCGGGACCAGCGCCCCGTAGCCGGATCCCTCGTCGATGAGG
Organism: Solirubrobacterales bacterium; assembly: GCA_035765335.1. Lineage (GTDB taxonomy): Bacteria > Actinomycetota > Thermoleophilia > Solirubrobacterales > 70-9 > VAYN01. Next base: position 2,704 of record DASTXV010000055.1, read on the forward strand.
GAGAAGAAGAGGATCGGGCCGAGGGTGATGAAGGCCGCCCCGACGACGGCCAGGCGCTTGGCACCGACGCGGTCGTAGAGGGGGCCGGCAGCGAAGGAGGAGAGGGCGAAGACGGCGAGGAAGGGCAGCATCCCCAGCCCGGACTCCAGGGCCGAGTAGCCGAGCTGCTTCTCCATGATCTGCGGCAGGTAGAGCAGCGCCGCGAAGAAGGTCCCGGCCATGAAGAGGACGGCGACGCAGGAGGCGGTGAAGTTCTCGTTGCCCATCACCGCGCGCGGGATCAGCGCGTGGGTGCCGGCGCCCCGCTCGATCCGCAGGAAGGCGGCGATCATCACCGCCGCCAGGACCAGCATCGCGATCACCCTCGGGTCGCCCAGGCCCCAGTCGGCGACCTGGTCGAGCCCGATCAGCAGCGAGACGAGGCCGACCGAGAGCGTCGTGATCCCGGCGTAGTCGATCCGCCGCTCGCCGCCCTCCGGCTCCTTGACGTGGACCAGCCAGTAGGTGACCGCGACGGCGAAGATCGCGATCGGGACGTTGAGGAAGAAGATCCAGCGCCAGCTCAGCTCCTGGGTGAGGACGCCGCCCAGCAGCGGCCCGACTGCGTTGCCGAGGCCGGCGGCGCCGATGATGATCCCGCCCGCGAGCCCGGCCTTCTCTTCCGGCAGAATCTCGTAGGTCATCCCGAGGATCGCCGGCCACATCAGCGCCCCGCCGATCCCCATCAGCACCCGCGCGGCGATCAGCCAGGTCTCGCTCGGGGCGACGCCGCCGAGCGCCGACATCGAGGCGAAGATGGCGCTGCCGAGGAAGAAGGCGTTGCGGCGGCCGAACATGTCGGCGAGGCGGCCGCCGGTGACGATCATCACCCCGAAGGTCAGCGCGTAGGCGTTGATCACCCACTGGATCGTGTTGACGTTGGTCTCGAAGTCCCGCTCCATCGTCGGCAGGGCGACGTTGACCGCGGTGAAGTCGTTGGCGATCACGACCACGGCCATCCCCATCGCGAACAGCGCGAGCCAGTTGGTTTTCTGGGGCGGACTGGTGGATTGCGGGGTTGCGATTCGCGCAGCCTACGCTAAGGTTCGGAGCCGAATGGGCACTCGGCTCGACAGCCTCGCGCTACTCCTTCTCCTCCCCCCTCGGGGGGAATAGCGCTGGGCGGCGCGATAGCCGCGAGAGACAAAGGCCATTCGAACTAGAAAGAGAAGGAGAGGTCCAATGGGTTCCGGACCGCAAGTAGAAGCCAAATCCGACGCCAACCGCGTCCACATCTTCGACACCACGCTGCGAGACGGCGAGCAGTCGCCCGGGATCTCGCTGAACACCGCCGAGAAGGTCGAGATCGCCCAGCAGCTCGCCCGCCTGGGGGTCGACGTGATCGAGGCCGGCTTCCCGATCACCTCGCCCGGCGACTTCGAGGCGGTCCAGGAAATTTCGCGCAAGGTCGAGGGGCCGGTGATCTGCGGCCTCGCCCGCACCCACAAGGCCGACATCGACGCCGCCTGGGGGGCGATCAAGGAGGCGGGACGGCCCCGCATCCACACCTTCATCTCGACCTCCGACATCCACATCGAGCACCAGCTGCAGACCGACCGCGAGGACGTCAAGGGCCAGGCCCGGGCGGCGGTGTCGCTGGCCAAGTCCTACTGCGAGGACGTCGAGTTCTCGCCGATGGACGCGACCCGCGCCGACGTCGAGTTCACCGCCGAAGTCTGCGCGATCGCCGTCGAGGAGGGCGCGACCGTCGTCAACATCCCCGACACCGTCGGCTACACCACGCCCGAGGAGTACGCCGACTACTTCCGGCGCCTGTACGAGCTGGCGCCGTCGCTGCGGGGCGTTGAGATGTCGGTCCACTGCCACGACGACTTGGGGATGGCCGTCGCCAACTCCTACGCCGGGGTGCTGGCGGGCGCGCGGCAGGTCGAGTGCGCGGTCAACGGGATCGGCGAGCGGGCGGGCAACTGCTCGCTGGAGGAGATCGCGATGCTGATCGGCGTCCGCGAGGACGTCCACGGCCTCTGGACTCAGATCAACACCCGGGAGATCGCCCGCACCAGCCGCATGGTCAGCCGCCTGACCGGCTACCCGGTGCAGCCGAACAAGGCGGTGGTCGGCCGCAACGCCTTCGCCCACGAGTCCGGGATCCACCAGGACGGCGTCCTGAAGGAGCGCAGCACCTACGAGATCATGGACGCGACCGAAGTCGGCCTGGAGTCGAACTCGATCGTCCTGGGCAAGCACTCCGGCCGCCACGCGCTGAAGGACGCGCTGGAGCAGTTGGGCTTCAAGGTCGAGGGGCAGGCGCTGAACAACGCCTTCAAGGCCTTCAAGGAGGTCGCCGACCGCAAGAAGCAGGTGACCGCGCTGGACCTGGAGGCGATCGTCTCCGACGAGATGCGCGACCGCTCCGAAGCCCACGAGCTGGCCTGGTTCGAGGTCGAGGCGGGAACCCGCCGCCCGCCGGTGGCGAAAGTCGCGGTGACCCTGCCCTCCGGCGAGGAGTCCACGGGCGAATCGAGCGGCGACGGCCCGGTCGACGCGATCTTCCACGCGATCCAGGACGCCGCCGAGACCGAGTGCGAGCTGGTCGAGTACAAGGTCGAGGCGGTGACCGGGGGAGAGGACGCCCTCGGCGAAGTGACCGTGCAGCTACGCGCCGCCGGCCGCCTGGCGACCGGCCAGGGCGTGGCGACCGACATCCTCGAGGCCTCGGCGCGCGCGTACGTCCGCGCGCTGTCGAACGCCCTGGAAGGCGCCGCGACGCGCGAGGCCGAGGCGGCGACCGCCGAAGCGGCCGTCGAACGCACGCCCGGGCCGTAGGGCTTTCGAGGACGCCGGACCCCATCGACGCCTCCGTGGGCAGGTAGGCGTCGATGGGGTCCGGCTCTCGCGCGCCTTTTGCGTGAGAACTGGCCCGATCTGCGCACCACGCGTGCGCCCGAACCCGCCAGGCTCAGCGGGTGCCCGCCGAGACCGTGAAAACCCGCGATATCCGCGGGTTGAGACGGTCTCGCGGGAGCGAGGGCGAGATCGCCGAGCTGGCCAGGCGCCAGCACGGGGTCGTGGCGCGCCAGCAGTTGCTCGACCTGGGACTGGGAGAGGATTCGATCGAGCGCCGCCTCGCGCTCGGGCGCCTCCACCGCCTGCTCCCGGGCGTCTATGCCGTCGGCCACCGCTTGATTCCCAGGCACGGCTGGCTGATGGCAGCAGTGCTTGCCTCAGGCCCCGAGGCCGTCTTGAGCCACCATTCCGCCGCTTCGCTCTGGGGCCTGCGTGGCTACTCGGAACGAGCGGTGGACGTGACCGTCCCCCGCAAGAGCACCTCCTCGAAGCTGGTCAAGCGCCATCACTCGTCTTTGCCCCCCGACGAGCGCACCGTGGAGGAAGGCATCCCGGTCACCACCGTCCCCCGCGCGATTTTCGACCTCGCGGCGACTGAGGACGCCGAGACGGTCCAGAACCTCCTGCGCGAGTCCGAATTCCTCGAGCTATCCGACCGCCTCTCATTGCCCCACCTCCTCGAGCGCTACCCGGGCAGACGAGGCACCCGCAAGGTCCGCTCAGCCCTCGATCGCCTGCGAGAAGAGCCCCCCGGCCGCAAGCGCTCGCCCTTGGAGGAGCGCTTCGGCCCCTTCCTGCGCCTGCACCACCTCCCCCTACCCCGCTACAACGACTGGATCGTCCTTGGCAACAAGCGAGTCTGCGTCGACTGCCACTGGCCCGAGGTGCGCCAGATCGTCGAGCTAGACGGCTGGCAGGGCCACCGCACCCGCACCGCCTTCCGCGAGGACCGCGCCCGCGACCGCAGGCTCAGGGTCGCCGGCTACTCGGTCATCCACATCACCTGGAACCAGCTCGATGACGAAGCGGAGGCGGTCGCGGCGGACCTGCGGGCGCTGTTGACTTACAAGCGTCCGTGATAGCGTACAACCCCCATGGCAACCGCCGCGCCCGCCACCAAAGACCCCGCACCCGCCGTCGGCCCTCGCATCCGCGCCTTGCGCGACGCGATGGGCCTGTCCCTCCGCGACCTCGCCGAGCGTTCGGGCGTCAGCGCGCCGATGCTCTCGCAGGTCGAGCGGGGGGAGACGAGCCCGACCCTTGCCGTCGCCGGCAAGATCGCCGCGGGGCTGGAGTTGACGCTCTCGCAGCTGCTGCGCCTCGACGAGGGGCAGCACGTGGCGATCAGCCGCGCCGCTGGCCGCCGCCGCTCCGAGCGCGGGGGGCACCGCTTCGAGGAGCTGACCCCGCCGCTGCCCGGCCAGCGCGCCGACGTCTCCCTGCACGTGCTGGAGCCCGGCGCCACCACCGGCGGCCGCGAGGACCCGCCGATGCACGAGCCCGGCAGCCGCGAGACCGCCGTCGTCCTCGCCGGCACCCTGGCGCTGGTCGTCGACGGCAGCCGCCACGAGCTTCGAGCGGGGGACAGCGTCACCTTCGACGCCGACCTTCCCCATCACTTCGAGAACGAAGGCCAGGAGGCGACCCGCTTCCTCGCCGTGATCGCCGCCGGCCTGAGGAGGAGCTGACGCAATGCCGAAAACGATGTTCGACAAGATCTGGGAGGCCCATGAGGTATCGCCGGGGCTGATCTACATCGACCTGCACATGGTCCACGAGGTCACCTCGCCGCAGGCCTTCGACGGCCTCCGCCTCGCCGGCCGCAAGGTCCGCCGCCCGGACAAGACCCTCGCCACCGCTGACCACAACACCCCGACCGACGGGACGATGGCGGCGCGTCTGATCGCCGACCAGCTCTCCCGGGTCCAGGTCGAAACCCTGGAGCGCAACTGCGAGGAATTCGGCGTGCCGATCTACTCGCTGGGCTCCGACCGCCAGGGAATCGTCCACGTGATCGGCCCGGAGCTGGGCGTCACCCAGCCGGGGATGACGATCGTCTGCGGCGACAGCCACACTTCCACCCACGGCGCCTTCGGGGCGCTGGCCTTCGGCATCGGCACTTCCGAGGTCGAGCACGTGCTGGCGACCCAGTGCCTGGTCCAGAAGCGGCCGAAGACGATGCGGATCAACTACACCGGCGAGCTCCGCCACGGCGTCACCCCGAAGGATCTGATCCTGGCGACGATCGGCCGCCTCGGCACCGGCGGCATGACCGGCTACGCGGTCGAGTACGCCGGCCCCGCGATCGAGGCGCTGGGGATGCCGGGCCGGATGACGATCTGCAACATGACGATCGAGGGCGGCGGCCGCGCCGGGATGATCGCCCCCGACGAGACCACCTTCGAGTGGGTGAAGGGACGCCCCGCGGCCCCGGCCGACTTCGAGGCGGCGATGGCCCGCTGGCGCGAGCTGCCGACCGACCCCGAGGCCAGCTTCGACACCGAGATCGAGGTTGACGCCTCCGGGATCTCGCCGATGGTCACCTGGGGCACCAACCCCGGCCAGGTGGTCGAGGTCACCGACCGCGTCCCCGACCCCGCTCAGCTGGACTCGCCGGCCGACCGCGAAGCGGCCGAGCGCGCCCTCGCCTACATGGGCCTGGAGGCCGGCACGCCGGTGACCGAGATCGCCCCCGAACGCGTCTTCATCGGCTCCTGCACCAACTCGCGGATCGAGGACCTGCGCGAGGCCGCGGCGATCGTCGAGGGCCGCAAGGTCGCCCCCGGCATCAGCGCGATGGTCGTCCCCGGCTCCCAGCAGGTGAAGAAGGCTGCCGAGGAAGAGGGTCTCGACGAGGTCTTCAAGAGCGCCGGCTTCGACTGGCGCGTGGCGGGCTGCTCGATGTGCCTGGGGATGAACCCGGACACGCTGAACGAAGGCGAGCGCTGCGCCTCGACCTCGAACCGCAACTTCGAGGGGCGCCAGGGCAAGGGTGGCCGCACCCACTTGGTCAGCCCGAAAATGGCCGCCGCCGCGGCCGTCGAGGGCCATTTCGTCGACATCAGGGATTGGAGCTGAGCATGAGGCCGATTGACGTGATCGAGGGCAAGGTGTCGGTGCTGGACCGCAGCGACGTCGACACCGACCAGATCATCCCCAAGCAGTTCCTCAAGCGGGTCGAGCGGACCGGCTTCGGCGAGTTCCTCTTCTACGACTGGATCCGCGACGGCGAGATCGAGCTGGAGCCG
>DASTXV010000056.1:0-67577 GCA_035765335.1 Solirubrobacterales bacterium
CCCGCGCGATGATCATCTGGCGGTTCTCCTCCAGCAGCGGGTTCGGCTCGTGGTCGGGGAACTCGCCGTTGGGGACGAAGTACATCTCCTCCAACTCCAGCGGCAGCTTCTCGAGAACCGGCCCTGCCATCGGGCCCGCCATCCCGTTGCCCCCGTCGACGACGACCTTCATCTGCTTCACGGTGCTCGGATCGATGAAGGAGAGGGCGTGCGCGTGGTACTCGTCCCAGACGTCGACATCCTCGACCGAGCCGCCGCCGGGCGCCTCGCCGAGACCGGCTTCGATCTCCGCCTTGACGTCGCCGATGCCGGCGTCGCCGGAGAGCGGCAGCGCGCCCTCGCGCACGAGCTTGACCCCGGTGTACGCCTTCGGATTGTGGGAGGCGGTCACCATCGCGCCACCGTCGAGCTCGCGCGAGCCGACCAGGTGGTAGAGCATCTCGGTCGCGACCTGGCCGGCGTCGACGACCGTCGCCCCCTCGGCGATCAGCCCCTCGCGCACCGCCGCGGCCATCGCCGGCGCGGTCAGCCGCATGTCGCGCCCGAGCCCGACCCGCAGCTCGCTCGGCGCCTTGCCCCGCAGCCGTCCCAGCACCCGGGCGAAGGCGCGGCCGATGGCCAGCGCCGTCGTCTCGTCCATCTCGCTTCCGTGCAGCCCACGGATGTCGTAGGCCTTGAAGATTCCCGGCGGCGCCAGGGGGGACTGGTCGTTCAAAACGCTCCTTTCAGAGCCTCGTAGCTCTGCTCGATCGACTGCGGCATCACTTTCGTGTCGGCGATCACCGGCATGAAGTTGTTGTCGCCGGCCCAGCGGGGGACGACGTGCAAGTGGATGTGGTGCTCGACCCCGGCGCCGGCGACGCGGCCCTGGTTGAAGCCGACGTTGTAGCCGTGCGGCTCGTAGACCGCCTCGAGCCGGTCCATCGCCCGCTGCGCCAGCGCCATCATCTCCGCCAGCGTCTCGGCCGGGATCTCCTGCAGGCGGCCGATGTGCTCGTAGGGGGCCACCATCAGGTGCCCGTTCGTGTACGGGAAGAGGTTGAGGATGAGGAAGCAGCGCTCGCCGCGGTGGACGATCAGGTTCGCCTCGTCATCCTCCGCCGCCGGCTTGGCGCAGAAGATGCACTCCTCCTCGATGTCCTTGGACGCGTCCTTCACGTAAGCGAGGCGCCAGGGCGCCCAGATGCGGAAATTTGCCACGGGCCGCGCATCCTACGAGAGCGTCCAGCGCTCAGAGCCACTTGCGGCGGCGGAAGTAGGCGATCATCCCCACCAGCAGGACCGCCATCACCCCGAGGACGATGAAGAAGCCGACTTCCTGGCCCTCGTCGGGGACCCAGGTGTTCATCCCCATCACGCTGGCGATCAGGGTCAGCGGCAGGATCACGACGCTGATCGCGGTCAGCACCCGGAGGATGTCGTTGAGGCGGTGGGAGATCAGCGACTCGTTGGTCTCCTCCAGCGCCTCGGCCACCTCTTTGTAGTTCTCCAGCATGTCCCAGATCCGCTCGTGGGCGTCGACGATGTCGTCGAAGTAGATCTCGAGGTCGAGGTCGGAGGCGAGGTAGCGCTGCTTGACCTTCTCGAGGTCGCGGAGCACCGGCCGCTGCGGCCGGATCACCTTGCGGAAGTTGATGATCTCCTGCTTGACGTTGGAGATGTCGCGCACGACCTCCTCGGCCCGCTCTTCGAAGATCTGGTCCTCGAGCGCGTCGAGCTTGTTGCCGATCTTGCGCAGCATCGGGAAGCAGTAGTCGAAGCTGTCGTCGACGAGCCGGTAGAGCAGGTAGCCGGAGCCGCGCGAGAAGAGCTGTTCGCGCAGCTCCTCTTTGGCGCGGCAGCGCTCGAACAGGTACTCGACCGGCTGCAGCGGCATGTTCGGGATCGTCACCACGTAGTCGGGGCCGACGAAGACGTCGAGCTCGCCGGCGCCGAGGCGGCCGGCCTGGGGGTCGAAGACCGGCAGGTGGAGGACGATGAAGAGGTAGTCGTCGTAGACGTCGATCTTCGGCCGCTGGTTGCGCGAGAGCACGTCCTCGAGGTCGAGGGCGTGGAACTCGAAGTGCTCCTCGAGCCAGGTCCGCTCCAGCGAGCCGGGCCACTCGATGTTGACCCAGCGCAGGCCGGAGGAATCGATCTGCTCGACGTTCGGCTTCTGCGGCTCAGGCGCCGCGGGCTGAGAGACGAGCTCGCCGCGCCGGCCGGGCCGCCGCAGCCTCGGTTTCGGAAGGTTCGGCATCGTTCAGTCCGATCGTCTCTTGGTGCAGCGGGCTCATCGTGCCGCCTAGGTTAGCCGCCTTGCGCGGATTGGAAGGACGGGAGGTCGCCTGGTAAGGTTCCACCCACATAAGCGCCACATCTAGAGGGGTGGAGGGACTGGCCCAGTGAAGCCCCGGCAACCATCGCAACCGCAAGGTTGAGACAGGTGCCAAATCCAGCAGGCAAAGGCCTGAAAGATGTGGGGGACGTCCGATCGGACCTCGCCCCACAGACGGCGAGGTTTTTTCGTAAGTAGCGGAAAAGAGGATCGGATGTCAGTAGAGAGCCTGAAGTGCAAGGAGTGCGGGACGGCGTACGAGCTGGACGCCAGCTACGTCTGCGAAAACTGCTTCGGCCCGCTGGAGGTCGCCTACGACTTCAGCGGACTTGACGCGGCGGAGGTGAAGAGGCGGATCCAGGCCGGATCGCAGGGGATCTGGCGCTACCGGGACTTCCTCCCGTTCAAGGGCAAGGCCAGCGACCCGCTCGAGCCCGGGCTGACGCCGCTGCTGCGGGCGGAACGCCTCGAGCAGCGGCTCGGGGTCGATGCCGAGATCTACATCAAGAACGACGCCGCCAACCCGACCCACTCGTTCAAGGACCGGGTCGTGGCGGTAGCGGTCGCGAAAGCGAAGGAGCTCGGCTTCGAGACCGTCGCCTGCGCCTCGACCGGCAACCTCGCCAACGCCGTCGCCGCCCACGCGGCCGCCGCCGGACTCGACTCTTACGTCTTCGTCCCCGCCAACCTCGAGGAGCAGAAGCTGCTCGCCACCGGCGTCTACGGGACCAACCTGGTCGGCGTGCGCGGCAACTACGACGACGTCAACCGGCTCTGCACCCAGCTCGCCGAGACGCGCCCGTGGGCCTTCGTCAACGTCAACCTGCGCCCCTACTACGCCGAGGGCTCGAAGACGCTCGCCTACGAGACGGTCGAGCAGCTCGGCTGGAAGCTGCCCGACCGGGTGGTCAGCCCGATCGCCTCCGGCTCGCTCTTCACCAAGCTCGGCCGCGGCTTCCAGGAGTGGCTCGACCTCGGGCTCGTCTCCGGCGAGCAGCCGACCTTCAACGGCGCCCAGGCCGAGGGCTGCAGCCCGGTGGCCACCGCCTTCGCCGAAGGCTGGGAAGTCTGCAAGCCGCAGCGGCCGGAGACGATCGCCAAGAGCCTCGCGATCGGCGACCCCGCCGACGGCCCCTACGCGGTCGAGCACGCCCGCCGCACCGGCGGCGGCGTCGACTCGGTCACCGACCAGGAGATCCGCGAAGGGATCAAGCTGTTGGCGGAGACGACGGGGATCTTCACCGAGACCGCCGGCGGCGTCACCGTCGGGGTCCTGCGCAAGCTGGCCGAACGCGGCGAGATCGCCGCGGGCGAGCGGGTGGTCGTGTACATCACCGGCGAGGGCCTGAAGACGCTCGACGCGACCCGCGATACGTTCCAGATGCACGAGATCGACCCCGACCTCGACAGCTTCGAGGCCGAGTTCCGCCAGGAGGTAGCCGTCTAGATGCCAGTCACCGTGAAGATCCCGACGCAGCTGCGCGCCGCCACCGGCGGCAACGCCGAGCTCGAGGTGGACGGAGGGACCGTCGGCGAGGTGCTCGACGCCGTCTTCGAGGCCCACGGCGGCCTCCGCGACCGGATCACCCAGGACGGCGACCTGCGCCGCTTCGTCAACGTCTACGTCTCCGGCGAGGACATCCGCTTCCAGCAGGGCCTGGAGACCTCAATCAACGACGGCGACGAGGTGACGATCCTCCCCGCCGTCGCCGGCGGCTGATCGTTTCCACCCTTTGGGCCCCTATAGGGGCTAAAACTCTGGAAACGATGAAGCCACCGGTAGTCATCCTCTGTGGCGGCCGTGGGACGCGGCTGCGCGAGCGGACCGAGTCGGTGCCGAAGGCGCTGGTCGAGATCGGCGGCCGGCCGATCCTCTGGCACGTGATCCAGATCTACGCGGCGCGGGGCTTCGACCGCTTCCTGCTGGCGACGGGGTACATGGGCGAGGCGGTGGCGGAGTTCGCGGCCGCTGAGCGCTGGCCGGAGGGGGTGCGGGTGGAGGCGATCGACACCGGCCTGGACACGCCGACGGGCGGCCGCATCGCGGCGCTCGCGGAGCGGCTGGGCGACGAGCGCTTCTGCGCTACCTACGCGGACGGAGTCGCGGATGTCGACTTAAACGCCCTGAACGAGTTCCACGAGCGGCAGGGCGCGCTGGGCACCGTCACCGTGGTGCGGCCGCACCTGCAGTGGGGCGTGGCGGAGCTCGCCGGCGAGGCGGTCAGCGGCTTCGTCGAGAAGCCCCGCAGCGAGCACTGGATCAACGGCGGCTTCTTCTGCTTCGAGCCGGGCTTCTTCGAGTACCTCGACGCCGACAGCGTGCTCGAGCGCGAGCCGCTCTCGCGGTTGGCGGCGGACGGCCAGCTGCGCGCCTTCCGCCACGAGGGGTTCTGGGACTGCATGGACACCTACAAGGACGCGGTCGTCCTCAACGACCTCTGGACCGCGGGCCGGGCGCCCTGGCGGATCTGGGACGCGGCAACGGTGGAGGCCCCGTGAAGCGGTCGCTCGTCACCGGCGGCCACGGCTTCGTCGCCTCGAACCTGGCGCGGGCGCTGCTCGAACGCGGCGACGCGGTCACGGTCCTCGACTTGGCGCCGCCGGCCCGCTCCGGCCTCGCCCTGCAAGGAATCGACACCGAGGTGGAGCTGGTCCAGGTCGATCTCCGCGACGCCCCCGCGGTCGAGGCGACGATCGCCGCCGGCGAGTTCGACGTCGTCTTCCACCTCGCCGCCCAGACCCTGGTCGGGCCGGCGATGGCCGACCCCACGCAGACCTTCGAAATCAACGTGCGCGGGACCTGGGGCCTGCTCGAGGCCTGTCGCCGCGCCGACGTGCCGGCGGTTGTCGTCGCCTCCTCTGACAAGGCCTACGGTCCCAGCGACGAGCTGCCCTACCGGGAGGAGATGCGGCTGCAGCCGGCCTCACCCTACGAGGCGAGCAAGGCGGCCGCCGACGCGATCGCGCTCAGCTACCGGCCCGCCTATGGTCTGCCGGTGGCGGTGACCCGCTTCGCCAACATCTACGGCGGCGGCGACCCCAACTTCTCGCGCCTGATCCCGGAGGCGATCGCGGCGGTGCTCGACGGGCGCCGCCCGCAGATCCGCTCCGACGGCAGCCCCGAACGCGACTTCCTCTACGTCGCCGACGCCGTATCCGCCTACTTCGCGGTCGAGAGCGCGGTCGGCGCTGGGGGTCCGGGCGCGGGGGAGGCTTTCAACGCCGGCGGCGAGACCCCGCACTCGGTCCGCGAGGTGCTGGAGACGATCGTCGCCGTCTCGGGGACTGACCTCGAGCCCGAATACCTCGGCACCGGCAACCCCGACGGCGAGATCGACCGCCAGTTCGTCGACTCGACCAAGCTGCGGGAGATGACCGGCTGGCGCCCCGAGGTGGAGCTGCGCGACGGCCTGATCCGCACCCTCGACTGGTACCGGGACCACGCCGAGCTGCGACCCGAGGTCGAGGGCGCGGCCGGTTAGTCTGCTCTCCATGTGCGGGCGCTTCACCGTCACCACCAAGGACACCAAGAAGGTCGCCGACCGCTTCGAGGTCGAGCTGGAAAAGGCGCTGGAACACAAGGAGGCGGCTAAGGAGAAAACGCCGCCTGGCTTCGGCCGCTTCAACGTCGCCCCGACCCAGGAGATCCTCGTCGTCCGCTCCTCTCCCGACGAGGAGGAGGCGAAGCAGGGGGCGCGCGAGGCGAAGCTGATGCGCTGGGGCCTGGTTCCGGTCTGGGCCAAGGACCTCAAGGTCGGCTACCGGATGATCAACGCGAAAAAAGAGAACCTGATGAAGAGCCGGGCCTACAGCCCGCTCGTCGGCAAGTTCCGCCACCGCTGCCTGATCGTCGCCGACGGCTTCTACGAGTGGATGAAGGCGGAGGACCCGAAGCAGCCGCGCCAGCCCTGGCGCTTCACCGTCGATGGTGGCGAGCCCTTCGCCTTCGCCGGCCTCTGCACCCGCAAGGAGTGGGAGGACCCGGCCGAGCGCGGCTACGACGACGGCTACCTCTACACCTGCACCCTGGTGACGACGACGCCGAACGAGGTCGTGGCGCCGGTCCACGACCGGATGCCGGCGATCCTGCCGGGCCCGGAGGCGGAGGCGGCCTGGCTGAACCCCGAGCTCAGCGCCGAGGGGGCGGTGGCGATGTGCGGTCCGCTCGATCCGCGGCGGATGGAGGGCTCGCCGGCGAACCCGAAGCTGAACAAGGTCGGCAAGGGGACTGAGGAGGGGCCGGAGCTGCTGGTCGCGCCGCAGACGACGCTGGAGACCTAGCTACTCCTCGTCTTCGGCTTCCTCTTCGGCCTCTTCGCGTTCTTCTTCTTTGCGCTCTTCGGCTTCTTCGTCGATCGGCGGGGAGCGTTTCGCCAGCGCCGCCTCGGTGCCGACGGTCGCGGTGCCGGCTTTGCTCTCGAGCTCGCACTCGATCTCGGCCGAGGGGACGTCGGTGGTGCGCCAGATCGTGAAGAAGGGGAGGACCAGGTCCTGCTTCGGTTTGCCCGTGACGGAGTACTCGATCCGCTCCGTCCCGACCCGGTATTCGGGCCATTCGACCTTGACGCCTTTTTCGGTGGTGAAGCGGCGGGGCCGGTCGGGGAATTCGAGCACGGCGAGTTCGCTGCTCTTCGAGCTGAAGTCCATCAGCACGACTTCCGGCACTTCCTGGTTGTAGATCCCGGCTTCGGAGGAGCGCGGGTAGGTGCCGCGGAGGCCGCCGGAGCTCTGGGCGACTTCGGTCCCTTTCGGGGCCTTAACCGAGCAGAGGATGGTTCCGCCGCTGATCGGCGAGCCGGCGCTTACGTTCAGCTTCGAACTGGTGATGAAGAGCGAGTAGCCGCTGACGTTGGTGCCGGTGGCGCGGACGCGGGCGTCGGTCAGCCGCATCTCACCTTGCCCGCCGGGGACCGGCACGGGCTTGGATTCCGTGGGCTCGCTCGCCTGGACCCATTCCAGGTTCGCCGCTTCGCCCTCGCCCTTGCCGGTGGAGGCCAGGGCGGCGACCACGCAGGCGAGGAGGCCGACCGCGATCACGATCAGGGCGCCGCGGGGTGGGCGGGTGCCCGGGGCGGCGCTGCCTTGGGGGGCCTCGTTCACAGGGCGACAGTATTGAAATTCGTCACAGATTCGCTGCGGGGCGATACCTCGACCGCCCTCGGGGGTAGGTTCTCCTCATGGCAGGCAAGGTAACCAGGCTCGAGCGGGCGGAGCCCAAGCCAAGGGCCGTCGAGGTCCACGGCCGGCCGATCAACTTCATCGAAGCGGGTTCCGGGCCCGCTCTGCTGCTGATCCACGGGATGGCGGGCACCTGCGCCAACTGGGAAGCGGTGATCGAGCCGCTGGCGATCAACCACACCGTGATCGCCCCCGACTTCCCCGGCCACGGCGCCTCGGCGCCGGGAGGCGGCGACTACTCGCTCGGCAGCCTCGCCAGCGCCCTGCGCGACCTGATGCTGACCCTGGGCCACGAGCGCGCGACCCTGGTCGGGCACTCGCTCGGCGGCGGCGTCGCGATGCAGTTCACCTACCAGTACCCGGAGATGGTCGAGCGCCTGGTGCTCGTCTCCAGCGGCGGCCTCGGCCCCGACGTCAGCCCGATTCTGCGGGCAGCGGCGCTGCCGGGGGCGGAGCTGTTCATCTCCGCCACCGCCGGAGTGGGGACCCGGCTCGGCTCCGTGATCGGCCGCGGTCTCAACCTGATCGGCCTGCGCCCCAACGCCGATCTGGCTGAAGTCACCCGCGGCTACGCGACCTTGACCGACCCCGATCGCCGCAAGGCCTTCGTCGCCACCCTCCGCTCCGTGGTCGGGATGGAGGGCCAGCGCGTGGCGGCCCTCGACAAGCTCTACCTCGCCGAGGCCCTGCCGCTGCTGATCGTCTGGGGCGAGAACGACCCGATCATCCCCGTCGAGCACGCCCGCCAGGCCCACACCCAACTCCCCAGCGCCCAGCTCGAGATCTTCGAGGACACCGGCCACGTTCCCCAGCTGGAGCGCCCCGGCCGCTTCATCGCCGCCCTCGAACGCTTCCTAGCCGAAACCGAGCCCGCCCAGTTCGACCGCGACGAGTGGGTCGGTCGCTTCAAGGCCGCCGGCGCCTGATCAGCAGGAGACGCGCCCGCGAATTGAGTGTCGGGCCCCTTGGCTACTCTCGCATCCATGAAAGGGGCTTCCTCCAATTTGGCTCAAAAAGAGTCGTTGGGCCTGGATGAGGGGGCGGCGGCGCATGCTGCCAGCGAAATCTTCTCCTGGGTGTGGAGTGGCTACATAGAGCCAGAGATCCAACGTCGCAAGGAGCAGAATGAGTGGGTAGAAGACGCGGGCCTCTATCGCTTCCAGGTTCAATTTCCGGAGGCTGGGCCTCCAAGAACCCTTCTCAATGACGAGGTTCAAGGGGTTCTAGAAGTGAAAGCGAGTGGTCCGGTTGAAAGGGGCCAGCTCATCACGGAACAGGACTTTTCGGAGATCAGTGACTACCGCCCGCTGGATGAGGATGCGGGCACTCCTCACGTCACTGGGTTTGCTCATAGGGGTAGCTGGTTTCTCGGATTTCAGCTAGCGCACCGACATCCTGCTCGCGATGAGCATCTTGAAGCCGGTCGAGAATTTCTCGCTACGGCGCAATACGCCTTTGAGCAAGGATGGCTTCGCGCTGCCCTCGACGACGCGCACTCTGCCGCGGAGCTCTTGGCCAAGGCTGAGCTCTTATCCTGCGGTCCCGTCATCGAACTGGCGGAGAACGCTCAGTCTCATGATGGTGTCTCAACCATCTACAACTTGTGGGGTCGGCTAGGAAATACCGAGTCTAAGTTTGTTGATGCGCTCAATCGCTTGAGGAGGTTGCGCTCTGGCGCTCGATATCTAAAGGGAGGCCGGCTCCCGGAAGTATCTGAAATTGAGAAATTGCTGAAAATTTTGGAGGCGATGGAGCGTCACGCTGCCCATCTGGTTGAAGCACCTCTTCATGATCTGCCCCCCAAGTACACGGTGATCGCGACCCGACAGTTGAAGGCGGGGCAGCTTGTAAGCCCAGATGCCTCGACGATCTTTCCGCCGAAGAGGAACTAAAAGACGCGCCCGACAGGATTCGAACCTGTGGCCTACAGCTCCGGAGGCTGTCGCTCTATCCAGCTGAGCTACGGGCGCTCAATCGGCAGCTTAGCCAGTCGCGGCACCCCGGCGTCTTGCCGAGGCTTTCTGTCTGACGACGACAATACATTACTGACATGTCGACTGCGAAGCGGGGCAATGAGGCAGAGGCGATGGTGCTCAGCGCCTTGGTCCAACGGGGGTACGAGGTTGCAATTCCTTTTGGAGAGGGGCAGCCATACGACCTATTGGTCGATCTAGGGGATCGAGAGTTTCTGCGCGTTCAGTGCAAGCGTGCGTGGCCCTTGAGAGGCTGCGTCGTCTTTAATTGCCGCTCGACGGATCATGGGCGCGGGCCTCAGCCCTATGACGGCCTTGCTGACATCTTCGGCGTCTACTTCCCGCCGACGTCGTCGGTTTATCTCGTGCCGCTCGACGCAGTGGCCACCTGCGAGGGTCGTCTTCGACTCGAGCCGGCGAGAAACAACCAGCGGCGGCGTATACGGCTTGCCGCTGAGTTTGGGATCGACAGGTGGACTCCTCGGGATCTCCGCGACTACTTCCGACTCACTCGCAATGAGCCGGAGCCTGAACTGAACATCGCGTAGGCTCGCCGCCGATGGATTTGGCGGTCACTTTTCTCGGGACCGGGGGCTCGGTGCCCTCGGCGCGGCGCTCGACGGCGAGCGTGCTGGTGGCGCGTGGGGGAGAGCGGTTGCTGTTCGACTGCGGGGAAGGGACGCAGCGGCAGATGCAGCGCTCGCTGGGGCTGGTGCAGGTGGATGAGATCTACCTGACCCACTTCCACGCCGACCACATCATGGGAATTCCGGGGCTGCTGAAGACCTATGACCTGACCGACCGACAGGTGCCGCTGAGGATCTACGGGCCGCAGGGGCTCACGGAGCTGTTCCAGGTCTTCTCGCCGCTGGTCGGACGGCTCAAGTACACGCTCGACCTGATCGAGCTCGGGCCGGGCGACGCGGTCGAGCGCGAGGAATACGAGGTGCGGCCGTTCGAAGCGAAGCACAGCGCCCGCGCCAACGGCTACGCCTTGGTCGAGTACGAGCGACCGGGGCGTTTCGATCCTGAGGCCGCAGCTGCGGCCGGCGTGCCGGAAGGCCCGGCCTATGCGGCGCTGCAGCGTGGGGAGACCGTCGAAGGCGAAAGTGGCCCGGTCACTCCCGACCGGGTGATGGGCCCGAGCCGACCCGGTCGCATCATCGTCATCACGGGTGATACCGCTCCCAGCCCCGCCACCGTCTCCGCCGCGGCCGACGCCGACCTGCTCATCCACGACGCCTCCTTCGCCGAGGAGGAGGCGCAGCGGGCGGCCGAAACCGGCCACTCGACCGTCGGCCAGGCCGCCGCCGTCGCTGCCGAGGCGCACGTGAAGCTGCTCGCCCTCGTCCACATCTCCTCCCGCTACCACGTCGGCAAGGTGATCGAGGAGGCGAGGGAGGTCTTCGAGCCGACCATCGCCCCCAAAGACTTCGACGTCATCGAACTACCGTTTCCCGAGCGAGGTGAGCCCCACCTCATCCCGAACGGAGCCGCGAATCAAGGCGGGGACGGGTAGGCCCTCGACGAGCCCTCCCCAAATTGCGAGGAGAGGGCCTACCCGTCCCCGCCTCCCCCAGTGCTACTGTGAGCACCGTCCTTTAACCAGGTCCCGCGAGGCCAGGAAGGAAGCGAAACGAAGTGAGTGAGAAGGTCGTGCTGGAGCACGACGATTTGAGGCGAACGCTGCGGCGGATCGCCCACGAGATCGCCGAGAAGAACCCCGATTCCGATCGTCTGGCGGTCGTCGGCATCCACACTCGCGGCGCTGTGCTGGCGCGCCGCCTCCACGCTGTCCTCGCCGAGCTGACCGGCGCCGAGTTGCCCTTCGGCGACCTCGACATCTCCTTCTACCGCGACGACGTCGGCGCCAAGGCGCCCGCCTCGCAGCCCGTCGTCCACGACTCCCACCTCGACTTCGACCTCAGCGACCGCACCGTCGTCCTCGTCGACGACGTCCTCTACACCGGCCGCACCGTCCGCGCCGCGATCGAGGCGCTCTTCGACTACGGCCGCCCGCAGCGGGTGCAGCTGGCGGTCCTCTGCGACCGCGGCCACCGCGAGCTGCCGATCCGCCCCGACTACGTCGGCAAAAACCTGCCGACCGCGCGCGGGGAGCGGGTCAACGTCCGCCTCGAGGAGACGGACGGCACAGACGGCGTGACGATCTCCGAATCCACCCCGATGGAGGTGAGCCGATGAAGCACCTGCTCTCGATCGACCAGCTCTCGCGCGAGGAGATCGAGGCGATCCTCGACCGCGCCGAGAGCTTCGCCGAGGTCGGCCGCCGCGACATCAAGAAGGTGCCGACTCTGCGCGGTCGCACCGTCGTCTCGCTCTTCTACGAGTCGAGCACCCGCACCTCCAGCTCCTTCGACCTCGCCGCCAAGCGCCTCTCCGCCGACGTCGTCTCGGTCAAGGCGGCCGGCTCCTCGGTCGAGAAGGGGGAGTCGCTGAAGGACACGATCGCCACCCTCTCCGCCTACGACCCGGCGGCGATCGTGATCCGCCACCCCTACGCCGGCGCCGCCCAGATGGTCGCCGGCTGGACCACGGCGGCGGTCGTCAACGCCGGCGACGGCAAGCACGAGCACCCGAGCCAGGCCCTGCTCGACGTCTACACCCTGCGCCGCCGCCTCGGCGCGCTCGACGGGGTGCGGATCTGGATCGTCGGCGACGTCCTCCACAGCCGCGTCGCCCGCTCCAACCTGATCGCCTTCGCCCGGATGGGCGCCGAGGTCACCGTCTGCGGGCCGCCGACCCTGATCCCGCGGGGGATCGAGGAGCTCGGCTGCGAGGTCTCCTACACCCTCGACGGGCTCGAGGAGGCCGACGTCGTCTACGCGCTGCGGATGCAGAGGGAGCGGATGAGCGAGAGCTTCGTCCCCTCGCTGCGCGAGTACGCGGCCAACTTCCAGATCGACACCCGCCGCCTCGAGCCACGCCAGCTGCTGATGCACCCCGGCCCGGTCAACCGCGGCGTCGAGCTCTCGGCTGAGGCGATCGACTCGCCGCAGTCGCTGATCGTCGAGCAGGTCGCCGCCGGCCTGGTGGTGCGGATGGCGATCCTCTACGAGCTACTGGCCGGCGGCGAGGGACAGGTCCCCGCCGGCGAGGGCGAAGGCAGCCGGCCGACTCCGATCGGAACCTCCGCATGAGCCTGCGCGAGGCACTCGACGTCCGCGCCGGCGAGGACGCGCACCTGGTCCTGCGGCGGGCGACCGTGCTCGACCCGGTGGCCGGGATCGACTCCGTCCACGACGTCGTCGTCCGCGACGGCAGGATCGCCGAGCTTGCCGCGCCCGGAGAAGCCGACGCCGACGGGGCCGAGGTGGTCGAGGCCGAGGGGTTGCGCGCCTTCCCGGCCTTCTTCGACCCCCACGTCCACCTCCGCACCCCCGGCCAGGAGCACAAGGAGGACGTCGAGACCGGAACCCGGGCCGCCGCCGCCGGCGGCTACTGCGGGATCCTGGCGATGGCCAACACGGTGCCGCCGGTCTCCACCGCCGCCGACGTCTCCGCCCTGCGCGAGCAGGCGCGAGCGGGCGCCTCGGTCCCGGTCGGCTTCCTCGCCACGGTCAGCAAGGGCATGGAGGGGGAGGAGCTGACCGAGATGGTCGAACTGCGCGAAGCCGGCGCCGTCGGCTTCTCCGACGACGGCCTGCCGATCGTCGACGCCGGGCTGATGCGCCGCGCCCTCCAGTACCAGCGCCTCTGCGGCGGCAACATCGCCCTGCACGAGGAGGACCCGGCGCTCTCCCGCGACGGCGCCATGCACGAGGGTCCGGTCTCGGCCGCCCTCGGGCTGGCCGGCGTCCCCTCGGTCTCGGAGTCGACGATGGTCGCCCGCGACGCCGCCCTCGCCGGCTACGAGCGGGCGCGGATCCACGTCCAGCACCTCTCCGCGGCCGAGTCGGTCGAGGCCGTCCGCGCCGCCAAGGCCGCCGGCGTCCAGATCAGCGCCGAGGCGAGCCCGCACCACCTCTGCCTCACCGACGAGGCCGTCCGCAGCCTCGACCCGCACCGCGCCAAGATGAACCCGCCGCTGCGCGAGGAGCGCGACCGCCAGGCGCTGATCGAGGGCCTCCGCGACGGAACGATCGAGTGCATCGCCACCGACCACGCGCCGCACCAGCCAGAGGAAAAGGACGTGCCCTTCGAGCAGGCGGCGATGGGGGTGACCGGCCTGGAGACCGCCTTCGCGGCGCTCTACACCGAGCTGGTTCTGCCCGGCACGATCGACCTCTCCCTCCTGGTCGAGCGGATGGCCGGCGGCGCCGAGCCCTTCGACCTGCCGCGACCGACTTTGGCGCCCGGCTCGGAGGCCAACGTCGCCCTCTGCGACCTCGGCGCCGAGTGGACGGTGGGCGAGGACGGCTACGAGAGCCGCTCCGCCAACTCCTGGTGCGCCGGCCGCACCCTCACCGGCCGGGTCCTGATGACCGTCGCCGCCGGCCAGGTCGCCTTCCGCCTGCGCAGCTTCAGCCTCGGGGTGGCGGCATGAGCGCCTACCTGCTGCTCGAGGACGGCACCCGCCTCGACGGGCTCGCCTGCGGCGCCGAGGGCGCGGTCACCGGCGAGGTCGTCTTCAACACCGCGATGGCCGGCTATCAGGAGTCGGTCACCGACCCCTCCTACGCGGGCCAGATCATCGTCTTCACCTATCCGCTGATCGGCAACTACGGCGTTTCCGCGACGGCGATGGAGTCCGACCGGGTCCACGTCCGCGGCGTCGTCATGCGCGACGCCAAGAACCGCGAAGACGTCGCCACCGCCGAGGGCGGCTGGCTCGACTGGCTCGGCGACTGCGGGGTCCCCGGCCTCAGCGGCGTCGA
Source organism: Solirubrobacterales bacterium (assembly GCA_035765335.1). GTDB lineage: Bacteria > Actinomycetota > Thermoleophilia > Solirubrobacterales > 70-9 > VAYN01. Next base: position 14,304 of record DASTXV010000056.1, read on the forward strand.
CACGCGGGCGCTGGTCCGCCACCTGCGCGACAAGGGATCGATGCGCGGCGGCATCTTCCCCAGCGCAACGCCGGAAGCCGAGGCGCGCGAGCGGATCGACGCCGAGCCCTCGATGGCCGGCGCCGACTTCGCCCGCACCGTCACCCCGCCCGAGCCGGTCCGCTTCGAGGGCGACGGGCCGCACGTGGTCGGGATCGACACGGGGATCAAGCTCAGCATCGTCCGCCAGCTGCGCGAGCACGGCTGCCGGCTGACCCTGCTGCCCTGCACCAGCAGCCCGGAGCAGGTGCTGGCGGAGGACCCGGACATCGTCTTCCTCGCCAACGGCCCCGGCGACCCCGCCGCGCTCGACTACGTCGTCGAGACCGTCCGCGGGGTGATCGGCAAGAAACCGGTCTTCGGGATCTGCCTCGGCCACCAGCTGCTCTGCCGCGCCGTCGGCCTCGAGACCTACAAGCTGCCCTTCGGCCACCGCGGCGCCAACCACCCGGTCAAGGATCTGGAGACGGGGCGGATCGACATCACCTCCCAGAACCACGGCTTCGCCGTCGTCGGCCCCGGCGGCGAGCGGAAGATCGAGGGCGACGAGCCGGTCCGCTGGGACACCGACTACGGCGTCGCCGAGCTCTCGCAGCTGAACCTCTACGACCGCACGGTCGAGGGCCTGGTCCTGCGCGACGTCGCCGGCGCCACCGTCCAGTACCACCCGGAGGCCGGCCCCGGCCCCCACGACGCCCGCCATCTCTTCGACCGCTTCCTGGAGCTGGCGGCGTGATCTGGCCGCCGCCCGACCGGGCGCTGGAGGGGAGCCTGGTGCGATTGGAGCCGCTGGTCGAGGAGCACCGCGAGCCGCTGCGCTCGGTCGCCGGGCATCCCGAGATCTGGCAGTGGATCGACCGGCGCGTCGTCGAGGACGAGGGCGGCTTCGACCAGTGGTTCGACGGCCGCCTGCTGGCCCGCAAGATGGGCGAGGAACACGGCTACGCGACCCTCAGCGCGGACGGCGAGCCGCTCGGCAGCTCCTCCTACCTGGCGCCGCGGCCGATCCACGACGGGATTGAGATCGGCTGGACCTGGCTTACCCCCTCGGCCTGGCGCAGCGGCGCCAACGTCGAGGCGAAGCTGCTGATGCTCGGCTTCGCCTTCGAGGAGCTCGGCTGCATGAGGGTGGAGCTGAAGACCGACGCCCGCAACGAGCGCTCGCGCGGGGCGATGGAAGCGCTGCCGGCGAAGTTCGAGGGGATCTTTCGCAAGCACATGCTGATGCCGGTGACCGGCGTCCGCGACTCGGCCTACTTCTCGGTCGTCGACGACGAGTGGCCGGCGGTCCGGCAAAACCTGGAGAGGCGCCTGGCAGGGGCGCGGGAGGTGGAGAGTGCCTAAACGCGAGGACATCGAGAAGATCCTCCTGATCGGCTCGGGGCCGATCGTGATCGGCCAGGCGGCCGAGTTCGACTACTCCGGTGTGCAGGCCTGCAAGGTCCTGCTCGAGGAGGGCTACGAAGTCGTCCTCGTCAACTCGAACCCGGCGACGATCATGACCGACCCCGAGTTCGCCACCGCCACCTACATCGAGCCGCTGCTGCCGGGCCCGGTGACGAAGATCATCGAAAAGGAGCGCCCCGACGCGCTGCTGCCGACCCTCGGCGGCCAGACCGCGCTCAACATCGCGATGACCCTGTTCGAAGACGGCACCCTCGACCGCCTCGGCGTCGAGCTGATCGGCGCCGACGCGGCGGCGATCAAACGGGCCGAGGATCGTGAGGAATTCCGCAAGACGATGAACGAGAACGGGCTGCGGATCCCGTGGTCGATGACGGTCGAATCCCTGGGCGAGGTCGAGGAGGCGCTCGCCGACGGGCGCATCACCCTGCCGGCGATCGTCCGGCCCGCCTTCACGATGGGCGGCCAGGGCGGCGGGATCGGCCACAGCGAGACCGAGCTGCGCCAGGTCGTCTCCGAGGGCCTCGCCGCCAGCCCGATCAACCAGGTCCTGGTCGAGGAGTCGGTGATCGGCTGGGGCGAGTTCGAGCTCGAGGTGATGCGCGACCGCAACGACAACGTGGTGATCATCTGCTCGATCGAGAACGTCGACCCGATGGGCGTCCACACCGGCGACTCGGTCACCGTCGCCCCGGCCCAGACCCTGACCGACCCGCTCTACCAGGACCTGCGCGACCAGGCGATCAAGGTGATCCGGGCGATCGGGGTCGAGACCGGCGGCTCCAACGTCCAGTTCGCGGTCAACCCCGAGGACGGCGAGATCGTCGTCATCGAGATGAATCCGCGCGTCTCCCGCTCCTCGGCGCTGGCGTCGAAGGCGACCGGGTTCCCGATCGCGAAGATGGCGGCGAAACTGGCGGTCGGCTACGCGCTGGAGGAGATCCCCAACGACATCACCCAGGCCACGCCCGCCTCCTTCGAGCCGACGATCGACTACGTCGTCACCAAGATCCCGCGCTTCGCCTTCGAGAAGTTCCCCGGCTCCGAGGGCCGTCTCTCCACCTACATGCAGAGCGTGGGGGAGGCGATGGCGATCGGCCGCACCTTCCGCGAGTCCTTCGCCAAGGCGATGCGCTCGCGCGAGCTCGACTCGCCGGCGGAGATCCCCGAGTCCGACGAGGAGCTGCTGGCGGCGATCGCGGTCCCGCGCGCCGAGCGCTTCGACCTGATCCTCGCCGCCTTCGAGCGCGGTCTCGAGGTCGAGGCGGTGCACGGGGCCTGCATGGTCGACCGCTGGTTCCTGCGCGAGCTGCAGGCACTCGCCACCGAAGGCGACGGCACCGACGGCCTCACCCGCACCTACAAGGCGGTCGACACCTGCGCCGCCGAGTTCGAGGCGGCGACGCCCTACTACTACTCCGGCCACGAGCGCCCGCGCCACGACGGCACCCCGCCGGCGAACGAGATCCGCCGCGGCGACAACGACTCGGTGGTCATCCTCGGCGCCGGGCCGAACCGGATCGGGCAGGGGATCGAGTTCGACTACTGCTGCGTCCACGCCGCGATGACCGCGCGCGAGCTCGGCCGCGACGCGGTGATGGTCAACTGCAACCCGGAGACCGTCTCCACCGACTACGACACCTCCAACCGGCTCTACTTTGAGCCGCTGACGGCCGAGGACGTGCTCGCGGTCTGCGAGCAGGAGCGGCCGGAGGGCGTGATCGTCCAGTTCGGCGGCCAGACGCCGCTGAAGCTCGCCCGCAAGCTGGAAGAAGCGGGGGTGCCGCTGCTGGGCACGCCGGTCGACGCGATCGACCTCGCCGAGGACCGCGGCCGCTTCGGCGAGCTGCTGGAGCGGCTCGGGGTCGAGGCGCCGCCCTACGGGACCGCCTACTCGGCCGAGGAAGCCACCGCGGTGGCCGAACGGGTCGGCTTCCCGCTGCTGGTCCGGCCCTCCTACGTGCTCGGCGGCCGGGCGATGGAGATCTGTTACTCGACCGAGGACCTGGAGGCCTACCTCAAAGCCAACGTCAAGGCCGACCAGGAGCACCCGCTGCTGCTCGACCGCTTCCTCGAGAACGCGATCGAGGTCGACGTCGACGCGCTCGGCGACGGCGAGCAGGTCTACGTCGCCGGGATCATGCAGCACGTCGAGGAGGCCGGGGTCCACTCCGGCGATTCGGCCTGCGTGATCCCGCCGCTCAGCCTCGGCGAGGAGATGCTGGAGAAGATCCGCGCCACCAGCGAGCGGATCGCCCTCGAGCTCGGGGTGATCGGCCTGATCAACATCCAGTACGGCGTCGCCGGCGGCAACCTCTACGTGATCGAGGCCAACCCGCGCGCCTCCCGCACCGTCCCCTTCGTCTCCAAGGCGATCGGGGTGCCGCTGGCGAAGCTCGCCTGCCGGCTGATGCTGGGGGAGAAGCTGGCCGACCAGGAGCTGCCCGATGGCCCTCTCGACCACGTCAGCGTCAAGGAGGCGGTGCTGCCCTTCGCCCGCTTCGCCGGCGCCGACTCGGTGCTGGGGCCGGAGATGAAGAGCACCGGCGAGGTGATGGGGATCGCCGCCGACTTCCCGACCGCCTTCGGCAAGGCGCAGGCCGCGGCCGGGGTGCGGCTGCCGGACTCCGGCTCGGTCTTCATCACCGTCACCGACACCGACAAGGCCGCCGCCACCCAGCTCGCGACCCGCTTCCACGACCTCGGCTTCGAGGTGATCGCCACCGCCGGCACGGCGCAGGCGATCGAGCGGATGGGGGTGCCGGTGACCCGGATCAACAAGCTGCAGGAAGGCTCGCCGCACGTCCTCGACCTGATCCGCAAGCGCGAATGCGACCTCGTCATCAACACCCCGACCGGCTCCGGCGCCCGCACCGACGGCTACGAGATCCGCACCGCCGCCGTCCGCCACGGGATCCCCTGCGTGACGACGATGACCGGCGCCACCGCCGCCGCCCGCGCGATCGCCGCCGGCAGGCAGGGCGACGCCGAGGTGCGCTCGCTGCAGGAGATCCACGACGGCGGCGTGCGGGCTGCTCAGCCGCAATGAGCGCGCCGTTCGGCCGGCGCCTCTGCGAGGTCACGGGGAACAAGGCCTCCGGCGGCTACCGGATCTTCTCCCTCCGCGATCGCGAGGGATCGCTGCCGTCGCCGGGCCAGTTCTACATGCTCGCCGCCGAGCGCGGCTGGGGGGAGGGGGGAGGCCGGCCCTTCCTGCCGCGGGCGATCTCGGTCGCCGAGGCAGCGCGGGCCAAGGAAGGCGCGCGGCTCGATTTCCTGGTCGAGGGCGTCGGGCCCGGGACCGACCGGCTCTGCGAGCTCGAGGAGGGCGAGGGCGTCTGGGTCACCGGCCCGCTCGGCAACTCGTTCTCGACCCCGAAGCAGGTCAGCCACAAGGCCGCCGGGGCGATCCTCGTCGGCGGCGGGATCGGGATCGCCCCGATGGCGATCTGGCGCCGTTACCTGGTCGAACTCGGGATCCCGCTGCGGGTGCTGCTGGGATTCCGGGACAGGAAGCACTCCGGCGGCCTCAGCGAGCTCTTCTGCTCCGGCGGCACCCTTTGCCCCGACGTCCGCCTCGCCAGCGAGGACGGCTTCGCCGGCCACCAGGGCTACGTCACCGACCTGCTGGCGACCCTGCTGGCCGGCGACGACGCCGCCTCCGCCGTCGTCTACTCCTGCGGCCCGCCGGCGATGCTGGCGGCGGTCGCCTCTCTCTGCGAGGAGCACGACGTCCCCTACCAGCTTGCCGAGGAGAGCCCGATGGCATGCGGCTTTGGCGCCTGCTTCGGCTGCGCGGTTCCGAAACCGGGCGGCGGCTACCTGCGCCTGTGCGTTGACGGTCCCGTGACCGGCTCCCTTCCGGCGGGTGGCGACGATCGGGAGGACTCTCCCGGTAGGGAGAGCCCCCGATCGGAGACAGGACCCGCCGGCCAAGAGCCTTCGTCCCAAGCCGTCGACTTCTGCGGCCTCGAACTCGCCCATCCCGTGATCAACGCCTCCGGCACCTATGACGCGATCGCCGCGCGCAGGGTCTTCGGCGATCGGCTGCTGGAGGAGTTCCCGTTTTCGGCTTTCGTCTCCAAGACGATCACGCCGGAGCCGCAGGCCGGCAACGCGCCGCGGCGAATCTGGGAGACGCCGGCGGGGATGATCAACTCGATCGGCCTCCCCAATAAGGGCCTCGAGGGTTTCCTTGCCGAGGACCTGCCGCGGCTGGCGGAGCTGCCGGTGCCGCTGATCGTCTCGGTGATGGCGACCGGCCGCAACGAGTTCGCGCGCCTGGTGGAGGCGGTCAGCGCCCGCGACGAGGTCGCCGCGATCGAGCTCAACGTCTCCTGCCCCAACGTCCACTCCGGCCTGATCGTCGGCGAGCAGCCGACCGAGACGGAGGCGCTGCTGGAAGCGCTGCGCCCCCTGACCGCGAAGCCGTTGATCGTCAAGCTCACTCCCAACGTCGCCGACCCCGGCGCGGTCGCGGTCGCGGCGGAGGAGGGAGGGGCGGATGCGGTCTCCCTGATCAACACGCTGAAGGCGAGCGCGATCGATCCCGCCACCGGCGCCCCCGCCCTGGCGGCGGGGCACGGCGGCCTCTCGGGACCGGCCGCGCGGCCGATCGCCCTGCAGCAGCTGCGGGCCGCGCGGGCGGCGGTGGAGCTGCCGTTGATCGGCATGGGGGGCATCTCCAGCGGTGCTGATGCGGCGGAATTTCTCAAGGCTGGGGCGGCGCTGGTAGCGGTCGGAACGGAGAGTTTTCGAGACCCCCGGGCGGGCTCGCGCATAGCAAAGGAGCTGGAAACCGGCGTGTCGGGAGCGGCTCGACGCGTGGCCGCACTAGACCTCGAGTAGAGGTTGAGGCGAATTTTGGGGCAATTGGGCCTCCTCGCCTTGCACGCCCCCGAACCGCGGCTATACTCGCCGCGCAGATGACGGCCCCCTCAGTCAAATCTTCGCTTGCCGCCCCCGAGCGATCGCTCGATCAGAGGATGGAGGCGCTGAAGCGGGCCAACGACATCCGCACCGCCCGCGCGAAGCTGAAGAAGGATCTGAAGGCTAACCGGGCCAGCATCCAGACGATCCTGCTCGACCCACCCGAGTACGTCCTCACCGCCAAGGTCTTCGACATGCTCCTCGCCGTGCCCAAGTACGGCCGGGTGAAGACCAACCGGATCCTCAACCAGTGCAGGATCTCGCCGTCGAAGACGATCGGCGGCCTCTCCGAGCGTCAGCGCGCCGAGCTGCTCTCGCAGCTACGCAAATAGCCGACCGCCTCAGCGGTAAGTATCTGCCGCCGCATGGCCAGCAAAGTCTTCGTCATCACCGGTCCCTCTGGGGTCGGCAAGGGCACGCTGATCAAGGAGCTGCTGAGAGAGGTTCCCAACCTCGAGCTCTCGGTTTCGGCAACGACCCGCTCGCCCCGCGAGGGAGAGATAAACGGGCGCGACTATCACTTCCTCACCCCCGAGGAGTTCGAGCGGCGGACCGAGGAGAACGACTTCCTCGAGTGGGCCACCTACAGCGGCAACCGCTACGGCACCCTGCGCAGCGAGGTCGAGCGGCGGTTGGCGGCCGGCCACTCGGTCGTGCTCGAGATCGAGGTCCAGGGCGCCCAGCAGGTCCGGGCCGCGAAACCGGACTCGGTCCAGATCTTCATCGCCCCGCCGGACCCCTCGGTGCTGCGGAAGCGGCTCGCCGGCCGCGGCACCGACTCGGCCGAGGCGATCGACGAGCGGCTGAAGGTCGCCGAGCAGGAGCTGGCGGTGCAGGGGGACTTCGACCACCGCGTGGTCAACGACGAGGTCGGTCGCGCCGCCGCCGAGCTGGTGGCGACCGTGCGCTCTGAGCTAGACTCGGCTGCCGAATGATCAAACCACGCGTAGACAAACTCCTCGAGCACGCCGATTCCCATTACGCCGCGGTCGTCGTCGCGGCCAAGCGCGCTCGCCAGATCAACAGCTACTTCCACAACCTCGGAGAGGGCGGCTTCGGCGAGTACCCGCCGCCGATGGTCGAGACCAACGCCGAGAGGAATTACCTCTCGATGGCGCTCGAAGAGCTCGCCGAGGGCAAACTGAAATACGAGTACCGCACCTAGTCCCGCCTCGCCAAGCGCCCTTCGGGGCGCTTTCATTAGGTGCACATGGCCCGACTTCTCCTTGGTGTCAGCGGCGGAATCGCCGCCTATAAGGCGCTCGAACTGGCCCGCTTGGCGACGCTCGGGGGCCACGGCGTCCGCGTGCTGATGACCGAGACCGCGACGAAGTTCGTCGGCGCGGCCTCCTTCGAGGGCATCGTCGGCGCCCCCGTTCTCACCTCCGAGTTCGAACGCGATCCGATGCGGGGCGCCTTCCCCGGCGAAGGAGGGGCATCGCACGACCCGATCGGCCACCTCGAGCTCGCCAGTCGCTGCGACGCCTACCTCGTCGCCCCGGCCTCGGCCAACACGATCGCCAAGCTGGCGACGGGGGCGGCCGACTCGATGGTGACCACCTCGTTCCTCGCCTGCACCGCTCCGCGCCTCGTCGCTCCGGCGATGAACGACCGCATGTACGCCGACGCCGCCACCCAGGCGAACCTGGAGACGCTGCGCGGCCGCGGCATCGAGGTGATCGAGCCGGAGGAGGGGAAGCTGGCCTCCCGCGGCGAGTACGGCCGCGGTCGCCTGCCCGACCCCGAGCAGCTGCTGGCCCGGGTGGAGGCGGCGCTTCCAGCCGGCGACCGCCCCTGGGACGGGCTGCGGGTACTGGTCACGGCCGGGGGCACCCGCGAGCCGATCGACCCCGTTCGCTTCATCGGCAACCGCTCCAGCGGCCGCATGGGCATCGCCCTCGCCGCCGCTGCCGCCAGGCGCGGGGCGGAGGTGACGCTGATCGCCGCCAACGTCTCCCTGCCGGCCCCGCCCGGGGTGCGCCGTGTCGACGTCGAGACCGCCGCTCAGCTCGCCAGCGTCGCCGCGGAGGAGTTCGCCCAGGCGCGCGTGCTGCTGATGGCGGCGGCGCCCGCCGACTTCCGCGCCGCCGAGCCCGCTGCCGGCAAGCTGCAGCGGTCGGGCTCGCTGGAGCTCTCGCTGGAGCCGACCGAGGACATCCTCGCCGGGCTCGCCTCGCGCCGTCGCGAGGGTCAGACGGTGATCGGCTTCGCCGCCGAGCACGGGGGAGAGGCGGTGGAGCGCGCCCGCGGCAAGCTCGATCGCAAGGGCGCCGACCTGATCGTCCTCAACGACGTCTCCAACCCGGAGATCGGCTTTGAGAGCGAGCGCAACGCGGTGACCTTGATCACGGCGGAGAGCGCGAACGAGGTGCCGATCGCCTCCAAGGACGCCGTTGCCGAGGCGATCTTGGACGAAGTCGACCGCTTGCGGGCAAAACAGAGCCAGTCGGCAAGCTGAGCGGGCTATACTGATTCCAAGCTTTTCTGTCCCCTATGCGTGTCGAGAAGTGGGCCTGGCCCACTTTTTTTACGCCTCCACCCCCAACACCCAGGCATGACCGACCCCACCGAGCAAGACCTTCAGCAGGAGCTGTCCGAGCTGGACTCGGGCATCGACGTCGTCGCTCTCGAGAAACCGAGGAACGACTCGCTGCGCCTTTTCATCGACCACCCCAGCGGGGTTGATCTCGCGCTTTGCGAAAGGGTGACCAAGCACCTGAAGCACCTGCTGGTCGATTATTCGCTGGAGGTCTCTTCGCCCGGCCCCAAGTACCGCCGCAACGCCACCGCTTCCGAAACCAAGGAGTCCGCGCAGTGACCAAAGAGATCGTCGACGCCGTCAAAGCGCTCGAGCAAGAGAAGGGAATCTCAGCCGACAAGCTGATGGACGCCCTCGAGGACGCCCTCCTCTCGGCCTACAAGAAGACTCCTGGGGCCGCCAAATACGCCCGCGTCGACCTCGACCACGAAACCGGTGACTTCCGCGTCTTCGAGCTGATCCTGCCGCCGGAGCTGGAGGAGAAGCTGCTGGCCGAAGCGGCCGAGCAGCAGGAGGAGCCGGAGATCGATCCGGAGACGGGCGAGATGAAAGAGCCGGAGGAGCCCGAGCTCGACCCGGAGATGATCGCCCCCTACGAGGACCAGATCACCACCCGCGACGTCACCCCCGAGGACTTCGGCCGGATCGCCGCCCAGACCGCCAAGCAGGTGATCCTGCAGCGGATCCGCGAGGCCGAGCGGCAGATGATGTACGACGAGTACCAGGACCGGGTCGGCGAGCTGATCACCGGGATCATCCAGCAGTCCGACAAGCGCTACACGCTGGTGCAGCTGCGCGAGCGGGTGGAGGCGCTGCTGCCGAAATCGGAGCAGGTCTACAACGAGCGCTACGACCACGGGATGCGGATCAAGGCCGTGATCACCGACGTCTCCGACTCGACCAAAGGCCCGGCGATCGTCGTCTCCCGCCGCAGCCCGGAGCTGATCAAAAGCCTGTTCGAGCTCGAGGTGCCGGAGATCGCCGACAAGCTGGTCGAGATCGTCGGCGTCGCCCGCGAGCCCGGCTACCGCTCGAAGATCGCCGTCGTCTCCCACGCCGACGGGGTCGACCCGGTCGGCGCCTGCGTCGGCCCGCGCGGCTCACGGGTGCGGATGGTCGTCTCCGAGCTGCGCGGCGAGAAGATCGACATCATCCCCCACAACGACGAGCCCGCCCGCTTCGTCGCAAAAGCCCTTTCGCCCGCCCGCGTGCGCGAGGTGATCGTCGACGACGAGGAGCGCCAGGCGACGGTGATCGTGCCCGACGACCAGCTCTCGCTGGCGATCGGCCGCGACGGCCAGAACGCCCGCCTCGCCGCCCGCCTCACCGGCTGGCGCGTCGACATCAAGTCGGAGACCGAGTTCGCCTCCGAAGAACACGAGGTCGAGGTCGAGGGCGAGGAACAGTTCGACGGCCGCTGCATGGCGGTGCTCTCGAACGGGCGCCGCTGCCCCAACGCGGCGATCCCCGGCTCGACCTACTGCGGCCTGCCCCAGCACCAGGCGCTCTCGCGCTTCGAGACCAGCCAGACGGCGATTCTCGCCAACGTCTCCGAGGCCGAGGTGGCGATCCTCGCCGACCCCGATGCCGACGAGGGCCAGGTCGAAGAGATCGTCAACCGGGCGGCGAGCGAATTCGTCGAGCCGGAAGAGGCGGTGGAGGAGGCTCCCGCCGAGGAGACCGCCGACGAAGTCGCCACCGAGGAAGCGATCGAAGAGGACATCGAGCAGGAGGCGCGCGAAGCCGAGGAAGTCGACGGCGAGACGCTCGACAACGATGACGAAGCGGCAGAACCGGTTGCCGAGGAGGCGGAGCAGGCTTAGTGGCCAAGAAACGGGTTCACGAGATCGCGAAAGCGCAGGGCGTCAGCTCGAAGGAGCTGCTGGCTGCCCTGAAGGCGGCTGGAGTCGACGCGAAGGCGGCTGCCTCGAGCGTTGAGGAGGCCGACGCGCTGAAGGCGATCTCGGCCGCGAAAGGCAACGGCGGTGCCGGGGCGGCGAAAAAAGCGCCGGCCCCGAAGCCCGCGGCCAAGCCGGCCGCTTCGAAAGGCCCTCAGACCTCGACCAAGCCGGTTCGCCCGGCCGGCGCCAAGCAGGGTGCCGGCGGCGGTGGCGGCGCCGCCTCGAAAAAACGTCGCGTGGTGATCGACTCGCAGGCTTCCCGCCGCGAGCAGACCGGGGGTCCGCCGCCGCAGCGCCCGCCGCGCCGCCGCGGTGGCCGCAGGCGCCGCCCGCTGCTGGAGGAGCCGCCGGCGAAACCGGAGACGCCGGCCGAGCCCGAGGCGACCAAGGTCAACTCCGGCGCCACCGTGCGCGAGGTCGCCGAGTCGCTTGGCCTCGCCCCGGCCGAGGTGATCAAAAAACTGATGATGATGGGCGAGATGGCGACCCTCACCCAGACCCTCACCGACGACTCGGTGAAGGCGATCGCCGACGAGTACGACCGCAAGGTCGAGATCGTCCACGCCGCCGACGAGGAGCCCGAGGAGCCCGAGTTCTCCGACGCCGAGGAGGACCTGGTCGACCGGCCGCCGGTGGTGACGATCATGGGTCACGTCGATCACGGCAAGACCTCGCTGCTGGACGCGATCCGCGAGACCGAGGTCGCCGCCGGCGAGGCCGGGGGCATCACCCAGCACATCGGCGCCTACCAGGTCCACCACGACGAGAAGACGATCACCTTCCTCGACACCCCGGGCCACGCCGCCTTCACGGCGATGCGCGCCCGCGGCGCCAAGGTCACCGACGTGGTCGTCGTGGTCGTCGCCGCCGACGACGGGGTGATGCCGCAGACCAAGGAGGCGATCGACCACGCCCGCGCCGCCGACGTGCCGATGCTGATCGCCATCAACAAGATCGACAAAGAGGGCGCCAACCCCGAAAAGGTCAAAGGCGAGCTCGCCTCCGAAGGACTGAGCCCCGAGGAATGGGGCGGCGACACGGTCTTCTGCGAGGTCTCGGCCAAGACCCACGAGGGTCTCGACAACCTGCTCGACATGATCCTGCTCGTCACCGAGCTGGAGGAGCTGACGGCGAACCCGAACGCGCCCGCCTCGGGCCACGTGATCGAGTCCCAGCTCGACCCCGGCCGCGGTCCCGTCGTCACCGTGCTGGTCGAGCGCGGCACCCTCTGCGTCGGCGACTCGCTGGTCGCCGGACCGCAGTGGGGGCGCGTGCGGGCGATGCACGACTTCACCGGCCAGGCGGTACAGGAGGCGGTGCCGGGAATGCCGGTCGAGGTGCTCGGCTTCGACGGTGTCGCCGACGCCGGCGAGTTCGTGCAGACGGTCGACGGGGACCGGCAGGCTCGCCAGATGGCCCAGGAGCGCGCCCACCGGCTCAAAACCGAGGCATTGGCTCGCCGCCAGGGCCGCAAGGTCAGCCTCGACGAGGTCTTCGCCCGCGCCCAGGAGGGCGAAATCAAGGAGCTCAACATCGTCCTCAAGGCCGACGTCGCCGGCTCGCTGGAGGCGCTCCAGGACGAGCTCGCGAAGGTGCCGCAGGAACGCGTCGCGATCAACATCATCCACTCGCAGACCGGCGGCATCAACGAGTCCGACGTGATGCTCGCCTCGGCCTCCGACGCGATCATCATCGGCTTCAACGTGCGGCCGCTGCTGGACGCCAAACGGGCCGCCGCTCGCGAGGGCGTCGACGTCCGCACCTACTCGGTCATCTACAAGATCACCGAAGACCTGCGCAACGCGATGGAGGGACTGCTCGACGCGGTCGAGGTCGAGGAGACGATCGGCGAGGCGCTGGTCAAACAGACCTTCAAAGCCTCCAAGGTCGGCCGCATCGCCGGCTGCATCGTCGCCGAGGGCAAGGCCGCGCGCGCGGCCAGCGTCCGCCTGATCCGCGAGGGAACGGTGATCTGGACCGGCGAGCTCGGTTCCCTGCGCCGTTTCAAAGACAACGTCCAGGAAGTCGAAGAGGGCCAGGAGTGCGGCATCGTCCTCGACGGGTACGCCGACGTCAAGGAGGACGACGTGCTCGAGTTCTTCCAGACGAAACAGGTCGAGCAGACCCTGGAGTAGCATGGCCGGCCCCCGCATGCGGCGCATCAACGAGGTGCTTCGCGAGGTCGTGGGCGCCGCAGTCTCAACCGAATTGAGTGACCCCCGTATCGGCTTCGTGACCGTGACTTCCGTCGAGACCAGCCCCGATCTGCGCACCGCCAAGGTGTTCGTCAGCGTGCTCGGATCGGAGGAGGAGCGGGAGGCGACGCTGGAGGGTCTGCGCTCTTCGCACGGGGTGATCCAGTCGCGGATCGCGGCCGAGACGCGGATGAAGCGGACGCCGACCCTGACCTTCCACTACGACGACACGATCGAGCAGGGCGCGCGGATCTCCGAACTGCTGAAGGAGGGGGACGAGGAATGAGCTCGCTCCCAAAGGTCGCCGCCTCCGACCTCGAGCGCGTCGGCGCCGAGCTGCGCGCCCGCGAGCGCTTCCTGCTGACCGCCCACGAGGGGCCCGACGGCGACGCCCTCGGCTCGCTGCTGGGCCTGCACAAAGTCCTCACAGGGCTCGGCAAGGACTCGGTGATGTTCATGGCGGCGAAGGAGTTCCCGCTGCCGATCGAGTACCGCTTCCTGCCGCTGGAGGAGGTCTTCCACGAGCCGCCGGCCGACATGGCCGACCGCACCGTCGTCTTCCTCGACTGCGGCAACATCGACCGGATGCCGGTCGACTGGCTGACCGCGGGCGGCAACGACGTGATCAACATCGATCACCACCACGACAACACCCGCTTCGGCGACATCAACCTGGTCGAGGTGGGGGCCTCCTGCACCGCGGAGATCGTCTACGACCTCGCGCTCCTGCTCGGGGCCGAGATCACCCCGGAGATCGCCTCGGCGCTCTACGTCGGCCTGATCACCGACACGGGCAAGTTCATGTACGAGAACACCAACGCCCACACCCACCGGGTCGCCGCCGCCCTGATCGACGCCGGGGTCAACGTCGACGACACCTACCGCCGCCTCTATGAGAACGTGCCGCTGGAGAAGCTGCGGCTCGTTTCTCGCGCCCTCGACGGGATCTCCAGCCACTGCGACGGCCGCCTCGCGATCAGCTACATCACCACCGCCGACTACGAGGCGACCGGCGCCGGTGAGGAGATGACCGAGGGCCTGATCGATCACCTGCGCTCGATCGAGGGCGTCAAGGTGGCCGCGGTGATCCGCGACCTCGGCAACCGCGGCCGCGCCGCCCGCAAGGTCAGCCTGCGCTCCAGCGCCGGCGAGGTCGACGTCTCCGCGATCGCCCGCCTCAACGGAGGGGGCGGCCACAAGCGCGCCGCCGGCTTCTCCACCGATCTCGAGTACGAGCAGCTGGTCGCGTTTCTGACCGGCGAGGTCTCCACCCAGCTCGGCGCCTGAGGATGACCGGCTCGAGCGGGACCGTGCTGCTCTACGACAAGCCGGCCGGCGTCACCTCGCATGACGTCGTCGCCAAGGTCCGGCGCGAGCGCGGCGCCAAGGCCGGGCACGCGGGGACGCTCGACCCCTTCGCGACCGGGCTGCTGCTGATCCTGCTCGGGCGCGCCACCCGGCTGCAGCGCTTCCTCGTCGGCCTGCCGAAGACCTACCTCGCGACCGCCCGCCTCGGCTGGCGCTCGAGCACCGGCGACCCCGACGGCGAGCTGACCGAGACCGGCCGGGTGCCGGATTCGCTGCAGCTGCCGACCGGGACCGTGCGCCAGCGGGTGCCGATGACCTCCGCCGTCCGGGTGGGAGGGGAGAGGCTCTACAAGAAGGCCCACCGCGGCGAGGTCGTGGAGACGCCCGAGCGCGACGTCCAGGTCCATCGCGCCGCGCTCCTCTCCAGCGACGGCGAGCACGCCCACTACGAGATCGAATGCTCGGCCGGCACCTACGTGCGCACCTTGATCGAGACCCTCGACGACGCCTACTGCTCGGACCTGCGGCGCACCGCGATCGGCCCGTTCAGCGTCGAGAACGCCGGCGAGGAGCTGCCGGCGGAGCGGGTCGCGGAGCTGGTCCCGGCGGTGGCGGAGGCGCTGCGGTGAGCATCGAGGTCACCTCCCTGCCCGACGCCGAGCCGCGCCCCCGCGACGTCGCCATCGGCACCTTCGACGGGGTCCACCTCGGCCACCGGGCGGTGATCGAGGGCGCCGACACCGTCCTCACCTTCGACCCGCACCCGCTCGAAGTCCTGCACCCGGCGGCGACGCCGAAGCTGATCATGCCCTTCGGGGTGAAGCGCGACGTGATCGAGGGCCTCGGGGTCGAGGAGCTGGTGGTGATCCCCTTCGACCGGGAGTTCGCGCAGCGCGACGCCGAGGACTTCGTCGAGCACGTGCTGGTCGAGAAGCTGGGAGCCAAGCGGGTCTCGGTCGGGGAGAACTTCCGCTTCGGGGCCAAAGCCAAGGGCGACCCGGCGATGCTGGAAGCGCACCCGGAGTTCGAGACGCGGGTGGTGCCGCTGGTCGAGGTCGACGGCGAGACCGTCTCCTCGACCCGGATCCGGGCCCTGGTCGCGGCCGGCGACATGGTCGCGGCGCGGCGCTGCCTGGGAGCGCCGTTCATGGTCGAGGGGACCGTCGTCAAAGGGGACCAGCGCGGGCGGGAGCTCGGCTTCCCGACCGCCAACATCGTCCCCGACGACCGCCTCGCGATCCCCGGCCACGGCGTCTACGCCGCTTTCGCCAACGGCGTACCCGCAGCCGTCAACGTCGGCGTCCGCCCGACCTTCGAGAGCGGGAGGGGGGTCCTGATCGAGACCTACCTGATCGACCACGAGGAGGACCTCTATGGCAAGACCCTGCGCGTCGCCTTCGCCGAGCGCCTGCGCGGCGAGCGCGCCTACCACGAGGTCGACGAGCTGATCGCCCAGATGCACCGCGACGTCGAGGACGCGAAGCGCGTCTGCGCGAGCGTGACGCGAAACTTCTCCGGCTGAGGCGGGTTTAGGCGGCGAAATGCGGCGGCTCCCGGTCTGTCTCCTGCTGTTCCTGCTCGGACTCCTGGCCTGCGCCGGCACCTCCCCGGCGGCGCCGAACATCGTCGGCAAGGTGCGGGAATTCCAGCTCGGCGCCGGGACGCGACCCGCGGCCCTGGTCGCCGGCCCCGACGGCAACCTCTGGTTCGCCGGCTACCGCTACGTGCCCGAGGGTTTCGCCGACGTCGTCGGCAGGGTCACCCCCGGCGGCGAGGTGACCGAATTCACCGTCGGCGTCCACTCGGCAAACGTCGGCCTGAGCGACATCGCGGTCGGTCCCGACGGCAACCTCTGGTTCACCGAGGGCGGCAGGCCGAAGGTCGGCCGGATCACGACCGGCGGCCAGGTCACCGAGTTCGACCTGCCCAACCCGGACGCGAGCCCGGACGCGATCGCCGCCGGCCCCGACGGCAACCTCTGGTTCACCGAGTTCCGCGGCGGCAGGGTCGGCAGGGTCACCACCGGCGGCGAAGTCGCCGAATTCCCGCTCGGCGACGCCTACGGCATCGCCGCCGGCCCCGACGGCAACCTCTGGTTGACGGGCGCCACCACGATCTCCCGGCTCGCGACCAACGGCACCAGCGCCTCCTTTTCGCTGCCGCCGTCGATCGAATACCCGGGTGAGATCGTCGCCGGCCCCGACGGGGCGCTCTGGTTCGGCTTCAACAGCCGCTTCGGCGCCGGCTCCACTCCGGGGCTGGGGCGCATGGCCATCGACGGCCAGGTCTCCGAGGTCCCGGTGCCCGGCGGCCGCCAGACCTTCGCCCTCTCGAGCGGCCCCTTCGACAGCGTCTGGTACAGCAATGGCGGCGGTCGGATCGGCTGGATCATGCCCGGCGTGGTCACCGGCGACCCCGCCTGCATCAACTCCTGCCGGGCGCCGATCACCGACCTGACCGAAGGCCCGGACGGAAGGCTCTGGTTCGCCGCCGGCGTCGAGGGCGGCTCCCTCTTCACCAACCCCGGGACGGTCGGCACCTACGCGCCGCCGCCGCTGGAAATCCGGGTGGTCGGCGACGGCAGCCTCCGCGGCGAGACCCTGCTGCTGCCGGTGCGCTGCCGCTTCACCCCCGCGGGAAGCCGCTGCAGGGGGCGCGTGCAGTTGCGCGGCCAGGGAAGACTGGACCAACGCTCCCTCAACCTCCGCATCGGCCGTCGGCGTCGCGTCGCCCTGCGCCTGCCGGACTCGGCGACCCGCCAGCTGGCCGAGCGCGGCCGCCTCGTCCTCAGGGCGACCACCAGCGTCGCCGACGGCCGCCCCGACACGCGCCGGATCGTCCTTCGCCAGCCGTAGTTGCAGCCGTAGCCAACCACCCCGTCTGTGCTAGCTTGCAGCGGCCGTCGCACCCGAGTGTGCGACGTTTTTACGAGATGAGCCTGACCAAAGAGAAAAAGAGCGAGCTGATCGGCAAGTACGGCCGCGGCGAGAAGGACACCGGCTCCGCCGAGGTCCAGATCGCCCTGATGACCGAGCGGATCAACGAACTCACCGAGCACCTGCGCGCGCACGCCAAGGACCACCACTCGCGCCGCGGCCTGCTGATGCTCGTCGGCAAGCGCCGGCGGATGCTGCGCTACCTCGAGAAGAGCGACCTCGAGCGCTACCGCTCGCTGGTCAAAGAACTCGGCCTGCGGCGATGATCGCCGTCGGGGAGCAGGCCCCCGACTTCACCCTCCGCGACCAGGACGGCGAAAAGGTCTCGCTGTCCGACTTCCGCGGCCGCAAGCTGATGCTCGTCTTCTACCCGGCCGACTTCAGCCCCGTCTGCGGTGATCAGTTCTCGATCTACCAGGAGGTCAAGCCGCAGATCGACGAGGCCGGGGTGGAGCTGGTCGGGATCAGCGTCGACAGCGCCTGGGCCCACCGCGCCTTCCAGGAGAAGCTGGGCTTCGAGTTCACCCTGCTCTCCGACTTCGAGCCGAAGGGCGAGGTCGCCCGCGCCTACGGCTCCTACATCGACCGCGTCGGCACCGCCAACCGGACTCTGGTCCTGGTCGACGAGGACGGCAAGGTCGCCTGGACCTACGAATCGCCCAACCCGGGCGAGTTCCCCGGCGCCAACGTCATCTTCGACGCCCTGAAGTAAGGCGATGGCGGATCTGGGCAGCGCCCCGATACCGCCCGTCGGGCCGGACGACCACGTCCGCGGTGACGGAGAGGAGGGGTTGATCGTCTACGCCGACCTCGGCTGCCCGCACTGCGCCGGGGACTGGCAGCGCCTGCGGGAGCGGTCCGGCCGGCTCGTCTTCCGCCATTTCCCGGTGGCCAGCAAGCACCCGCGCTCGCCGGCTCTCCACGCCGCCGCCGAGGCCGCCGGTCGCCAGGGTCACTTCTTCGCGATGGTCGACTCGCTCTACGCCGACCGCGGCCGGGTCGACGACCCGCACCTGTGGCAGCGCGTCGAGCGCCTGGGGCTCGATCTCGAGCGGTTCGAGCAAGACCGGCGGGCGCCGGAGGTGGAGGCCAGGATCAAGCGCGACTTCCAATCCGGCATTCGCGCTGGAGTCGCGGGCACTCCGGCGGCTTTCGATGCCTGTACCCTTGTCGCAGTTAGAGAACGAGAGTTCTGAAAGCGAATGGGCCGCCAACCGGGCGGCCGGAGGTAGACAACTAAATGAGCATGTTTGACGTTACCCGCGTCTCGGTGGATGTCGGCGACAGCCAGATTTCCTTCGAGACCGGCAAACTCGCGAAGCAGGCGGGCGGCGCGGTCGTAGTCCAGGCCGGCGACACGATGGTCCTTTGCACCGCGACCGTCGGCAGCCTGCGCGACGTGGACTTCCTTCCCCTCACCGTCGACATCGAGGAGCGGATGTACGCCGCGGGCAAAATCCCCGGCTCGTTCTTCCGTCGCGAGGGCAAATCGAGCGAGAAGGCGACGCTTACCGCGCGCATGATCGATCGCCCGATCCGCCCGCTCTTCCCCAAGGGCTGGCATTACGAGACTCAGCTGGTCGCGATCCCGATGTCGGTCGACCAGGTTCACCCCTACGACATCCTGGCGATGAACGGCGCCTCCGCGGCGCTGGCGATCTCACCGGTCCCGGTCGCCGACCACGTCGGCGCGGTCCGGATCGGCAAACTCGACGGCGACTTCGTCGTCAACCCCGACGAGGAGTCCCACGAGGAGCTCGAACTCGACCTGATCGTCGCCGGCACGGCCGAGGCGATCCTGATGGTCGAGGCCGGCGCCAGCGGCGTCACCGAGGCCGAGATCCTCGACGCCCTCGACATCGCCCACAGCGAGATCAAGAAGCTCTGCGCGACGATGGAGGAACTGCAGCAGAAGGTCGGCAAGGAGAAGATCGAGGTCGAGGCGAAGCAGATCGACGCCGGCCTGCTCGACGAGATCCGCGGCTCCCACGGCCAGGCCCTGGTCGACGCGATCGCCACCGAGGGCAAGCTCGAGCGCTACGAGGCGATCGACAAAGTCAAGGACGAGGTCGTCGGCCACTACGCCGCCGCCCACGAGGAGGGCGAGGTCGACGCCGACCGCGTCGCCGAGGTCAAGGCCGCGATCGACTCGATCGAGAAGGAAACGATCCGCAAGGCGATCGCCGTCGAAAAGAAGCGCCCCGACGGCCGCGCCCAGGACGAGATCCGTCCGATCGAGTGCGAGGTGGACATCTCCCCGCGCGTCCACGGCTCGGCCCTGTTCACCCGCGGCGAGACCCAGATCCTCTCCAACGTGGCCCTGGGCACGACCCGGATGGACATGCGGATCGACACGCTCGGGCTGCAGACCACGAAACGGTTCTGGCACCACTACAACTTCCCGCCCTTCTCGGTCGGGGAGGCGGGCTTCATGCGCGGCCCGAAGCGCCGCGACATCGGCCACGGCGCCCTCGCCGAGCGCGCCCTGCTGGCGACGATTCCCGACGAAGAGTCGTTCCCGTACGTGATCCGCGCGGTCTCCGAGACCCTCGAGTCCAACGGCTCCTCCTCGATGGGCTCGGTCTGCGCCTCCTCGATGGCGCTGCAGGCCGCCGGCGTCCCGGTCACCGCTCCCGTCGCCGGCGTGGCGATGGGCCTGATCAAGGAGGGCGACGACTACATCGTCCTCACCGACATCGCCGGCGTCGAGGACCACCTCGGCGACATGGACTTCAAGGTCGCCGGCACCAAGGACGGGATCACCGCCCTGCAGATGGACATCAAGATCACCGGCGTCACCTTCGAGATCCTCGAGGACGCGCTGGAGCAGGCGCTGAAGGGCCGCCAGTTCATCCTCGGCAAGATGGCCGAGGCGATCGACGGGCCGCGGGAGAAGCTCTCCGTGCACGCGCCGGCGATCGAGTCGATCAAGATCGACCCGGAGAAGATCGGGGCGGTCATCGGCAAAGGCGGGGAAACGATCCGCGCCCTCTGCGAGGAGTTCGAAGCCGAGATCGACGTCGAGGACGACGGCACGGTGCGGATCTACGCGCCGACCGGCGAACTCGTCGACGGTTGCGTCGCCCGCATCAACTCGATGACCAAGGAGGCCGAGATCGGCGATCGCTATGACGCCGCCAAGGTCGTCAAGACGACGACCTTCGGCGCCTTCGTCGAGCTGGTCAAGGGCACCGACGGCCTGCTTCACATCTCCAACGTGAAGCCGGGCGAGCGGGTCGACTCGGTCGACGACGTCCTCAGCGCCGGCGACGAGATCGACGTCACCGTGGTCGAGGTCGACAAGGAGCGCGGCCGGATCGGCCTGCGCCTCACCGACGACCCCTCGGTCGCGGGCAAATCGCCGGAGGAACTGGCTTCGGTCGGCTCCGGCGACGGCGGCAGGCGCAACGGCGGCGACCGCGGCGGCCGGGGTCGCGATCGCGACCGGGGTGGCCGCGGGCGTGAACGCGAGCGCCGCGGTTAGTTGAGCGCCCAGCTCACCACTCTGGACTCGGGCGTCCGGGTCGTGACCGAGGAGGTTCCCTCGGTCCGGTCCGTGGCGCTCGGGCTCTGGGTCCGGACCGGATCCAGGAACGAGACCCCGGCCCAGGCCGGGGTCTCGCACTTCCTCGAGCACCTGCTGTTCAAGGGGACGGCGCGCTACTCGGCGATCGAGATCTCCGAGCGCTTCGACGGGCTCGGCGCCTCGGTCAACGCCGCCACCGGCAAGGAGACGACGCACCTGCACGCCCGCTTCCTCGACGAGCACACCGAGGCGGTCTTCGACCTGCTGGCGGAGATGCTGCTGGCGCCGACCTACCCGGACATCGACTCCGAGCGCCAGGTGGTGCTGGAGGAGATCGCGATGTACGACGACGAGCCCCAGGACCGGGTCCACGACGTCCTCGCCGAGGCGGTCTTCGGCGGGCATCCCCTGGGCCGGCGGGTGCTGGGCGAGCCGGAGGTGATCGCCTCGATCCCGGTCCCGGACATCGAGGCCTACCGCAGCGCCCACTACGCGGCGCCGCAGATCGTCGTCGGCGCCGCCGGGCACCTCGACCACGACCGCATCGTCGAGCTGGCGCAGCGGCTGGTCAACCCGCCCTCCCCGGGGAACGGCACCGTCCAGGAGGCCGAGAGCGACAGCCGCTCCCGCCTCTGCTTCCTCAGCAAGGAGACCGAGCAGTACCACATCTGCTTCGGGGCGCCGGGGCTGCGCCGCGACGACCAGCGGCGCTATCCGTTGGCCGTGCTCGACGCGATCTTCGGCGGCTCGACCTCCTCAAGGCTCTTCCGCGAGGTGCGGGAGAAGCGCGGCCTCGCCTACTCGGTCGGCTCCTACAACGAGCAGTTCACCGACCAGGGGCTGGTCGCCACCTACGTCGGCACCCGCGAGGACAACGTCGAGGAGGCCTGCTCGATCATCGGCGCCGAGATGGCGCGACTGCGCTCGGAGCCGGTCTCCGAGGAGGAGCTGACGCGGGCGAAGGAGAGCGTCAAGGGCCGCCTCGTCCTCAGCTCCGAGTCGACCGCGGCGCGGATGACGCGGATCTCGCGGGCGACGCTGTTCGACCTGCCGATTGAAGATCTCGACGAAATGCTGGCCAAGGTCGATGCGATCGAGGTCGACGACCTGACCGAGCTGGCGCAGGAGCTCTACGCCGCCGAGCGGCTCTCCGCCGCCTGCGTCGGCCCCGACGAAGACCGCTTCCGCCGGGCGCTGGCGCCGGTCAGCGAGGCCCTGGTCGCGGCATGACCCGCGTCGCCGTCGCCGGCGCCGCCGGCAAAATGGGTCAGGCCGTCTGCGAGGCGGTCGAAGAGGCCGAGGGCCTCGAGCTGACGGGTCGCGCCGACCCGGCCCTGGGGACGGAGCTGAGCGAGGTCCTCGCCGACGCCGACGTCGTCGTCGACTTCACCGTCCCCGATACCGCGCTGGCGAACGTGCGCGCCTGCCTCGAGGCCGGCGTCCACGCCGTCGTCGGCACCACCGGCTTCGACCTTGACGCTGCCCGCCAGGCGGCCGAGGCTTCCGAGGCCAACTGCTTCGTCGCCCCCAACTTCGCGATCGGCGCGGTGCTGCTGATGGAGGTCTCGCAGACGATCGCCCGCCACATGCCCGAGTGCGAGATCGTCGAGCTGCACCACGACAAGAAGCTCGACGCCCCCTCGGGCACGGCAAAGCGCACCGAGGAACTGATCGACGCCGCTGGCGGCAACGTCCACCAGCCGATCCACTCGGTCCGCCTGCCCGGCCTCGTCGCCCACCAGGAAGTGATCTTCGGCGGGGTGGGGCAGACGCTGGCCGTCCGCCACGACTCGATCGACCGCCGCTCCTTCATGCCGGGCGTGGTTCTGGCCTGCCGCAAGGTGGCCGACCTGCCCGATCGCTTCACCGTCGGCCTGGAGAAGCTGCTGTAAATGGCTGTCTGGCTCGCGAAGCTGCCGCCGAACGGGATACCCTGGCAGTGATGAAGGAGATCAAGGGCCTGATCACCGCGATGGCGACCCCGTTCGACGAGGACGGGAGGGTCGACCACGACGCGGCCCGGCGCCTGGCGGCGCATCTCTTCGAGCACGGCTCGCACGGGCTGGTGATCGCCGGCACCACCGGCGAGTGCCCGACCCTGACCGACGGCGAGGAGATCGAGCTGCTGCAGGCGGTCCGGGCCGAGGTTGGCGACGAGGCGCTGCTGGTCTGCGGCACCGGGACCAACGACACCCGCCACTCATGCGAGCTGACGAAGATGGCCGCCGACGCGGGCGCCGACGGCTCGCTGGTCGTCGTCCCCTACTACAACAAGCCCAACGAAGCCGGCATCCGAGCCCACTTCGAGACCGTCGCCGCGGCCGTCCCGGAGCTGCCGATGGTGATGTACAACATCCCCTCGCGGGTGATCATCAACGCCAGCCCCGAGCTGCTGGGCGAGCTGGGCCAGATCGACAACATCGTCGCCGTCAAGCAGGCCAACGACGAGGAGCTGGGCCCGATCGAGGGCCTGACCATCCTCGCCGGCAACGACAACACCTTCCTCCGCGTGCTCGAGTTCGGCGGCGGGGGCGGTATCACCGTCGCCTCGCACATCGTCGGCGACCGCATGCGCGAGATGTGGGAGGCGGCCCAGGCCGGCGACCTCGATCGCGCCCGCCAGATCGACGCCGAGATTACGCCCGTCTACGAGGCGACCTCGGTCACCACCAACCCGATTCCGCTGAAGGCGGCCCTGGAGATGCTGGGGCTGTGCGCGGACAGACTTCGACTTCCCCTGGTTTCCGCCGACACCGAGCAGAGGGCCGCCATCAAGGCCGGTCTCGATGCCGCCGGCGTCGCGGTAGCCGGTTAGACACGACTTCCTAGAGAGAGTGAGTAACTAGTGCCAAGCAAACTGCGAGTGCTGCCCCTGGGCGGCCTCGGCGAGATCGGCAAGAACATGACCGTGATCGAGTACGACGGCCGCATCGTCGTCGTCGACACGGGGCTGATGTTCCCGACCGCGGAGATGCACGGGATTGACCTCGTGCTCCCTGACTTTTCCTATCTGCGCGAGCGCGCGGACGACATCGAGGCGATTGTCCTCACCCACGGTCACGAGGACCACGTCGGGGCGCTGCCCTACGTGATCCGCGAGATCGGGATGCCGCCGGTGATCTACGGCGGCCTGCTGACGATCGGGATGGTGCGCTCGAAGCTCGACGAGCACAAGCTCGGCGAGTCGGCGCCGCTGCAGGAGCTGCCGCCGGGGGAGAAGGTGCGGCGCGGGCCGTTCGAGCTCGAGCTGATCCACCTCGCCCACTCGATTCCCGACATGCGGGCCGTGCTGCTGAAGACCGAGGCCGGCTCGGTGCTGATGACCGGCGACTACAAGTTCGACCAGACCCCGGTCGACGGCCGGCCGGCGGACGTCTCCCGGCTCGCCGAGCTGGGCAAGGAAGGGCTGACGCTGCTCTGCGGCGATTCGACCAACGCCGACCGGCCCGGGATCGCCCCGTCGGAGTCGGCGGTCGGGCCGGCGCTGCTGGAGCAGTTCTCCCGCTGCAAGGGCCGGATCATCGTCACCTCCTTCGCCTCCAACATCCACCGCGTCCAGCAGGTGATCGACGCCGCCGACCGGCTCGACCGCAAAGTGGCGCTGGTCGGTCGCTCGATGCGCAAGAACTTCAACATCGCCTCCAACCTGGGGATGGCGAAAGCGCCGGGGGGGATCTTCATCCAGCCGCGCGAGATCGAGGACTTCCCCGACGAGAAAGTCGTGGTGATCTCGACCGGCAGCCAGGGCGAGCCGCTCTCGGCGCTGCGGCGGATGGCCAACAACGACCACCGCGACGTGCAGCTGCACTCCGGCGACACCGTCGTCTTCTCGGCCACTCCGGTACCCGGCAACGAGCGCGCCGTCAACGAGACGATCGACCGCATCTACGAGATCGGCGCCACCGTGATCACCGCCAAAGACGCGCCGATTCACGCCTCCGGCCACGGCTGGCAGGAGGAGCTGAAGCTGATGCTGAACCTGACCAAGCCCAAATACGTGTTGCCGGTCCACGGCGACCACAAGCGGCTGCGCCTGCATTCCGAGCTGGCCGAGGCGGTTGGGATCGACCGCGAGCGCATCTTCCAGGGCCGCAACGGCCTGCCGCTGGAGGTCGACGCCAACGGCGCCGGCTTCGGCGAGGACATCCACGCCGGCGTGATGTACGTCGACGGCGTCAACATCGGCGAGCCCGACGACGCCGCCCTCCGCGACCGCCGCGAGATCTCCGCCGACGGCATCTTCATCGTCGTCGTCACGATCTCCAACGACGACGGCAGCGTCGTCGCCGACCCCGAGGTGATCTTCCGCGGCGTCGCCTTCCTCGAGGAAGCCGACGGCCTGGTCGAGGACCTCAAGGACCTGGTCGAAGACCAGCTCGAAGACTCAGCCGAAGCCGGCAAACGCGAGACCCACCTGGTCGAGGAGGATCTGCACGACGCGATCGGCAAGTTCGTCTGGCAGCGCCTGCGGCGGCGGCCGATGGTGTTGCCGGTCGTAATTGAGGTCTGATCAGGCGAGGCTGCCCCGTCGCGCGCCGTGACTCCGAAGCGTGACATCCAGCAATTCGATCACGCCTGCTGGGCGGCTGGCTTGACGGAGAGCGAGCAGCACGAAGCCAGCAGTCGTAGCCCCAAATGCGTCTCCGGAAGGTGTTTGCGCTTGGTGCGTGGATCGATTGTCGCTGCGCGTAACGCCTATCCAGAGGTGCTCCACATTGAGATTCAGGATCTCAATGGAGGTCTTTGGAAACTTGCAACTCAAGATGCAAGCTGGTCTCCCACCGAGCCCTCGCAGCTCATTGACCGGGAGGTACGGAGCGCTGAGCTCAACGAGGAGACCGGAGAATTGAGACTTGCCCTTTCTGACGGGTCTTCCTTCAGCGTCGTTCCTGCCGAGCAGGAGGCCGAGGATGACCCGCCGAATTGGAAGCTGTTCACTCCCAACGGCCTTGTCTTGGTGTTTGGACCGGGGGGCAGATGGCAGTTCAACCGAGCGGATGAGCCACTTGCATTTCCGCTCGGATCAGAGGCGCTCCCGAGCGGCCTTATTTCGAAGTCGAGAGCTCTTGCGATGATGACCCTCGCCGACGAGGAGTGGAAGTTTCGTAAAGAGGAGTGGGCCTCTGAGCTCCTACTCAAAGAACGCGCAGTACGTAACGAGCAGTTGATGCTTTCCCTGGCTGTGGGGATATCCATCGTCTCCATAGCCGTCGCTGCTGTCTCTCTCGTCTTTGCTCTTCAGTAGGGCGCAAAGAAAAGCCCGCCGGAGCCAGTGTCTGGGGAGAGGCTCCGGCGGGCAATGTGTCTCGTCCGCGCTGAAAACTAGGGGGTGCCTCTAAAGGGCCTTTAAAAGTTCTCCGGTTGGGGAGGCTAGGCCTTGAGGACGTAGCCGGCGCCGCGTTTGGTGTGCAGGAGACGGCTCTCGCCGCCCTCCTCGAGCTTGCGGCGGAGGTTGGAGATGAAGACGTCGATCGTGTTGGTCGCCGCCATCGGGTCGTAGCCCCAGACCTCGTCGAGCAGGCGCTCGCGCGAGACCACGAGCCGCTCGTTTCGCATCAGGAACTCGAGCAGCTCGAACTCGCGGTTGGTCAGCTCGATCTCCCGCTCGCCCCGCCGCACCTCGCGCGTGTCCGGGTTGAGGACTAGGTCGCCGACTTCCAGCGAGGCCGAGCCCCGGGGCGGGCGCCGCCGCAGCAGCGCTCGGATCCGGGCCAGCAGCTCCTGCCGCTCGAACGGCTTCACCAGGTAGTCGTCGGCGCCGCTGTCGAGGCCGGTCACCCGGTCCTCCGTCTCCGCCCGCGCCGTCAGCATCAGGATCGGCACGTCGCCGTCGCTGCGCAGGCGGCGGCAGACCTCGACGCCGTCCATCCCCGGCAGGCCGAGATCGAGGACGACGACGTCGGGGACGAAGCCGGCGGCGACGTCCAGCGCCTCCACTCCGTCGCCCGAGGTCCGCACTTCATAACCCTCGTTGCGCAGCGATCGCCGCAGGACGTCGGCGATGTCGGCGTCGTCCTCGACGACCAGGACCCGGCCGCCGATCTGTTCCGCTTCGGAGAGCATGGATCGATGGTAGCCGGGCAAATCGCCGCTCTGCGCGACTTTTAGGCCGAATTTATCTCGCAGGGGTGGGGGGCTCGGCGTCGAACGGGTGACCAATGTTCGTGCGTACGAAGCGGGGCGGTGCTTCCCGCAAAGGCAAGGCTGCGTCGAAACGGAAACCGAAGGGGAAGGGCGGGCTGCGCCTGCCCGCCGGTCTCGAGCAGCGCCACGTCGACCTGATCGCCCTCTTCCTCGTCGCCTTCGGCGTCTACCTCGTCTTCGTCCTCTTCTTCGGCTGGGAAGGCGGCAAGGTCGGCTACGGCGCCGAAACCGCGCTCACCTACCTCTTTGGCCAGATCGGCGCCCGGATCTTCACCGTCCTGCTGCTGCTTATCGGCGGCATGCTCCTGACCGGGACCTCGGTCTCGGCCCTGGCCCGCGGGCTGGGGAGGGGGCTGCGGGCGATCTTCCGCGGCCTCTTCGCCGGCGGCGACGCCGCCGCCCGCACCGTCGTCCGGACCCACGCCGACTGGCGCGAGCACCGCGAGGCGCGAGCCGAGGCGGCGACGATGGCCGGCCCGACCGACGTGATGAGCTCCTACCCCGAGGAAGACGAGGACTTCGAACCGACCGTCGCCCTCGCCGAGGAGGACGACTTCGACGCCCAGATCTTCGACGCCCAGGCCGACGCCGAGACCGAGACCCACGTCATCCCGGCCGACGACGCCGAGGAGGAGGAGCCCGAGCAGGTGGAGCTCCAGAACTACGACTCCGAGGACGCGGTCGCGGTGGTCGACGAGGGCGATCGCGCCCACGCCGGCCTCACCCCGATGGGCAGCAAACGCGGCGTGACGATGTCGGAGGAGATCGACTACCGCCCGCCGTCGCCGAAGCTGCTCGAGCGCGGCAAGAACGACAAGGGCCCCGACCCGCGCGACCACGAAGCGGTCGGTCGCAAGCTGGTCGAGACGCTCGGCCACTTCGGGGTCGAGGCGAAGATCGTCGGCATCGTCAGCGGTCCCCACGTCTCCCGCTTTGAGCTGCGCCTGGCGCCCGGGACCAAAGTCAAGAAAGTCACCGAGCTCGCCAACGACATCGCCTACGCGCTCGCCTCCACGGACATCCGCATCCTGGCGCCGATCCCCGGCAAGCAGGCGGTCGGGGTCGAGGTCCCCAACCGCACCCGCAAGATGGTCCGCCTCGGCGACATCTACGCCGGCCGGCCGGAGAAGACCTCGCCGCTGGTCGCCTGGCTCGGCAAGGGAATCGACGGCAACGCGGTCTGGACCGACATCGCGAAGATGCCGCACGTCCTCGTCGCCGGCACCACCGGCTCGGGCAAGAGCGGCTGCGTCAACGCGATCCTCTCCTCGATCCTGATGCAGGCCTCGCCGAACGAAGTCCGGCTGGTGCTGGTCGATCCGAAGCAGGTCGAGCTCAACCACTACGAGAACGTCCCGCACCTGCTGACGCCGGTGGTCACCTCGCCGCGGCTCGCCGCCAACGTCCTCTCCAACCTGATCGTGGAGATGGAGAGCCGCTACGGGATCATGAGCGAGGCCCGCGCCCGCAACCTGGTCGAGCTCAACCGGGTGCGCAAGAAGAAAGGCGAAGCGCCGCTGCCGCACATCCTCTGCGTGATCGACGAGCTCGCGGACCTGATGATGGTCGCCCCGGCCGAAGTCGAGGACTCGATCATCCGCCTGGCGCAGAAGTCGCGCGCCACCGGCATCCACCTGGTGCTGGCGACCCAGCGGCCCTCGACCGACATCATCACCGGCACGATCAAGGTCAACATCCCCTCGCGGATCGCCTTCGCCGTCTCCTCGCAGACGGACTCGCGGGTGATCCTCGACCAGGGCGGGGCCGAGGCGCTGCTGGGCCAGGGAGACATGCTCTTCCGCGGCGCCGGCACCTCGAAACTGTCGCGCGTCCAGGGCGCCTTCATCACCGAGGACGAGATCGCCCGCATCACCGGCCACTGGGCGAAGCAGGGCGAACCGGAGTTCGAGGACGAGCTGCTGGAGACCCCGCAGGAGACCGAGAGCGATGATCGCGACGACGACTTCGACCCCGACAGCGACGACCTGCTCGACGAGGCGATCCGCCTGGTCGTGCAGACCGAGACCGCCTCGGTCTCGATGATCCAGCGGCGGCTGCGGGTCGGCTACACCCGCGCCGGCCGCCTGATCGACATGCTCGAGCGGCGCGGGGTCATCTCCGGCTACGAGGGATCGAAACCGCGCCAGGTCCTGATCACCCAGGCGGATCTGCCGCGAGTGCTCGGCGGCGGCGAGTCGGCCCCGGAGCCGGTCGCGGTCGACTCCGAGCCGGACGCTTAGCTCCGGTACCTTCCCGCTCGTGATCCGAGCGGGAATAGTCGTCACCGGGACCGAGGTGATCACCGGCCGGATCACGGACGGCAACGGCCCCTGGGTCTCCGAGCAGCTGGCCGAGCGGGGGGTGGAGGTCGCCCACATCCTCGTCGTCGCCGACCGCCCCGACGACCTCAGGGCCGCCTTGGACTTCATGGCCGCGCAGGGGATGGACCTGATCGTCACCACCGGCGGCCTCGGCCCGACCGCCGACGACCTCACGGCCGAGGTGGTGGCGCAGTTCGCCGGCCGCGAGATGGCGCTGGACGAGGAGATGGAGGCGAAGATCGCCGAGATCCTCAGCGGCTTCGCCCAGCGCCTCCGGCTCGACCCGGAGGCGGTGCGGGCGGCCAACCGCAAGCAGGCGATGGTTCCCGAGGGGGCGGTGGCGCTCGACCCGGTGGGGACGGCGCCGGGGCTCGTGGTTCCAGCTGGCGAGCGGATCGTGATCGTCCTGCCCGGGCCGCCCCGCGAGCTGCAGCCGATGTGGGGGGCGGCGGTGGAGACGGAGCCGGTGCGCGAGCTGCTGAGCCGGGCGACGCCGCTGCGCGCCTACACGATGCGGATGTTCGGCGTCCCCGAGTCCGAGATCGCCAAGAGCCTGCGGGAGATGGAAGCCGAGGGAGTGGAGCTCGACGCGGTGGAGATCACCACCTGCCTGCGGCGCGGCGAGATCGAGATCGACGTCCGCTATCGCGACGAGTCGGAGGCGGTGGCCGAAGCAATACGGGGGGAGCTGGCGCGGCGGCACCGGCGCGAGACCTTCAGCCTCGACGGCGAGACGATCGACGCCCAGGTGGCGACGCTCTTGCTGGGGCGTCGGCTGGCGCTGGCCGAGTCCTGCAGCGGCGGGCTGCTGGCGGCGCGGATCACCGATCTGGAGGGGGCCTCGGAGTACTTCGCCGGCGGCGTGGTCGCCTACTCGAACGAGGCGAAGGCGGATCTGCTGGGGGTCGACCCCGGGTTGATCGAGGCCCACGGGGCGGTCTCGCCCGAGGTCGCGGAGGCGATGGCGAAGGGGGCGCTGGAGCGCTTCGAGGCCGACGTCGCGGTCTCGATCACCGGGATCGCCGGCCCCAGCGGCGGCAGCGAAGAGAAGCCGGTCGGCTACGTCTGCTTCGACGCCCGCCTCGCCGACGGCGCGAGCATCGCCCGCGACCCGGTTATCCCCGGCGGGCGGCTGGACGTCCGCGAACGCTCGGCGCTGGTCGGAATGCACCTGCTGCGAATGCTGCTCGGTGAGAAAGAAGGCACGAAGTCGTAGCTGAAAATTTGCTCTAGGGCGTTGTTTCGCGCGTAGCGGCCCCGTAGCGTGGCCGTCGTGGCCAAGGAGCGATTGAAAAGCCCGCGTGCGCGCCTGTTCGTGGCGCTGGACCTTCCCGAGGAGATGCGGGAGGGAATCGTGGCCTGGGGGAAGGGCGCCCTGACAGATCCGGGCCTGCGCCCGGTTCGTCCGGAGTCCCTTCACGTCACCCTCGCCTTCCTCGGCTACAGGCCGGAGAAGGAGATCGGGCAGATCGCCGAGGTGGTGCGGGAGCATGCCGGGCCGGCCCCGTGGGTGGAGCTGCTCGACCCGGTGCAGCGGCCGCCGCGGGGAAGGGCCCGCCTCTACGCGCTGCCGGTGCTTTCGCCGGGCGCGGAAGCCCTGCAGGCGGGGCTGGCCCAAGACCTTGCTGAGAGAGGTTTTTACAAGCCTGAGAAGCGGCCGTTCTGGCCGCACGTGACCGTTGCTCGGGTTCGCCCCGAGGGGCGGGGCTCGAGGCGGCCGGCGGTCGTCTCGGAGGCCCCGGGGCCGATTCCCGAGGGCCTGAAGGAGCCGCGGATTGCCGTCCGGACGGCTCTTTATCGTTCTGAACTTCAGCCAACCGGTGCGCGATATGTGCCGTTGGCCCAAGTCGAGCTGCCCGGGCAGGGCGGCAGTGAGGTGGATTGAGATGGCAGACAGAAAACTGAGTGACGTCTCCGCAAAGGAAGCGAAGGCGAAGGACGCCGCGCTGGAAAGCACCGTCAGCGGCATCCGGAAAGAGTTTGGAGAGGGCGCCCTGATGCGCCTGGGGGACAAGGGGACGGTCAAGGTCGAGGCGATCCCGACCGGCTCCCTCGCGCTCGACTTGGCGCTCGGCATCGGCGGCGTTCCCCGCGGCCGCATCGTCGAGATCTTCGGCCCCGAGTCCTCGGGCAAGACGACCCTGGTCAACCACATCATCGCCCAGGCTCAGTCGATGGGCGGAGTCTGCGCCTTCATCGACACCGAGCACGCGATCGACCCGGTCTACTCGCGGGCGATCGGCGTCGACACCGACGAGCTGCTCGTCTCCCAGCCCGACTACGGGGAGCAGGCTCTGCAGATCGCAGACCGCCTGATCGCCTCCGGCGCCGTCGACGTGGTGGCGATCGATTCGGTTGCGGCCCTGACGCCGAAAGCGGAGCTCGACGGGCAGATCGGCGACACCACCGTGGGGCTGCAGGCGCGGCTGATGTCGCAGGCGATGCGCAAACTGGCCGGCAATCTCAACCGGACCAACACCGTCTGCCTCTTCACCAACCAGATCCGGGAAAAGGTCGGCGTCCAGTTCGGCTCGCCGGAGACCCAGCCGGGCGGCCGGGCGTTGAAGTTCTACTCCTCGCAGCGCCTCGACATCCGCCGGATCGAGACCCTGAAGGAAGGGACCGAGGCGGTTGGGAACCGGGTTCGGGTCAAAGTCGTCAAGAACAAGGTCGCATCCCCCTTCCGCCAGGCCGAATTCGACATCGAGTACGGAGTCGGCATCTCCCGCGAGGGCGGGCTGCTCGACTTCGGCATGGAGCAGGACCTGGTTCAGAAATCCGGTTCCTTCTTCTCCTACGGCGAGACGCGGCTCGGCCAGGGGCGTAACAACGCCAAGCAGTTCCTGGTCGACAACCCGGAGCTGGCGCTGGAGATCGAAACGAAGGTCCGAGCCGCTCTGGGAATCGACGGAGAGCCGGCGCAGCCCGGCGAGGCCGAAGGGGCCACTCCGGCGACCGAGGCGAAGGCGGCCTAAGACCGTTTTCGCCTCACGGCGAGCTAAGGCGCGACCCCTATAGGATCACCGCCGCGCGATGGACAACGAAACCCTCTTTTACATCTGCGGCGGCATCCTCGCCGTCTCGGCGCTGGTCGTCACCTTCGCCGGCCTGAAACTGAAAGATTTCCCCGGCCGGGCGCTGCCCCTCGTCATCGTCTGGTTCGCCGTCTTCGTCCTCGGTGCAACGACTTTCGCCGTGCGCTACTCCCAGGAAGAGCAGGAGCACAAGGCGCACGAGCTCGAGGCCGCCGGCCACCGGATCGAAGAGACCGAGGGTGCGCCCCACGAGAACGAAGGGGGCGCCCAGGGCGGCGAATCCGAGGAGCTCGAAGAAGAGGCCGAAGAAGAAGCCGAAGGCCCGAAAGAAGAAGAACCGGTCGGTGAGAGCGAGGGGGCCAAAGAAGCAAGTGGCGGCGAGGCGGCCGCCGGCGCCACGGTCTTCGCCGATAACTGCGCGGGCTGCCACGGTGACGACGGACATGGCGGAGCCGGGGGCCCCGACCTGACGACGATGCCGCTGGCGCAGACCGAAGCGGGCACCGTCAAACAGGTCACCAACGGCGGTGGCGGCATGCCGCCGTTCGGCGGGCAGCTGTCCGAAGAAGAAATCTCCGACGTTGCGGCTTTCGTAGTCCACGACGTCGTCGGCAAGTAGCAGCCGGATTCCTGGCGGTACCCTGCGTCTGATGGCGCAGAAGTTTCACGTCACCACCTTCGGGTGCCAGATGAACGTGCACGACTCCGAGCGGATGCGGGGAATGTTGGCCTCGCTCGGCTACGAGGAGGCGGACGAGCGCGGCGAGGCCGACCTGATCCTCTTCAACACCTGCTCGATCCGGGAGTCGGCCGACAGCCGCTTCATCGCCCACCTGGGGGAGGCGAAGCGGCTCAAGTCCGAAGACCCGGAGCGGATCGTCGGCGTCGGCGGCTGCTGGGCGCAGTCGGTGAAGGAGGAGGTCTTCGAGCGCTTCCCCTTCGTCGACGTCGCCTTCGGCCCCGGCCAGATCCACAAGCTGGCCGAGTTCCTCAACAGCGACTCGCTGACCGCCCAGGGCTACTTCGAGTTCGAGGACTTCTCCGGCCACCTGCCGACCCGGCGCGAGCGCGAGTTCCAGGGCTGGCTGCAGATCTCCCAGGGCTGCAACTGCGTCTGCTCCTACTGCATCGTCCCCTCGACCCGGGGCCGCGAGGTGAGCCGCGACCCCGACGAGCTGCTCCTCGAGGCCGAGGGCCTCGCCGCCGACGGGGTCCGGGAGGTGACGCTGCTGGGGCAGAACGTCAACAGCTACGGCCGCGACCTGCCCCCGGAGAAGCGGATCG
This sequence comes from Solirubrobacterales bacterium, assembly GCA_035765335.1. Lineage (GTDB taxonomy): Bacteria > Actinomycetota > Thermoleophilia > Solirubrobacterales > 70-9 > VAYN01. The sequence continues at coordinate 47,865 of DASTXV010000056.1, forward strand.
GCTTCTCCGACCTACTGCGGCGCGTCGACGCGATCGAGGGAATCGAGCGGATCCGCTACACCAGCCCGCATCCGAAGGACATGAAAGAGGACGTGATCCGAGCCCACGCCGAGCTCCCCGCCCTCTGCGAGCAGATCCACCTGCCGCTGCAGTCGGGCTCCAGCGCTGTCTTGAAACGGATGCGACGGACCTACAACCGCAGCCGCTACATGGACCGGGTGGCGCTGATCCGCGAGCACGTCCCCGACTGCGCGATCACCACCGACATCATCGTCGGCTTCCCCGGCGAGACCGAGGCGGACTTCCAGGAGACCCTCGAGGTGGCCGAGGAGGTCGGCTACGACGGCGCCTTCACCTTCATCTTCTCGCCGCGGCGGGAAACCGAGGCGGCGACGATGGGCGAGCAGCTGCCGCACCCGGTCAAGGTCGAGCGGCTGGAACGGCTGGTCGAGGTGATCCAGCGGCGCGCCGCCGAGCGCGCCCAGCGTTTCGTCGGCCGCGCGATGGAGGTCTTGGTCGAAGGCACCAGCCGCACCGACGAGACGAAGCTGCGCGGCCGCACCCGCCACGGCAAGGCGGTCAACTTCGACGGCATCGCCGATCCCGGCGAGTTCGTCCAGGTCGAGATCGAAGCGGCCACCTCGCAGACGCTGAGCGGAGTCCTGGCGCGCCCCCTGACGCCCCTGCTTTGAACGTCATCGGCATCTTCGGCCCGACCGGGGTCGGCAAGACCGGGGTGGCGATCGCGCTGGCCGAGCTGCTGCGGGAGCAGGGGGAGGACCCGGTGGCGGTCAACTGCGACGCCCTGCAGGTCTACGAGGGCCTGGAGGTCCTGACCGGAACCGCGACCGCCGCGGAGCAGGAGCGGCTCGAGCACCGGCTGCTCGGCTTCGTCCCCGTCACCGAGGACTTCTCGGTCGGCGACTACATGCCGCTGGCCCACCGCGAGGTCGACGCGGCGCTGGACGCGGGCCGGAGGCCGATCGTGGTGGGGGGGACGGGGCTCTACCTGAGAGCCGCGGTGGCCGAGCTCTCGCTGACGAAGGTGGCGCCTGAATCCGAGGAGTCGGAGCTGTGGTCGCCTGAGACCCGTCACCCGACCACGATCTTCGGCCTCGACATGGACCGCGAGCTCCTCTACGAGCGGATCAACGCCCGGGTCGAGGCGATCGTCGCCGGCGGCGCCGCGGAGGAGGCCCGCCGCGCCGACGCCCTCGGCCCCGGCCGCACCGCCCGCAAGGCGCTCGGCTTCGACGAGCTGCTCGCCGGCGACCTCGAGACGATGAAGCGGCGCTCCCGCAACTACGCCCGCCGCCAGCTGACCTGGATGCGGAAAATCCCCAACCTCGAGCCGATCGACCGCACCGGCCTCAGCGACGAGGAGGTCGCCGCGCAGATGCTGCGAATAGGCTGGGCTGCGTGAAGTTCGAGAAGTGGCAGGCGCTGGGCAACGACTACCTGATCCTCGAGCAGGAGTGTTTGCCGTGGCCGCTGACCGAGGCGCGGGTCGAGTGGCTCTGCGACCAGCACTTCGGGGTCGGCTCCGACGGAATATTGCTGCTCTCGCGCAGCGACGATCCGGAGTTCGTCGCCGATCTGCGGATCTTCAACCCGGATGGCTCCGAAGCCGAGCTCTCCGGCAACGGCGCCCGCGAGGCGATCCTCTACCTGCGGCGCCACGGCTGGACCGAGGAGGACGAGTTCGCGATCAGCACCGTCGCCGGCCCGATCCGGCCGACGATCACCGGCGAGCTGACCTGCTCGGTCGACATGGGGCGGGCCTCGACCGCCTCGAAGGACTTCCCCTCCGGCCCCGAGGACGGGCGCGGGAAGCTCGAGTCGGGCGGCCGCGAGTGGGAGTTCCAGCACGTCTCGATCGGCAACCCGCAGTGCGCGATCGTCGTCGACGCCGCCGAGCTGGACGAGCTCGACCTGGGCGAGATCGGGCCGGGAATCGAAGGCAACGAGCTCTTCCCGAACCGGACCAACGTTTCCTTCCTCGCGATCGACGGCAGCCGGGTGCGGGCGCGGATCTTCGAGCGCGGGGTGGGGGAGACGCTTTCCTCCGGCACCGGCGCCAGCGGCGCGGCGGTGACCGCCTTCCTCCGCGGCGCCCCGAACCAGCTTGTCGTCGAGCTGGAAGGCGGAGAGCTGCAGGTCGAGATCGCCGACGACCTGCATGTCCGGCTCGACGGCTGGGCCGAGCCCGTCTTCGCCGGCGAGCTCTCGCCGGAGCTGCTGCAGGCGCTGGCCGAGATCGCATAGATTCCCGCGCCATGGGCATCGCTACCCCGTCCAAACGCCTGGAGGCCATCCCTCCGTACAAGTTCCAGGAACTCGAGCAGCAGATCGCCGACAAGCGCGCTGCCGGGATCGACGTGATCAGCCTCGGGATCGGCGATCCGGACGAACCGACCTATCCGCACGTGGTCGAGGCGATGCAGGAGGCGGTCGCCAACCCGGCCTATCACCAGTACCCGAGCAACCGCGGCCGCGACGAGTTCCGCCAGGAGTTCGCCGCGTTCTACGATCGGCGCTTCGGGGTGGAGATCGACCCCAAGTCCGAGGTGATCCCGGCGATCGGGGCCAAGGAGTGCATCTACAACCTCTGCTTCGCCTTCCTCGACCCCGGCGACGTCGCGCTCGCCTCCGACCCCGGCTACCCCGTCTACACCGGCGGCCCGATCCTCGCCGGTGCCGAGGCCGAGCTGCTGCCGCTGGTCCCGGAGCTGGGCTTCGCGCCGGACCTGAGCGCGGTCCCGGCCGACGTCGCCGCCCGCGCCCGGCTGATGTTCGTCAACTACCCGAACAACCCGACCGGCGCCATCGTCCCCGACGGCTTCTTCGAGACGGTCGTCGAGTTCGCCCGCGAGCACGAGATCCTCGTCGTCCACGACAACGCCTACTCGGAGACCACCTACGACGGCTACGTCGCGCCCAGCTTCCTCGCCACGCCCGGCGCCAAGGAGGTCGGCGTCGAGGTCTTCTCGCTCTCCAAGGGCTACAACATGACCGGCTGGCGCTGCGCCGCGATCCTCGGCAACGCCGAGGCGATCCAGACCTACTGGCGACTGAAGACGAACGTCGACTCCGGCCTCTTCGAGGCGATTCAGATGGCCGGCGTCGCCGCCCTGCAGGGCCCGAGCGAGCCGCTGGAGAAGATGAACCAGACCTACACCCGCCGCCGCGACCTCGTCGTCTCCGCCCTGCGCGAGATCGGGGTCGAGGTGACCGCGCCGAAAGGGACGATCTACGTCTGGGCGCCGGCCCCCGCGGGCCACACCTCGACCTCCTTCTGCGAGCGCGTGCTCGAGGAGGCGGCCGTCGTCGTCTCACCGGGCTCGATGTACGGGCCCAGCGGCGAGGGCTTCTTCCGCATCGCCCTGACCGCGCCCGACGAGCGCATCGAAGAGGCGGTCGAGCGGATGCGCGAGCACCTCAGCTAGGCCGAGGCGCTCGCGCCGCGTCGCTATTCGACCTCGACTTCGTCGACCATCCCTTTGATCGCGTGCGGGGGGCCGCCCTCGCGATCGGTGATGAAGCAGTAGAGGGCGTAGCGGCCCGGCTCGAGGCCGAGCGTCACCAGCTGGGCTTCGCCGCCTTCCAGGACCGCGGTCGACTTGGTGCCTTTCTCCTCCAGCGGCGGCGGGCCCTTTTCTTCTTTGAAGGCCGCTTCTACCTCCTCGGCGGTGGCGTCGCCTTTGATCGGCGAAGCGATCAGGTGGTGCGGCTGGGCGCCGATGTTGTCGAAGGCGATCTCGACGTTGCCGGAGGGAAGCGTCTCGGCGTTGAAGACGTACTCGGCCGCCTCGACGGTGGCGTCGCCCTCCTCGACCTCCGCGTCAGACTCGTCGCCGGTCACCTCGGTCACCGCGGCCGTTTTCGCGTCCGGCGGGCCGCCCGAGGTGTTGAAGGCGTAGTAGTCGCCTGGCTGCAGGACCTGCTGCACCGTTGCGCTCTCGCCGGGTTCCAGCGAGCCGACCCCACCGGCGGCGAAGAACCACTCGGGGAACGCCTCGCCCTGGATCGCCTTGCCGAGCCCCTCGACCACTTCCGCGGGCGCGCGGTCCCCCTCGACGCGGATCAGCTGCAGGTCCGCTTCGGCGTCGGTGTCGTTGGTCAGGGTGATCTCGGCCAGCCCGGCCTCGGCGGTCTCGGGCGCGGTGACGACCGTCGATTTGCCTTTCGACTCGACCGTGTAGCTGAGCTCTTGGGAGTCCTCGCTGTCGCCGCAGGCGACCAGGGATAGGGCTGCGACCAAGGCGATCAGACAGGCACAGCTGAGAAAGACGAACCGGTGACGGGTGCTCACGAGAACCTCCTAAGGTGGCGGACGAGTCGCAGTGACCCTACCCGCGCCTTCGGTTCTCAAGCCTGGGCGGCTTCGCGATCGGCCTTCTTGCGCCAGTAGCGGTCGAGGCCGGCCCACTGGTAGGCGGTGGGGACCGCTTGCAGCAGCTCCTCGACGGTGTCGCCTTCGATTCCTTCGGCGGCGAGCTCCTTGCGGATGCGGCGCTCGAGGTCGGCGTTGTAGGCCTCCTGCTCCATCTGCCGGGCCAACTCCGCCTCTTCGCGGAGTTTGGCCCTGACGCCGGCGATGTAGGCGGGCACATCGTCCTCGACGGCGCCGAAGTGGGTCAGCGCCAGGCGCTGCGGCGACCAGCCGGCGACGGTGTCCAGCGATTCCTCCCAGACCTCGACGTCGATGTCGGGCGGGGGAGTGGGGGGCACGATCAGGTTCGAGGGCGGGATGCGGCAGGCGGCGACGTCGCCGACGAAGGCGGTGCCGCTGTCCTCGTGGAAGTAGCAGACGTGGTGGGAGGCGTGGCCGGGGGTGTAGGCGACGCGCATCCCCAGCACCTGCTCGCCGCCGCTGAGCACGCGGACGTTTTGCTCGGGGACGGGCAGAATCTCGCCCCATAGGTAGTTGAGCTTGTCGCCGTAGAGCCGCTCGGCGCTCGCCAGCAGCTTCGAAGGATCGATCAGGTGCGGGGCGCCGCGCTCGTGGACGTAGACCTCGAGCTCCGGCCAGCGCCGGACCAACGCCCCCGTCGCCGCCGCGTGGTCGAGGTGGATGTGAGTCAGCAGCACCGCCCGAGGCTGCTCACCCCCAATCGCCTCCAGCACGGTAGAGAGCGAAGACTCAGGCCCAGGATCCACCAGCATCCCATCAACCTCCCAGCACCCGATCACATGCGGCCGCCCCAGGTGCATGACATCTATGACGCGCACCCGCGCAGCTTACGAGAGTCGAGGGAGGGCTCGCCGGACCCTCCCCTCAGTTGTCCGCCGAGCCCTCCCTCGACTCTCTCAAGCGCTTGGAGCGGGGAAGCGGTCGTCCGCTTCGAGCGTCTGCCGCAAGCCCTCTTCCATCCCCCGCGGCGAGTACCCCAGCTCGCGCTGCGCCTTCTCATAGCTCGCCCAGAAGGTGACGTTGTCTCCGGAAGAAATCAGCTCGCGCAGGTTCGGCGGCTGGCCCATCACCTTTCCGACCACCGGCCCGAGGGGGACCATCATCTTCATCAGGCCCGTCGGCAGGTTCCGCTTCGGCGCCTTGCGCCCGCTCACTTTGGCGACCGTCTCGACCGCCTCGCGCATCGTCGTCGCCGGGCCGCTGATCACGTAGGCCTCGCCGAGCTTGCCTTTGTCCAGGCCCAGGAGGATGCCGCCGGCGATGTCCTCGACGTGGGCCATGCAGATCCCCAGCTCCGGAAACGGCAGCAGCGGCAGCTTGCCGGCGAAGAACTGCTCCAGCAGGTCGGCCACCTGCGAGGTGTCGCCGGGTCCGTAGACGCCGCCCGGCTGGACGATCACCGCCGGCAGGCCCTGCTCGCCGATCATCCGCTCGACCAGCTTGTGGGCCTCCAGCTTGGTCTCCTCGTAGTAGGAGGTGAAGTCCGTTTCCGGGTTCTTGTAGGTCTCGTCGACGACCTGCTTGTGGGTGTTGCCGAAGATGCCGACGGTGGAGACGTAGACGATCCGCGGCACCTTCGCCTCCAGCGCCGCCTTCATCACCCGCTCGGTGCCGGCGACGTTCGCCTCCCACATCGTCGGGCGCTGCTTGGCCGGGATCCCGACCTCGTACATCGCCGCGGCGTGGATGACGGCGTCGCAGCCCTCCATGCCCTGGCGCAGCGCCGCCTCGTCGCCGAGGTCGCCGGCGACCAGCTCGCAGCCGAGCCCCCGCAGCTTCGCGCCTTTCTCGGGGCTGCGGACCAGGGCGACCACCTCGTCGCCCCGCTGGCGGAGCTGGCGGGCGGTCTCGCCGCCGATGAAGCCGGTTCCCCCGGTGAGGAAGACCTTCACGGCACCCAGCCTATGGGAAGGGAACCGGCGCTTACAATCTCCTTGAGTGGAGAGTTCGCAAAACGGCAGCAGTCGCAGGGCGCGTCAGCGCGCGTTGGCGATCGGCATCGTCGACGGGCGCACCGAGGGGGAGCCGCTGGCGGAGCTGAAGGAGCTGCTGCTGACGGCCGGCGTCGCCACCGTCGGGACCGCGACCCAGCAGCGCCCGCAGCCCGATCCCGACCGCTACTTCGGCCGCGGCCGCCTCAACGAGCTGAAAGCGGAGATCGCCGCCAGCGGCGCCAACCTGGTCGCCTGCGACGACGAGCTGGCGCCGCGGCAGGAGCGCAACCTCGAGGCCGCGCTCGGGGTCCCGGTGATCGATCGCACCGCGGTGATCCTCGACATCTTCGCCGACCACGCCCACTCGGCCGAGGGCAAGCTGCAGGTCGAGCTGGCCCAGCTCGAATACAACATGGCCCGCATGCGGGGGCTCTGGACCCACCTCGAGCGCCTCGGCGCCGGCCGCATGGACGGCGGCATCGGCACCAGGGGCCCGGGCGAGAGCCAGATCGAGACCGACCGCCGCCTCGCCCGCGACCGCATCTCCGCCCTGCGCCGCCGCCTCGTCCGGCTGGAGCGCAACCGCGGCGTGATGCGGGCCCGCCGCGACAGCTCCTCGCTGCCGCGGGTCGCCCTCGCCGGCTACACCAACGCCGGCAAGTCGACCCTGCTGAACGCGCTGACCGGCGCCGAGGTCGACGTGCGCGATCGGCTCTTCCACACGCTCGACCCGACCACCCGCACCTTCGAGCTCTCCGGCCGCGACTACCTGCTCACCGACACCGTCGGCTTCATCGAAAAGCTGCCCCACCAGCTGGTCGAGGCCTTCAAGGCGACCCTCGAGGAGACGATCCTCGCCGACCTGATCCTGCACGTGGTCGACGCCTCGGCCTCCGAGCAGCGCCGTCTGCGGGACATGCAGGCGGTCGACGAGGTGCTGGAGGAGATCGGCGCCGGCGAGAAACCGCGGCTGCTCGTCTTCAACAAGGTCGACCTGCTGAGCGCCGAGGAGCGCGAGGAAGCCGCGCTCGACCATCCCGAGGCGGTGCTGATCTCGGCCCGGGAGGGGGAGGGGCTGGACGAGCTGCGCAAGCGGATCGAGCGGGCCTTCGAGGAGACGCTGACCGAGGTCGAGCTGCTGATCCCCTACTCGGAGGGCGCGCGGCTGCACGAGCTGCACGAAGTCGCGGGGGATCTGGAGCGGACCGACCGCGAGGACGGGGTACTCGTCCACGCCAGGGTGCCCACGGCGGAGATGCACCGGTTCAGCGACCTCGCAGTTGCTTGAAGGGGTCCGGGGTAGGGCTCGGCGGACAACAGCGTGGGAGGGTCCGGCGAGCCCTACCCCGGACCCCTATAGGCTGGCGGCGATGCAGCTTCCTTGTCTCAAGCTGAAAGATGACGCGACGCTGCCCACGCGTGCCCACGAGGGGGATGCGGGGCTGGATCTTTATGCCTGTGAGTCCGCTCATATCGGGCCTGGCGAGCGTTGGGGCGTGGGGACCGGGGTGGGGGTGGAGATCCCGGAGGGGCACGCGGGGCTGGTGCTGCCGCGCTCCGGCCTCGCCCGCGATCACGGGATCGCCCTCGTCAACGCCCCCGGCCTGATCGACTCCGGCTACCGCGGCGAACTGCGCGTCCTCCTGCTCAACACCGACCCGGCGGAGACCTTCCGGGTCGAGCCCGGCGACCGCATCGCCCAGCTCGTGATCATGCCGATCGCCACCCCTGAGCCGGTCGAGGCCGACGCTCTTACCGAGTCGGCCCGCAACACCGGCGGCTTCGGCTCTAGCGGCCGGTAGCTGCCTGCCGCGCCGATTCGTGCGCAGCTGCCTCTAGCTCGTCATCCAGCGGCTCCAGCTCGGGGCGGGTGCCGTAGCGGCGCTCCAGCGCCAAGGCGATCAGGTGGTCGGCGAGCCAGGCGTTCTTGGGAAGGAGGGGGCCGTGGAGGTAGGTGCCGATCACGTTGTCGCGCTTGACGCCCTCGAAGCCGTCGCGGTCGTTGTTGCCGTGGCCGGAGACGACCTTGCCCAGCGGTTGCGCATCGGGGCCGAGGTAGGTGCGGCCGCCGTGGTTCTCGAAGCCGGCGATCAAGCGGGGGCCGCCACCGAGGTCGGCCTCGATCGCGACGTTGCCGATCAGCCGCTCGCCGGGCTCGCGCACCGTCTTCAGGTCGGCGATGCCGAGGCCGGGCAGCTCCTCCTCGCCGAGCTGGTAGCTGTGGCCGAGCAGCTGGTAGCCGCCGCAGACCGCCAGCAGCACCGCGCCGTCGTCGGCCGCGGCGGCGATCGCCTCGCGCTTGCTGGCGACCATGTCGGCGGCGACCGCGCGCTGGTCGCGGTCCTGGCCGCCGCCGATGTAGAAGAGATCGTGGGCGCCGGGGTCGACCGAATCGCCGGGGCCGGCCCCCTCGTGGACGAAGCCGATCCCGCGCCACTCGCAGCGCCGCTGCAGGAAGAGGATGTTGCCGCGGTCGGCGTAGATGTTCATCTGGTCCGGATAGAGGCTGAGGACGCGGAGCTCCATCAGGCGCTCCTTTCGAGCAGGACGACCAGCGAGCCGACGTGCAGCTCGGTGGGGGCGATCTCGCGTCGGCCCGCGGGAGCGAGGCCGAAGGCCGCCGCCTCGGACTCGAGCGCCTCGGCGGCGAAGGTGACGATTCGCACCTCGTTGGGTTCCTCGCTCAGGGATCCCTCGGGGGAGACCGTCTGCCGCAGCCTACGGACGACGATTTCGCCGGGACGGACCGCCGCCTCCACCGCCAGGCTCGAGTAGACCCAGCCGTCGACCTCGCGCACGTCGGGGAGGGGGGGAGAGGCGCCGTCGGGCTCCGGCATCTCCTCGATGATCGCCGCGGCCAGCAGGCCGCCCGGCCGCAGCGAGGCGGCGATGCAGCGCAGGCTTTCCGCCCGCTCGGCGGAACCGGAGAGGAGCTGCAGTAGATGGGTGGGGGCGAGGACGAGGGAGGCGGGCTCCGCGAGCTCGAACGAGCGCGCGTCTGCCTCGAGCGTGCTCAGCGGCAGCTCCGCCCCCCGCGATTCGAGCGCGGTGAGCAGCTCGGGGTCGCGGTCCAGGCCGATCACCTCGTGCCCGCGGCGGGCCAGGTGGAGGGCGACGCGACCGGTCCCGCAGCCGAGCTCCAGCACCGGGCCACCGCAGCGCTCCGCCAGCTCCTCCCAGAGCGGCAGGTCGGCGGCGTAGCTGCCGTTCTCGACGTCGTGCCAGATCGCGGTCGCGGTCATCGCCAGAACTCCTCGGCGAGGCCGCGGTCGGCGAGGAGCTTGCGCAGCTCCAGCAGGGCGGTGTAGGTGGGGAGGGCGAAGAGGCGCTCCTGCGCGCCCTCGACGGCGGCGTCGAGCGAGGCGCCGATCCCGGGGATGACCTCGATCGTGTCCTCGGGCCAGCCCGCGTACTTCAGCCGCAACGCCATCTCCGGGGCGCGGGTGCCGGTGCAGACGACGCGGCGGACGGCGCCGGCCAGCAGCTCGAAGTCGGCGTCCCAGACCCAGGAGACGTCGCGGCCGTCGGCGATGCGGTCGTTGAGGGCGATCCAGAGGTCGACCTCGCCGCGCTCGCGGCTCTCCAGCAGCAGCGTCCGCAGCACCTCGTTGGCCCCCGCCGGGTTCTTGATCAGCAGGATCGAGACCGGCACGTCGCCGACCGGGATCGTCTCCACCCGGCCGAAGGCGGCGCGCATCTCGCCCAGCGCGGCGGCGATCCGCTCCGGCGCCACTCCCAGCTGCAGCCCCGCGGCCACCGCGGCGAGGGCGTTGTAGACGTTGTAGAGGCCGGGCAGGGGGAGGTCGAGCTCGATCTCGCCGGAGGGGGTTCGAACCCGCGATCGCGACCCGTCCATCCCCCGCAGCTCGATCTCGGTCGCGGCCACCTCGGGATTTGGCCGCTTCGCGCCGCAGTTGAGGCAGGAGTAGTGGCCGAGGTGGCCGACGAAAGCACGCTCGTAGGCATACGGATGCCCACAGCGGCGGCAATGCTTGGCGTCGAAGGCGTGCTGCAGCTCCGGCAGCGCCTGGGAGGGGTCCTCGATCCCGAAGTAGATGACGCCCTGGCGCGGCGAGCCCGCCTCGTCGCGGCCGAGGTCGGCGATCAGCGGGTCGTCGGCGTTGAGGACGAACCCGGTGCGGCCGGCCTGGGCGGCGACGGTCTTCGCCCACTCCTCTGCCAGCGTCTCCATCTCGCCGTAGCGGTCGAGCTGGTCGCGGAAGAGGTTGCCGAGGACGATCAGGCGGGGGTCGAGCTGCTCGGTCACCCGCGGCAGCCAGGCCTCGTCGACCTCGAACAGGCCCTCCTCGCCGCGCTGCTCCAGCAGCGCCGTCGCCACGCCCCAGGTCATGTTCGAGCCGGCGCGGTTGTGAACGGGACGGCGGCCGTCGGCGGCGAGGATTCCGGCGATCATCCCCGCCGTCGTCGTCTTGCCGTTGGTGGCGCTGACGATCGTCGTGCCGCGGTCGAGGCCCGCCCCGAGGCGGGCGATCGCCTCCGGCTCCATCCGCAGCAGCACCCGGCCCGGCAGGGTGGTGCCGCCGCCGCGCCCGCTGGCCCGGCTGGCGGCGCCGATCGCGCGCGAGAGCCCCACCTTGGCCCCGAAGAGGGGGGTCCGTCGCCCGTTGGCGCTCACCGCGATCAGGCCCCCTCGTCGCCCGGGACCAGGATCGAGAGACAGCGGGGGAGGACGCGCAGCGAGACCGGCAGGTCGGTGAGGTGATCTCCGTCGGCATAGACGGGGAAGGGGCGGCTGGCGTCGAGCTCGAGCCGCGAGGCGCGGAAGACGCTGACTTCCTCCTTGTCGAGATGCTCGCCCTTGAGGACGTCGCGCAGCCCGAACAGGAAACGGAGCTTGCTGCCCTCGCCGATCGAGACGACGTCGAACTGGCCGTCGTCGATCTCCGCCTCCGGGGCGATGTACATGCCGCCGCCGTAGACGCTGTTGTTGGCGACGTCGACGAAGTAGCCGCTGATCCGCTTGCGTTCTTCGCCGACCGCGATCGTGAAGCGGGCCGGCTTCCAGCCGATCAGGGTGCGGACCATCGAGTAGGCGTAGACGAGGTTGCCGCGGATGAAGTGGGTTTCGTTGGCGAGCCGGTTGCATTCGGAGTCGAAGCCGACGCTGACGATGCCGAGGAAGCGCTTGCCGTTGGCCTCGCCGACGTCGATCAGGCGGCTGTGGCCGGCGAGGACGACGTCGACCGCGGCCTCGGGATCGGTGGGGATGCCGAGCGCCCGCGCCAGGTCGTTGCCGCGGCCGCCGGGGATCAGGCCGACCGGCGTCTCGGCGCCCGCCATCGCGCCGCCGACCGCGCCCATCAGCCCGTCGCCGCTGACCACGACCGGGATCTCGCCGAGCTCGATCGCCCGCAGCGCCAGCTCGACCCCGTGCTCGAGGCTGCGGGTTTTCTCGACTCTGAATTCCACCCGGCGGGCGTCCAGGGCGGCCTCGACCCGCGGCAGCAGCTTCAGGGTCCTCCCCCCGGCGGAGGAGGGGTTGACGATCAGGGTGAGCGGCTTCCCGTCGATCTCCATTCGGGCGCAGACTAGAGGGCGCCGCCCACCGCCTGGTCGCGCCCCAGGCGAGCGACAGAGAAGCTGCCGTCGCCGGCCGGCTGCGCCCAGATCGGCTCGAATCCAGCTCGCGCGAGCCGCCAGCGGAAGAGCCGGCCGCCGAAGCCTCCCAGGGCGTCCGGATCGCTGACGCGGGCGAGCGCCAGGAAGCCGCCGGGACGCAGGACCCGGGCCGCCTCGGCGGCGGTGGGGCGGGCGTCGAGGGCGGCGACGAGGTCGAAGTGGTCGTCGGGGAACGGGAGCGAGCCGGGGGCGCCTTGCTTGAAGGCGATTCGGCCCTCGGGATCGAGCCCGACCCGCCCGCTGGCCCGCTTGATCGTCGCCGCCGAGCGGTCGACGCCGCGGATGCGGGCGCTCGGGAACTCGCGGGCGAGGAAGAGCGCGCCCTCGCCCTCGCCGCACTCGACCTCGAGGATCCGCTCCGGGTCGCCGACGTGGAGGACGGCGGCGGCGAGCGGCGTCAGCGCGGGCGCGGGTGGCATCCCTCCGGATCGTAGGGATGCCGGCAAAGCCGCTGGCGGGTCGAATAGGGTTCGCCACGTGGAGCAGCAGACCGATCGTCGCTGGGTCATCCTCGCCGTCTTCGCGGTGGTCGCCGTGGGGATCGTCGCCGCCGTCCTGCTCTCGCAGGGCGGGGACTCGGATGACGGCGGGGACACCACCTCGGCCCAGGCCAGCGCCGGCGAGTGCAAGAAAGTCGAAGCACCCGAACCGAAGACGGTCAGCTTCAAAGCCCCCGACCAGGTGCTGGAGGCCGGCGAGGCGGCGACCGCGGTCGTGAAGACCAGCTGCGGCACCTTCGAGATCGAGCTCGACACCGAGCGGGCGCCGAAAACCGCCAACTCCTTCGCCTTCCTCGCCGAGGAAGGCTTCTATGACGACCTCACCTTCCACCGCGTCGCCCCCGGCTTCGTGATCCAGGGCGGCGACCCGGAAGGCACCGGCACCGGCGGCCCCGGCTACACCGTCGACGAGGAACCGCCGCCCAACCTCTCCTACACCAAAGGCGTGGTGGCGATGGCGAAGAGCTCCGCCGATCCCCCCGGCCGCTCCGGCAGCCAGTTCTACGTCGTCACCGCCCCCGACGCCGGCCTGCCGCCCGAATACGCCCTGGTCGGCCGCGTGACCGAGGGCTACGACGCCGTCGCCCGGATCGAGAAACTGGGCGGGGCGGAAGAAAAACCGAAACAGACGGTTCTGATCGAAGAAGTGACGATCGAGCAGTAGGCGGTAGGGGGATCCGGATGGGGGTCCCTCGGAGCACCTCCGCCGGGAGAATCGCTCCTACGGCTGACGCCCCGGGCGCTTCTGGCCCGGCTCCATGCTGAGTACCTCGGGGCCCCCATCCGGATCCCCACGACAGCTTCAGCCAGACGGCTTCGCGGCGCTTGGCTTTGAAAGCTGCTGAACCCTGGGCGTCTGCCGGGACTCTGTTGACAAAGGGGTCGGGAGGGGGTCTCCGGGTACTCAGCATGGAGCCGGGCCGGAATGCCATCGCGGTCAGCCGCGAACGACCCTCCCGGCGGAGGTGCTCCCGGGGACCCCCTCCCGACCCCTCTTGCCGGCTAAGCTCGTTCACGTGGCGAAGCCAGATGTCGGTGATCCTGCGCCTGATTTCGAGCTGCTTGGGACGGGGGGCAAGACGTATCGACTCTCCGACTACCGGGGGCAGAACCTGATCCTCGCGTTTTACCCGGGGGACGCGACTACGGTTTGCACGAAGCAGTTCTGCTCTTACCGGGATCAGGGGGATCGGCTGGATGCGCTGGACGCGACTGTGCTGGGGATCTCGCCGCAGTCGGTCGACTCGCACGAGCACTGGGTGAAAGAGCAGGAACTGAACGTGCCGCTGCTCGCCGACGAGGATCTGGCGGTCGCCAAGAGCTACGGCGTCACCGGCTGGATCGGGCCGCTGGCGCGGTTCACCGAGCTGAAGGACGCGCCCGGCGGCCGCTACGTGATGCGGGCGATCTTCGTGATCGACGGCGAGGGCATCGTCCGCCAGCGGACGGTCTCGCGGACCGGCAGCACCTACGAGTCGGTCGAGGACCTCGAGCGCGCGCTCGCCTCGCTCAGTTGATGCAGCCCGAGCAGCGCCCCTTCTCCGTCGAGCCCGCTCCGGTGCTGAGGGGCGAAAGGGAGGGGGAGGGACCCCCGGTGGTCCTCTGCCACGGGATCACCGCGACCAGGCGCTACGTCCTCCACGGCTCCAAGGCGCTGGCCCGCGCCGGGTACACCGTCGTCACCTACGACGCGAGAGGGCACGGGGAGTCGGACCCCGCCCCGGCGGGGGAGGGTTATGGATACCCGCGCCTGGTCGACGACCTCGAGCGGGTGGTCGAGGCGGAGGTGGGAGGGGAGCGCTTCCTCCTCGGCGGGCACTCGATGGGCGCCCACACCGCGGTCGGCTACGCGCTGCGCCATCCCGAGCAACTGGCTGGGCTGGTGCTGATCGGGCCGACCTTCCGGGGCGCGATCGATCCGGCCTCACTCGAATACTGGGACGGGCTGGCGGCGGCGCTGGAGGCGGATGGCGTTGACGGTTTCGTCGCCTATATCGGCGCGAAGCAGGGAACCGACCCGCGCTGGCGCGACTCGGTGCTGCGCTTCACCCGTGAGCGGCTGCTGCGCCAGGAGCGCCCGGAGGCGCTGGCGGAGGCGCTGCGGGAGGTCCCGCGCTCGCGCCCCTTCGACTCGCTTGAGCAGCTGGCCGCGATCAGGGTGCCCGTCCTGATCGTCGCCAGCAACGACGACGCCGACCCGGGCCATCCCTACGAGGCGGCCGCCGCCTACGCGGAGGCGCTGCCGGCGGCGCGGCTGGTCAGCGAGGCGCCAGGGGAGTCGCCGCTGGCCTGGCAGGGCGGCAAGCTCTCGCGCGCCTTAGCCGCCTTTTACGAGGAAGTCATATCTTCCGCGCCATGAACTACCCGAGCGAGGGGAGCCTGCAACGGGCGATCGCCTTCTTCGCGGCCATCGGCATCGGCGTCGCCACCTACATCGCGATCGCCGAGGCGGGGGGCGACGCGCCCGCCTGCCTGGCCGGCAGCACCGGCTGCAGGACCGTCGCCGAAAGCTCCTACTCGCGCGTCGCCGGCATCAACATCGCTGTCTTCGGGATCGTCGGCTACGTCCTGCTACTGGCGAGCGCCTTCTTCGCCAACGACGCGGCTCGCCTCGGCGGCTTCGTCGTCGCTCTCGGCGGCTTCGGCTACAGCATCTTTCTCACCTACATCGAGATCTTCAAGATCGAAGCGATCTGCCAGTGGTGTGTCGCCAGCGCCGTCCTGATGACGATCATCTTCCTGCTCCAGGCGACGCGGCTGATCGGGTACGGCGGCACCGACACCTCGCTGCCGGACCGCGCATGAACGCGGAGCGCCGCACCAAGCTGCTGCAAGTGGCCGCCGGGGCCGCTTTCCTCGCGATCGTGGCGGTCGCCGTCCTGATCGTCGTCAACGCCTCCAGCGAAGACAGCGGCGGCGACACGAACCTCGAGGGGGTAAGCGAGATCTCCCGCGAACTGCGGGGGATCCCGCAGGAAGGGATGCTCCTCGGCGACCCAGACGCGCCGGTGGAACTGGTCGAGTTCGGCGACCTGCAGTGCCCGTTCTGCGCCGCCTACGCGGAGGAAGTCCTGCCGTCGATCATCGAAGACCAGGTCAGGCAGGGCGAGGTCAAGATCGACTTCCGCAACTTCACGATCATCGGCCCGCAATCGGTCGACGCCGGCGCCGCCGCGGTCGCCGCCGGCGTCCAGGGGCGTGGCTGGAGCTTCGTCGAGCTTTTCTACCGCAACCAGGGCCGCGAGAACTCCGGCTTCGCCGACGACGAGTTCCTCGAAGCCGTGGCCAAGGGCGCGGGCGTCGAAGACGTCGACCGCTGGAACGAAGAACGCGCCAATTTCACCACCAGGGTCGAAGAAACCAGCCGGGAAGCCCAAGAGCTCGGCTTCAACGGCACGCCCTCATTCGCGATCCGAGGCCCCAACACCGACGGCCTCGAAGCAATCGGAACCCCCAGCTCTACGAGCGCCCTGAAAGAGGCAGTAGAAGAAGCCAGCTGAGCGACGGCCTCTTCTCGCCCAAGTTGACATAACCGCCATTATCGTGCGTTGGTACTTTTCATCTATCGGCCTCGTTTCCGCGGTCGCCATTGGGGTGACTGCCCTAGAGGGCAATGCTGATCCCTCTCCTGAGCTGCTGAGGACCATGGCAGGGATCGGCATCAGCCTTTTCTTGGCCTATGTGATCGAGGCAACCTGGCTGGCCCAGCACTTCGATTCGAGAGACAGCAAGAAGTCCGAGATTTTTCAAGGAACCATCACCGGCATCGCGCTTTGTGGCTTGTTCGCGATTGGCCTCACGTTGATGCTCAGCGAGCACCCGGAGGCGAAACCGGCTCCCTCCATCGATGACTACTACTTCTGGTGGTCCTCGACTGCCTTTGCGTTCCTAGGGGTCTTAGTAGCCATTCAGCCCGCTCTGGCTCATGAGCTCGGCCAGAGCCAGGACGATGATTCAGATGACTAGCCAGCCGTAGCGGCGCCCTTCGCCATCGGCCGGACGATCGGCGGCGCCTTCGGCAGCTCGGGGTGCTCGACGCCGCTCAGCTCGAAGCCGGCGGCGCGGATAGTTGCCTCCGTGTCGCGGTTGCAGTGGCAGCCGTCGCCGAGGAAGCGCCAGGGCTTTTCGAGGCGGTCCTGCCACTTGGCGATGCCTGGGTCGGGCGAGCGGACGTGCTCGAGGAAGAGGAACTGGCCGCCTGGTTTGAGGACGCGCTTGACCTCTCGCAGCGATGCGGCCGGATCCGGGGCCGTGCAGAGGACCAGGGTGTCGGTCACGGTGTCGAAGCTGTCGTCCTCGAAGGGGAGCCTTTCGGCCGGGGCCTGCACCACTTGGGCTGGATGTCCCATCTCCTCCACGCGCTTGCGCAGCTGCTTGATCATGTGCGGGTCCGGCTCGGTGAGGGTCAGGTCGGCAACGGCCTCCGGATAGAGGTCGAGGTTCAGCCCGGTGCCGGCGCCGAGCTCCAGCACCCTCCCCCGCGCTCCCGCCAGCAGGTGGCGGCGCATGTCGCGCAGCCCTGCCTCTTCGGCCGACTTGAAGCAGCGGTCGTAGAGGGCCGAGAAGCCCCTTCCCCAGGTGGCGTCGTAGATCCGGCCCATCAGGCGGCGTCGCGCTGGGGCGCAGGTGCCTCCCCGGCGTCCTCGCCCTGGCCGGGCTCGCTCTTGGCGGCACGCTCCTCGTAGGCGCGGCGGGCGCCGTGGTCGACCTCGAGCATCAGCTTGTCGACCTTCATCGCCCGCCCGATCGCCTCGCGCCAGCTGCGCGGCAGCGGCGCGAGGATCTTGTAGAGGACGCCGTTGGCGCGCGGGACGAAGACGTCGAAGCGCGGCACTTCCATCGCCCCGACGATCTCGTTGGCGACGTCCTCGGCCTCGACCGGCTTGATCCATTTCTGGCCGACGCCGCTGGTCAGTTCGGTGTTGACCACGGTCGGCATCACGCAGAGAACCTCGACGCCGGTGTCGCGCAGCTCCGCCCGCACCGCCTCGCTGAGGCCGACGACCGCGTGCTTGGTGCCGCTGTAGGTGGCGATCCCCGGCAGGCCGGATTTGCCGGCCTGGGAGGCGATGTTGACGATGTAGCCGCTGCCGCGCGGGCGCAGCCGTTCGATCGCCAGCTGGGTGCCGGTGATGACGCCGACGAGGTTGATGTCGATCTGGCGGCGGATCGAGTCCTCGCTCTCCTCGACCAGCGGCGTCACCGGCATGATCCCGGCGTTGTTGATGACCGCGTCGAGCGGCCCGAGCTGACGCTCGGCCTCGTCGAGGAAGCGGGTGAAGGAGCCGCGGTCGGTGACGTCGAGCGGCAGCGCGACGGTGCCGCCGCCGAGCTGGGCGGCGGTCTTCTCCGCCAGCTCGAGGTCGAGGTCGCCGATGGCGACGCGGCATCCCTTGTTGATCAGAGCGGCCGCCGTGGCCTTGCCGATCCCGCGGGCACCGCCCGTGATCGCCACCACCTTGCCGCTGAGTGAACGCCGCTCCTTCGCCATCGTGCTCCTCCTTACCCGCTCGGCGACCTCGCTAGGCCGCCGGTTTGTAGACCGTGACCACGGCGGCGCCGCCGAGGCCGATGTTGTGCTGCAGGGCCACCTTCGCCCCGTCCACCTGGCGCTTGTCCGCTTCGCCGCGCAGCTGCCAGGTCAGCTCCGAGCACTGCGCGAGGCCGGTGGCCCCGAGCGGGTGACCCTTGGAGATCAGCCCGCCGGAGGGGTTGACGACCGGACCGTCGCCGCCGTAGGTGGTGGCTTCCGCCTCGACCAGCTTGTGCGCCTCGCCCTCCTCGGCGAACCCGAGCGCTTCGTAGGTGATCAGCTCGTTGGCGCTGAAGCAGTCGTGGAGCTCGCAGACGTCGACTTCCTCGGCCGCGACTCCGGCTTCCGCGTAGGCGGCGTCGGCGGCGGTCTTCGACATGTCGGAGCCGACGATCGTCATGCAGTCGGCGTTCTCGTCGAAGGTCGAGCTGAGATCGGTGACCATCGACTGGCCGGCGATCTCGATCGCCTGCTCCCAGAGCCCGTGCTCGTCGACGTAGCGCTCGGAGACGACGATCGCGCAGGCCGAGCCGTCGGAGGTCGGCGAGCACTGCAGCTTGGTCAGCGGGTCGTGGATCATCTTCGCCGCCTTGATGTCCTCGATCGTGTACTCGTCCTGGAACTGGGCATAGGGATTGTTGACCGAGTGCTTGTGATTCTTCCAGCCGATCCAGGCGTAGTGGTCGGGCTCTGAGCCGTACTTCTGCATGTGGTCGCGGCCGGCGTTGCCGAACATCTGCGGCGCCGGCGGCGAGGCCTCCGGGTCGCGCAGCTCGAACATCCGCATCGCGTGCTTGTCGAGGGCGTTGGTGCGGTCGGTGTACTTGACCCCGAGGCTGCCCGGCTCCATCTTCTCGAAGCCCAGCGCCAGGGCGCAGTCGGCGATCCCGCCCTTGACCGCCTGGCGAGCCAGGAACAGCGCCGAGGAGCCGGTCGAGCAGTTGTTGTTGACGTTGACGACCGGGATCCCGGTCAGGCCGAGCTGGTAGAGCGCCCGCTGGCCGTAGGTCGAGTCGCCGTAGCAGTAGCCGGCGTAGGCCTGCTGGACGTCCTTGTACGGGATGCCGGCATCGGCGAGCGCCTTCTCCCCCGCCTCCTTGGCCCAGTCCGGGTAGTCGCCCTCCTTGGTGCCGGGCTTCTCGAATTTGGTCATCCCGACCCCGATCACGAACGTGCGGTTGCTCAACTCTCTCTCCTCCGTATTTGGCTGGCTGGCCAAATCTAGCGCGCCAGGCGCCGGAGGGCGAGCGGCCGGCGAGTAATCTGATGGCAGTGGTTCCTCTCGCAGTCAGTGCCGATCCCGCCTCGGGGGTGGGAATCCTCGCCGCGCTCGCCGCCGGGGTCGTCTCCTTCCTCTCCCCCTGCGTGCTGCCGTTGGTGCCGGGATACCTCTCGGCGGTGAGCGGCGTCTCGCCCGCCGAGCTGGAGAAAGCGGGCTGGCGGCGGGTCCTGGGGCCGAGCCTCCTCTTCGTGGCGAGCTTCTCGGCGATCTTCATCCTCCTCGGCCTGACCGCGACCGGGCTGGGCTCCGCCCTCCAGGACCACAAGGATCTGCTGACCAAGATCTCCGGGGCGCTGATCATCGCCATGGGCCTGCTCTTCGTCGGCTCCCTCTTCATCACTCGCCTCAACCGCGAGTGGCACGTCGACGCGCTCCTGGAGCGAACGGGATCGGGCGGCCCGGTCGTCGCC
>DASTXV010000057.1:0-12834 GCA_035765335.1 Solirubrobacterales bacterium
CCGGCGTCGCGCAGCATGCCGACGATCTGGCGGGTGGTGTTGCCGCGTACGATCGAGTCGTCGACGACGACCAGCCGCTGGCCGGCGACGATCTCCGGCAGCGGGTTGAACTTCAACCGCAGCCCGTGCTTGCGCAGCTCCTGCCCCGGCTGGATGAAGGTACGGGCGACGTAGCGGTTCTTGATCAGGCCGTCGTCGCGCGGGATGCCCGAGGCGCGCGCGAACCCGGCGGCGGCCGGGTTGCCCGAGTCCGGCACCGCGATCACCAAGTCGGCCTCGACCGGCGCCTCGCGATGGAGGATCTCCCCCATCCGCCCCCGCGCCTGCTGCAGGACCCTGCCCTCGAGGCGGCTGTCGGGGCGGGAGAAGTAGATGTGCTCGAAGACGCAGCCGGCGCGGCGCTCGGCCTTCACCACCTGGCGCGTCTCCAGCCCGCGCTCGGTCAGCGAGACCATCTCGCCGGGGTGGACCTCGCGCATCAGCTCGGCGCCGATGATGTCGAAGGCGCAGCTCTCGGAGGCGACGACGAAGCGATCGCCGAGGCGGCCGAGGCTGAGCGGCCGGATCCCGTGCGGGTCGCGGAAGGCGACGATCGCCCGCTTGGTCATCACCACGGTCGAGTAGGCGCCCTGCAGCCGCGGCATCGTGTCGGCAACCGCGTCCTCGATCATCTTCCCCTCGTGGGACGAAAGCAGGGCGGCCATGATCTCCGAGTCGGAGGTGCCGCGGAACTGCAGGCCCTTCTCCTTCAGCTCGCCCCAGAGCTCGACCGCGTTGGTCAGGTTGCCGTTGTGGGCGAGGGCGACCTCGCGGCCGTCGTCGCGCCAGATCGGCTGTGCGTTCTCCCAGGAGCCGCCGCCGGTGGTCGAGTAACGGACGTGGCCGATCGCCATGTCCCCTTCCAGCGCCCGCAGCTTCTCCTCGTCGAAGACCTGGGAGACGAGCCCCTGGTCGCGGAGCGTCGTGATCATCCCGCCCTCGGCGGTGGCGATCCCGGCCGACTCCTGCCCGCGGTGCTGCAGCGCGTAGAGCCCGAAGTAGGCGAGGCGGGCGACCTCGTGCCCGGGTGCGTATACGCCGAAGACGCCGCATTCCTCGCGCGGCCCTTCGCGATCGAAGCTGAACCCCTGGTCGGGAGTCAAGGCGCGTATTCCTCGCTGCTCGTTGGCATTAAGAAGACGGACGCGCAGGCAGACAGGCTGCCTACCCGAGGAGAGTAGCAGCGCTCTGCGGCTGCGCGGCCCGTCTTCTACTGCCGCTATTTGCGTGATCGGGGGCGGCTAGGCAAGCTGTAGCGCCGACTCCACCGGCTCGCCGATGACCAGGCCGAAGCGCTCCAGGAGGCCGGGAACGGTCTCCGGTTTCATTTCCAGGCCGTAGCGGTCACTGAGGGCCGCCACCTCCGCGGGGTCCGCCTTGAGCACGCCGCCCATGTCGACGAGCTCCTCGAAGAAGTGCTCGAAGCCGGCGGGGGCGATGATCTCGAGGATCCGGCAGGGCTCGTCGCCGGCGTTCCAGAAGGTGTGCCACTCGTTGCGCGGCTTGAAGACGAGGTCGCCGGGGCCGGCCTCGACCACGTCGTCGCCGAGAAGGCCGCCCATCCGGCCCTCGAGCACGAAGCTGTACTCGTCCTCGCGGGTGTGCCGGTGCAGCGGCGCCGCCAGCGCCCGCGGCGAGAGGGGGTGTTCGACCAGCGAGAAGTCGCCGCCCGCGTCCTCGCCGTCGATCATGAACCGCACCCCGATGCTGCCGAGGAAGCCCGCCTTGCCGTCGCTGGGACCGATAACCGTTGCCATCTCTCTGCTCCTTCAAATTTCGTTGGACACTGCTGTTTTGCGAAAACCGTAGCGACCGTTGACGGATCTGTCAATATTGGTCGTACACCCATGTCCGAGCAAAAGCGAAAGTACGAGAAGAAGCGCCGGGCCGAAGCCGAGGCGCAGACGCGGTTGCGGATCACCGAAAGCGCGGTCGAGCTGCACGGCACCCTCGGCCCCGCCCGCACCTCGATGAGCGCTGTCGCCGAGCACGCCGGCGTCCGCCGCTCGACCCTCTACCGCCACTTCCCCGACGAGCGGGCCCTGTTCGGCGCCTGCTCGGCCCACTGGGCGAGCGAGAACCCGCCACCGGACATCGCCGCCTGGGCCACGATCGAGGACCCCGACGAGCGTCTCGACACCGCCCTCGCCGAGCTCTACGCCTTCTACGGGCAGACCGAGGAGATGCTCGACAAGCTCTTCCGCGACGCGCCCACCGTCCCCGTCGTCAACGAGCTGATGGGCGCCTTCCGCGCCTTCATGGCCGAGGCCGCCAAGGTCCTGATGCAGGGTCGCGGCCTGCGCGGCAACGCCGCCAAGCGCACCCGCGCCGCGATCGGCCACGCCCTCGCCTTCCGCACCTGGCAGGACCTCACCCGCGAGCAAGGGCTCAGCGGTGGCCAAGCAGCCGACTTGATGTCACACTTGGTCAACGGATGAAGCGAGTCGCAGCAATCCTTCTTGCCGTAACCGCCCTCTTGGTGACGGCAGCGCCCTCGGCCTCGGCTGGCGTCGTCGACTCCTACTGCAGCCCGACCGGCGACTACTGCACCGGCATCCTGCGCGAGGGCGGACGGGTCAAGCTCTCAATCAGCACCTTCTCGTTCACCGGCGCCTACGAGCTGACGGTCAAGTTGCCGGGCGTCTGCCGCCAGACGAAGACCTTCCGTCTCCGCTCCAAGCCCCACGGCATCTACTCGAGCAGGATCGACTTCGCCCGCAACTTCTCCTGCGACGGACCCGGCCGCTACGCCGTCACCTGGAGCTGGCAGGGCAGCCAGCTCGGCCCGGCGCTCCACGGACGGCTGTAAGGCCGCTAGAAGAAGTTGCGTGAGCGGAGGCAATGCGCGCTCACGTATCTACGGATCCACGCAGATCTACCTTGACCAAGGGGAGCGGGATGCTGCGGCGTGGCAGGCAAGTGGCTTAAACGCCGCCGGCTGATTTCTCCCGCAGGCTCTCGCCGTTTTCGGGGTCGAAGAGGTGCAGCTTCGCGGTGTCGGCCCAGAGCTCGGCGGTCTCGCGACGTTTGACTTTGCTGGTCGGGTCGAGGCGGGCGACGATTTGCTCGTGGCCCTCGCGGATTTCGCCGGCGCCGGTTTCGTCGAGGCTCTCTTCGACGATGTCGGCGAGCTGGTCGGAGTGGACGCCTTCGGACTCGATGTGGAAGTAGGCGTAGAGGTCGGAGCCGAGCGACTCGACCAGCTCCATCTCGGCCTCGAAGGTGATCCCGCGCTCCTCCTTGAGGTCGCCGATCACGGCCACGTCCTCGAAGTTCTCCGGTCGCAGCCCCACCACCACCTGGCCGTCCTTGCGCCCGCCGCCGAGGTCGCCGAGATCGCTGAGGTTGACCTCGCCGATCGGCAGCTTCAACTTGTCGCCGCTGATCTCACCCGGCATGAAGTTCATCGCCGGCGAGCCGATGAAGCCGGCGACGAAGAGGTTGACCGGGTTGTCGTAGAGCTCGGCCGGCGTCCCCACCTGCTGCAGCACCCCGGCCCGCATCACCGCGACCCGGTCGCCGAGGGTCATCGCCTCGGTCTGGTCGTGGGTGACGTAGACCGTCGTCGTTTCCAGCTTCGACTGCAGTTTCGCCACCTCGGTCCGCATCTGCACCCGCAGCTTCGCGTCGAGGTTGGAGAGCGGCTCGTCCATCAGGAACGCTTTCGGGTCACGGACGATCGCCCGCCCCATCGCCACCCGCTGGCGCTGGCCGCCGGAGAGGTTGGCCGGTCGCCGGTCGAGGTGCTGCTCGAGGTCGAGCGTCCGCGCCGCCGCCTCGACCTTCTTGTCGATCTCCTCCTTGTCGGCGCCCGCCAGCTTCAGCGCGAAGCCCATGTTCTCGCGCACGGTCATGTGCGGGTAGAGCGCGTAGTTCTGGAAGACCATCGCGATGTCGCGATCCTTCGGCGAGCGGTCGTTGACGACTTCGTCGCCGATCTTCACCTCGCCGCTGGAGATGTCCTCGAGCCCGGCGATCATCCGCAGCGCCGTCGACTTGCCGCAGCCGGAGGGGCCGACGAGGATCATGAACTCGCCGTCCTGGATGTCGAGGCTCATGTCTTTGACGGCTTCGAAGCCGTCGGCAAACGTCTTGGTGACTCCGTCGAGGACTATCTCTGACATTGGTGGGCTCCTTATCCCTTGACGGCGCCGGCGGTGAGCCCAGCGACGATTCGGCGTTGGAAGAAGAGGACGAAGATGATGATCGGGATCGTCACCACCACCGCCGCGGCGGCGATGCTGCCGGTCGGCGCGGTGAACGACGATTCGCCGGTGAAGAAGGCGAGGGCGGCGGGAACGGTTCGCGAGGCGTCCGAGCTGGTCAGCGAGATCGCGAAGAGGAAGTCGTTCCAGCAGAAGATGAAGACGAGGATCGCGGCGGTGAAGACCCCCGGCGCGGCCAGCGGCACGATCACCTTGGTGAAGGCCTGGAACGGCGTCGCCCCGTCGACCTGCGCCGCCTGCTCCAGCTCCCAGGGGATCTCGCGGAAGAAGGCGACGAGGACGTAGATCGCCAGCGGTAAGGAGAAGGTGAGGTAGGGGATGATCAGCCCCACGTAGGTGTCGTAGAGGCCGAGCGCCCGCCACATGTCGAACAGCGGCCCGACGGTGGAGATCGGCGGGAACATCGCGATCGCCAGCGCCCCGGCGAGGATCACCCGCTTGCCGGGGAATTCGAGTCGGGCGATCGCGTAGGCGCAGAAGGAGGCGAGCACGATCGCGATCACCGTGGTGATCAGGGCGATCACGATCGAGTTGATCAGCGGTTTGATGAAGGGGCTCTCGTCGATCCCGCCTTCGAACAGGCTCTTGTAGTTCTCGAAGGAGATCTCGCTGGGGATGAAGCGCTGGTCGGTCAATGCCTCCGGCGGCTTCAGCGAGATCGAGACCAGCCACAGCACCGGGATCAGCGCCATCACCACCACCAGCGCGATGGCGATGCTCCAGAGGGCGTAGTCGCGGGGGCTGTGCTGTTCCATCAGCCCGGCCTCCCTTCCTCCAGCTTGGTCCCCAGGCCTTTGACGAACAGCAGCGCGATCAGGAAGACGCAGATGAAGATCAGCACCGAGACCGCCGAGCCGAGCCCGAGGTTGAGGCGCGAGATCAGCTGGTTGAAGCCGAGGATCGAGACCGATTCGGTGTCCAGCGCACCGCGGGTCATGATGAAGATCGTGTCGAAGACGCGGAAGGCGTCGAGGGAGCGGAAGAGCAGCGCGACCAGGATCGCCGGCTTCATCAGCGGCAGCGTGATCCGGGTGAAGCGCTGCCAGGCGGTGGCGCCGTCGACCTTCGCCGCCTCATAGAGCTGGCGGTCGATCGTCACCAGCCCCGCCAGCAGCAGCAGCGCCATGAACGGGGTCGTCTTCCAGACCTCGGCGAGGACGATCACGACGAAAGACGTGAATCGCTCGCCGAACCAGTCGGTTTCGTCGCCGATCAGCGGCAGGTTGTTGACGAACCCGGTTTCCGGCGCGAAAGCGAACTGCCAGGCGAAGGCGGCGACGACGGTGATGATCCCGTAGGGGATGAGGACCGAGGTGCGGACGACGCCGCGGCCGAAGATCGCCCGGTACATCACCAGCGCGATCGCCATCCCCAGCACCAGCTCGATCGCCACCGTGACCAGCATGATCCCGACGGTGTTGAAGAAGTCCGTCCACCAGAGGTCGGAGGTGAGGACGGCGACGTAGTTGCTGAGCCCGACGAAGCCGCCCTCGTCGGGGAAGCGGAGGTCGACGTCCTGCAGCGAGAGGATCACCGCGTAGACGATCGGGTAGGCGGTGACGAGCAGCATCGCCAGCACCGCCGGCGCGCACAGCATCCAGGCCAGTTTGCGTTCCGATCGGGTGCGCTCGGACTTCATCAGAGCAGCCCTTCCCGCTTGACCGCGTCTTCGACATTCTCCTTCAGTTCGTCGAAGATCGATTCGGTGTCTTCGGGGTCGATCTTGTCCGGCGGGTGCAGCGATCGCTGGACCGCCAGCGAGACGTCCTGGTAGGCGGGGGTGGTCGGCCGCGGGCCCGAGCTTTCGATCGATTCTTTAACGAGTTGGGCGAAGCCGGGATACGCCTCGGTCACGACTTTGTCGCTGTAGAGGTCCGAGCGCGAGGGGGGGAGGCCGTCGAGTTCGACCGCGGTTTTCTGGCTCTTGTCGTTGGCGAGGCAGGCGGCCGCTTCGAAGGCGACGTCCTTGTTCTCGGAGAAGGCGCTGACCGCGAGGTTGAAGCCGCCGAGCGGCGGTTTGCTCGGGGTGCCCGGGACGACCTCGGGGAAGCGGGCGAAGCCCATCACCTTGCCGATGTCCGGCGCTTCGGCTTCGGCGCTCGCGTAGGCGAAGGTGTAGTTGGTCATGAAGGCCGATTCGCCCGCCTCGAAGGCGAGCCGGGCGCTGTCCTCGTCGGAGGTCGAGAGGCTGGGCGGCGCGGCGCCGCCGCCGGCGAGCTTGCCGAGCACCGCCAGCGCCGCTTCGGTCGGCCCCTCCTCGAGCGCGACTTCCTCGGGGCCGGAGAGGATCTGGGTGCCGGCGCTCTCGATCAGCGCGTTGGCGAGGACCATGAAGCCCTCGTAGCGGGCCGCCTGGACCTGGATCGTGCCTGCTTCTTTCAGGCCTTCGGCCTGTTCGATCATCTCGTCCCAGGTCTTCGGCGGCTGCTTGATCAAGTCTTTGCGGTACCAGAGCAGCTGGGTGTTGGTGTTGAACGGCGCCGCGAAGAGCTTGCCCTCATACGAGGCGGTCTCGATCACGTTGGGGAAGACGCTCTCGGTCACCTGGCTCTTCAGCGGCCCGGTCCACTCCTCGACCCAGCCGGCGTTGGCGAACTCGCCGGTCCAGATCACGTCCATGCCGACGATGTCGATCGAGGGATCGTCGGCGCCGAGGCGGCGGACCAGCTGTTCGCGCTGCTGGCTGGCGTCGGTGGGGAGGAATTCCGGCGTGATCGTGTATTTGCCGTTCGATTCCTCCGAGCACCGTTTCGAGACTTCCTCGATCGTTCCGCCCGGCTGGATCGCGACGAAGAAGGTGAGCTCGCGCGAGCCGGAATCCTCCGAGTCGCCGCCGCAGGCCGCGAGCCCGACCGCAGCCAGCGTCGAGGCCGCGAGACAAACCAGGACCCGCATCGCCCAACTGGATTTCACGGCCGCTCCTCCATGGTTCATCCCACCCAAGGGATGCATTGAAGAAGCTGCCCGCGAGGGCTCTTGCCTAAACCGGGCGGCTTGTCAGTCGTAGCTGTGGGTGGTTGGGTCGTACTCGTCCAACAATCGACGCATCTTCGATCCAAAGATCTTCTGCTCGTAGCCGTGCGAGATGGGATTGAGCATCGGCTTCAGCCAGTCGGGGCCTTCCTGGTGCCCGAAGGTGACGGCGCGGCATGACGTTTTCTGCGATAGGGCCCAGGCAAAAAGATTGTTGAAGAGTTCGCCCTGCTCGAGGGCGTCGTCGACGGCGTGGTGGGTATGGCGGCGCTGGGGGTGCAGCAGCGCCGGCATCGAATCCCGGTTGGATGCGTCGAAGGTGGTCAGCGCTCGGGCTTGGTAAAGGGTGCGGATGTCCAGGCAGGAGGAGAAGCCAAAGGGCGAGTCGGCGGTGTAGTGAACGAAGTACCAATAAAGGAACGACCAATCGAATGCGACTGGGTAGGCGACGAGAACGGGACGGGCATTGCCGGCGTGCTGCCGCACCCAATGATCGGCAGCACGCATCGCGTCAGCGGGGCTCGTTCCTTCGCGCGCCAGTCGATCCCGGTCAAGGCCATTGACGGCTAGAGCCTCAGGGTCAAAGCGATCGGAGATCGGCTTCAGCTCTGCATAGAAAACGTTGTCGGCACTGGTCTCGATCGGCACGAAGCGCTCGCCGTCGAAGGTGCTCGCCAGGGTTAGGGCAAACGAAAGCATCGAGTAGGGACCCGGAATCGGCCCATCGGTCTCGATGTCGGCCGAGATGAACAGATCCGGACGCGGAGCGGGCACTGCTCGATGCTACCGGTCGCCAGCGGCGGTGGCGCCAGGCGCTACGGTTCGGCAGCGATGGACCGAGCTCGCTATTCACGAGACCGGATCGAGGAACTCGCCACTGGTCTCTCCTCGGTCGATGGGATCTTCGCCGAGGAGTCTCTCTGCATCTACGCAACTGGCTCCTACGGGAGGTTGGAGGCATGGGAGGGCTCTGACATCGACCTCTTTTTCCTTGCGGCCGGCCACCCCGACGAGCGGCCGATCCCCTCCCTTCGGTTCATACGCTTGGCGGCGCGGCTGATCGAGCTGACGGAGGAGATGGGGTTTCCGGAGTTCACCAGCGATGGTGCATACCTGGAAGTCCAGTATGTGGACCAGATGGAGGAAGTGCTGGGAAGCCCTCATGACGACGGCTTGAACGCGTTTACGGCGCGGATGCTGCTGCTCCTGGAGAGTCGGCCTGTCTACCGCACCGAGCTCTACCGCGAACTCCTGACCCGGGTGATCGGCTTCTACTTTCGAGATCTCGATGGCCACGAAAATGACTTCGAACCGGTCTTCCTCAGCAATGACATCCTGCGCTTCTGGCGCACCCTTACGCTGAACTACGAGAACAAGCGCTTTCGCATCGACCGTCTACCTGGGGCTCAACAAGCTGAGGCACGTGCTCAGAGCGCCCTCAAGAACTACAAGCTGAAGCAGAGCCGGCTCGCCACTTGCTTTTCGATGATTCTGCATCTTGCGACCGACCCGCTGCCGATCCTCCCTACCCGTGTGCTGGAGCTCTGTGAGCTGACCCCTCAGGAGCGTTTTGCGGCATTGAAGGGGCGCGGCGACGATCAAGCTGACCGTCGCATAGAGCAGCTCAGGAGGATGTACGAGGCGTTTCTGGAGCGCGTTCAGACTCCTGAGACTCCTGAGGAGGAGCTTGTGGAGCGTTTCCGGGACTCTGATCAGAGAAAGAAGCTTCTGGAGGAGGCCACGCTTTTTGGTGCCGAGATCTACTTCCTTCTTCAGGAAATGACGTCGGCAAACAGGATGCGTCGCTTGGTCGTTTAGTGGGTCCTACGTTCCGGCGCCGGCGAGCAGTGCCTCGAGCGCCTGGTGCAGGCCGGCGATTGCCGAGTCGAGCGGGGCCTGGTCGCCGCCGGCGCGGGCGCGGATCAGGGCGCCCTCGATCGTCGAGACGACCAGGCCGGCGAAGGTCTCGGCGTCGCGCTTGCCGACGCCTTCGTCGCGCAGAGCGGCGGTGATTGGTGCTTCCCAACTCTGGAAGGCGGCGGTGGCGGCGGTGGCGAGCGCCGGATCCTCGGGTCTGGCGAGGGCCGCGGCGGCGACGGGGCAGCCGAGCCGCTCGGGCTGGTCGTTGACGCGGCGGCGGAACATCTCGCCGAAGGTGCTGAGCGTCTCGGCGACGCCGAGCTCTTCGAGTGAGCGTTCAATCAGGGCGCGGATCTCCTCGCCCTCGCGCTCGGTCGCCGCGACCGCCAGCTGGCGCTTGCCCTCGGGGAAGTGGTGGTAGATCGAACCGCGGGGAGCCTTGCCGCGCTCGGCGACGTCGCGCAGCTCCATCCCGGCGTAGCCCTTCTCGGCGAGCAGCTTGCGGGCGCCGTCGATCAGCCGCTCGCGCCCGTCGCGGCGCTTCGGTTCGATCACTTCCGCATCGGCGATTCGCGTTATGCCCACGGACATAGTATAGTCGCCGCCACGATGTATGACCGTGGTCATAGAGTCGGTGTGCTGATCGCCTGCACCGGCGCCTTCCTCGCCTTCCTCGACACGACGATCGTCAACATCGCCTTCCCGGACATCTCCGCCTCGTATCCCGAGGCGAGCCAGGGATTGCTCTCCTGGGTGCTCGACGGCTACTTCGTCGTGATCGCGGCGCTGCTGGTCCCGGCCGGCGGGCTCGCCGACCGCTTCGGCCACAAGCGCGTCTTCCTCTGGGGCCTCGCCGGCTTCACCGTCGCCAGCCTGCTCTGCGCCGTCGCGTCCTCGCTGGAGACGCTGATCGCCTTCCGCGTCCTGCAGGGAATCGGCGCCGCGGCGATCGCCCCGACCTCGCTGGCGATCGTCCTCGACAGCTTCCCGCCCGAGAAGCGCGCTACCGGGGTCGGACTATGGGGCGCGGCCGCTGCCGCTGCCGCGGCGGTCGGACCGACGCTCGGCGGGGCGCTGGTCGAGCTCTCCGACTGGCGCCTGGTCTTCCTCGTCAACCTGCCGCTCGGCGCCGCGGTGCTCGCCGCCGGTTATCGCCTGCTGCCGGAGCGACCGGTCCGCGACAGCCGCCTGCCCGACCTGCCGGGGGCGCTGATGCTGGCCCTCGGCCTGGCCGCGGTGACGCTGGCGATCGTCGAGGGCAACGACTGGGGCTGGACCGCCGCCGGCACCCTCGCCGCCTTTGCCGCCGCCGCGCTCCTGCTCGGTGGGGTCGTCGCCCGCAGCCTCCGCCACCTGCGCCCGATCGTCGAACCGGCGCTGTTCGAGCACCGCTCCTTCGTCGTCGGGAACTTCGGCACGCTGCTGTTCGCCGCCGCTTTCTTCTCGCTGATCCTCGGCAACGTCCTCTTCCTCACCTCGATCTGGGGCTACAGCGTCCTCAGCGCCGGCCTCGCGACGCTGCCCGGTCCGGCGATGACGACGGTCGTCTCCGGTCCCGCCGGCCGCCTTGCCGATCGCTTCGGCCACCGCGCGGTGATCGTCCCCGGCGCGCTCGTCTTCGCCGCCGGGGTGATGATCCTGCGCTCGGCCGGCCCCGACCCCGACTGGCTCGGCCTCTGGCTGCCGGGGGCGACCCTGACCGGGATCGGGATCGGCCTCGCCTTCCCGACCCTCGGCTCGGCCGCCGTCCGCGACGTCGCCGACGACCGCTTCGCCACCGCCAGCGCCGTCAACGCCGCCTTCCGCCAGGTCGGTGCCGTCCTCGGCACCGCGATCCTCGTCGCCATCGTCGGCGACCCGGCCGGCCTCAGCGAGGCCCTGCGCGTCGCCGACGCCGCCTACCTCTTCGGCGTCTTCGCCGCGCTCGGTTCAGGCGCCGTCGCCCTCGGCCTGAGCCGGCAGCGAGCGCCAGGCGCGCTCGGCGTCGGCGAGGCTGACCGAGAGGCTGCGGTCGCCGGCGCCGATGGCGACCTGATCGCCGCCGACGCGGCCAATTAGGACCGCGCCGAGCTCCTCCAGCACAGCGCGCTCGCCGCTGACGAGGAAGCCGCCGGGGCCCTCGCCGAAGAGCGCTTCCTCGGGCTGGGCGCCGCGCTCGCGCAGGTGTTCGACGTTGGCCTCGCAGCCGATCCCGCCGGCGATCGCGGACTCGGCGATCGCGCAGGCGAGGCCGCCGTCGGAGACGTCGTGGGCGGAGGCGAGCTTGCCGGCGCGGACCGCCTCGCGGACGATCGCGCAGGCGGCGGCGACGTTGGCGATGTCGGGCTGCGGCAGCCCCATCCCCAGCTGCCCGCGCTGCTTCGCCAGCTCCGAGGCGGCGAGGTTCGGCTCGAAGGGGCCGATCAGGCCGATCGCATCTCCCTCGTTGACGAAGCCGCTGCCGGCGACCTGGGCGGGGTCGGGGAGCTCGCCAACCATGGCCACCACCGGCGTCGGGTAGATCGGGCCGTCGGGTCCCTCGTTGTAGAGGGAGACGTTGCCGCCGACCACGGGGACGCCGAGCGCCTCGCAGGCCTCGGCGAGGCCGCTGACCGCGCGGTCGAGCTGCCAGGCGCCGGTGGGCTTCTCGGGGTTGCCGAAGTTGAGGCAGTTGGTCAGGCCGAGCGGCTCGGCGCCGACGCAGGCGAGGTTCTGGGCGCACTCGAGCACCGCCTCGATCGTCCCCGCGTGGGGGTCGGCGGCGACGCGGCGGCCGTTACCGTCGATCGAGACCGCGATCGCGTTGCCGGCCTCCGGCAGCTGCAGGACGGCGGCATCGGCCTGCTCGGGCCGGCGCGCGGTCCGCGAGCCGACCAGCGAGTCGTACTGCTCGAAGGCCCAGCGCTTGGAGGCGATGTTGGGGGAGGAGAGCAGCGCCAGCAGCTCCTCCTCAGGGGCGGCGCCCTCGGCCAGGGTCGCGCGGTTGCCGTAGATCCACCCCTCCGGCTCGGCCGGCTCGAGGTCGTAGAGCGGGCAGCCGTCGACCAGCGCCTCGACCGGCATCTCGCCGACCGTCTCGCCGTCGCGGAGGATCCGGATCAGGCCGCTGTCGGTGACCTTGCCGATCTCGGCCGAGCCGGTCTGCCATTTCTCGCAGATCGCCCGCACCTCGTCGACCCGCTCCGGTTGAACAATGGCCAGCATCCGCTCCTGGCTCTCGGAGACCATGATCTCGAACGGCTCCATGTCGGCCTCGCGCAGCGGCACCTTGGCGACGTCGATCTCGATCCCGACCCCGCCGGCGGAGGCCATCTCCCCGGCCGAGGAGGTGAGGCCGGCGGCGCCGAGGTCCTGCAGCGAGACCAGCAGACCCTTCGCCAGCAGCTCCAGGCAGCACTCCAGCACCTTCGACTCCTCGAAGGGGTCGCCGATCTGCACCGTCGGGCGCTTCGCCTCGTCGCCCTCGCCGAGCTCGGCCGAGGCCAGGACCGAGGCGCCGCCGATCCCGTCGCGCCCGGTCGAGGCGCCCATCAGGACGACCGAGTTGCCGACCCCCGCCGCCGCGGCGCGGACCATCTCGGCGGTCTTGGCGAAGCCGATGCACATCGCGTTGACCAGGCAGTTGTGCTCGTAGGGCTCCTCGAAGTAGATCTCGCCGCCGACCGTCGCCACCCCGATCGAGTTGCCGTAGTGGCCGATCCCGCGCACCGCGCCGTCGAGCAGGTGGCGCGAGCGGGGCGAGTCGAGCTCGCCGAAG
>DASTXV010000058.1:0-4478 GCA_035765335.1 Solirubrobacterales bacterium
GAGACCCCCTCTCCAGACACTCAACCTCGAGCCATAGCGAGAGGTGTCTGGAGAGGGGGTCTCGCCCCTCCCCTACCTAAGCCGCTTGATTCTTAAAGTAATTGGCGTTGATCTCGGCGAACTTGGCCCACTCCGCCGGCAGCTGATCCTCGGCAAAGCAAGCGTCCACCGGGCAAGCCTCGACGCAGGCGTCGCAGTCGATGCACTCGTCCGGGTCGATGTAGAGCTGCTCAACGTTGTCGTAATCGGCCTCGTCAGGCGTCGGGTGGATGCAGTCGACGGGACAAACCTCGACGCACGAGTTGTCCTTCTGGCCAATGCACGGCTCGGCGATGACGTAGGTCATTTCGAGGATTCTCCTAGCTCGTATTTCCGGGTGCCTGCCGGGGGCCCCGGCCAAGCGCGAGCGCACATTTTAGGGATGATGCGGAGATGCTGCTGTTGACGGGGGCCACTGGAAGCATCGGTTCGCGGCTGCTGCCGCTGCTATTGGAGCGGGGCGAGGAGGTCCGCTGCCTGGTGCGGGAGCCGCGGAAACTGGGGGCGCGGCGGGTCGACGTGCAGATCGCGCTGGGGGATCTGGGGGAGATGTCGGACCCCTACCTGGTGCGCCAGGCGCTGCGCGGGGTCGATGCCGTGATCCACCTGGCCGCCTCGATCCGGGACCAGCCGCCGAAGCGGATCGAGGAGCTGAACGGGCTGGCGACGGTGCGGCTGCTGCGGGCGGCCGAGCGCAGCGGGGTCGAGCGCTTCCACTTCTTCAGCGCGATGGACGCCGAGGCGGCGCAGCGGACCCGCTTCTTCCGCGCCAAGTGGGTGGCCGAGCAGGCGGTCCTCTCCTCGCCCCTGCGGACGACGGTCTTCGCGCCCTCGATCGTCTACGACCACAGCGACCCCTGGATCACGCTCCTGCGCCGCTTCTCCTTCCTGCCGGTGCTGCCGGTCTCGGGCGAGGGCCAGGCGCGCTTCCAGCCGATCTGGGCGGCGGACGTCGCCCGCTGCGTCGTCAACGCTCTGCAGGCGGCGGAGCCGCAGTCGCGGTACGAGCTGGCGGGGCCGGAGACGCTCACCTACGACCAGATGTCCGACCTGGTCAGCCGCATCGCCGGCCGGCCGCGGCCCCTGGTCCACATGCCGCTGCCCCTGGTGCGGGCGGGTTTGATCGCCCTCCGCTCCGTTTTCGGCGAGGCCGTGTTCGCTACTTGGGAGGAGGCCGAGTTGATGGAGGTCTCGATGACGAGCGAGCGGGGGCCGGCCGACGCGCAGGCCCTCGGGGTCGAACCGCGAAGGATGAGCGATGTACTGGAGAGCGCTTAGACGACTGACGTTGGCGGGGGCCTGCCTGGCGGCCCTGGTCACCCCTGCGCAGGCGAGTGCCGCCACGCTGGTGCCGCCGAAGCCGAACGTCTTCCTCGGGGTCAGCGACCGCGGGACCACGACCGAGTTCAACGAATTCAGCGAACTGATGGGCAAGCGCCCGGCGCTGCTCGCGACCTTCCACCCCTGGGGGAACAGCCTCAACGCGGCGTTCGAACGCTGGCGGGAAACGGCGACGCGGCCGATCCTCCACATCTCCACCGCCGACGACCAGACCCTGGCGGAGATGATCACCCCACAGCAGATCGCCCTCGGGGGCGGCGACGACTACCTGCTGCAGCTGAACGACTTCTTCGCGCGGACGGGCCTGCCCGCCTACATCCGGCCGCTGGGCGAGCCGAACCGCTGCCTCAACGCCTGGTCGGCGGTCTACTGCGACGGCTCCCAGAAAGGCGGCGAACACACGACCGGCTGGTACAAGCAGGCCTTCCGCCGGATCGTCGCGATCGTCCGCGGCGGCCAGAGCCTGGAAGGCGTCAACGCGACCCTGGCGGAAATCGGGCTGCCGCCGGTGAACCGGACCAAAGGCCCGCCGCCGACGGAACTGCCGAAGGCGCCGGTGAGCATCATCTGGAGCCCGCTGCCCGGCGGCTCGCCGCGGGTCAAAGGCAACTTCCCCGGCAACTACTGGCCGGGCCGGCGCTGGGTCGACTGGGTCGGCACCGACTTCTACTCCCAGTATCCCGTCTGGAAGGACCTCAACCGCTTCTACAAAGGCAGGCAGTGGAAGGGCATGCCGGTGGCGATGACCGAGTGGGCGGTCTCCGGCACCGATGACCCGCGCTGGGTCAAGCAGGTGATCGCCTGGACCGTCAAGCACCCTCGCGTGCGGATGCTCGTCTACTACGTCGGCTTCGGCCCCGGCAACCCCTACGACCCCCGCCTCTACCCCCGCACCACCAACACCCTGCGCCTGAAGATCCGCCGCCCCAACTTCCTCTCCACCGCCGAATGGAACGCCAGCGCCTTCGCCCCCCTCCCCGAGAAGCCCCCCAAAAAATAGGCGTTGTCGCCTTTGTCTCCCATAGAGAGACAAAGGCGACACTGAGAATCCTCTCCAAAAAAAGAGGCCCGGGTTGCCCCGGGCCTCTCAGAAACTGCTCCTCGTTGGAGGAGGACTACATCATGCCGCCCATGCCGCCCATGTCCGGCATGGCGCCGCCGCCGGCGCCGTTCTCCTCCGGCGGTTCGGCGATGATCGCCTCGGTCACGAGGATGTTCTTCGCGATCGAGGCGGCGTTCTCCAGGGCGGAGCGGGTGACCTTGGTCGGGTCGATGACGCCGGCCTTGATCAGGTCGCCGTACTCGCCGGTCGCCGCGTTCAGGCCTTCGCCCTCCTTCAGCTCCCGGACCTTGTTGACCACGACCGAGCCCTCGAGGCCGGAGTTCTCGGCGATCTGCCGCACCGGCTCCTCCAGCGAGCGGTGGATGATCCGGGCGCCCGTGACCTCGTCCGGCTCGTCCAGCTTGTCCGGATCGAGACCGGCCTGCGCGTTCAGCAGGGCCACGCCGCCACCCGGCACGACGCCCTCCTCGAGGGCGGCGCGGGTCGCCTGCAGCGCGTCCTCGACGCGGTGCTTTTTCTCCTTCATCTCGGTCTCGGTGGCGGCGCCGACCTTGACGACGGCAACGCCTCCGGCGAGCTTGGCGAGGCGCTCCTGGAGCTTCTCGCGATCGAAGTCGGAGTCGGTGTTCTCGACCTCCGATTTGATCTGCTTGATCCGGCCCTTGATGTCGTCGGCGTCACCGGCGCCGTCGATGATCGTGGTCGTGTCCTTGGAGACGACGACGGTGCGAGCCTGGCCGAGCTGGGCGAGCTGAGTGTTCTCCAGTTTCAGGCCCATCTCCTCGGTGATCACCTCGCCGCCGGTGAGGATCGCGATGTCCTCGAGCATCCGCTTGCGGCGGTCGCCGAAGCCCGGGGCTTTGACGGCGACGCCGGTGAAGGTGCCGCGGAGCTTGTTCACGACCAGGGTCGCGAGGCACTCGCCCTCGACGTCCTCGGCCACGATCAGCAGCGGTTTGCCGCCCTGCATCACCTGCTCGAGCACCGGCAGGATGTCCCGCACGGAGCCGATTTTCTGGTTGGCGATGAGGATGTAGGGGTCTTTCAGCACCGCCTCCATGCGGTCCTGGTCGGTGACCATGTACGGCGAGATGTAGCCCTTGTCGAACTGCATCCCCTCGGTGAACTCGAGCTCCATCCCGAAGGTCTGGCCCTCCTCGACGTTCACCACGCCGTCTTTGCCGACTTTCTCGATCGCGTCGGCGATCACGTTGCCGATCTCGTCATCGCCCGCGGAGATGGCGGCGACCCGCGCGATCTGCTCTTTGCCGGCGACCTCCTTGCTCTGCTTGTTGCGGAGGTTGTCGACGACCTCCTCGACCGCCTTCTCGATCCCGCGGCGCAGGGCCAGCGGGTTGGCGCCGGCGGCCACGTTCTTCAGGCCCTGGCGGACGATCGTCTGGGCCAGCAGGGTGGCGGTGGTGGTGCCGTCACCGGCGACGTCGTTGGTCGCGGTCGCGACCTCGCGGACGAGCTGGGCGCCCTGGTTCTCGAAGACGTCCTCGACCTCGACCTCGCGGGCGATGGTGACGCCGTCGTTGGTGATCGTCGGCGCGCCGAACTTTTTGTCGAGCACGACGTAGCGGCCTTTGGGGCCGAGGGTGACCTTGACGGCGTTGGCGACGGAATCGACGCCGGCCTGCAGGGCCCCTCGGGCCTCCTCTGCGTACTTCAGCTCCTTGTGAGCCATCTGTTCCTAGTCCTCCTTAGTTACGTAAGTCCGGTGGGAGCTCAGCTGACCTTGGCCAGGACGTCCGACTCGCGCAGCACCAGCAGCTCGTCGCCCTCGACGGTCACCTCGGTGCCGCCGTATTTGGAGTAGAGGACTTCGTCCCCCTCCGCGACGTCGAGTGGGATGCGCTTCTCGCCATCCTCGTCCCATTTGCCATCGCCAACGGCCACGACCTGGCCCTTCTGCGGCTTCTCTTTGGCCGTGTCGGGAAGGACGATGCCGCTGGCGGTCGTCTCCTCCTCCTCAATCGGCTTGACGATCAGCCGGTCCCCGAGGGGCTTCAGCTTCATCCGTGAACCTCCG
>DASTXV010000059.1:0-8123 GCA_035765335.1 Solirubrobacterales bacterium
TTCCAGACACATCTCGCTATGGCTCGATGTTGAGTGTCTGGAAGAGGCACCCCCCGCCCCCTCGCAACAGCTCTAAAAGAGAGGTCCCGAACCCTGGGCGTCTACCGGAGATCGTTTGTTGGGCGATCCAATGGGGGTCCCTGGGTACTCAGCATGGAGCCGGGCCAGCGACGCCCGAGGCGCCCCCACCGCAACCGAACTAAGGCAGCAGCCCAGCTCCCGGCAGGAGTTCTTCGATGATTCCTTTAGCCGGGCCAAGAAACCCTTCGACGTCCCCCAGGAATCCCTCGGCGTCGTTGATGATTTCGATCGCTTGCTCCAGCGGGATCCGTTGCAGGGCCTCGCGCAGGGGCACTCCGATGAGCGGACTCAAGGCACCCGCTTCTTCGGCGTCGTCGACGGCGCGGACGAGGCCGGCGCGGATCGCCCGGGCCAGCTTCTCGTCGTCGATCCCGTAGCGCTCGGTGAAGCGCTCGCGGGCCTCCGGCGTCGCCAGCGCCCGGGCCAGGGTCTCGCGGGAGACGCCGAGCTGGCAGGCGGCGCCGTCGAGGGCCGAGTTGGTGAACTGGTTGGCGATCTGGCCGAGGCCTTCGGGGTCGCTCCACTCGCGCGGCTGGCAGGGGTCCTGGACCTTCTCCGGCTCGTACGAGGAGCCGCCGGCGGCGAGGTAGGCGCCGACCAGCAGCACCGAGGCGACGATCGAGCCGGCGACCAGGACGCGGCCGCTCATAGGTCCACCCTCCGCGCCAGCCCGATCGGCAGCAGCGCGATCAGGCCCAGCAGCGCCGCGAGGATGAAGGAGGTGCTGAAGGCGTGGGTGGCGCCGCGGTCGAGCTGGTCCTGCAGTTCGCTGCGCAGCTGCTCGACTTCAACCCGCTGCCGAGGATCGGTGGGCGGCGGCTCGAAGGCCGGCCCGATCGTCGGCACCTTCCCCCGCTCTTCTTCCAGCCGTTCGCTGACCCTCTCGGCGACGTCGAGCTTGACCAGCGGGTTGACCGAGGAGTCGAGGATCACCGCGGTGCCGGCGTCGATCGCGTCGCGCCGCTGCTCTTCGATGTCGGCGGTGAAGATCGGCGTCAACGCCAGCAGACCGATGACGACGCCGGCGTGCCGGGAGGAGATCGTCCAGCCGCCGTGGATCGCCTGCGGCGCCCGTCCCCCGAGCGCGGTCTCGGTCAGGGCGGAGAGCACCAGCGAGAGGCCGACGCCGACCAGCACCTGCGGCGGCAGGGTGAGGACGATCGTCGCCTTGGGGATGAAGGCAAGCCCGGCGAGCCCGCCGGAGACGAGGATCGCCCCGGCGGCGGCGCGGGCGCGGGCGTCGGCGACGAGGTCGTCCAGCTTGCTGCCGACGATCGCCGCCAGCGGCATCGCCGAGACGACCAGCGCCGCTTCGATCGGGCTCAGTCGCCAGCCTTCGATCAGCAGCAGAACCAGCAGGAAGAGCGCCCCGGCGATCGCCGCCGAGACCATCGCCAAGGCCAGGTTCGCCCACATGTGCGGGCGGCCGGTTCGACGCAGCTCCGACTCGATGATCCGGGTCGAGGCCTCGTGCTTGGCGACGGCGAGGATCGGCACCGCGGCGGCGAGCGCCACCGGCACCTGCAGGAGGAAGATCGACTGCCAGGAAACGAGCTCGGTGAAGAAGCCGCCAACCGCCGGGCCGAGCGCCGCTCCGGTGGCCCCGGCCGCCGCCCAGATCGTCGCCGCGCGGCGCTCCGAGCCGACCGTCGCCGGCAGCAGCTCCAGCGCCGCGGTCACCGCGACGGCGCCGCCGAGCGCCTGCACGCAGCGGGCGGCGATCAGGGTCGAGAGCTCTTCGGCCAGGCCGCAGGCGAGGCCGGCGCCGGCGAAGATCGCCAACCCGATCGCCGCCGAGCGACCCGGGCCGACCCGCCGCGCCACGAGCGCCGCCGGCACCGCCGCCAGCGCCATCACCAGGTTGAAGGAGACCAGCACCCAGGTGACCCCGGCGACGCTGGTGTCGAGTTCCCGGTAGATCTCGGGCAGGGCGAGGACGACGATCGAGGAGTCGGCGAGGACGATGCCGACGGCCAGGGCGAGGGCGGCGACGCGGGGTCTAGGGGAGGCCGGCATAGCCCAGCTCCATTGCGTACTCGCGGCGGTACTCGTGCTTCTTCTCCAGCACCTCTTCGACGTAGGCGCGGGTTTCCGGGAACTCGATGTCCTCGACGGTGAGCTCCGCCCCGCCCCACTCGTCGGCGTTACCCGGCCCGGCGTTGTACGCGGCGAGCGCCGCCGCCTCGTCGCCCTCGTAGCGGTCGAGCAGTTCGCGCAGGAGGAAGGTCCCGTAGCGAATGTTCAGTTCCGGGTCGCCGAGGTCGGAGAGCTCGAAGGTGGTGCCGCCGCTCTGCCTCTCGATGTATTCGGCGGCTTCCGGGGTGATCTGCATCAGCCCCCGCGCCCCCGCGCTCGAGGTCTGGTCGCTGAACTTCGACTCCGAGTAGATGACGGCGGCGATCAGCGACGCGTCGACTCCCTTTTCCTCGGACTGCTGGCGGATCACGTCCTCGTGGCGCAGCGGCAGGGTCAGCTCCTGCAGCGCCTCGTCGAAGGTGCCGCCGGCGACCAGCGCCCCGGCGAAGACCCCGACCAGCACCGCGACGGTGCCGAGGGCGGCGATCCGGCGGCGGCGCACCTTGCGCTTCATCGCCGCAGCTTTTCGAGCAGGGCGGACAGCGCCCGCTCGAGGTCCTCCACCGAACCGTCGTTCTCGATCACGTGCTCGGCCCGCTCCGCCTTCTCGGCCTGGGGCAGCTGCCGCGCCTCGCGCTCGTCGACCAGCGCGTGGCCGCGGGCGGCGGCGCGCTCGCGGCGCACCTCGTCGCTGGTGACGACGGCAACCGTCGTGTCGAAGACCTTGTCGCTGCCGACCTCGAACATCAGCGGCACCTCGACCACTGCGACCTCGGTCTCCTCGGGCAGCGAGAGCATCCAGGCCGCGGTCCGTTCTTTGACCAGGGGGTGGATCTGCGCCTCGAGCCAGGTCAGCTGCTCGGGGTCGG
Organism: Solirubrobacterales bacterium; assembly: GCA_035765335.1. Taxonomy (GTDB): domain Bacteria; phylum Actinomycetota; class Thermoleophilia; order Solirubrobacterales; family 70-9; genus VAYN01. Next base: position 3,027 of record DASTXV010000059.1, read on the forward strand.
CGAAGACGATCTCGCCGATCTTCGCCCGGTTCACGACTCCGTCGGAGACCACCTCCGGCCCCCAGCGCTCCTCCAGCCGACCCCGCAGCGGTTCGCCTTCGAGCAGTTCGTGGACGACAGCGTCGCTGGAGAGGGTCGCCGCGCCGAGCCGCGCGAAAGCCTTCAGCGCCTCCGACTTACCGGCCGCGATGCCGCCGGTAAGCCCGATCTTCAGTGGCGCCATCGGCGCCGCTCAGCCCTGGTCGGACTCGCCCGTCTCGGCGTCGTCGCTTGAGGTCTCGTCGCCCGAGGCCTCGTCGACGTCATCAGGAGAATCCGGACGCTCCTGCACCGATTCGCCCTCCTGATGCTCACCAGGATCCTCCTCGGTGGTGCCGTTCTCCTCTGCCACTGGGGCAGGATCGGCCGACTCGGAGGCCTCAGCCGCCGGAGCATCGGCCTCAGGCGCCTCTTCCGCGGGAGCCTCGGTCTCCTCCGACGTCTCGGCGGTCTGGCCTTCGGCCTGGGCGATCTGTTCCCCAAGCCCGGCCATCGCCATGTTCTGCCCCTCGACCCGCTTGATGCTGAGCGAGAGGCGGCGGCGCTCTTCGTCGATCTCGAGGATCTTCACGTTCAGCTTCGACCCCGGCTCGACCACTTCGCTCGGGTTCTCGACGTGGTGGTCGGCGAGCTCGGAGATGTGGACCAGGCCCTCGACGCCGGGGAGGATTTCGACGAAGGCGCCGAAGGCGACGACCTTGGTCACCGTGCCCTCGAGCACGTCGCCGCCGCGGTGGGTGTTGATCACCCGCTGCCACGGGTCCTCCTGGGTCTGCTTCAGGCCGAGGGAGATGCGCTGGCGGTCGCGGTCGATGTCGAGCACTTTGATCCGCACCGTGTCGCCGATCGAGACGACTTCGGAGGGGTGGTTGACGTGGCTCCAGGAAAGCTCGGAGATGTGGATCAGGCCGTCGATGCCCTCGAGGTCGACGAAGGCGCCGAAGTCGACGATGTTGGAGATCTTGCCCTCGACGACCTGGCCCGGCTCGAGGCGGCCGAGGATCTGCTCGCGGACCTCTTTGCGCTCCTCCTCGAGCACCGCGCGACGCGAGAGGACGACGTTGTTGCGGCTGCGGTTGAGCTCGATCACTTTGCACTCGAGCGTCTGGCCCATGAACTCGTCGAGGTTGTGGACGCGGCGGATGTCGACCAGCGAGGCCGGCAGGAAGCCGCGGACGCCGAGGTCGAGGATGAGCCCGCCCTTGACGACCTCGATCACGCTGCCCTCGACCGGTTCGCCGGAATCGGCGGCGACCTCGATCTTGCGCCAGGCCTTCTCGAAGCGGGCGCGCTTCTTGGAGAGGATCAGGCGTCCCTCGGAGTCCTCCTTGGTGAGGACCAGGGCGTCGATCTCCTCGCCCAGCTCGACCTCTTCGCGCGGGTCGACCGACTTGCGGATCGAAAGCTCGTTGGAGGGAATGACCCCCTCGGCCTTGTAGCCGATGTCGACGAGAACCTCGTCTTTGTCGATCCGGACGACCTTGCCTTTGACGACGTCGCCCTCCTCGAAGGAGACCATCGTCGCCGCGTAGTTGGGGACGATCTTGCCGTCGATCTGCAGCAGCAAGCCGTTTGAGCCCTCTACGGGCGTGGCGCTGGGCGCAGGGGTCAGGGTCTCGGTCGCGGACACGGCGGCGAATGATGGCAGAATCCGCGCCGATGCCGGTCCGAGCCACCAAGCGCGGGGACGAACGCACGCCCCTGGACGGCGAGCGCGACGTCCTCATCTGCGGCGCCAGCTTCGCCGGACTCGCGGTCGCGCGCGAGCTGGCCGGCTCTGGAGCTGACGTTCTGCTGATCGACCGCTACGAGATCGGCGAGCGCCAGACCTCCGCCTGCGGGATCCCGACCGAGTGGCTGCGGCGCCTCGGCCTGATGGGCGCCGAGTGCCAGCGCTTCGACACGCTGGTCATGCACACCCCCCACGGCACCTCCCGCTACCGGCTGCCCTGGACCTTCTCCACCTTCGACTACCGCGAGCTCTGCCAGCTGCTCTGGCGCGACTGCGACGCCACCTTCGAGACCGCCAAGGTGAACGGCCGGAAAAACGCCCGCTCCGCGGGCAACGGCAACGGCAAGATCGCGGTCGAGACCGACCGCGGCACGATCTCCGCGCCGCTGGTCGTCGACGCGCTCGGCTGGCGGCGGATGCTGGCCAACGGCGACGGCTACCAGCCCCCCGACGCGCCGCTCTCGCGCGGGCTCGAGGTGCATCCCGGCGGCGAGTCCGAGAACCTCGAGATCTGGATCGACCGCAAGTACGTCCCCGCCGGCTACGGCTGGTCCTTCCCCGCCCGCGACGAGCTGCGGATCGGGATCGGCTCCTTCGACCCCCGCTTCCACGTCAAGGCCACCACGGTCGAGCTGACCCATGACCTCGGCAAGGAGCCGAACGAGTACCAGGGCAACTGGATCCCGCACAAGATCCGCCGCGCCACCGAGGGCGGCGTCTTCTTCGCCGGCGACTCGGCCGGGCACTGCCTGCCGCTCAGCGCCGAGGGGATCCGCACCGCGCTCTACTTCGGGATGGCGCTGGGGCAGGAGCTGCGCGGCGTCGTCGAGGGCCGGCAGACGCGCGCCCAGGCCGAATCCAACTACGCCTCCTTCCACGACACCCACGAGTGGAAGTTCAAGTGGATGCTGCGGGTGCAGAAGCTGATCCCGCGGGTGCCGCCGCGGATCCTGGCGCCGCTGATCAGGCTGATGGGCAACAAGCGCTTCGTCGACTGGTCCTTCGACCACTACCTGCGGATCGCGCCGCCGGAGTACGCCGGCTCCAAGTGGGTCGCCGGCTCAGCGGACGACGAGGATCGTCCCGGCCAGCAGCAGGACGACGCCGAGGACGCGCTCGGGCGTGAGCGGGACCTCGTCCAGGCCGAACAGGCCTAGCCGGTCGATCGCGACCGAGGCGGTCAGCTGGGCGAAGATCGTCGCCGCGGCGACCCCGCCGGCGCCGATCGCCGAGACCGCGACGAGGGCGTTGAAGACGTAGATCGCGCCGAGGAAGCCGCCCAGCAGGTAGTACCAGCTGACGTCGAAGGTCGAGCCGAGGCCGCCCGCCTTGCCGCTGAGGACGACGATCGCGGCGAGGGCGAGGGTCCCGATCGAGAACGAGACGAGCGCCGCCGGCAGGTTCCCGGTCGTCTTGCCGAGGCCGGCGTTGATCGGCGCCTGCAGGGCGATCAGGCCGCCGGCGACCGCGGTGAGGATTACCGCCAGTCCCCTATCCATGGATTTCAGGCCGGCGCCGCGTGATCTTTACCGTTGACATGGGTTTCCTAACTATGACCCCGCCGCCCGCCGACAACTTCGCCGCCCGCGTCTTCCTCGGCCCGGCGCTGCGGACGCAGCCGGACCGGCGCCTGGTCGACCTCGTCCGCGACGGCTACGACGCCGCCTTCGAAGAGATCGTCCGCCGCTACCGGCGCCCGCTCGACCGCTTCGCGGCGGCGATCGTCGGGGGCCGCTCCGAGGACGTCACCCAGGACGCCTTCTCGAAGGCGCTGCTGGCGCTGCGGGGGTCGGAGGCGGAGATCGAGCTGCGGCCGTGGCTCTACCGGATCGTCCGCAACACGGCCCTGAACGACCTCCGCGACAGCGCCCCGGCGGGCGAGCAGCTGACCGAGACCATGGCCGGCGCCCGCAGCGCCGCCGCCGAAGTCGAGTCGCGGGAGGAGCTGGCGGAACTGATGGAGCGGCTGCGCGCCCTGCCGGAGCCGCAGCGGGCGGCGCTGGTGATGCGCGAGCTGGAAGGTCTGAGCCACGAGGAGATCGCCGCCGCGCTGGGGGTCAGCGGCGGCGCCGCCCGGCAGGCGATCTACCGGGCGCGGTCGGCGCTGCGCAGCGGCTTCGGCCTGCTGCTGCCGCTGCCGCTGCTGCGGATGCTGGCCGAGGGCGGCGGCGAGGCCGCGGCGGCGGGTGCAGCGGGTGGAGCGCTCTTCGGCGGCACCGCCGCCAAGGTCGGGGTGGCGACGGTGCTGGTCGCCGGCGCCGCGGGCGCCGGCGTGGCGGTCGAGCAGCGGGACGGCGGCGAGCGGGGCCCGGAGGCGGCGCAAGCCGCCCCATTGACTCCAGAAGCCCAAGGGAGCACGACCTCGCGAGGGTCGGAATCCTCAGGAAGCAATGGGTCCTCCGACGGCAGCCCGGAAACGAGCGGTGGCGGCAGCAGTGGGAGCGGCCACGATCGACGCGGAGATGAGTCCGGAGACCATCGCGAGGACCGGCGAGACGACCGCGCGGACCGCCGTGAGGATCGAAGAGACGATCGCGCAGACCGGCGCGAGGATCGGGCCGACGATCGCGAGGACCGGGTCGAGGAAGATCGCAGCGGAAGCAGCGGCTCGGGTTCGTCCCGGTCGGGAAGCTCGGGCTCCGATGACGACGACTTCGAGATCGAGCCCGCCGAGGAGCCGGAGGAGCTGGAGATCGCAGAGCCGGAGGTCGAGGAACCCGAGTTCGAGGAACCGGAGATCGAGGAGCCCGAGGTCGACGACCACCCCGAGGACGACGACTGAGCGCTACTTGGCGTCGAGCCAGTCGGCGCCGATGCCGACGTCGACCTCGAGCGGCGGGTCGAGCGGGTAGGCGGCGCACATCTCGCGCTCGACCAGCTCGGCGGCCGCCTCCATCTCCCCCGGCGGCCCTTCGAAGAGGAGCTCGTCGTGGATCTGGAGGACGAGGCGGGTCTCCAGGTCGCTCTCCCGCAGCGCGCCCCAGCAGCGCACCATCGCCACCTTGATGATGTCGGCGGCGGTCCCCTGGATCACCGTGTTGACCGCCAGCCGCTCGCCGAGGCGGCGGGTGTTGGGGTTGCCGGAGCGCAGCTCGGGGATAGCGCGGCGCCGTCCCATCAGCGTCGTCACGAAGCCCTCCTCCTGGGCCCGCTCGATCACCTGCTCGCGGAAGGCGCGGACGGCGGGGAAGCGTTCGAGGTAGCGGGAGACGAATTCCTCGCCCTCCTTGCGGGGGATGTTGAGGCGGTCGGCGAGGCCGAACCCGGTCAGCCCGTAGACGATCCCGAAGTTGACCATCTTCGCCTTCGAGCGCTGGCCGACGTCG
>DASTXV010000060.1:0-29474 GCA_035765335.1 Solirubrobacterales bacterium
GAAAAGGCCGGGCGCCCGGAGGGGGACTGGCCGCGGATCAGCGAAGCACTGGAACGGATGCGCCCGCTCGCCGCCGGCGCCCTCCTGGCGACGTTCCAGATCGCGATGGGGGAAGCGGTCGAGAAGGAGAGCGAACGGATGCTGCGGAGCGCAGGCAACGGGCGCGAAGGACGGAAACGCCGGCGCCGCCGCTGAGGCCGGCCCGACGTTCAGGCCAGCGCCGCTCCGCCAAGCTCCTTCGCGGCCACCTCGTGGCCCTCGTAGGGCAGGACGGCGAAGTACATCAGCGAGGGCAGCAGCGACTCCAGCTCGTCGGTCTCTTCGCGCTGCAGGCGCGCGTAGAGGACGGATTCGATCCCACCGACGACACCGGCCGCGGCTATCCCCGACGGCGGATCGGGCAGCTCCTTGCGGGCCGCTTCGTCGATGCAGGTCGCGAAGTCGTCGAGCAGCTCGTCGCGCCGCCGCAGGCCGGCCGGGCTGGAAGCGCGCGCCTCGACGATCACGGTTCGAGCGGCATGCGGCTCCTCGGCGATGAACCGAAGCAGGGCCTCCAGCCCCCGGCGCAGCCACGGCCGCCAGCCGTCGTCCCCCTCGTCGAGCGCCGCCGCGAGCCGCTTGCGCAGGCGCTTGGCCGAGTTGTCGAAGGCGGCGAGGAAGCAGTCCTCTTTGTCCTCGAACTGCTCGTAGAAGGTCGGTCGCGAGACCCCGGCGCGGCTGAGGACGTCCTGCACGGTTAGCGCTCGGTAGCCGATCTCGTTTACCGTCATCAGCATCGCCGCCAGCATCCGCTCGCGTTGGATGGCCTTGACCAGCTCCGGCGGCAGGGTTCGCACCCCGGCTGGAAAACGCCCGTCCGCCCGGGTCAGGAGCGCCACGGCTTCGCTCAGTTCGGCTTCCGTCCACCTGTCTCCCACCGCGCTGGCGAGCATTTCTTGGCTAAGGATGATCCGCTCTGGTGACATAGAAGAACCTCTACGTTTCTACTGAAAATCAACCAGTCGCTGATAGGGTACCACAAAAGTCTTTGGGATGCATGGAAAATCGCGGTTCCGGAGGTATCCTTGCTCGCATGCCGCCATCGGGAAAAGGGGGACCCGAGGCAGAGCCGGCCCCCAGGGCGTCCGCCGCAGGCGCCCGGCCCACTCTGCCGCGTGAGTTCATCGCCCTCCACAAGCGTCGCCGGATCATGGACGCGCTGGCCGAACTCTCCTCCGAGCAGGGCTACGAGGCGACGAAGATCTCCGACATCGTCCGCCGCGCGGCGGTTGCCCGCAAAACGCTCTACGACAACTTCGCCGGCAAGGAGGAGGTCTTCCTCGCCGCATTCGACGCCGCCGTCGAGGAGGCTGTTCGCCGGGTCCAGGAGGCCTGCGCCGCCGCTGAGGGTGGCTGGGAGGAGCAGGTCGAAGTCGGTTTGGCCGCATTCCTCGGCTACGTGGCCGAAGATCCGGCCCTGGCCCGCATGTGCCTGATCGAGGCCCTCTCGGCGACACCGGCTACGACCAAACGCTACGAGGACGCTTTGCAAGGCTTCGTCGAGATGGCCGAGCGGGCGCTGCCGCAGGACGATCGGTTGCCCGAGACGATCGCCGAGACAGTCGTCGGCGGCGTCGTCTGGATCGTCTACCAGCAGATCCGCCGCCACGAAACAGAGCAGGCCGAGGACCTGCTGCCGGAGCTCTCGGAGTTCATGTTGGCCCCCTATCTCGGCATCGGCGCCAACGGGGGTGCGGACCGGTAAAGCTGGGCGCTGGCAGTATTCAGCGCTGAATGAAGTCGTTGCCTCGTGGCCGCCACGGACTTTCCCGCGAGTTCGTCGCCCAGAATCAGAGAGAGCGTCTGCTCGGCTCGATCGCCGGGTGCCTCGACGAGCTCGGTTATGAGAAAACGACCGTCTCGGCTATCAGTCGCCACGCCCGCGTCTCCAAGAGCGACTTCTACCGTCACTTCGACAGCAAGGACGCCTGCTTCGCTGCCGCCTACGACGACTCGGTCGAGCAGCTGCGCACCGAGGCCCTCGCGGCCTGCGCCGAGGGCCGCGACTGGGCCGACCGCGTCTGCCTGGCGCTGGCCGCGCTGCTGGGCTACCTGGCCCGCGAGCCGGCCCGCGCCAACCTGCTCCTGGTCGAGGGCCTGCGGGCCGGGCCCGACATCTACGATCGCTTCCAGGGCGCGGTCCAGGGCTTCGTGCCGCTCCTCGCCGAGGGCGCTCCGGCGCCAGCCAGCAGCGGCCAGGCGCCGGAGGCGATCGACGAGGCGGTAGTCGGAGGCGTCGCCTCGCTGCTCGGCCGGCGCGTCCTCGCCGGCGACGCCGAGGGGCTGGAGCGGTTCTTCCCCGACATAGCCGAGTTCGTATTGACGCCGTACGTTGGCACCGAGGAGGCGCGCCGCATAGTCTCCAGCCGATGAGCGACGTGGCGACCGCGGCGAGCGAGGGGGTGCTGCCCTCGCAGGCGCTGAGCGAGGCGATCGACTCCGAATGGGTCAGCTCCGGCGACTACCGGATCCGCCCCGAGGCGATCCAGCCCGCCAGCATCGATCTTCGCCTCGGCGACTTCGCCTGGGCACTGCGATGCAGCTTCCTGCCCGACGTCGAGTCGACCGTCGAGGAGAAGATCGAGGGGCTCGCCTTCCAGAAGGTCGACCTGCGCGACGGCGCCGTTCTCGAGCGCGACCGGCCCTACCTGGTGCCGCTGATCGAGGAGCTGGCCCTGCCGGAGGACGTGCGGGCGAAGGCGAACCCGAAGAGCTCGACCGGCCGGCTCGACGTCTTCACCAGGGTCCTGACCGACCGCCACCACCGCTTTGACGAGATCCGCCCGGGATACCGCGGGCGGCTCTACCTGGAGGTGGTGCCGCGCTCCTTCGCGATCCAGGTCCAGACCGGCCTCTCGCTCAACCAGCTGCGCCTGGCGCGCGGCGACGTGCGCCTCAACGATGAGGAAATCCGCGAGCTGCAGAGCGAGTTCCCGCTGCTCTACCTCGATTCCCACGCACTGCGCGAGTCGGAGCTGGCCCTCGCCGAGGGCCTCTTCCTCAGCGTCGACCTCTCCGGGCCCAACGACCGCATCGTCGGCTACCGGGCGAAGAAGAACAGCCTGCCGATCGACCTCTCGCGGATCCGCGCCTACCGCTGGACCGATTACTGGGACCCGGTCTTCCCCGAGGGCGGTGGCCGAATCGTGCTCGAGCCGGAGATCTTCTACCTGCTGCTCTCGGCCGAGGGGGTCTGCATCCCGCCGCAGGTGGCGGCCGAGATGATGGCCTACGACCCGACCGCGGGGGAGCTGCGCACCCACTACGCCGGATTCTTCGACCCCGGCTTCGGCTATGACCCGGCGGGGGGGCGCCACGGCAGCCGCGCCGCGCTGGAGGTGCGGGCGCGCGACGTCTCCTTCATGGTCGAGCACCGCCAGCCGGTCTGCAAGCTCGGCCTCGAATGGATGGCGGAGCCGGCGGAGCGGCTCTACGGGGCCGGCCTCGGGTCGAACTACCAGGGGCAGGTGACGATGCTCAGCAAGCACTTCGAGGAGCAGACCGCAGGGGCCGCCGTTCCGGCCGACGCCGCTTCGTAGCGTTCAAGATCTTGTAGTAACAACTAATCGATCCTGGCGCCGCGCGCCCCTGGCCCGGCGGTGGATCAACTTAGGATGGCGCTCCGATGCTCCGCCCCCTTCGACTATCCCTCCTGGCCCTCGGCCTCGCGCTCCTCACCGGCTGTGGCTCGGGCGGTGACCCGGATGCCTCGGCAGAGGGCTTGCCGAAGGAGATAGTGATCGGCGCCGCGATCGGCAAGAGCGGCTACCTCGTCCCCTATGACGCCAACATCGCCGCGGTCGAACAGCTGGTCAGGGAAACCAATGCCCGCGGCGGCATCGACGGCTCCAAGATCCGTGTCATCTCCGTCGACAACCACTCCGAAGCCCAGCGGCAGCCCGTCGCCGTCCAGGAGCTGATCGAAGACGGCGCCGACGTCCTCCTCGTCAGCTGCGAAGCGCCGATCGCCGCCGCCGGCGCCCCGATCGCCGAAGAACACGACAAGCTCAGCTTCACCCTCTGCGCCAGCGAGCCCGGTTTCGGCCCGCCCTACACCGGGCGGCTCTCCTTCAGCGCCAACCGCAGTCTGATCAGCGAGGCCGCCGTCCGCGCCACCTTCCTCTGGCAGCGAGGATTCCGCCGTCCCTTCGAGCTGCGCGACACCTCGATCCTGCTCGGCGAGGTCGACCAGCTCGGCTTCCAGGAGACCTGGGAACGCCTCGGCGGCAAGCTCGCCGGGCAGGCCGACTTCAAGAACGAAGACCTCTCGATCGCCTCCCAGATCGCCGAGATCAAGCGCTCCGGCGCCGACGCGATCAATCTCAGCTCCTACCCGCCGGGGGGAGCCTCGGCGATAAAGCAGATTCGCGCCGCCGGCATCGACCTGCCGATCACCACGCCGAGCGCCTTCGACGGCACCTTCTGGCTGAAGGGCGTCCCCGACACGAAGAACGTGTACGCGACGCTCAGCGGGTCCGCCTACGACCCGACCGATGCCCAGACGGCCAAGCTCTTCGAAGGGCTGAGGCGCGCCGGGGTCGACACCGACGTCTCCGGCAACCTGCTCCCTGCCTACGCCGCCGGCCAGCTGATTCTCGACGCGATCCGCGAAACCGGCACCACCGACGGCGCCAGGCTCGCCACCGCCCTCGAGGCAAAGCCACACCCGACGGTGATGGGCCCGCTCAGCTACACGCCCGACGATCACTTACCCTCGGGACCGTGGTTCGTCTACGAATACCCCGATCGCAAGCCGAAGCTCCTCGAGCGGGTCAAACCCGCTTATGTGCCCGAATACGAACAGTAGTAGTCCGTTTGGTGAGTTGATTGGAGCCCGGGAATCCCGCCTCGGGGGGACGCCGCAGGCGGGCCTCTGCGATCGGCCTCGAGGGGCTCCGCCGGCCCGAGCGCGGGGGCCAGGTCCCCCTCTACTACCAGCTCGGTGAGATCCTCAAGCAGAGGCTCGAGGGGGGCGGCTGGGAGCCCGGCACCCTGTTCCCCTCAGAGCGCGAGATCGAAGAGCACTTCGGAGTCTCGCGCGCGGTCGTTCGCCCGGCCCTCAGCCTGCTCGAACGCGACGGGGACATCTATCGCCGCCGCGGCTCGGGCACCTACGTCGCCGAGCGCAAGCGCCGGGTGCCGACCAGGGGCCTGATCCGCTCGCTGCTGGAGGATCGCTTCAGCGACTCGCGGATCGAGGTCCTGCGCATTCGCCCGCAGACGAACGACCAGACGATGGCCGATGTTCTCGACGTCTCCGGGGGGGAGACCGTCGCCCAGGTCACCTCCAGCCTCCACATCGACAAACCGATTTGCCTGCTCGACTCCTTCTTTCCCGTCGAGCGGGTGCCATGGCTGCTGGACGCCGCGATCTCGCTCCAGGCCGGAGAACGGCCTGTCCTCGGCAAGTCGCCGAGGCTCACCCGGATCGACATCTCGTTCGAGGCCTCCTCCTGCGGACCCTGGACCGCCAAAAGCCTCGGCGTCCGCACCGGCGATCCCGCCCTGATCGGCCGGCTCGTCCAGTACGGCGCCCTCACGGACCCGAGTCGCGAGCACCCCCTCGAGCTGACCCGCATCGTCGCTCGCAGCGACATCTCCCAATTTCACTACCAGTCCGCCGGCCCGCTCGAGCGGCGGCGCGGAGGGAGCGGCGCTTAGCCTGCCGCCGCCGCGCCGTCTCGAGCCGAGTGCCGGGCGAGGGCCTGGCTGACGAAGTCCGCAAACACCTGTCGGTAGGCGAGCGTGAATTTGTCGGCGGGAGTGTGGACCTCTGCGCTTAGATCCAGCGGCAGTTCGGGCGACTCGATCTTCGAGATGACCGCCACGTCCTCGGCGTAGATGCCGGCGTCGTAGGCGATCACTTTCTCGAGCTGCTCCTCGTCGAAGTTCTCGAGGCCCGCCTCGATCCAGTAGTGCATCGACTCGGTCGCGCTGATGGCGCGCGCGGCGTGCAGCAGGCAGCGCTCGCCCTCGTCGGTGAACATCCTCGCCGAGGTGAAGTTGGGCGCGATCGTGTGGTAGCCCATTTCTCGCAAGTGACCCCACGCCTCGCTGGCGCCGTCGGCTCTCCATTCCATGTTCCGGCGGAGCGTCACCTCGAGTCCGTTCCGCTCCGGCATCAGTGGCTCGATCTCCGCCGGTTGGACCCCAAGGGTCTTCTGGTGGACGAAGGCGAAATGGGAGACGTCGCGGAAGTTCTCGATCATCAACCCGAAGGCGACCGGCAGCTCGAAGGGGGTGCCATGACCCCACGTCCACTTCTCTTCGTCGAACCAGGGAACGTCGGGCACGTCGGTCAGCGGCTCCTCGAGCGTGGTCCAGACGAGCCCCCACTGCACGCGGACGGGGTATGACGGAATCCGGGCGAGCGGCGGGATCTGACGTTGGTCGGCAAGCGAGGGAATCCGGGTGCAGGAACCGTCGCCGGCCCACTCCCAGCCGTGGTAGGGGCACTGGATGCTGTCGCCGCAGACCTTGCCCATCGAGAGCAGGGCGCCCCGGTGGGCGCAGCGATCGGCGACCACGGCCGCCTCACCGTTCTCGGTGAGGAAGACGGCGAGGGACTCACCGAGCAGGACCGCTCGCTGGGGTCCGTCCTCGAGATCCTCCAGCCTCGCCACCGGCTGCCAGCAGTGGCGCAGCGCCAGCATTACGTCTTCGGGACTCATAGTTGCCTTCCCATGTAAGCACGCAAGACCTCCCGGTTGCGCTGAAGTTCCTCGCGCAATCCGCTGGCGCGGACCTCGCCGCCGGCGAGCACCAGGCTTCGCTGGCAGAAGTCGATCGTCCGCGCCGCGTTCTGCTCGACGAGGAGCATCGTCGCTCCCTCCGCGCGCAGTTCCCCGAGCAGTCCGTATACGACGTCGATCATCTTCGGCGCCAGGCCGAGCGAGGGCTCGTCGAGGATCAGCAGCCGCGGCTTGCGCAGCAGCGCCCGGGCCACCGCGAGTTGTTGCTGCTCACCGCCGGAGAGGCGGTCGGCATGCTGTCCGGCTCGCTCCCGCAGGATCGGCAGCCGCTCCAGGACCTGCTCCATCGTCTCGCCGTCGTCGTCTCGGGCGGCCAGGCGCAGGTTCTCCGCCACGGTCAGGGTGCCGAAGATCTGACGGCCCTCGGGCACCAGCGCGATTCCCGACCGAGCGATCTCCTCGGGCGCGAGCCCGCGCAGGGACCTGCCTTCGAAGCTGATCTCGCCGGCGCTCGCGCGCGTGAGGCCGCAGATCGCGCGCAGGAGCGAGCTCTTGCCGGCGCCGTTGGGGCCGACCACGCCGACCACTTCTCCCTCGCCGAGGCTCAGGTCGACGCCGTGGAGGACCTCGACCCCACCGTAGGCGACCTTGAGCCCGCGCAGCTCAAGCATGCGCGCCCACATATGACGTGCCGAGGTAGGCCTCGACCACGGCGGGGTCGGCCTGGACCTGCTCCGGGCTTCCGATCGCAACCGTCTCGCCGTCGTCGAGCACCTGCACCCGCGGGCAGAGGTCCATCACCACGTTCATGTCGTGCTCGATCAGCAGGATCGCGCAGCCGAAGTCCCGGATCGCCTTGCGGAGAATCGCCACCAGCTCCCGGCGCTCCTCGTCGATCAGCCCGGCCGCGGGCTCGTCGAGCAGCAGGTAGCGCGGCCCGGTGGCCAGGGCGCGGGCGATGCCCAGCAGCCTCTGGCTCCCCGGCGGCTGCAGGCCGGCGGGGCTCTGCGCCTGCTCGCCCAGGCCGAGGCGCTCGAGCACGTCCGCGGCGACCTCCACGGCGCGTCGGCGACCGACGCCGACGCCCATCGCTCCCACCGCGACGCTCTCGATCACGGTCAGTCCCGGGAAGGGAAGGGCTGCCTGGAACGTGCGCCCGAGTCCCGCCCGCGCGAGCCGCGGCGGCGACCAGCCGGTCGCGTCGACTCCGTCGAGGAAGACGCTTCCGGAATCGGGCGCCTGGAAGCCGCTGAGGACGTTGACGAGCGTAGTCTTGCCCGCGCCGTTCGGGCCGATCAGCCCGAGGGCCTCACCGGGAGGCAGCTCGAGCTCCACCCCTCTCAGCACCCGCAGCCCGGAGAAGGCGAGGGAGACTCCCTCGGCGCGAAGGCCCGCGGCCGCTCCTCGGGCGGCCCGCGGCCTTGCTCGGTCCGTCGCCGCCGCCGCGGGCGACGCCGCTGGCGCTGGGGGAGGCAGCCTGCGGCGGATCGGCTCGATCTCGCCCGCCTCGCGACCGCCGCTCAGCCCCTTCGGCAGCGCGATCATCGTCGCCAGCAGGATCAGGCCGAGGCCGATGGCGGCCAGGCCCGGCGCCGCGCCGATCGAGACCAGCCCGAGCACGTCGGCGCCTTCCTCGAAGTTGCGCAGCAGCTCGTTGACCGTCGCCACCGCGAGGGTTCCGACGACGGCACCGAGGACGCTGCGGGTGCCGCCCACCACCAGCATGGTGATCGTCGTCACCGAGGCGGCGAAGTAGAAGGTGCTGGGGGACAGGACCCCGGACTGGTGTACCGCCAGCGCGCCCCCGATCGCGCAGAGCGTCCCGCTGATCGTGAACGCGATCAGCCGCTCCCGCATCAAGCCGATGCCGATCGAGCGCGCCGCCACCTCGTCCTCCCGGCTCGCCTGCAGCCGGTAGCCGCTTGCCGACCATTTGAAGACGAGCGCCACGACGACCGCCACGCCCGCCCAGAGCCCCGCTGAGGTGACGTCGGTGGTTCTCGGAATGCTCACCAGCCCGCTGCTTCCACCGGTCACCGGGTCCCAGTTGGCGAGGACGTTGTAGGCGACGATCAGGAAGGCGAAGGTCGAGATCGGAATCGCCAGCGTCGAGGTCCTCATCAGCGGCCAGCCGACCACCGCCGCCATCAACCCGCCCACCACCGCGGCGATCAGGGTCGCGAGCAAAGGATCGAGCTGGGCGTCGACGATCAGCCTTGGCAGCTCGGGCGTTTGCAGGGCGGTGAAGGCCGGGGAGATCGTGAGCAGGGCCGCGACATACGCCCCGCTCGCCGCGAAGCCCAGCTGCCCGAACGAGTAGACGCCGCTGTTGCCGATGAAGACCTGCAGGCCGAGGACGATGATCAGGTTGCAGAGGATCAGCGTGACGGTCTCTTCGAAGGCGGGCGTGCCGCCGGCTCCGACCGCGACGGTCAGCGCCACCAGGACGAGCGGGACGGCCAAGGAGGTGGCCGCGGATGCTGGAGAGCGCAGTCCCCGGCCGTTCATATGCGCGCCTCTCCGGTCGCCGAACCGAGCAGGCCCTGCGGCCTGACGATCAGGATCGCTATGGGAAGGGAGAAGACGATCGCGTCGCGAAACGGAACCAGCCCGTCCGGCAGGTAGGTGCCGAGCAGCGACGAGATGGCTCCGAGCAGGAGCCCGCCGGCCACGGCGCCGGAGATCCTCCCGAAGCCGCCGATCACCACGGCGATGAAGCCGACCAGCACCGGAGTCAGCCCCATCGTCGGAGAGACCTGGCCGGTCTGCATCACGATGAGGACGCCCACGGTGGCGGCGAGCGCGCCGCTGATCGCGAAGGCGATCGCGATCACGCGGTCGGCGCGGACGCCGAGCAGCCGGGCCATCTCGAAGTTCTCCGCCGCCGCCCGCATCTCGAGGCCGATGCGGGTCCGGTAGAGCAGCCAGCCGAGGCCGCCGAGGACGATCACGGTCAGCGCCAGGGTGAGGATCTCGAGGTTCGGTATCGAGAGGGTGCCGACCTGGCTCGATTCGCTCAGCAGCTCAGGCGTCGCCACCGACTGGGCGCGGGCGTCCACCGCTGCGCTGACGGTGCTCTGCAGGATGGTCGCCACGGCCAGTGACGTGACGAGCTGAGCGGCGAGGTCGGCATTGCGGACGGGGCGGAAGGCCACCCGCTCGGCCAGGACCGCGATCGCGATTCCGGTGACGAGCGCGGCGCAGACCGCAACGGCGAACGGCAGTCCGGCCAGCACGTAGAGGGCGTAGGCGGGCAACATGATGAACTCGCCATGGGCGAAGTTCATCATCCCCATCACGGTGAAGATCAAGGTGACGCCGACGGCGATCAACGCGTAGAGGCCGCCGAGGGCAAGCGCGTCGATCAGGCTTTGGGCGAGGTCGGTCATCGGATCGGGCACCGATGGATGCCCCTGGTCCAAGCCTGACACAGCGGAGGGTCGGTTTTGCCGGCTCCAATTGGCAGGGATAATCACTTTCTCCGATCTCTAGGATCAGATCGATGGCCGAGCGAACCTGGCGCGTCTACCTCTCTGGCGAGATCCACAGCGACTGGCGGGAGCGGATCGAGGCGGGGGTAAGGGAGGCGGGGTTGCCGGTGACCTGCTCGGCGCCGGTGACCGACCACGCCGCCTCCGACGACGCCGGCACCGGCACGCTGGGCGAGGAGGGCGAGGCCTTCTGGCGGGATCACAAGGGGGCGGGCGTGAACGCGATCCGCACCCAGACGCTGATCCGCGATGCCGACGTCGTCGTCGTCCGCTTCGGCGACAAGTACCGGCAGTGGAACGCGGCCTTCGACGCCGGCTACGCCGCCGCCCTCGGCAAGCCGATCGTCACCCTCCACGACGAGGAGCTCGACCACGCCCTGAAGGAGGTCGACCGCGCCGCCCAGGCCACCGCCCGCGCGGCCGAGCAGGTGGTCGACGTCCTCCGCTACGTGATCCAGGGAGAGTTGCCCTAGTCAGAGCCCGTCGGTCCCGTTTGCGAACATGTGTTCGTATGAGATGGGATGAGCAGAGGGTCGAGAACGACCTCCGTCTCCCCGGGGTTGGCGACGGCACCGTCGTCCGCACCTTCGACGCGCCGGAGGCGATGGGGATCAACTTCCACGAGGTTCGCGCCCGCTCGGCCCTGAATCACGTGGCTGGTGGCCGCTACGGGTTCAACTGGACGATCAACGCCTTTCGTGGGTGCAGTCATGCTTGCGTCTACTGCTTCGCTCGCAGGACTCACACCTACCTCGACCTCGATCCCGGCCGCGACTTCGAGCGGGAGATCGTGGTCAAGGTCAACGTGCCGGAGCTGCTGCGGGCGGAGTTGGGGCGGCCGAGCTGGAAGCGGGAGCTGGTGGCGCTGGGGACGAACACCGACCCCTACCAGTGGGTGGAGAGCCGGTATCGGATGATGCCGGAGATCCTCGCGGCGCTGGAGGCGGCGGAGACGCCGGTCACGGTGCTGACCAAGTCGCCGCTGGTGATGCGGGACGTCGAGATCTACGAGCGGATGGCGAGGAAGCTGCCGGTCTCGGTCAACCTCTCGGTCCCGACCCTGGACGAGGAGGCCTGGCGGGCGACCGAGCCGCACACTCCGAGCCCGGCCGCCCGGCTCGACGCCGTCGCCGAGCTGCGCGCTCGCAGAATCGACTCCGGCGTTCTTATCGCCCCGCTGATGCCGGGCATCAACGACGACCCCGACCAGGTCCGCCCGATCGTCGAACGCGCCAAAAAGGCCGGCGCCACCTTCCTCGGCGGGGTGGCGCTGCATCTCAGAGACGAGGTGAAGGACGTCTTCTTCGCCTGGCTGGAGGAAAAGAGACCTGACCTCCTCCCGAAATACGAGGCGCTCTACAAGGGCCGCGCCTACCTGCGCCCCGAGCAACGCAAGCACGCCACGAGAGCCGTCAAAGGCTGGGGCAGAGGCCGAGCGTCAAAGCCAAACGTTCCTCGGGCGGGTGGCGACGATCGGGAGGACTCTCCCGGTAGGGAGAGCCCCCGATCGGAGACAGGACCCGCCCGCCAACAACCCCTGTTCTAAGCCGTCCCTTCATCAAGCTGATCGAACCGGCACTCGGACGGCCGTTTGTCGTCCCTGAACCGATGAAACCGAGCCCCATGCCGGATCCGCCCCGAAGCCGCATGGTCATAACCAACCTCGATCACCAACTCCGGCCTAAGCTCGACCCACTCGAGATCGCGCCCCCCGGTCCACCTGCTCGGCTCGGCGCTCCCGCTCTCGCCCGTCTCCAGCGGCGCCAGCATCGCCCGCATGCTCTGTTTCGCTTTCTTCGAGAAGCCGGAGATGTGGCCGACGGTGCGCAGCTCCCCGTCGTCGTAGAGGCCGAGGATCAGCGAGCCGACCGTGCCCTCCTCTTTGCCCGGGCGCCAGCCCATCACCACGCAGTCGATCGTCCGCTCGCGCTTCACCTTCGCCATCCCCTTGCGCTTGCCCTGGACGTAGGGGGCTGAGAGGTCCTTCGCCATCACCCCCTCGATGCTGTTCAGCCAGCGCTCGGCCTGCGCGGCATCGGAGCTCAGCGTCGTCAGCTCCAGCCCCGCCCGCTCGGCGATCGCCTCCAGCCGTTCCCGCCGCTCCCGCAGCGGCCGCTCGCACAGCACCTCGTCTCCCTCGGCCAGCAGGTCGAAGACGATGTAGCTGGCCGGGATCTGCTTCGAGAGCAGCTCGATCCGCGACTGCGCCGGGTGGATCCGTTCCTGCAGCGAGTCGAATTCGAGGTTGCCCTCGCCGTCGCGGATCACCAGCTCGCCGTCAAGCACCCACCGCCCCGGCGCGAACTCGAGCTCGGGGAAGTAGCGGTTCAAATCTTTGCCCCCGCGCGACTGGACGTAGAAGTCCTCGCCATCGACGAACACGATCGCCCGGAACCCATCCAGCTTCGGCTCATAAGCCCACTCCTCGCCCTCCGGCAGCACCTTGCGGGTAAGCGCAAGCTGCGGCTTGATCGGAGGCGACAAAGGCAAGCCCATCTACCGCGACCTTACGAAAACTGTGACCGGGGGCGAGGGACACCCTCCCCAGACGCTCAACATCGAGCCATAGCGAGATGTGTCTGGGGAGGGTGTCCCTCGCCCCTACTTCACCGATTCCGAACCCGCTCGCGACTCTCGCGCGGATCCGGGATCGGCACCGCCGCCAGCAGCTTCTTCGTGTACTCGTCCTTGGGCCGCTCGCAGACCTCGTCGGCGCTGCCCTGCTCGACGATCTTGCCGTGGTGCATGACCGCGATCCGGTCGGAGATGTGGCGGACGACGCCGATGTCGTGGGCGACGAAGAGGTAGGCGAGGCCGAACTCGTCCTGGAGGTCGTCGAGCAGGTTGACGATCTGCGCCTGGATCGAGACGTCGAGGGCGGAGACCGGCTCGTCGCAGATCACCAGCTTCGGCTTCAGCGCCAGGGCGCGGGCGATTCCGATCCGCTGCCGCTGGCCGCCGGAGAACTCGTGCGGGAAGCGGTTGTAGTGCTCGCTGGAGAGCCCGACCCGCTCCAGCAGCTCCTGCACCTGCCGCCGCAGCTCCGCCCCGGAGGCGACCTTCTGGACCTTGAGCGGGTCGCCGACGATCTGCCCCACCCGTTTGCGCGGGTTCAGCGAGGCGTACGGGTCCTGGAAGATCATCTGCATCTGCCGGCGCAGCGGGCGCATCTGCCGGCGCCCGAGCCCGGCGATCTCCCGGCCCTCGAACTTGACCGAGCCGGAGGTCGGCGCGAGCAGCTGCAGCACCGCCCGGCAGGCGGTCGACTTGCCGCTGCCGGACTCTCCCACCAGCCCCAGCGTCTCCCCGGCCTCGATCCTGAAGCTGATGCCGTCGACGGCTCGCACCTGGTCCACTTCGCGCTCGATCAGCGTCCCGCGCTTGATCGGGAAGTGCTTGACGAGGTCGGTGACTTCGAGCAGCGGGGTCACTGTGGGGCCTCCAGGCCGATCTGGCCGTCGACCACGCGCTTCTGCCGCTTCTCCTCGGGGGTCAGCCAGCAACGGTCGCGGTGCTCCCCGGACTCCGGCACCCGCGCCTCCAGCGGGGGGAGCTGCGGGCATTTCTCGAACTCGCGCGGGCAGCGCGGCCGGAACGGGCACCCCTGGGGCAGGTTCAGCAGCGAGGGCGGCGAGCCGGCGATCTGCGGCAGCCGCCGCGGCCGCGGCCGGTCGATCCGGGTGACCGATCCCATCAGCCCCCAGGTGTAGGGGTGCTGGGGGTCGTAGAAGATCTCGTCGAGGGTGCCCTGCTCGACGACTTTGCCGGCGTACATCACCAGCACCCGGTCGGCCACCTCGGCGACGACGCCGAGGTCGTGGGTGATCAGGATCGTCGCCAGCCCCCGTTCCCGGTTGATCCGCTCGATCAGCCCCAGGACCTGGGCCTGAATGGTGACGTCGAGCGCCGTGGTCGGCTCGTCGGCGATCAGCAGGTCGGGCTCGAGCGCCAGCGCCATCGCGATCATCGCCCGCTGCCGCATCCCGCCCGAGAATTCATGCGGGTAGGCGTCGACCCGCTGCTCGGCGTCGTCGATTCCGACCGCCTCCAGCAGCTCGATCGCCTGCGCCCGCGCCTCCTGCTTCGAGACCTCGGGACGGTGCGCCCGGATCGCCTCGGCGATCTGGGCGCCGATCCGGTAGACCGGGTCGAACGAGGTCATCGGGTCCTGGAAGACCATCGAGATCCGGTTGCCGCGGATGCCCCGCAGCTCGTCCTCCCCGGCCGCGATCAGGTCGGTCTCCTGGAAGCGCGCGGAGCCGCCGATCGTCGCGTTCGGGCCGCGGGTCAGGCCCAGCAGGGTCAGCGCCGAGACCGACTTGCCGCTGCCCGACTCCCCGACCAGCGCCAGCACCTCTCCCCGCCGGACCTGCAGGTCGAGGCCGTCGACCGGCCGCACCGCCCCCTCTTCGGTGTTGAACTCGACCGTGAGGTCGCGGACGTCGAGCAGGACGTCGTTCGCGCTCATAGCGTCGACCCTCCCTCGAGCCTGATCCGCGGGTCGAGCGCGGCGTAGGCGATGTCGACGATGGTGTTGAAGATGACGATGAAGAAGGCCCCGAACATCGTCAGCGCCATCACCGGGGGGAGGTCCAGCTGGCCGATCGCTTCCGCCGCGTACTCGCCCACCCCCTGCAGGCCGAAGACGTACTCGGTGAGGATCGCGCCGCCGCCGATCACGGCGCCGAAGTCGAGCCCCCAGAGGGTGATGATCGGAATCAGCGAGTTCCGCAGCACGTGCTTGATCAGCACCCGCCGCTCCGAGAGGCCCTTGGCGCGGGCGGTGCGAACGTAGTCCTCGCCCATCGTTTCGAGGATGTCGGAGCGCAGGACCCGGGAGTAGAAGCCGATGAAGAGGATCGAGAGGCAGAACCAGGGCAGGACCAGGTGCCAGAGCCATTCGGCGGGGTTCTCGGTGAATTCGACGTAGCCCCCGTTGGGGAAGATCCCGGCCTCGTAGCCGAGGTAATGGCTGAGCACGATGCCGAGCCAGAAGACCGGCAGCGAGACCCCGACCAGGGCGAGGATGGTGAGCAGCCGGTCGGAGAACCTGCCGGCGTGGAGGGCGCTGTAGAGGCCGAGGGCGATCCCGAAGGCCATCCAGATGATCGCCGCCCCGACCGCCAGCGAGAGGGTGCGCGGCAGCCCCCGCCAGATTTCGTCGAGGACGTCTTCGCGGGTGTTGTAGGAGATCAGGTCGCCGGTGAAGAGCTTCTCCATCATCGTCGCGTACTGGACGTAGAGCGGTTCGTCGAATCCCCACTCCTTGCGGATCGCTTCGACCTGCGTCTCGGTCGGGACCTTGCCCGCCATCCGCACCGCCGGGTCGCCCCCCGGCAGGACGTTGAAGATGATGAAGACGAGCAGCGAGACGGCGAACAGCACCAGCAGCATCGAGAGCAGCCGCCGCGCGACGAAGCGCCGCATCGAAGCGCTCATCAGTGCTCGATCCTCACTTTCGCCCGCGGGTCGAGCGCGTCGCGGACGCCCTCGCCGAAGATGTTGAGGGAGAGCACCGCCGCCACCAGCATCAGGCCGGGCACGATCGCCAGGTGGGGAGCGGTGACGATCCGGTCCAGCCCTTCGGCGATCATCGTCCCCCAGGAGGGGTCGGGCGCCTGCACCCCGGCGCCGAGGAAGGAGAGCGCCGCCTCGAGCAGGACCGCGTTGGCGACCAGGAGCGGCAGGAAGACGACGAGGGTGGAGGCGACGTTGGGCAGGATCTCGCTGAAGACGATCCGGGTCGAGCTCATGCCCTGCGCCCGCGCCGCCTCGACGAACTCCCGCTCGCGCAGCGCCAGCGCCTGCCCTCGCACCGGCCGGGCGAGGTAGGGGATGTAGATCAGGGCGATGATCAGGATCGGGATCGCCAGGGAGCCGCCTTCGATCTGGATCGGCCCGAGATCGAGGCCTCCCAGGGCGAGGGCGACGCCGAGGGCGACGCCGAGCAGGATCACCGGGAAGGCCCAGATCACGTCCAGCGTCCACCTGATCACCGCGTCGACGCGGCCGCGGTGGTAGCCGGCGAGGAGCCCGAGCACGAGCCCGGCGAGGGCGGTGCCCAGCGCCGCCGCGAGCCCGATCATCAGCGAGTTGCGGCCACCGTAGAGGAGGCGGACCATGATGTCGCGGCCGTTGCCGTCGGCGCCGAGGAAGAACTGGTCGTTCCAGGTCGGCCCGATCGGCTTGCCGAGGGGGTCGACGACGTCCTTGCGCTCGCCGTCGACGATCACGGTGTCGGTCAGGTGGTTCTTGTCGGGGGTGGTCTCGGCGACGTGCTCGGCCCAGAGCGGCGCCGCCAGGCAGGCGGCGACGATCAGCAGGAAGGCGACGCCTGCCGCGAGCGCGTACTTGTCGCGGCGCAGGCGGCGCCAGGTCAGCCGCCAGGGCCCCAGACCCGGCCGCTCCGCCGGGTCGGACGCGAGCTCCTCGCTCGCGTCGAGACTGAACGCCGTGCCGGCTGAGCCGGGCTGCTCAGCCGGCGAAGGCATGCCTCATTCGTCCTTGAGGCACCACTGCGAGTAGTCGTTGTAGTAGATCGGGCTGACCGGGGTGCAGTTCTCGAAGTCCATTCGCTCCGACATGAACGTGGTCAGTTTCCGGTGCCCGTAGGGGGCCAGGTGGGCGCTCTCGACCAGGTAGCGGTTGAGCTCCTCCCAGCGATCCGTGACCGACGGCAGGTCGGGCTCTTCCCGCAGTTCGTCGAGTTCTTTATTGATTTTCGGGTCGTCGGTGTTGCTGATGTTCTGGTTGTTGGTCGGCTGGATCGTGTCCCCGTCGACCAGGAAGAAGAAGTTCAGCGGGTGGGGGAAGTCGCCGAACCAGTTGAGGAACCCGGTCTGGGCTTTCGTGCTCTGGTTGCCGATCGTCTGGAAGTAGACGCCGCCGTTGACGATTTTCGGCTCGGCGTCGAAGCCCATTTCGTTGAGCTGGTCGGCGTAGGCCTGGGTGATCGCCGGCGTCGGGTCGACGTCGTCGCCGAAGACCGTGACCTTGGCGCCCTCGGCCCCCGCCTCCTTGATCATCTGCTTCGCCCGCTCCAGGTCCGGCGGCTGGCTCGGGTCGCCGAACGGGCAGCCCTCGAGGTCAAGCTCCTCGCTGTAGCCGGGCATCTCCGGCGGCAGGAAGGAGCAGCCGACGGCCAGCGTTCCGGCGAACAGTCGCTCCAGCGCCGGCTTGTCGAGGCCGATGTTGACCGCTTCCCGGACCTTCTGGTCGTCGAACGGCGGCGCTTTCGAGTTGAGGAAGAAGAAGTAGGTCGAGAGCGTGGGGTATTCCTTGAAACGCTGTTCCTCGCTCCCTTCCGGGCCGAACCGCTCGAGGATCTCGGCCATGAAGTCCGGCGCCGGCGGTTCCTGCATGAAGTCGAGCTCGTTGTCGATCACGTCCTGCGTCTGCTTGGCGACGCTGGGGATGATCTTGGTCGTGACCGTCTCGATGTTCGGGGTCGGAACGCCCGGAATCGTGTCCTCTTTGAATTTCGGGTTCGCCTCGAGCACGAATTCCCGGTTCGGGATCGACTTCGTGAACATGTAGGCGCCGACGCCGGGGGCCGGGTCTTTGGTCATGTTCTCGAACGGGGTGTCGCCCGGCACGAGGCCGGCGAAGTTCATCGCCAGGACGTTGCTGAAGGCCGCTTCCGGCGCGGTCAGCTCGATCGTGATCTCGCCGGTTTTGTCGTTGGCCTCGATCCCCGAGATGTCGGCCTCGGCGTTGCCGTCTTCGAGGTATTCGCTGGCCCCGTCGATCACTTCGTAGTAGGGCGCTCCGCCCGACTCGAGGTTGAGCACCCGCTTGATCGTGTGCTCGAAGTCGCTCGCTTTGACCGGCGTCCCGTCGGAGTATTCGAGCCCCTCGCGCAGCTTCAGCTTGTAGGTCTTGCCGTCGGCGCTCACTTCCGGCATCTCTTCGGCCAGCCCGGGCATCAGCTCGGAGCCGGCTTCGCCGCCTTCGCGGTTGTAGGTGAGCAGCGGCGTGTAGACAAGCCACATCGGTTCCCAGCCGTGGATCGTGTACGAGAGGGCCGGGTCGAGGTAGTCGGGCTGCGACGCCTGCCCGATCGTGATCTCGGAGCTGCCGCCCTGGCTTCCTCCTCCGGAGGTCTCGTCGTCACCGCCCCCGCACGCAGCCAATCCAATCGCCGCGACCGCTGCAAGAACCAGAACCGCAATGAGTGCTCCGAGCTTCTTCAACGTCTTCCCTCCGAGTCCGTTTGCCGGATTAATCCCTGTATTTAGCCCCTGGTAACAACTCCACCACAACGTCATCTCGTCCGTCAAGCGAAGGAGCTTTAGCCACTTCGCCGATTTCCAGCCAATTCCCTCTAAGCAGGGGCGCCATGACGAGAACGATGGCGATCACCCCGGACCCTGCGACGAGAAACGTCATTCGCGGGCTGACCAGGGCCGCGATCACGCCGCCCAGAGCGAAGCCGACACCTGGCATCGCCGCGCCGATCGACTCGAGCACGCTCATCACCCGCGCCTGCATCGCTTCCACCGTCAGCTCCTGGACCGCGCTGATCGCCGTCACCCACTGGATCCCGTTGCCGGCCCCGCCGACGACCGAGACCAGGCAGGCCACGGCGAGGGTGGGGGCGGCGGCGAGGCCGAGGTAGCCGGCCCCGACGGCGAGGGTGCTGAAGAGGAGCAGGTAGCCGAGCGAGGCCTGGCGCAGGCGGGCGAAGAGGAGGCTGCCGAGGACCATCCCCGCCCCCCAGCAGGCCAGCATCAGGCCGTAGCCGGTGTCATTCGACCCCAGCGTCTCCTTGACGTAGATCACCTCGACCGGAAGGACGGCGGCGAAGAAGACGAAGGCGAGGCCCTGGGCGACGAGGATCCGGCGGAGGACGGCCTGGCGGCGGATGTAAGCGAGGCCCGCCTGCACCCGTTCCCGCATCCGCCCCGGTTCCGGTTCCGGCTGCGGCATCGATCCGGCGGTGAAGAGGACCATGGCGACGACGTAGAAGGAGACGGCGTCGAGCAGTAGCGCCGACTGGACGCCGAAGCCCGCGACCACCAGCCCGGCGAGCGCGGGGCCCACCGCGGACCCGCCGGTGAAGGCGACGTTGAGCAGGGCGTTTCCGGCCCGCAGTTCGCCGCTCGGCTCCAGCGCGGTGGCGACGACCGCCCGCGTCAGCGCCCGCCCGGCCAGGGCCAGGGCGCCGTCGACCGCGGCCAGGGCGATGACGGGGCCGAGCGAGAAGTCCTCGACGAACAGCGCCAGGCAGGCGAAGGCGGCGGCCTCGCCGCAGTAGATGACCGGAAGCGCGAAGCGCGGCGGCGGCTTCTCGGCCTGGGTGACCAGGACGGGGGCGCAAAGCGCCGGCAGGAAGCGGGTCCCGAGGAAGAGGGCGGCCGTTGCCAGGGCGCTCTCGGTGTTGTCGTAGACCAGGACCGAGAGGGCGATGATCCCCATCCAGTCGCCGAGCTCGTTGATCGCGTAGGAGGCCGCCAGCCGCCGGAAGAGGGGTCGGCGAAGGGGGGAAGTCAGGCGTGGGCTGGGCATGGAGTGGCCGAGGGTACTACCGCATTTCTGCACAACTTTTCCTGCAGATGCACAAGTTTTCGCCAACCTGTGCTACAAAGTGACCAGCAATTGAGAAGTTTCCACGATGCAGCGCACAACGTTGCGGGCTTCAACGACTACGGAAGGGGCAATAGACATGGGCTACCGTCACTAAGCATTTCCCGCAGGTCCTTGGATCGAGTGACCTGCATGAGACTTCTAGAGGGGCGCCTTCGGATGGGGGCGCCCTTCTGCTTTTTCGGGGTCGAGCAGCTACCCCCTGTGCAGCTTGAGGCGGTTTGATCGGACGGGAATTCGATTCTGGGCGAATTTGGCCAACCAGCTAAACGTCCTTGCCGATACCTCTATCGCTGTCTAACTTAGGAGTTCCCAAATGGGGGAGCCGCTGATTTGGCGGCTCTCGCAGGGAAAAACAAGGCGCTCGTGAATTGGTAGGCGAGCCTTTGCCGAAGCTGCCGGTTGACCGATAACAAAGAGATGTCTCAGTCCCGACCAACTCGACTAGCGATCGCCAGCATGGTTGCGGCCCTGGCGGCGACCGCGGCCGCGGCGATTTTGTGGGCGCCGAGCGCGGACTGGAACCTGCCGCTGTTCTGCATCCTGCTCGGCTTCTCGGTCTTCAGCGACCTGACCGCGATCAGCACGACCTCGAAGGTGAAGATCTCGGGCAGCTTCCTCGCCCTCGTCCTGGCGATGGTCTTCCTCGGCGGCGCCCCGGCGGCGTTGATCGGCGTGCTGACGATCCTCGCCGGCTGGCTGCGGTGGCGGGACGAGGGGCACTACCTGCTGAACAACCTGCTCACTTACGCCACCTTCCCCCTGGTCAGCGGCTTCGCCTTCCATGAAATCGTCGTATCGAGCCAGATCTCCCAGGACGACGCCTCCTTCTACGCGCTGATCTTCGCCGTCTTCCTCGTCGCCCTGGCGATCAACTTCACGATGATCGCCTCCTACTCCTGCTACCTGGACCGCAGCTCCTTCTTCGGCAAGGTCCGCACGGCGCTGATCCCGCTGCTGCCCTCCGAGCTCGCGGCGGCGCTGATGGCGGTGGGGGTGGCTTATCTCTACGTGCAGGTGGGGCTCGCCGGAGTCGCCCTGTTCGGCGTCGTCCTCGTCACCTTCCAGTACCTGCTCGGCGCCCTGCTCGTCTCCCAGCAGCGGGCCGAGGAGCTGGAGCTGCGCAGCAAGCAGCTGGCCAGCTTCCAGGTCGGGATGTTGAGCGCGATGCTGCGCACCCTCGACCTGCGGGACCAGATGACCGCCCGCCACAGCGCCGCGGTGGCGCGGTACTCGCGGGCGATCGCCCAGCGCGCCGGCTACTCGCGCCGCGAGGAGGAGCTGGTCCACATCGCCGCGCTCCTGCAC
Organism: Solirubrobacterales bacterium; assembly: GCA_035765335.1. GTDB lineage: Bacteria > Actinomycetota > Thermoleophilia > Solirubrobacterales > 70-9 > VAYN01. The sequence goes on from DASTXV010000060.1 coordinate 21,116, forward strand.
GACATCGGCAAGTTCATCCTTCCCGACCGCATCCTCAAGGCCAACGTCCCGCTCACCGACGAGGACTGGATGCTGATCAAGCGCCACCCGCAGCAGGGCGCCCGCGTGGTCTCCGCGCTCGACGGCTACGGCCCGGTGGCGGAGATCATCCTCGCCCACCACGAGCGGATCGACGGCAAAGGCTATCCGCGCGGCCTGGCCGGCGACCAGATTCCGGAGCTGGCGCGGATCATCTCCGTCGCCGACACCTACGACGTGATGACCGCGCGCGACTCCTACCGGACGCCGATGTCGAGCTACGAGGCGATCGTCGAGCTTCGCCGCGTCGCCGGCAAGCAGCTCGACGCCCGCTTCGTCGAGATCTTCATCGAGCTGCTCGAGGGCAAGGACGTCTCCTTCCAGCACGGCGAGGCGGCCGACTTCGAGAAGGAGCTGGCGCTGGAGGCGCGGATCCAGGAGACCGCCAGTCCCGGCGGCGAAAAGAGCCGCTTCCAGGTCGCCGGCGTCAACTAGGCCGCCGACCGGATACCGTTGCGCGCCATGCGCGCGGTCACTTTCCAGGCGCCCGAGCAGGTGCGGATCGAGGAGAAGCCCGATCCTGAGATCGCCGCTGCCGACGACGCCGTCGTCCGCGTCGAGGCGAGCGGCATCTGCGGCTCCGACCTCCACATCTACCACGGGCGGGTCCCGGTCGAGCCGGGCTTCACGATCGGCCACGAGTTCGTCGGCACGGTGGTGGCGGCCGGCGACGACGTCGAACGGGTGACGGTCGGCGACCGCGTCCTCGGCACCTTCCACACCGCCTGCGCCACCTGCGTCTCCTGCCTGCGCGGCGACTACCACCGCTGCCGCAACGGCCAGACCTTTGGCCACGGCGCCAACCTCGGCAACCTGCAGGGGGCGCAGGCCGAGCTGCTGCTGGTCCCCCGGGCGAACCTGACCCTGCGGCGGGTGCCGGAGGGGATGTCGGCCGACGTCGCCCTCTTCGCCGGCGACGTGATGGGGACCGGTTACCACGCGATCGCCCACGCGCAGATGCGCGCGGGCGACACGGTGGCGGTCCTCGGCCTCGGCCCGGTCGGCCTCTGCGCGGTGCAGGCGGCGATCGCCGGCGGGGCGGTCCAGGTCTTCGCGATCGACACCGTGGAGGAGCGACTGCAGATGGCCGCGCGCTTCGGCGCCACGCCGCTGCACCTGACCGAGCAGGAGCCGAAGAAGGCTGTGCGCGCGGCGACGGGGGGACTTGGGGTGGACGTGGTCGTCGACGCCGTCGGCGACCCCGGCCCGCTGGCCCTGGCGATCAGCCTCGCCCGCGACGCCGGCACCGTCTCCGGGATCGGCGCCTACGCGGGCAAGGGCGAGGTTCCCCTCGGTCTCGCCTGGCTGAAGGGCCTGCAGCTGCGGCTCGGGCTCGCCAACGTGATCGCCCACGTCGACCGCGTGCTCGCCCTGATGGACGCCGGCAAGCTCGACCCGAGCCCGCTGGTCACGCATCACATGCCGCTCGACCAGGCGGCCGAGGCTTACAAGATCTACGACAACCGCGAAGCGCTGAAGATCGTTCTGACGCCGTAGGGGGAGAGTCGGGGGAACCCTCCGTCGCAAAATTGGGGAGGCTCCTCCGGGTTCCCCCGACTCTCCTTCGACTGTTTCAGTTGACTGGAACAGATGGTGGGGTTACTGTGCGAATCAGTGACACAGCTGGAGGCAAACCCTTTTCGCATAGATCCGAACGATGAGCTTCCCGTGGGGCTGCAGTTGGGGTGGCGGTTGCGGGCGTTGATCCGGACGGGGGAGCTGGCGGCGGGGGAGCGGCTGCCGAGCTTCCGCCAGCTGGCGGGGTGGGCGGGCGTCAACGTGGGGACGGTGCGGGCCGTCTACGAGGCGCTCGAGAACGACGGGCTCGTCGTCACCCGCCACGGCCAGGGGACCTTCGTCGCCGCGGAGGTAGAAGCAACGCCGCAGCTGGAGGAGATCGCCTCCGAGGCCCTGCGGCGGGCCGAGGAAGCCGGGATCGGGCCGCGTGAGCTGGCGATCGTCGCGATGGCCTGCGCCGGCCTGCCGGAGGCGGAAGGCGAGACGCTCGAGGTGCGGCAGGAGCTGCGGCGGCAGATCGCCCGGCTCGAGGCCGAGCTGGCGACTTACACCAATCACCTCAAGGCCGACCTGCCGACGGCGCCGCGGCGCGCGGTCGCCCACGTGGCCGGGGTCGAGGAGCTGGAGCGCACGCGCGACACCCTGATCGCGCAGCTGGCCGAGGCGCAGCGGGAAAGCGAGCAGGAGGTGCGGCAGCGGGCGCAGAGCCGCGGCCCCCTGGGGAGGGCGATGAGCCGGTGGCGGGCCAAACGCTGACTCGCGGGCTGCTGCCCGTCAAGAACGTCTTCGAGCAGGTGGGGGTGATGATGATCCTCACCGTCAAGACGGTGATCTCGGCGGTGAGGCGGCCCTATCCCTACGGCGAGGAGCTCGTCTGGCAGTTCCTCTTCGTCCTCAAGCTCGCCTGGTTCCCGCTGATGGTCTCCACCTTCGCGCTGAACCTCGGGGCGCCCGGCCTGCAGGCGGCCGGGGTGCTCTCGCTGTTCGGCGCGCTCGACCGCCTCGGCGGCTTCTTCGTCGTGATCGCGATCCGCTGGGTGGGGCCGCTGGTTACCGCGGTGGTGGTGGCGGGAGTGGCGGGCACCGCGATCACCGCCGATTTGGGAGCCCGGAAGATCCGCGAGGAGCTCGACGCCCTGCAGGTGCTCGGCGTCGACCCGGTCAAGAACCTCGTGGTCCCGCGCTTCCTCGCCCTGCTGGTCGTCACCGCCCTGCTGGACATCTTCGCGATCGTCTTCGGCCTCACCGCGGGCATCGCCGCGATGCTCCTCTACAACCAGCCGCTCGGCGGCTTCTTCGCGACGCTCTACTCCAACGCCACGATCACCGACCTCTGGTCCTCGGTGATGATGTGCACGATGTTCGGGGCGATCGTCGCGATCGTCTGCTCCTACAAAGGGATGTCGGCCTCGGGCGGCGCCGCCGGAGTGGGCAAGGCGGTCAACCAGGCGGTGGTGATCTCCCTCGTCGCGGTCTTCTTCTTCCAGTTCGTCGTCAGCTCGATCCTGCTCGCCACCAACCCCGAACTGCAGGCGGTCCGGTGATCGGCTGGCTCGAGGTCCCGCGCTCCTGGCTCGACTCCTTCGGGGAGATCGGCCGCTTCGGCATCCGGGTCGCGGGCCAGGTCTACTCGGGCCGGGTCTTCAAGTTCTTCGGCGAGGGGCTGCGGCAGGCGGGCATCCTGATCTTCGGCTCGGCCCTGATCATCTGGGCCTTCGTCTTCATCCTCGGCCTCCAGTGCGGCCTCCAGGGCGCCTACTTCAACCGCTCGATCGGCGCCCCCTCGCTGGCCGGCCTCTTCTCGGCCTACTGCGACCTGCGCGAGGGGCTGCCCTACGCCTTCGGCTACATCCTCGCGGCCAAGGTCGGGACCGGGATCGTCGCCGAGCTGGGCGCGATGCGGATCTCCGACGAGATCGACGCGCTGGAGGTGATGGGGATCCAGCCGCTGACCTTCCTCTGCGCGACCCGCCTGCTCGGCGCCTGGATCGCGATCCCGTTCCTCTACCTGGTCGGGATCGGGCTGATCTACGCCGCCAGCTACTTCTCGGTGGTCAACCAGGTAGGCGACGTCTCCTCCGGCGGCTACCTGCTGATCTTCTGGATGTACCAGAACCCGCTCGACGTGCTCTTCAGCCTGACCAAGGCGATGACGATGGCGATGATCATCGTCTCGGTCGGTTGCTACTACGGCTACACCGCCTCCGGCGGCCCGGTTGGGGTCGGGACCGCGACCGCCAAGTCGATGGCGGTCAACATCATCCTCGTCAACATCATCGGCATGCTCGGCACGCTGGTCTTCTACGGCGCCAACCCGCGGGCGCCGATCGGTGGCTGAAGCCCGGGTCTAGACGGCGCTGCCGGTAACGCTGGGCGCGCTCCGGCCCGGCTTGCGGTGGCGGCGGAACATCTCGGCCACCCAGCGGTAGCCGCGGCGCTCCGCCAGCGGCGCCCGGAAGCTCTCCAGGCCTGCCGCCGACTCGATCTCGGTCGGGAGCGGTCCCTCCTCGGGGGTGACCAGCGGGTAGAAGAGCGAGGCCGCGGTCAGGTCGGCGACGGTGAAGGTGTCGCCGACCAGGTACTCGTTGTCGCCCAGCTCGGCCTCGAGCCGGTCGAGCGCAGCCAGCACCTTGGCGCGCGCCCGCTCGGCCCGCGTCGTGTTGCGGGCGCTGAAGCGCAGGCCGGTGAAGACGCGGGCGTAGGCGGCGGCCGCACCCGGCATGCGGGCGAGAGGGCCGGGGGCCATGTGCTTCATCAGCTCGGTGAACTGCTCGCGATCGTTGCCCAGCTCGTACCAGGCGAGCTGGCGAATGTGCGGCCCGAGCTCCTCGTCGAAGAAGTCCTCCAAGTCGAGGGCGCGGCGCCTCTCCGCGGCGTCGGCCGGGTAGAGCGGCGGCTGCGGGTAGCGCTCCTCGAGCGCGGCGATGATCGCGGTCGAGTCGCCGATTTGCTCCCCATCGATGCTCAGCACCGGAAAGGTGACCTGGCCGCCGCGGGTCAGCCAGAGGGCGACCGCCATGTGCGCACCCGGGATCGGCGAGCGCCGTCGGTGCTCGACTCCCTTCCAGGCAAGCGCCCAGCGGACCTTCTCGCTGTAGTGCGAGACGTCGATCTGCCAGAGGGTCGGGATCGAGTCGCTCATTGCGTCGTCACCGCCATCGTGTCAGCATACGCCCGCTATGAGTCTCCTGAGCGATACCGAGATCGAGGCGAGGCTGAGCGAGCACCCCGGCTGGGAGCGCTCGGGCGACGCGATCGCGAAGACCTTCGAGCGTGGCGACTTCGTCGGATCGGTCAACTTCGTCAAGACGCTGGTCGAGCCGGCGGAGGCGATGAACCACCATCCCGACCTGGAGATCTCCTGGGACAAGGTCACGGTCAAGATCGCCACTCACTCCGAGGGCGGCATCACCGCGGCCGACTTCGAGCTGGCGACGAAGATCGACGCGCTGGCCTGACCGGCCGGGCCGGCGTTAACTTGGCCGCGTGCCCGATGCGCTGAGAATCGATGACCGCCTCTCGATCCCGCTGGCCGAGATCGAGCTGCGGGCCAGCCGCTCCTCCGGGCCTGGCGGGCAGCACGCCAACGTGACCGCCTCGCGGATCGAAGCCGTGTTCGACGTCGAGGCCTCGGTCAGCCTGGACGAAGCGCAGAAGGCCCGGCTGGTCCAGCGGGCCGGCCCGATCGTCACCGCGGTCGCGCAGGAGGCGAGGAGCCAGGCGCGCAACCGGGAGCTCGCCCTGCAGAGGCTCGCCGCCAAGGTGGCCGCCGGGTTGAGGACGCCGAAGCGCCGCCGCGCTACGAGGCCGACGCGCGCCTCCCGCGAGCGCCGCCTCGAGCAGAAGCGCCGCGCCGGCGAGCGCAAGCGAACCCGCCGCCGGCCGGCGGGCGAAGACTGACTCGACATATTTCGCCTCCCTGGCAGACTCACGAAATGGCCAAGCGCAGGCAGAAGCAAAGGCGGCCGCGCCAGAAGCCGGCGACGGCCGAGTACGTCGACGAAGAGGGCAACGTCCTCGTCCTCAGGCAGTCGCTCAGCGCCGGCACGATCGCCAAGCTCTCCGAGGGCCCGGCGACGGCGGCGACCTCGCAGGACGACGCCTGGCGCCGCCACTCCGAGCTCCTATTCGAGCGTCTCGCGGTCAGCTGGCAGATCGCCGGCCTTCCCCTCACCGACCAGAAGATGCTCCTCGGCCGCTACCGGATGGCCGACTCGGCCACCCAGCAGTGGGTGCGGGAGACGATCGCCCGCCACCTCGACCGCTATCTACCCGAGCTGGCCGTCTGAGGCGGGGCGGCAGCTCAGTGCGCCCTCGACGATTCCCTGTGAGCCTCCAACACGACGCCTTCAGCCGGCCCTGGAAGCGGGAAGCACATCATTGCGGCGAGCATGTGCATCCCATCCTCACCACTTTGCAGACGCCGTTTGGCAGAGGTCGCTTCGATCTCGAAGATTTCTTCCAAGGCGCGTTTCTGGACCTCCGCGACTTCGTCCAGTCCTTTGTCGTCAACAAGCAGTGGGACTCGGCTGAGGTGCCTCGTGGGGTACTCGTCGAAGACTTCCGCATTGAGTGATTGAGCGGCGTCGGCAAGGATCATCCGAATGATCCAGGCGGAGTAGCGCTGGCGTTCGGAGAGCGACAGCCGGCCCCATTCCTCGGTTTCGAAGATCGGCCGGACCACGGCTCGATAGATGTGCTTGATCGCGCCCCGGATCTCCTGCTTTTCCAACAGCTCGACCAAGCCCAATCTCGTCAACTTCTTTGCGTGATGACTGGCATTGGGGGTCGGGATGCCGAGCGCTTCCCCGATTTCCGTCGGGCTGCCCGCACGGTCGACGAGGTAGACCAGCACTTTGACCGTGGTCTCGTTCGAGATCACGCTGGCCAGGTCATCCCCCAGCTTCAGTTGCTCTGCTTGCTTCGCGGCCGACACGACACCCCTTCCCGGGTTTTGATCGGGAGATCTTAGGCCGTCGCTCAGATTCTTGAGCGCTAGGCGATTCTTGCAGAAAGCGCTCGGGGTGCATCGGCGAGCAACGCTTTAGGTTTTTCGCGCATTTCACACCGATGAACGGGAAGGAGGTGAGCCATGCATTTGATCAAAATGGATCCAATCGTTCCGGCGGTCGCGCTGACGAAGGCGTCCTAGAACCCGTCGGCGGTCCGTCGCAAGGCGGGCCGCCGATTCCCGCCAGTCCCGGGGGACTGAGTGGGCGCGGCTGGTTCGAACCAGCGACTTCACGACGGCGCTATCCTTTACCAATGGTCGAGAAGGTAAAGAATCAAACCAAGATCTCCAGCAAGCATCAGGTGACGATTCCGGCTGGCGCCTTTCGTATGGCTGGCTTCGAGCCCGGGGACACTCTGAAGGTAGAGGCCGAGGGAGCCGGTCGCGTGGTTCTCACGCGGGTCGATGAGCTGATCGATCGCTACTCCGGATGTCTGGATACCGGCGGCGATCTGCGCGAGCGCGTGGAAGGGCTGCGCGAGGAGTGGCGGTAGTCCTCGATTCCGATGTCGTCGTCGGCTTTCTCGATCGGAAAGATGCCCTCCACGATGCAGCTGACGCGGCGATCCGCGACCTCGTTCGCGGGCAGCGGCTGCTGGTTTCGGTCGTTACCTACGCTGAGGTTCTAACCGGCGCACGGCTAGGCCACCACAACGAGGACCGGGCTAGGGGGTTCTTTTCCGGGTTGATTTCGGAGGTGCTCTCCGTCGATGTGGCCGTGGCGGACATGGCGTCCAAGCTTCGCTCTCGGCGCAAGTCCCTACAAATGCCGGATGCGTTGATTCTTGCGACGGCCGAGATCCACCCGGAGATCGATCTAATCGTGACCGGGGATATGCAGGTGGCGAAAGCCTCCGGTCTCAGCTGCAAGGTCCACTTGGTGCACTGAGAAGAGGTGGCGACTGCGCCGGGAGATCAACAGATCTCCCCTCCTGTCTATATCTGCAACTGGCGCTCAGAGAACAGGTTGAGATCTAGGATCGCGCGCCGAATTGATCGGTAGTCGTCTACGGGAACTTCGACCCACTCCCCATCACTTCCCGCTTCTTCCCCGTTGCCATCGACCTGGAAGAGGCCTTCTGGGGCCTTCGTCGTCGTTACCAACTCGACATAGCATCCGAAGTCGAGTGCGTAAACGTCGTAGCGTACGCCCGGCCTGTCGCGAGAGGAGATGCTGCGCTTGATGACGTGCAGGACGCGAGCGTCGTAGAGCTCCGTGATCAGTGGATGGTTCGCCTGCGATCCCTGCTCCAGCAAGAAGGCCCTTGCACGGCGGTCTCCGATAACGGTGTCGATGATCCAGTGGAGGAGGGCGGCTGCATCCGGATTGGACTGGACGGCCGTCTCCTTATCGGTGGTGTACCACCGGCGTGCGCTAGAGCGGATGTGCTCGACGCTGATTGGATCATCGAGGGCTCTTTGAGCAGCAATCCTTACGATATTTATGGCATCGCGTGGAACACCCTCGGCGGCTCGTACCAGCTCGTCGAAGGCATTCCGCTGAGTGAACGCCTCCCGCTGAAAATGCCGACCGTCGCTCGGCGGCTGTAGCCCTTCCTCCTGCATCTCCGCACGAACGTGGCGGAAGAGGAGCTCTCGAAAGAACTTCTTAGCAGCCTCGGGGTCATTGCCAAAGACCATGAAGTCATCTAGATCGAGGTCAGCGGCCGCGTCGGCTCCAACCTCAATGCCGACGTAGTCACTCTGAACGCCGGGGAGACTGAACCTCGCCCGCTGCTCGATTGCAGCGAT
>DASTXV010000061.1:0-4127 GCA_035765335.1 Solirubrobacterales bacterium
GGGGGCGCCGGTGGCGATCCTCAGCGGCTCGGGACCCACCGCCGTCGGCCTCTTCCCGGACCTGGCCGCGGCCCGCTCCGCCGCCGAATCCCTCGGCGCCGAGGAAGCGATCGTCTGCGCCGCCGGACACGCGAGACTGGCGCCATGAAGCTGCCGGGCGAGGAGCGGGGCGGGGGCAGGCGCAAACGCGTCAAATTCGCCGTCGCGGCGCTCGTCGTCGGCGCGATCTACTTCTTCGTCAGCCGCCAGCTCGGCGAGGTCGACCTGCAGCAGCTGCTCGAGGACATCTCCAACACCCTCGGCGCCTGGACCTACCTGCTCGTCGCCTTCTTCGCCTTTGCCGAGACCGGCGCCTTCATCGGCCTGGTCGTGCCGGGGGAGACGACGATGCTGCTCGGCGGCGCCGTCGCCGGCCAGGGCGTGATCGACCTCTACCTGCTGATCGCGATCGCCTGGTTCGCCGCCTGGCTCGGCGACACCACCAGCTTCTTCCTCGGCCGCCGGCTCGGGCGCGAGTTCGTCCTCAAGCACGGCTCCCGGGTCGGGATCACCAACGAGCGCTTCGAAAAAGTCGAGGACTACTTCGACCGCCACGGCGGCAAGACGATCTTCATCGGCCGCTGGATCAGCCTGATCCGCGCCCTCGCGCCCTTCATCGCCGGCAGCTCCGGCATGGGCTACCGCGCCTTCGTCCCCTACAGCGTCCTCGGCACCGGCCTCTGGGCCTCGCTGCACATCCTCGTCGGCTACTTCTTCTCGCGCAGCATCGAGACCGCCGGCCACTATGCCGCCCGCGGTGCCTTCGCGCTGGCGACGCTGATCGCGCTGGTGATCGGCACGGTCTACCTCGTCCGCTACCTCAAAGTCGAGGAGAACCGGGAGAAGGCGGTGCGGTGGATGGAGGAGCACCGGGTGACGGCGTGGATGGTCGCGCTCGCCCGCCGGCCCCAGTTCCGCTTCCTCTGGGACCGGGTCACCCCCGGCGGCACCTTCGGCCTCGAATTCACCTCGCTGATGGCGGCCCTCTCGGTCTCCCTCTTCGTGCTGATCGCCTACGCGGTGGTGATCGGCGACAACCCCGGGCCGACCACCGGCGACGAAACCGCGATCGAAGTCGCCGAATTCCTCCAGACGAGCTTCCTCACCAGCATCGCCAAGGTCGTCACCTTCCTCGGCTCCGGCGGCTTCGTCTGGGCCCTGGCGGCGGTCTGCGCCGCCCTGCTCGCCTGGCGCCGGCGCTGGGTCGAGCTCTGGGTCCTGCTGAGCGGGATGGCGATCACCCAGGTCGGGATCGTCGAGATCAAGGACGCCGTCGACCGCCCGCGCCCGCCCGAGCCGCTCGCCTCCAGCTCGGGCTCCGGCTACCCCAGCGGCCACGCCGCCCACTCGGTCATCTACCTCTGGCTGGCGGTGACGATCGTGCTGCGTCTGCGGCCGGGGATGGCGCGCGCCACCGCGGTCGTCGTCACCGGCCTCGTCCTCACCGCGCTCGTCGGCCTCTCCCGCGTTTACCTCGAGGTCCACTACCTCAGCGACGTCAGCGGCGGCTGGGCGCTGGGGGCCGCGGCCTTCTCGTTTTGCGCCTTAGTTGGGCTGGTCGTCTCGCAAGTGCGCCAGAATCCAGAGCAGTGACGGTTCTGGCCCTGGCCAAACTGACCGAGCAGTACCTGCTCTACGGAGTGGCGGGCGCGATCTGCCTGCTCGTCTTCGTGACCCTGATCCTCGTCCCGGCGCTGAGCTCCTACGGGCGGATCTGGGAGAAAGCGGCTGCCGGCTTCCTCTCGCTCTTCGTCCTCGCCGCCCTCGTCCTCGGGGGCATCGTGGTCGGCCTGGTGATCGTCTACTACTACAACGACATCACCAAGCTGATCTGACGGCAGCGGCGCAAGACGGCGCAGCCGGAATAATGCGGAGATGCCCGCGACCTCCAAAGAAGGGGCTGCCGGTCCCGGGGCCGCCGACCGGGCCGAGCTGCTCGGGGCGCTCTCGGAGGCGGTCGAGTCCGGCGCCGGCCTGCCCGCGGTGGCCCGCGCGGCGGCGCGCCTGCTCGACGCCAGCGTCGCCCTGATCGACCGCTCCAGCGCCGTCCTCGCCGTCGCCGGCGCCTCCTCCGACCAAGAGCAGAAGCTGCTCTCCGGCGGCGAGGGGGTGACCACGGTGGAGCTGCGCGTCGCCGACGCGGCGGTGGGGGAGCTGCGCTACCGAGCGAAGGCGGCGCCGGACCCGGCGATCGCGCGGATGGTGACGACGCTGCTGGCGCTGGAGCTGGAGCGCTCGCGCTCGCCCGAGTGGGAGAGCGAGGAGGCGGCCGGCGCCTTCGCGCGGGCGGTGCTGCGGCGCCAGGTGACCGACCGGCGCGACATCGTCGCCCAGGCGGAGGAGCTCGGCGCCGACCTCGGTCGGGGCGCCGGCGTGGTGGTGCTGCGGGCGGCGCCGCGGGCGGCGCAGACGGGCGAGTGGCGCGAGCGGGTGCTGGTCCTGGCCCAGCGGGCGCTGCGCTCGCTGGCGCCCGGGTCGCTGGCGGCGAGCGAAGGCGGCGAGGCCGCGGCCGAGATCGCCGCGATCGTCCCGGCCGAGGACGACGAGCGGCTGGCGCGGGCGGCGGCGGGGCTGGCGCGCGAGCTCGAGGACAGCCTGCAGGGGTTCCACCTGACCACCGGCCGCAGCCGTCGCTGCGCCGATCCGGTCGACCTCTACCGCGCCGGCAGCGAGGCGCAGCTGGCGGTCAACGTCGGCGAGGCCGAGGGGCGCTCGCTGCTCGCCTTCGAGGACACCGGCGCCTACCGGCTGCTGCTGCCGGCGATGAGCGAGGACCCGGCCGAGCTCGAACGCTTCTACGCGGAGACGGTCCAGCCCCTGGTCTCCTACGACGACCAGTACGAGACCGAGCTGGTCGCCACCGTCGAGGCCTACCTCGACAACGACGGCAACGTCGCCGCCACCGCCAAACAGCTCTTCACCCACCGCCACACGATCCGCTACCGCCTCGAGCGCGTGCGCGAGCTCTGTGGCCACGACGTCTCCTCCACCGAGGGGCGCGAGAAGCTCGGCCTCGGCCTCAAAGCAATGCGAGTCCTCGGCATCGCCTCCCCCCGCGGCCCCGCCTTCGAGCCGGGCGCCGAAGGCGGCAAGGTCCCCCGCGGCTCTGAGGAGTAGGCGGGGGCTTAAGCTTTATTCCGTCCCATTGGGGAGTGGTGTAATCGGCAACACAGGTCACTTTGGATGATCCGTTCCCGGTTCGAACCCGGGCTCCCCAGTTGCTTAACGGCTGTACTGCTGGTTCGATTTCGAAACCTTTTGTCTGAGCCAGATGCGAACATGTGTTTGTGTCCCGCTCAGGCCCCAGCTATTCAGAGCAAGAAGCCAGGGAGGCAATAGCGGCTTCGAAATCGTGGGCCGAGAGCCTGCGTTATCTCGGCCTCTGTCCGACCGGGGGGGCTTGGCGAATCCTCAAGAAGTACGCCCAGGCTTGGGGGATTTCGACAGATCATTTTGATCCCAGGGCAAGGCGGTTGGGGGCTTTCGGTCCCGCAAGGCCACTCGCTGAGGTTCTAGTCGAAAAATCGAACTACCCACGCAAGGACGTTAAGCGCCGGCTGCTGGCTGAAGGCCTCAAGCAGCCCCAGTGTGAGCTCTGCGGGCAAGGTGACATTTGGCGTGGTCGGCCGATGTCGCTGATCCTCGACCACATCAACGGAGTTCGGGACGATCACCGGCTGGAGAACCTGAGAATGGTCTGCCCCAACTGCGCAGCAACGCTGGACACGCACTGCGGTCGACGAAATCGAATTCTGCGCGAGAAGCGGTGCTGCCTGCGCTGTGATGGCGAGTTCGTCCCTAACTACGCAACCCAGCGCTATTGCTCCAGGGCCTGCGGCGCTCGCTGGGATCGCTCAGATTTTCGTAGGCACAGGGGTGGGCAGCGGGGTCTCCCAAAGTTGACTGAACGCAAGGTGGATCGGCCCCCTTACGAGCAGCTGCTCGCGGAGATCCAATCGACGAGCTACGTAGCCGTGGGTCGCAAGTACGGCGTCTCGGACAATGCGGTTCGCAAGTGGGTGCGCTTCTATGAGCGGCAGATGGAGCGTGAAGCGGCCGAACGTGAGGAGACCTCGTCTGAAGAGGGA
>DASTXV010000062.1:0-47631 GCA_035765335.1 Solirubrobacterales bacterium
AGACACCTCTCGCTATGGCTCGAGGTTGAGTGTCTGGAGAGGGGGTCTCGCCCCTCCTGCTATCGCTTGTTCTAGCTCAGTAGCCGTCGGGGTGGCGGGCGGTGAAGGGGCCACTCGCGGCTGCTCTTAGGGATTTGTGCCATCTCGGGCCGGTGCCTCGGGTGTTGCCGGCGGTGTCCCAGCGGAGGCCGGAGATTACGGCGTAGGCGTGGCCGCCGTTGGCGTAGACGGTGATCCAGCGGCCCTTGCCGGCGCTGCCCCAGCCGGCGAGGGAGCCGGAGGGCATCGGGGTCGAGATCAGGCCGGCGCCGCGGAGGGCGAAGCTGACCGCGCCCGAGCAGTCGTAGCCGCTGTCCCACCAGCGGGCGTGGCCGCCGCCGTAGACGTAGGGCTTGGTGCGGATCTTGTTCGCCGCGGCGATCACCTTCTTCACCGCCGCCGGCGCGTTCGCGGGCGGGATCGCGCGGCCGTTGACCAGCATCGCCTTGCCTGGAGGCGCGGTCGGCGCAGCCACTTCCGGCGTGGTCGAGGCGACCCCGCCGGGGGTGTCCGCCTGGGCCGATGCGGGTAGCAGTGCCAAGACCGCAGCCAGGGTCAGAACCGCAAGAGAGATGCAAAGGGCGGGCGTTTTCAGGGCCGCCCCAGGGGCGTTCGTCATTCACTCCTCCTTCGTCGGCCGGCGGGGTTAGCTGACGGGCTGGCGCTGAAGGAGCCTGCGCCCCCACTCGAAGGTGAGTTAGCCCCGGAAACTTGGGTCCCCCGCTCCTCGGTTCTTAGCCGAGGATTAGGCGTTTATGTGCAGACCTTAACGTTGCAGGATGGCGGAAGTTTCGGCCCGCAGTGTGCGCTTGGTCACGCTGGCGCTACTGGACGACCGGGAGCGGGGTCCCGCCCACCGGGGGCGCTTCCGCCGGAGACGGCGTCGACTGCAGCACCGGCAGCTCCTGCGGCGTCGCCGCGACGATCCCTCGCGCCGCCTGGCGGATCGCCTGCGAGGCGGGGGCGTCGGGCTCGGCGATCACCAAAGGCGATCCGCTGTCGGCGTGCTCGCGCAGCGGCTCCGACAGCGGCACCTTGCCCAGCAGCGGCACGTCGAGTTCGTCGGAGAGCAGCTGGCCGCCGCCCTCGCCGAAGATCGTGAAGCGCTCGCCGTCGGGCGTGGTGAAGCCGGACATGTTCTCGATCACGCCGAGGATCTCGAGGTCGAATTTCGAGGCCATCTCGGCCCCGCGCCGGGCGACCGACTGCGCCGCCGGCTGCGGCGTGGTGACGACGACGAACTTCGCCTGCGGCAGCAGCTGCGCCAGGGTCATCGAGACGTCCCCGGTCCCCGGCGGCAGGTCCAGCAGCAGGTACTCGAGCTCGTCCCAGGCGACGTCCTCGAGGAACTGCTGGATTGCCTTGTGCAGCATCGGGCCGCGCCAGACGACGGCGGAGTTCTCCTCGACGAAGAAGCCGATCGACATCACTTTGACGCCGCTCGCCGAGTCCAGCGGCAGGATCTTCCGCTCGGCATTGACCTCCGGTTTGCGGTTGACCCCGAGCATGCGCGGGATCGAGTAGCCGTAGACGTCGCAGTCGAGCGCCCCGGCCGGGTGGCCTTCAGCGGTCAGCGCCGCGGCCAGGTTGGCGGTCATCGTCGACTTGCCGACCCCGCCCTTGCCGGAGGAGACGCAGATCACGTTCTTCACCTTCGCCAGCGCGCCCTGCGGCAGCTTGTTGCGCCCGAGCGTCTGCTGGAGGTTGCCTTTCTCCTCGTCGGAGAGGACGTCGAACCCGACCGCGACCTCGGTCACGCCCTCCAGCTGGGAGACGTTCTGGGCGACGGCCTGTTCGAAGTGGGAGCGGATCGGGCAGCCGGCGGTGGTCAGCGAGACGACGACCTCTACTCGGCCGCCCTCCTTGACCTCGATCGAGCGGACCATGCCCAGCTCGACGATTGAGCGCCGCAACTCGGGGTCGATGACGGCGCGCAGCTTCTCGGTGATCTGATCTTGGGTGGGAAGAGGCATTAGCCGATTCTCGCAAAGCCGCACTTTCGGGAGTCGGCAGGGGGGAGAGTTTTCGTCGCTCGCGCCTTAGGCCCTTGCAAACGCAAGTCGAGTGAAGGAGGAGCGATGGCGGGAACGTGGGGTGGACGGATTCGGATGGCGGCGCTGGGGGTCTTGCTGGCGCTGAGCGTGCTGCTGCTGGGGGCGGCCAAGGCTGACGCCGGCAAGTACGCCGTCGCCCAGTGCGGCTGGTACGTCGGCGCCGACGCCAGTTGGGCCGACACCACGGGCGGGGCCAAGTTCCGCTCCGATGCCTACTGCGCTTTGCCGGTGGGAGGCGATGCCTTCGCCGGTGCCCACCTGAAGAGCTTCACGCGCGACGGACAATCGAGCGTCTCTGGCAACCGCTTCGCCGGCTGGCGCTGGACCGCGCCGCCGGGCAACAAGATCATGGAAGCGCGCGGGAATTGGTGGCACGCGCTCCACGACGGAATGGAGCACCGGCTCGGTGGCGTCAACTGGGGCGGCGGCTTCGAACCGTTCCTTCAGACCTCCGCCACCGACACCACTCCGCGGGAATTCACGCGCTATTTCCCGATCGGCGTCTCCGCCTTCGAAGGCCGGCTCCTCTGCGCCCGGGCGGAGAGCAAATGGTGCTCGCTCGAGCAACCGTCCTGGTCCGGGCTGAGGGCGCTGACGATCGCGGTCGAGGATCCGGGTGCGCCGAGCGTGGGCATCACCGGCGGCGATCTGCTCGCCGGCGGCTGGCGGCGAGGCCCGCAGGGGGTCGCGGTCACCGCCACCGACGACGGCTCGGGAGTTCGCCTCGGCGAGACGAGGCTCGACGGGGGACGGGTCGGCCTCTCCGAGTATCCGTGCGAGAAGGCGTGGATCGGAGGCGAGTGGAGGGGAACGCGGATGCGACCCTGCCTGACCACGGTCTCGGCCACTCACACGGTCTCGACGCAGGGCTTCAGCGACGGTCCCCACACGCTCGTCCACTGCGCCACCGACTTCGCCGCCAACTCCACCTGCACGCCCGGCCGCACCGTCCTGATCGACAACAACCCGCCGGCGCATCCGCGGGCGGTCGCGCTCGCCGGCGGCGAGGGCTGGCGGCGGACGAACGACTTCAATCTGAGTTGGGAGAACCCCGACCAAGGGCCGGCGAGCCCGATCGCCGGCGCCTCCTGGCAGCTCACCGGCGCGGCGGGCTTCGACAGCGGTGTGAGGTTCGCCGCCGGGCGCGACCGCCGCTCCCTCGCCGACCTCTCCGTCCCGGCCGCCGGCGCCTACGCGCTGCAGCTGTGGCTGCGCGACGAGGCCGGGAACGAGGCACCCAGCTCGGCGGTGACGGTGCCGCTGCGCTTCGACGACGCGCGCCCGAGCGTCGGCTTCTCGGGGGAGGCGGCGGAGACGCACCTCAAGGCCGACGTCGCCGACGCCCACTCCGGTCCCGCCGGCGGGCAAATCTTCTACCGCCGGCTCGGCACGGAAAGCTGGAGCGAGCTGCCGACCAAGCTGGTGCCCGGCGACGCCGCGGAGCGGGCCCATCTGGTTGCTCCAATGCCGCAGCTTGGCTACGGCACCTTCGTCTTCCGCGCCGATGTCATCGACGCCGCTGGCAATACCGCCTCGACGAACCTGCGGAGCGATGGCACCCAGATGGCGATTCGCCTGGTGCCGCCGCCCCACGTTCCGAAGGGGAAGGCGCGGCTCTTCGCGCGGCTGCGCGGCGGGCACGGCCGCGGCGACTCGCTCACCGTCCGCTTCGGCGCCCCCGCGCTGCTCAGCGGCCGGCTCACCCGCGCTGACGGCTCCGGCGTCGGCGACCGCGAGCTGCGCATCGTCTCCAGGCCCTCCAAGGGCGCACTGGCGCCGGTGGCGGTGGATACGGTGAGGACCGGCGCGCGCGGCGGCTTCGAGCTGCAGCTCCCTCCCGGACCCTCGCGGCGGATCACCGCCACCTTCTCAGGTGACGGTGGCCTCGAGACCGCCAGCCGCCGGGCGCTGGAGCTGCGGGTGCGCTCCGGCGTCTCCCTCCATGCGGTGCCTTCGAACCTGCGCACCGGGCAGGTGGTGCGTCTCAGCGGCAGGGTCAAGAGCAAGGGCGCGCCGATCCCGCGCCGCGGCAAGCTCGTTGCGATCCAGTACCTGGAGGAGGCGACGCGTCGCTGGCGGCCGGTCCTCGTCACCCGCAGCGACCACCACGGTCGTTACCGAGCCCGCTACCGCTTTCGCTACGTGACGGGCAGGGCGGCGATCCGGCTCCGCGCCACCGCGCTGGCGGAGGAGCGCTGGCCCTACGTGCCCGGGTTCTCGTCGCCGGTGACGGTCTATGTGCAGGGAAGCTAGGGTTGGCCCATGTCGCAAGCGACCCTCCATACCAGCGCCGGGGCGATCGTGCTCGAGCTTCACGACGAGGACGCGCCGAAAACCGTCGAGAACTTCCGCAAGCTCTCCGCGGACGGTTTCTACGACCAGCTCGTCTTCCACCGGGTGATCCCGGACTTCATGATCCAGGGAGGCTGCCCCGAAGGGAGCGGCCGCGGCGGCCCGGGCTACACCTTCGAGGACGAGATCAACGACCACAAGGTCGTGCGCGGGGCGCTGGCGATGGCCAACGCCGGGCCGAACACCAACGGCTCCCAGTTCTTCATCGTCACTACCGGGGCGGCGCCGTGGCTGGACGGCAAGCACACCGTCTTCGGCGAGGTGATCGACGGGATGGACGTGGTCGACGCGATCGAGTCGGTCCCGACCGACGCCGCCGACAAGCCGCTCGATCCCCAGATGATCGAACGCGTCGAGCTCGACGAGAGCTGAGGCCCGCGCCGCCGATGGGCGGCGCGCTTTTATCCGCTGAGGACGATCGCGACGAAGAAGACGAGCACGACCTCGCTGACGATCCACGAGTTCTGATTCATCCAGTCGCGGACCTTCGGCAAGAGGGCCTGCGCCCGCTCTCCCATCGCGACCACGAGCAGTGCCGGCGTGGCTAGGAAGAGCAGCGTCAGCACCACGAACGGCAGCGCGTGCCAGTAAGGATCTCCGTGACTGGAGAGATAGCCGCCGATGCTGACCGAGGTGACGAGGTCGCTGGGGAAGAAGCCGAGCAGGAGGAAGCCGAGGACGAGCGCCATTTTCGGCGTCGCGGTCTGCAGTTTCCCCATCCATTTCGGTGGCTCGCTCTCGTTCCGCTTCCGGTAGGTGCGCGCGATCGCGAACAGCAGCAGCGCGAGGACGATGTAGTCGGTCGTGGTCAGTCCCGAACCGCCGGCTTCGTCGCCTTCGCCCGCTCCCTTCGTCAGCAGGTAGGCGGCGCCGACGACCAGCGGAATCGAGATTGCCGCGCCCAGCACGTAGGCGGCGGAGATCCGTTTCCACGACGGGCTGGTGGCGAAGAAGAAGGCGCTGATGATCTGCGGGCCGGCGATCATCACGAAAGCCAGCGGCAGGATCTTGAGGATGTCCACGGCGGCACCCTCTCACAGAGCGCCGATGGCTTTGTTGCCTCAGGCTCTTGGCGAGGGGCGCAGCAGATCCAACGGCTCCTCGTCGATGCGGGCCGCGAGCCGTTCGACGCTTCGCAGCGTCAGGTTGCGCTCGCCTCGCTCGACGCTGCCCATGTAGGTGCGGTGCACGCCGAGGAGCTCCGCGAACGCCTCCTGGCTCAGCTCACGAGCCAGGCGATACGTCCGCAGGTTCTCGCCGAAAGCCCGCTGCAGGTCGCCCTCCATGAGCGGAACGCTCGCGCTCCGCTACTTGAAGGTCTACAGACCAATAAGTAGCATCCTGGCGGTGAAAGTGGCGGAGGGGGTGGGATTCGAACCCACGAGACGCCGAAAGACGCCTAACGGCTTTCAAGGCCGCCGCATTCAACCGCTCTGCCACCCCTCCGAAATGCCGCGCAGGCAATGCTAGAGATCAAGCGGCACGCCCGGGCAAGCTCGCACTGATTGGATTCGCCAATGCGCTGGCTGCTCTTCCTCGCTTCGGCGATGATCTTCTTCGACGTCGCCTTCTTCGCGGCGATCGCTCCGCTGCTGCCGGATTACGTGGACGAGCTCGGCCTGACGAAGGCCGAAGCTGGGATTCTCTCAGCCGCCTACGCGGCGGGAACGCTCCTGGCCGCGCTGCCGGGGGGTTACCTCGCCAGCCGCATCGGCCCGCGCCGCACCGCCGTTTACGGGCTGCTCGCCCTCGGCGTCTCCAGCTTCGTCTTCGGCTTCGCCGAGCAGATCATCCTGCTCGACGCGGCCAGGTTCGTGCAGGGCGTCGCGGGGGCGCTGATCTGGTCCGGCGCGCTCACCTGGCTGATGACGACCGCGCCGGAGGGGAGGCGGGGGTCGGTCATGGGCACCGCGCTCGGCACCGCGGTGGCCGGGGCGCTGCTGGGCCCGATGCTGGGTGCGGCCGCCGGTGAGCTCGGGACCGAGCTGGTCTTCAGCTCGGTCTTCGTGATCGCCTTCGCCCTCGCGCTGGGGGCGTGGCGGTTGCCGGAGACGAAGGTTCCGCAGGGTCAACCGCTGCGGGAGGCGCTGAGGACGCTGGTCAGCCGACCAGTCCTCGAGTCGGCGGCCTTCGTCGCCGTCCCCTCGGTGATGTTCGGCGCGATCGAGGTGCTGGTGCCGCTGCGGATCGACGACCTCGGCGGCGGCCACATGGTGATCGCCGGCGGCTTTCTCCTCGGTGCCGGCGTCGAGGCGACGCTGGCGCCGATCTCCGGGCGGATCTCCGACCGGACCGGGCGCCGGCTCCCCTACACGATCGGACTCTCGGTCTGCGCGGTGGCGATGGTCGTGATCGGGCTCGTTCCCCACCTCGAGGAGGTGCTGGTGGGGTTGGTCCTGACCTCCTTCGGCGCCGGCCTCTGCTTCGCCCCCGCGCTGACGCTGATGTCCGACATCGCCGAAGCGAGCGGCCTGCACCAGGGCTACGCCGCCGGCCTCGCGAACGTGGCCTGGGCGCTGGGGCAGGTGATCGGCGCCGTCGGCGGCGGCATCGTCGCGGAGGCCACCGGCAACGCGGAGCCGAGCCTCGCGATCGCCCTGTTGCTGGCGCTGACGGTCGTCTACGCGTTGCGGGCGATGCAGCCAAAGGCGGAACCGCAGGCGCCTGCCCTGCTTTAGGCTCGGGCGATGGCACGAGGCGGCCGCGCGGCGAGCGGCGAGTGGGTCAACTGGGCGGGCGACCAGGCCTGCCGTCCCGCCGAGATCGTCCGCCCGCGCAACCGCGAGGAGCTGGCGGAGGCGATCGCCACTGCGGCGGCGGCCGGCAGGAAGGTGCGGGTGGCGGGCTCCGGCCACTCCTTCACCGAGGCGGCGCTGACCGGGGGGACGATGCTCCGGGTCGAGGGGCTGAGCGGGGTGCTGGACGCGGACCGGGATTCGGGCCTGGTCAAGGTTGGCGGCGGCACCGTGCTCGCCGACCTGAACGAGGAGCTGGCGCGGCTGGGGCTGGCGATGGAGAACCTCGGGGACATCGACAGCCAGACGATCTCCGGCGCGATCTCCACCGGCACCCACGGGACCGGCGCCGGGCTGCGCAACATCTCCGCCCAGGTCGAGGGCCTGGAGCTGGTGCTCGCCGACGGGACGGTCCGCCATCTCAACGCCGCCACCGACCCCGCGCTCCTGCGGGCGGCGCGGGTGGGGGTGGGGGCCCTGGGTGCGATCTCGGCGGTGACGCTGCGCTGCGTCCCCGCCTTCAAACTGCTGCGGGTCGACTCGCCGCACCCGCGCGAGGAGATCCTCGACTCGTTCGAGGAACGGGCCGACGCGCATGAGCACTTCGAGCTCTTCACCTTCCCCTACTCGGACGCGGCGCTGGTGCTGGAGCGCAACCGGCTCGACGGGCCGGCGCAGCCCCGTGGCCGCGGCGCCGCTTTCCTCAATGACGTGATGCTGGAGAACTGGGCGCTGGGGGCGCTGGCGCGGACCGGGAAGGCGGCGCCGAGGACGATCCCGGCCCTCGCCCGGCTGGCGGGCCGGCTCGCCTCGGGGAGCCGCACCAGCGACCGCAGCGACCGCGTCTTCGTCAACGAGCGGCGGGTCCGCTTCACGGAGATGGAGTACGGGGTGCCGCGCGAGCACGGCCCCGAGGCGGCGCGGCGGGTGATCGAGTGGGTGCGGAGCAACGAGTACCCAGTCTTCTTCCCGATCGAGATGCGGGTCGCCGCCGGCGACGACGCCTTCCTCAGCCCCTCGTACGAACGCGACACCGCCTACATCGCCGTCCACCAGTACCGCGGGATGGAGTGGCGCCCCTACTTCGAGGCGGTCGAGGAGATCATGAACGACTACGGCGGCCGCCCCCACTGGGGCAAGCGCCACTTCCAGACCGCCGCGACCCTGGCGCCGCGCTACCCCGCCTGGGACCAGTTCCAGCGCGCCCGCGACACCCTCGACCCCGGCCGCACCTTCGCCAACGAGTACACGGACCGCGTGCTGGGGCCTTAGAGGAAGGCTTTGCCCTCGCCGCGGTAGGTGGGGACCTCGTCGACGATCGCGTCGCCTTCGACCAGGTAAAGGGTGTCGAAGCGCTCGCAGAGCTCGCCGGCCTTGGCGTGGCGAAGGTAGGCGCGGTCGCCGACCTCGAGGCTCGCCGCGGCGGCGCCGAGCAGCGGCGTCTGTACCTCGCCGGCGCCCTCGTCGCCGTCGAGCTCGAGGCCGGGCGGGAGCCAGGGGGACGGCAGCCGCGCCGCGTCGCCTGCGCCCGAGGCGAGGTACCCGCCGCCGAGCGCCGTCGCCGTCCCGCTCGAGGGCTTGCGGACGATCGGCAGCGCGAACCCGGCGGCGGGGGTGAGGCTGAAGCGGCTGTAGTGGTCGAAGAGGGCGGGGGCGTAGAAGCCCGAGCCGGCGGTCACCTCGGTCACCGCCTTCTCCGCGGCGGTCAGCTCGAGGCTGCCGGTGCCGCCGCCGTTGACGATCTCCAGCTCGACGAATTCGCCGAGGGCGGAGACGATCGCCTTGCGCCGCTGCGCCAGCTCTTCCGCCGAGCGCTTCTGCATGAACCGGATCGCCGCCCCGCGGCGCCGCTGCCCCGGTGGCCGGTCGCCTACGCCGGCGATCTGGCCCTCGTAGGCCATCAGCGCGTCGAGTTCGATCTGCGGCCGCTTTTCGATCTCCCGCGCCAGCGCCACCACCTGCTCGACGGTGTGGATCGGCGAGCGCTTCGGCCCGACCTTGACCCGGCCGCCGAGCCACCACCAGCTGGCGTCGACGTCGATGCAGACCCGCAGCGGCGGTGCCCCCTTGCCCAGCACCGACTCGATCATCTTCAGGTGCTCGACGCAGTCGACCATCACGATCGGCGCCCCCTCCGAGTTCGCCGCCGAGCGCAGCGCCAGCTCCTCCAGCGCCCCCACATCCGCGGTCGGATAGGCGAGCAGCAGATTCTCGAACCCCTCCTCGGCCAGCCACAGCGTCTCCGGCAGGGTGAAGGTCATCAGCCCCTGGAAGCCGTCGTCCCGCGCCAGGATCGCCTCCAACAGCGCCCGGCACCGCACCGACTTCGAGGCGACCCGGATCGGCTTCCCGCCCGCGCGCCCCAGCATCTCCTCCGCGTTCGCCCACATCGCCTCCAGGTCGACGAAGGCAAACGGCGCCTCGACCTCGGCGAAGACCCGCTCGTAGCGCTCGTGCGACTGGGGAGGGGGGGACACGGCGCCAGCCTATGACTTCGCCAGGGCGCTTGAGGGGAATTGGAGGCTTCCCGTTCAAATACCGGCGACCGGTGCCTCGCAAGAGAAGCACCGGTCGCCGTGGCCGCAAGTCGAGCGCTAGCAGCGACGAACTGCGGTCTGCTGTGCAACCTGATTGGCCGATACGTACCCCGCGAAGTAGCCTCCGCGGCCGCTGTAGGGGTTCCACGCGTAGGCGGAGATGTGGAACCACCGATTCGTCCCGTACGACCAGTACGGGGTGTCGATCCAGCAGTTCATCCTCACGCCCCAGCCGGGCAAGGTCATCGCCACGGCTTTGTAGTAGTACGAGGGACCGCTGTACATGACGGCGCTGCGGGGGGTGTAGGCAGCGTCGGCAGGTGCTGCGGTCATCCCGAAGATTCCCACCAGCACGCAGAGGACCAGGGCCAGTTGGGCTCCGATTCCTCTCTTGCTATTCGGACCTACGTTGGCTCCAGTGATCAACATGGCGCCTCCTCTTTTCACGAATCGCGGCAGGCTTGCAAACGCCTCCCTTTACGGCTTCCCAGGCCGGGAAGTTGCGAAATAGTAACCACAGCTTTCGTATGAAGTCAAGGACAATGTCAATTTTTGACATGATACTGACACGTGGGTTTCGAAAACTTCTCTGCCCTCTCGGTCAAACTCTTCCTGTAGAAATATTCGAATGAACCCCCCCGCCACCGCGACATGACGGTTCTCCAGCCCGTTGCGGATCGGGAGGACAGCGACGTTCGATTCGCCCGCGCGCTCCATCGCCACGGCCTCAGGCAGGCGCAAGGTTGGCTCGACTCTCGATTCGAGGGTTTGAGTCAAACGGCGATTGCTTCGGAGGTCCAGGTTTCGCGACCGACCATCTCCGGGTTGGCGCACCGAGCCGGCAGCGTGCTCGTGGAGTCACGTTCGGGCCTCGCCCTCGACCCCCGCAAGAACGGCTATGCCGTGGGAATCGATTTCGGCCAGGCGCACCATCGTGTGGCCCTCGCGGACATCCACGGCCAGCTGTTCGAGCCTGCGGATCCGCTCCGCTATGAAACTGAGGGAAACAGCGATCCGGCGTCTATCAGCTTTGGCTGGGCGGCCGAACGCATCCCGATGCTCCTAGAGGAGGCCAACCTCGAGCCGTCGCGGATCTGGGCCGTCGGGGTGAGCCTGCCTGGTCCCGTCAACGCAAGAACCCGGCGTCTGCAGCAGGCACCGGCCGGTATGGATCGATCTTGGGAGATCGTTGACGTACGGCTTCCGCTTCATCTGGCGCTGCCGACGCCGACGGTGGAGAGCGACTACAACGCCAGCGCTCTCACGGAGCATCTTTGGGGCGCGACTCGCAGGAGCCGCGATGCGCTGTACGTCAAGATCGGGCAGCGCTGTGCCTGCAGCCTCCTCGTAGACCACCGCATCTATCGAGGTTCTGACGGATTGGCCGGCCGGCTGGGCAAGACGGCGATTGCCAACCCCGACGGGGCGGAGGAGGAATGGGTGCTGGTGGAGGACGTCTTTTCGCTGGCCGCCTTGTGCCGGGGCGACTATGCGGATTTGTCGGCGATCGAGCTGGTGGACCGCGCCTCGAATGATCCTGTGCTGAACAAGGCGCTGCGCCGAGGCGCTCGCGGTCTCGGTGTCGCCCTCGCCCCGATCATCGATGCACTCAATCCCGAATCCGTTGTGATCGGGGGAGCGCTGGGCACGGCTTCGCTCGCATGGATCGCCGCGGATCTCATCGATGGCATCAATTCGACAGGGACGAGCCCGGCTCGGTTGACTATCAGCGAGCGACTTGGAGCAGGTGCGTTTTCCCAGTTCACCGCCATTCGCGGCGTGATGGCGAGCGCCCTCCTCGCCGACGCGCCGACGCGAATCGCGGCTGCGATGGCCGTCGGCGATTAGCAACTCGATTCTCAGGCGCGGTTCCAGGCGCCCTGAACGGAGAGGGAGGGATTCGAACCCTCGAGAGAGCTTGCGCCCCCTACTCGCTTAGCAGGCGAGTGCCTTCAGCCACTCGGCCACCTCTCCACGTGTGCGCGCGCGGCGCGCTCGGACGATTGTAGGTACTGGAGGCCGAGCGGGCCAGCTACGTCTACCCTCCGCAGGATGGAGACGAAGGCGGAGCCCAACCCCAGCGCCCACGTCGGGCGGCGGACCAAGATCATCGCCACGGTCGGCCCGGCGAGCTGGCAGCCGGCGGTGCTGGAGCGGCTGGTCGCGGCCGGGGCGGACGTCTTCCGGCTCAACTTCTCCCATGCCGGGCAGGAACGGCAGGCGGAGACGATCGCGGCGATCCGGGGGGCGGCCGAGCGGGTCGGGCGCGAGGTGGCGATCCTCGGCGACCTGCCGGGGCCGAAGCTGCGGATCGGTTCGCTGCACAACGACTTCGCGGAGCTGAAGACGGGGATGCACGTGACCCTGACCCCGGAGGAGGTCGAGGGCGATAGCGAGACGATCCCGGTCTCCTGGTCGGGGGTCGGCGACCTCGAGGAGGACCAGCTCGTCTACCTGGCCGACGGCGCGATCCGGTTGCGGGTCGGCGACAAGGAGAACGAGGGCGTCGGCGCCGAGGTCGAGGTCGGCGGGGCTCTCTCCTCCCACAAGGGGATGAACATCCCCGGCGGCGTCGACCTGCCCGCGACCACCGGCGTCGACCTCGACTGGGTCGACTTCGCGGTGGAGAACGGCGTCGACCTCCTCGCCGTCTCCTTCGTCTCCACCGCCGCCGATCTGGAGCCGGTCGCGGCGCGCCTGAAAGAGCTCGGCTCCCGCATCCCCGTGGTCGCCAAGATCGAGAAGCAGGAGGCCGCCGAGAACGCCGAGGAGATCGTCAGCGTCGCCAACGGCGGGATCATGGTCGCCCGCGGCGATCTCGGGATCGAAATCCCGCTGGAGCAGATGCCGGTCGAGCAGAAGCGGCTGATCCGCCTCGCCGGACGCCGCTCGAAACCGGCGATCACGGCGACCCAGATGCTGGCCTCGATGGTGACCGAGCGGCGCCCGACCCGGGCCGAGGTGACCGACGTCGCCAACGCGATCTACGACGGCACCGACGCCGTGATGCTCTCCGAGGAGACCGCGGTCGGCCAGCACCCGGTCGAGGCGGTGGAAGTGATGGACCGGATCGCCCGCGCCACCGAGCCCGACCTGCCCTACGGCGAGTGGCTCTTCACCCGCACCGACCAGGCGACCCAGGACGTCGCCGACTCGGTTGCCCAGAGCGCCGTCGGCGCCGTCTACCGGCTCGGCCTCAAGGCGCTGGTGGTGCCGACCAACACCGGCCGCACGGCCCGCCTCGTCTCCGCCCACCGGCCCAACGTGCCGGTGCTGGCGGTCTCCCCTTACATAGAGACGGTGCGCCGGGTCAGCCTGCTGTTCGGGATCACCGCCGTGCAGAGCGACTTCGGGACCGAGCTGCGCGGCCTGCTCGGCCACTGCGCCGGGCTCGCCGCGAAGCACGGGATCGCCGCGCCCGGCGAGCTGGTCGCGATCACCGCCGGCCTCGACGGCCAGGAACTCGGCACGAACCTGTTCGAGGTCCATAGGGTTCCGGAGCTATGAGCGCCGCGGCAAGACTGGAGCGCGAGGAGAGCGGCCTCGCCGTGATCACCCTCGACAGCCCGCCGCTCAATCTCTTCGACCAGCGGATGATCGATGACCTGCGCGCGGCGATCGACGCGGTCGCGGCGGAGCCGCCGCGGGCGCTGCTGATCCGGGCCGAGGGGCGAGCCGTCTCCGGCGGGGTGGACGTCCACGTCTTCGCGGGGTTGACGCCGGAGCAGGGGAGCGAGCTGTGGGCCGAGCTGCTGGGGATGATCGACCAGGTCGAAACGCTGCCGGCGCCGGTCGTCTTCGCCGCCCACGCGCTGACCCTGACCGCGGCCTTCGAGCTGGCGCTCGCCTGCGACCTGATCGTCGCCTCGCCGAAGGCGAAGTTCGGGCTGGTCGAGAAAGTGGTCGGGCTGACGCCGTCGATGGGCGGGACCCAGCGGCTGGCCGAGCGTGCCGGCAGCGGCCGGGCGCGGCACTTCGTGATGTCCGGCGGGATCTTCAGCGCCGAGGAGATGGAGCGCTGGGGCGTGGTCAACCTGCTCTACGAGAACCAGGACTTCGACGCCGCGGCGCGTAAGCTCGCCGAGGAGCTGGCGGCGGGGCCGACCAAGGCGCACGCGATGACCAAGCACATCCTCCGCCGCTTCCGCGAAGGCGGGATCCCGGCCGCTGACGAAGCGGTGCGGACCGTCGCCGCCGACCTCTTCGCCACCGAGGACCTGCAGAACGCCGTCCGCACCTTCCTCGAGAAGGGCGGGCCGGGGCACGCCGAGTTCCACGGCCGCTGAGTAGGGTGCGCCGATGACCGACTTCGACCTGATCGCCAAAGGCATGACCCAGGCGGTGCCCTTCGCCGGGCACCTCAACCTGGAGGTCACCGAGATGTCCGCCGGCGAGGCGACGGTCGTCCTCCCCGACCTGCCGGAGCTGAAAAACCACGTCGGCTCCCAGCACGCCGGCGCCCTCTTCACCGCCGCCGAGACCGCCAGCGGCGCAGCCTTCGTCGGCGCCTTCCTCGAGCGGATGGGCGACGTCGTCCCCCTCGCCCGCAGCGCCGAGATCTCCTACGAGAAGATCGCCAACGGCCCGATCACCGCCCGCGGCCGCCTCGCCATGCCCGCCGCCGACGCCCTCGCGACCCTCGACGCCGACGGCAAGGTCGAGTTCCCCTGCGACATAGAGATGACCGACGGCGACGGCACCCTCGTCGCCACCGCCAGCGTCCGGTGGCACGTCCGCCTCAAAGACCGCAGCGCCTAGCGCGCCCAATCCCAAAGCCCCTAGAATCCCCCTCTCGGGGCGCCACCCCCGACTTCCCGCGCCTGTAGCTCAGTTGGATAGAGCGTCGGTCTACGAAACCGAAGGTCACAGGTTCGAATCCTGTCAGGCGCGTTGACGTGCTCCCACTTGGGAAGCGGGTTTCGCTGATGGTTTGACCACGATGCCACCGCGCTCTCGGATCGCTAGGAGATCCATGGGCGCCTCGAAGGATGGGCAGCGTTCGCCTGGCTTTGATGAGGCCCAGCAATCCAGGCAAAGAAGTTGTTTCATGTATCGAAACATGAAACAATGGCTTGATGCTGAAGGGACAGGACGTGGTTGTGCTGCTCAAGCTGCTCGGCTTGGACGAGCAGCTTCCTGTGCGCGATCTCGCAGGCCAGCTCGGCTTCGACGTGGCGGGCACGCATCGGGCGATGCGCCGTCTTGACGAAGCCGGTCTCTATTCGGTTGAGCGTCGGAGGGTCTATCGAGCCGCGGCTGAGGAGTTCCTGATCCACGCGGCCAAGTTCAGCTTCCCTGCACGCTGGGGGTCCGAAGTGCGGGGAGTACCCACGTCGTGGGCTGCTGAGCCGCTGAAGGCAGAGCTCGCCGAGTCCGGTGGCTTGCCTCCCGTTTGGCCCTATGCCAGGGGGACGGTACGCGGGCTCGGATTGGAGCCGCTGCATGCGATGGTCCCCAAGGCGGCGCTCGCGGATCACGAGCTGTGGCAGCGGCTGGCGCTGGTTGACGCGCTACGAAGCAACGACAACATTCGCGTGACTCAACTCGCGGAGAAGCTCCTTAGGGAGAGGATCGAATCGTGAGCATCGCCATGCTGGAGCGAGCAGCGCAGGAGTTGACTCCGTTCCTCGACGAGGTGGCTTTCGTCGGTGGCGCGACCATCGCGCTGTGGATCACCGACGAAGGAGCGCCTACGCCTCGGGTGACGAAGGACGTGGACCTCGTGGTCGAGGTTGTTTCGCGGGCTGGCTGGTACCGGTTCGAGGAGCGACTTCGCGCTCATGGGCTTCGCAACGATTCATCGAGCCGCGTGATCTGCAGATGGAAAGCAGGGAGCCCGGGCGATGAGCTGGTGGTCGACTTGATGCCGGGGGACGCCTCGATCCTCGGTTTCGAGAATCGGTGGCAACGGCCGGCCCTTGACCATGCTGAGACGTATCCGCTGCCGGCCGGGCAGCGGATACGAGCGATCTCGCCGCCCTACCTGCTTGCGACGAAGCTGGAGGCTTGGAGCGGACGCGGTGGCGGCGACCATCTCCGCAGCCACGACCTCGAGGACGTGATCAGGCTGGTCGACGGGCGAGCTGAGGTCGTCGAGGAGGTTGGTGATGCTTCCGACAATCTCCGTTCTTTTCTGTCCCATGAGATCGGGACTCTCCTGGACCAGCCCCGATTTCTGGACGCGATCGACGGAACCGTCATCGGGTTCGGACGGGGACGCTCTAGCGACAGGGATCGCGTCGAGGAGATCGTCCTGCCGCGTCTCCGCGCCCTTGCGGGAAGGTGACCTGGGGCAACATGCCCAACAGATTCCGGCCGATCTCAGCCGATCGCGATCTCGCGAAAACCGCTTGAAATCGCGCTCCACCTAGCTCAGCCGAGCGACTGCTTCGGGCTACGAAACCGAAGGCACAGGTTCAAATCCTGTCGGGCGCGCTTTCGTGCTCTGCCGGCGAGTCACGGTGCCCGGGTCGGCGACTATGGTTCCGCCGAGGAGGTTGCTGATGCCGGATTGGCTTTATTGGTTCTTGCTCGGGGTGCTGCTGCTGGCGGCGGAGGCCGTTATCGCCTTCACCTTTTACGCGGGCGCCATTTCGTTCGGTGCCTTTCCGGCCGCGCTCGTCGCCGCGCTTGGGGCGCCGGTCGAGGTGCAGGTCGCCGTGTTCGCGATCGGGGCCGCGTTCTCGCTGATCGTCTTGCGCCCGATCGCCCGCCGGCATCTCGAAGGGGCGGAGTTGATCCGGACGGGTTCCGATGCGCTGGTCGGAGCGCGCGCCACCGTGGTCCGGGCGGTCGACGAGGACGGGGGCACCGTGAAGATCAAGGGGGGCGACACGTGGACCGCGCGCTCGCTCTCGCCGCGGGAGAGCTTCGAGGCCGGCACCGAGGTGGTGGTCCACGAGATCCGCGGGGTGGCGGTGCTGGTCAGCGATCGGGACTTCGGCGAGGATGACGCGCCGCGCGACGGAAGCCCTGGAATCGGATAGCTTCTGAGCCCGTGAGCCCCGCCCTCATCGCCCTGATCGCGGTCGCCATCCTCGTGCTGGTCATGATCGCCCGCGCGGTCCGGGTCGTGCCGCAGGCCGAGGCGGGAATCGTCGAGCGGCTCGGCCGCTACCACCGCACGCTGACGCCGGGGCTGACGCTGGTGATCCCCGTGGTCGACCGCGTCCTCCCCTACATCGATCTTCGCGATCAGGTGATCTCCTTCCCGCCCCAAGCGGTGATCACGGAGGACAACATCGTGGTCGAGATCGACACGGTCGTCTACTACGAGGTCACCGACCCCAAGGCCTACACCTACGAGGTCGCCGAACCGATCGTCGCGATCGAGCAGCTCTCGGTCACCACCCTGCGCAACCTGATCGGGGGCCTGGACATGGAGCAGGCGCTGACGAGCCGCGACGAGATCAACAGCCAGCTGCGCACGATCCTGGACGAGGCCACGGGCGAATGGGGAATCCGGGTGATCCGCGTCGAGTTGAAGGCGATCGACCCGCCGAGCACGGTTCAGGCCGCGATGGAGTCGCAGATGAAGGCCGAGCGGGAGAAACGCGCCGTGATTCTCACCGCCCAGGGCGAGAAAGAGTCACAGATCCTCAGCGCCGACGGCGCGAAACAGGCCCAGATCCTCGACGCCGAGGGACGGAAGCAAGCCCAGATCCTCGACGCCGAGGGCGAGCGCGAGGCGGAGATCCTGCGCGCTGAGGGCCAGGCGAAAGCGGTCGAGATCACCTTCAAGGCGATTCACGACGGCACTCCCAGCCCGGACCTACTCAACTACCTGTACCTGACCGAAACCCTCCCCAGCATCGCCGAAGGCGAGGCCTCGAAGCTCTGGATCGTGCCCTCGAGCGTGATCGACGCGGCGCGGCAGCTCGGGGACGCCGCGGAGCGCGCCGACTTCGGCGACAAGCGGACCCCGTCGACGTAGCCGTCCCGGTTTCGAGTCCCGCTACCGCGGCGCGTACCGGTGGTGGATGCCGATGGCGTTGCCGTCGGGGTCCTCGAAGAAGGCCTGCCAGCAGACGCCGGAGTCGATCGTCTCGCCTTTGAACTCGACGCCGTGGGATTCGAGGGTTGCCTTGGCGCCCTCGAAGTCGTCGACGTGGAGGGCGATCGGGTGGTTGTTGGCCTGGAAGCCGATGCCGAGGGCGTCTGAGTCGACGAGGGCGAGAGTCAGGTTGCCGGTCTCGAATTCGGCGCCGACGGGAGGCGTTCCCCCGCGTTGCCAGAGGTTGGCCGGCTCGAGGCCGAGCACCTCCTCGTAGAACTTGCGCGCGGCTTCGATGTCCCGCGTGGCGATGCAGATGAAGTCGGTGCCGCTGACCAGCCGGTTCTCGCTCACGGCCGTCATCGTAGAGGCAGTGCCTCCCGCTAACCGCCGAGGCCGGAACTACATTCCGTTCGGTGGCGACCCCCTCTCCTTGGAGCGCAGGTTCGGCCGGCCCCCCGATCAGGGCGATCCTGCGGGTCGTCCTCACGGTGGTGGCGAGCGCGCTGGCGCTGCTGATCCTCTGGCAGCTGCGGACGCCGATCAGCTACCTGGCGATTTCGCTGTTCGTCGCCCTCGTCGCGGCCGCGCCGGTCGCCGTCCTCTCCAAACACATGCGGCGCGGGTTCGCGATCGCGATCGTCTACGGCGGCATCGTCCTGATCCCGATCGGGATCGGGGCGATCCTGGTCCCGCCCGGGGTGGAGGCCGCCTCGGACCTCGTCAACGACATGCCCCGCTACGCGGAGGAACTGACCGAGACGATCGAAGGCAACGGTCAGCTGCGGGAGATCAACGAGAACTTCAGCGTCACCGACAAGGTCGAAGACTTCGCCGAAGAGTCGAGCGCCAGCGCTCTCGGCGACGCTCCGGGCGCGCTCGCCGACTTCGGGGGCTGGCTGGTCACCGCGATCTTCGCCGGGGTGACGATCCTCATCCTCAGCATGTTCATGGTCGCCCGCGGGCCGACCTGGGTCGAGGCCTTCCTGCGCACGCGGCCGGAGAAGGAGGCGAGGGTCCTGCGCCGCGCCCTCTTCGCGATGGCCGAGGCGGTCTCCAGCTACGTCGCCGGAGCGGCCCTGCAGGCCTTCATCGCCGGCACCGCCGCCTTCGTCGTGCTGACGATCCTCGGCGTGCCGGCGCCGCTGGCGCTGGCGATGGTCGTCGCCGTCTTCGACCTGATCCCCCTGATCGGGGCGACGATCGGCGGCTTCCTGGTCTTGCTGGTGACCCTCTTCGGCGACTTCCCCCTCGATCCGATCATCTGGGCCGCCTTCGCGATCGCCTATCAGCAGTTCGAGAACTACGTGGTCCAGCCTCGGATCCAGAGCCGCGCAGTCGACCTCGATCCCTTCATCGTCGTGGTCGCCGCCCTCTTCGGCGGCACCCTCTTCGGGATCCTCGGCGCCCTCGTCGCGATCCCGACCGCGGCCGCGATCCAGATCGGGATCAAGGAGTTCCTCCGCTACCGCCGCGAGGAGCTGGAGGCGTCCTCCGCCAGCTGATCGGCCGCCGGGCATCCGCCAGGCGCCGGCGCTCGTAGTTCCTGGTTGCAAAGGCGCCTTCGTGGCGCGCGAAGCGACGAAAGGAGTGCTCCATGTTGAAGCGGACGTTTCTGATCGGCGCCTGCCTGCTGGCTCTCGCAGCCGGGCTGGTGGCCTGCGGTGACGACGAGGAGACCACCGGAATGAGTGGCGGCGCGACCACCACTGAGATGGAAGGCGGATCGGCGGGCGCCGACAACATCGTCATGGTCGCCGCGGAGACGCCCGACCTTTCGACCCTGGTCGACGCGGTGACCGCCGCCGGCCTGGTGAAAACGCTCGAAGAACCCGGCCCCTACACCGTCTTCGCGCCGACCAACCAGGCGTTCGAAGCCCTCGGCGGCACGCTCGACATGCTGCTCGAACCCGAGAGCAAAGCCGAACTGGCCGAAATCCTCACCTACCACGTCGTCCCCGGTGAACTGACCGCTTCCGAACTGAAAGACGGCCAGATGCTGAAAACGGTCCAGGGGGACTCGCTCGAAGTCCAGATCAAAGGCGAAGAGGTGACGATCGAGGGGGCCAAAGTCGCGATGGCCGACGTCGAAGCCTCCAACGGCGTCGTCCACGTGATCGATTCCGTGCTGCTGCCGCCGAAAGGCTGAGGCCCTTTTGCCGCCTCCCGGACCGCGACTGGTCCGGGAGGCGGTGCTGCCGGGCAGGATTCCTCCGCCCGCTTCTGGGTAGTCACTTCACGAACCGGTTCAAGGCGGACTCGTGGGGAGGGCCGCCGCGGCTAAGGAGGGTTTCGTGAAGCGATCGAGACTGTTGTTCGTGGCGTTTACCGCGCTTGTGCTCTCGTTGGGCGTGATCGCCTGCGGAGACAGCGACGACGACACCGGTGGAGGCGGTGGCTCTTCGGGGTCGCTCGACCTGACGATCGGGAACCTGGTGCCGCTGACCGGTGACCTCTCGCCTTACGGCGCCGCGGGTCAGAAGGCCGGCGAGCTGGCGCTCCAGGAAATCGACGCCGCGATCAAAAAAGCCGGCGTCGACCAGACGGTCGAGCTGGTGACCGAGGACAGCGCCTCCGATGACCAGGGCGGCGTCCAGGCGGCGCGCAAACTGATCGCCGACGGCGCCACCTGCATCTCCGGCGACTATCCCTCGACCGGAACCGTCGCGGTGGCGCGCTCGGTGACGGTGCCCGAGGGGGTCATGCTGATCTCGCCCTCCTCGACCGCCGACGCGCTCTCCGACCTCGACGACGAAGGCCTGTTCGCGCGGACGGCTCCCCCCGACGGCCTGCAGGGCAAAGCCCTCGCCGACCGGATGGAACAGGAGCTCGGCAGCCTCGAGGGCAAGACGATCAACATCGGCGCCCGCAACGACCTCTACGGGACCGGCTTCGCCGACTCGCTGGAGGCGGAACTCGAAGAGCGCGGCGCGACCGTCGCCGAGAAGGTCGTCTACGACCCCGAACAGCCCAGCTACAACTCCGAGGCCAACACGCTGACCTCGGGCGATCCGGACAACTGGGTGATCATCGACTTCCCGGAAACGTTCGCGAAGCTCGGCCCGGCGCTTGCCCGAACCGGCAGCTGGGAGCCGAAATCGACCTTCATCACCGACGGCCTCAGCACCAGCGACCTGACCGAACTGGTCGGGCCCGAGATCACCGAAGGGATGCAGGGCACCGCGCCCGGCGCCTTCTCCGGCGACGCCCCGAACGCCTTCGACAAACTGTTCGAAGGGGCGCCGGGACCGCCGCGCAACCTGTTCGACGCCAACGTCTTCGACAACGTCGTCCTCTGCTACCTGGCCGCGGTCGCGGCGGGCTCGAGCGACGGCGAGACGATCTCCGAATCGATCGTCGACGTCACCGCTCCGGGCGGCCCGAAGTACACCTACGAGGAGCTGCCGCAGGCGATCGAAGCGCTCGACAAAGGCGAGGACATCGACTACGAAGGCGCCTCCGGTCCGATCGACTGGGAAGAGAACGGCGACCTCAGCCGCTACATCTACGACATCTCCGAATTCAAAGACGGGAAATTGACGAAAGTCGACACCGTCGAGGTGAAAGCGGGATAAGCATTGGTCCAGCGCCGCGGCCGGTGTGACCGGCCGCGGCGCGGTCTTATTCGGGGTAGTACGCTGCGGCGCGTGAGGAGGGGAGCACTGGTCGCCGCGGTTGTGGGCCTCGCGCTGCTGTGGGCGCCATCGGCCTCCGCTGAGGTGGTTTTCGGTTCGGATGGGTGCAGCAAGTCGCGCTATAAGGAGAAGTTCATAGCGCTCACCTGTGGCGACGGGAAAGTGCGCTTCGAAACCCGCGAATGGGTTTCCTGGGGACGGCAGGAAGCCGTGGGGGTGGGAGTCCTCGCGCACCCCGACCTGACCGCCCCCGGAAAATGCCAGCAGACGATCCTCGCCTGCCCTTACGTCGAGAGCGAAGCCACCGCCACCTTCTCCGATCCTGGGCGCTGCCCGTCGAACGGCCGTCTGCAGTTCCTGCGCCTGCGGATCGACGCCCCCACGGACTCCGATCCCGAACTGCGCCAGATCGAACGGGAGTTCAGCTGCAGCCAGTACGGGCCGTCACAACCGGTGATCACCCGTCTCGGCGCCACCGAAGCGACCCGTCTGATGCGCAGCGCGCTCGCTCGCAAGCCGGCCCTTGCCTTCAGCGATGGCTACGCCCGGCGGGTCAAATGCAACAAGCGCCTCGCCGCGGATCGGATGCGCTGCACGATGAGCTGGAACTTCGGTGACCTCTCCTTCGACGGAAAGGGCGTTATCTGGTTCACCTACAGAGGCGGCGAGACCTACTGGAACTACGCCTACCGGATCCGCAAGCGCAACCACTACTGCCTGGCGACGGGCGGCAGCAACTGCGACGAGATGATCGTCGTCCGCTGAGCGGGTTGCGGGATGTTAGGCGTGTCGCCTTTTGGGTCCATATGGACCCAAAAGGCGACAGTCACCCTTAGGCATCGGCGCGGTCGATCCGGGCCGTGCCGCCGAGGTAGAGCTCGGCGACCTTGGGGTCGTCGAGCACCTCGCGGCCGCTGCCCTCGAAGCGGTTGCGGCCGAGGTCGAGGACGTAGCCGCGGTCGGACATCGCCAACGCCCGGCGGGCGTTCTGCTCGACCATCACCACCGTCACCCCGGCGCGGTTGATCTCGCCGACCTGGTCGAAGATCTGCTCGACGAAGGCGGGGGCGAGGCCGGCCGAGGGCTCGTCGAGGAGCAGCACGTGGGGGCTCGGCATCAGCGCCCGCGCCATCGCCAGCATCTGGCGCTCGCCGCCGCTCATCGTCCCCGCCGCCTGTCCCCGCCGCTCGGCCAGCCGCGGGAAGAGCTCGTACATCACGTCGATCCGCTCCCGCGTTCTCGCCCGCTCGAGCGAGCCGACCTCGAGGTTCTCCTCGACGCTGAGGGTGGGGAAGACGTTGTCGAGCTGGGGCACGTAGCTCATCCCCCGCCGGGTGATCGAGTGTGGGGCGAGGCCGGTGAGGTCCTCGTCGCGCAGGGTCACCCGCCCGCTGCGCGGCCGGACCAGGCCGAAGATCGTCTTGATCAGCGTCGACTTGCCGGCGCCGTTCGGCCCGACCACCGTCGCGATCGCCCCCTCCGGCACCTCCAGCGAGGCGCCGTTGAGGATGTCGACCTCGGCCACGTAGCCGGCAACCAGCTCCTCGGCGACGAGCAGGGGCTTCCCGTTCCGCGCCTCGCCGCTCACGCCGGGCTCCCCAGGTAGGCGTCGACGACGGCGGGGTCGGAGCGCACCTCGCGCGGCTCGCCGGTTGCGATCACCCGCCCCTCGGCCATCACCACCACCCGGTCGGAGTGGTTCATCACCACCTCCATGTCGTGCTCGACGAAGAGGAAGGTCACCCCCTCCTCGCCGCGTAGGCGCTGGATGTGGTCGAGGAGGCGGCGGCCGAGGGTCGGGTTGATCCCCGCCATCGGCTCGTCGAGCAGCAGCATCCGCGGCTGCGCCATCAGCGCCCGCGCCAGCTCCAGCAGCTTGCGCTGGCCGCCGGAGAGGGTGCCGGCGTAGTCGTCCCGCTTCTCGCGCAGGCCGAAGACCTCGAGCAGCTCCTCCGCCTGCTCGCGCACCTCGCGCTCGCGGGCGCGCACCGCCCGCGGCCGCAGCAGCACGTTGCGCAGCCGCTCGCCGGGCTGCTCGGGCGCCGCCAGCATCATGTTGTCCAGCACCGGCATTGCCGCCAGCGCCCGGGTCAGCTGGAAGGTGCGGACCATGCCGCGGCGGGCGATCGCGTAGGAGGGCAGCCGGGCCACCTCCTCGCCGTCGAAGCGGACCGAGCCGCGGTCGGGCGAGGCGAACCCGGTGACGAGGTTGAACAGCGTCGTCTTGCCGGCGCCGTTGGGGCCGATCAGCGCCGTCACCGAGCGCTCGGTGACCTCGAAGCCGGCGCCGTCGACGGCCTGGATGCCGCCGTAGCGCTTGACCACGCCCTCGACCTCGAGCAGCGCCCGCCCGTTGCCGGCCTCAGCGGCCAAGGACCATCTCCTCCTTCTTGCCGAAGATGCCCTGCGGGCGGAAGGCCATCAGCAGGATCAGGACCAGGCCGACGAGGGCGAAGCGCAGCGCCGCCGTGCGCTCCTCGCTGATCCCCAGCTCGACGAAGCGCATCCCTTCCAAGAGCGTCCAGAGCAGGACGGCGCCGACCGCGACGCCGCCGTAGCTGGCAAGGCCGCCAAGGACGAGCACGCCGAAGGCGTAGAAGGTGACGATCGGCTCGTAGTCGTCGGGCTGGATCGTGGTCAGGAAAAGGGCGAGGAAGAAGCCGGCGAGGGCGCCGAACATCGCCGAGATCGCCAGTGACTGCAGCTTGTAGAGGAGGGTGTTCTTGCCCAGCGCCCGGGCGGCGTCCTCGTCCTCGCGGACCGCGCGCAGGACCCGGCCCCAGGGGGTGCGCTGGATGTAGTTGAGGGCGACGATCCCGACCGCCACCGTCACCCAGACGACGATCAGCAGCGGGAACAGCGGGTCGACCTCGGGCCAGAATCCCTCGACCCAGTCGAGGAAGGGGTTGGCGACCGATTTCCAGGCGTCGTCGAAGCAGGTCTGGTTGACGCCTTCGAAGTTGCAGTAGAGGCCTTTGTTGCCGCCGGTCAGACCCTGCGCGTTCTGGGCCACGAGCCGCACCACCTCGGCCATCGCCAGGGTGACGATCGCGAAGTAGTCGGCGCGCAGGCGCAGCGAGGGGAGGCCGATCAACACCCCGAAGGCCATCGTCACCAACACGGCGATCGGCATCGCCAGCCAGAACGAGAGGCCGGCCTCGAGCACGAGGATCGCCATCGTGTAGCCGCCGACCGCCATGAACCCGGCCTGGCCGAAGTTGACGATCCCGGTGTAGCCGACGTTCAGCTGCAGGCCCAGCGTCACCACCGCGTAGATCCCGGCGGTGACGAGGACGCCGCTCCAGAAGCCGACGTCGGTGAAGGCCTCGAAGGTGATCGCCAGCGGCAGCTCGGTCATACCCCCTTCGCCCTCCCGAAGATGCCCTGCGGGCGGACGATCAGGGCGATGATCAGGGCGACGAAGCCGAAGGTGACCTTCCAGCGCGGCTCGACGACCAGGGTCGAGAGCTCGATCACGACGCCGAGCACGAGCCCGGCGACCAGCGCCCCGAAGGGGTTGCCGATGCCGCCGAGGATGACCGCGGCGAAGATCGGCAAAAGCAGCTCGAAGCCGAGCTCCGGCCGCAGGTTGGTGAGCGCCCCGGCCAGCGCCCCGGCCAGCCCGGCCAGTGCCCCGGCGAGGATCCAGGTGAAGAGGATGATGCGGCGGGTGTCGATGCCGGCGACCTCGGCCAGCGCCATGTCGTCGGAGAGCGCCCGCATCTGCTTGCCGAGGATCGTGAAGCGGACGATCGCCGCCACCGCGATGAGGACGGCGATGCCGACGATCACCACCAGCAGCTCGGTTTGCCCGATCCGCAGGCCGAGGAAGGAGACGCTGTCGACGACGTTGACGTCGAGGGTGCGGATCTCGGTCCCCCAGAACCACTGGATCACCGAGCGGATCACGAAGGCGAGCCCGATCGACATCAGCAGCAATTGCAGGAAGCCGGCGCCTTTGGAGCGCATCGGCCGCCACATCACCCGCTCGGAGAGGACGCCGAGGACCGCGGTCGCCGCCATCGCGAAGACGATCGCCGCCGCCAGCGGCAGCTCCCAGGTGACGTTGACGAGGAAGGCCATGTAGGCGCCGAAGGTGAGGAAGTCGCCGTGGGCGAAGTTGACCAGGCGCAGGATCCCGTAGACCAGCGTCAGCCCGACCGCGCCGAGCGCGTAGACCGTCCCCAGGGTCAGCCCGTTGAGCGAGGCCTGCGCGACGTCATGCAGCCCCTCCGCCGCGACCAGCGCCAGGGCGATCAGCCCGACCACGCCGAAGGCGACGGCGGCCGGGTGTCGCCGCGCCTGCTCGCGCAGGTCTACTCCTCCTCGAACGGGCTCGGCCCGGGCACTCGCCTCCATTGCCCTGGCCTTCTACCCGCCTGGAGAGGGGTAGAAGCCTTGGTGCAATGAAAGGTGTAGCTATCAAGTGATAGGAAAATCTGTCAAGTGAAAGGTGCGATGCGAACGAAGCAAAGCGACGGCTGGAGATCGCGAAGGAGTTCCTCGAGGACGCTTCATTGGTCTACCCAAGCGAGGCAGCTGGTCGAGTTCGCCGAGGCTGCTGTCCGTCGCTGAGTCTCAGCTGCGGCCGAGGAGGCGGGCGAGGCGGGTGCGGGTGCGCCAGGTCCTGCTCTCGAGAACGGCGTCGAGGGTGGAGGAGAGCCTTCCGTTCTCCTGGCGCAGGTCCTCGACCGCCGTGTTCAGCATCGCGACGTCGCCCTGCTTGTCGGCGAGCAGCTCGCTCAGCATCTCGACGTGGTCGCTGACCTCCGCCTCCCTGACGATCAGCCAGCGGAGGTAGTCGTCGACGAGCTCGCGCTCGGCGGCTCGAAGGGCCGCCTCGACCTCGGGCGCGACTCGGTAGCCGCCCTCCTCCTCGAGGACGGGGGTCTCGACCCCGGTGAAGCGCGCCGTCGCTCTCGGGGTCGGGTCGGGAGCGGGCAGCGACTCCGCCGCGCGTGCCCGCTCGAAGCGGGCGCGGGCGTGGGGGAGGGCCGCCTGCACGGCGGCCCTGATCGGCTCCGGCTCGATCGCGCTCGGCGGCGGCGCCAGCTCGCGCGCGGCCGGCCACTTCCCGAGGAAGCGGTCGCGGTTGCGCTCGAACAGGAACGGCCGCAGCCGGGGGCCGGTCAGCGGCGAGTTGGGGCGGCGGTCGAAGGCGCCGCTGGCATGCACCACCCGCGAGGCGGGCACGCTGAGGACCGGCCGGCCCTGGCTCCACATCGCCGTCGAGACGTCGATGTCCATGAACACCGCCGGGTGGAAGCGCTCATCCCAGCCGCCGACTGCGCGCACCGCCTCGCGGTCGACCAGCATCGCGGCGCCGCTGACCGTGTCCGCCGGCGTCGGCTCGGTCGCCGCCACGACCTCCGGCGCGGTCGCCTCGTCGAGGACCCAGTGGCTGGCGTCGGAGAAGAGGACCCAGCCGCAGTTCTGGACGCTGCCGTCGGCGTTGTAGAGGCGGCTGCCGACGACGCCGGCGCCGCTCTCGCTCATCGTCTCGCAGAGCGGCCGCAGCCAGCCCGGCTGCGGCTCCGAGTCCTCGTGCAGGGTGGCGAGGCGCGGGGCTCTGGCGATCGCGTTGCCGAGGTTCCAGCCGACCCCCGGGCCGGCGTTCGCCCGGCAGGCGATCACCCTCCCACCGGCCGTCGACTTCCGCACCAGCCGCTCGAGCTCCTCGTCGGGGTCGTTGAGCAGGACCAGCGTCTCGCAGGAGACCCCTGGATCGCTGGCGGCGATCGCCTGTAAGCAGCGCTCGGCCATCTCCGCGGCGCCGTCGAGGAGGACGATTATCGAGACCTCCGGGTCGGCCGCTGCAGGAAGCTGGATCACCGTGGGCAGCCTATCTGCGCCCTCTGCCTCGGCTCTATCATCGCCCCGTGGCTGCAGACGAAGCTGTGCCTCAATCAAGCCTGGACGACGGAGCCGGCGGACCCCGCGTGGCGCTGCTGGGATGCGGCCGCTGGGGCCGCCACATCCTCCGCGACCTGCTCTCGCTGGGCTGCGAGGTGCCCGTCGTCGCCCGCTCGGAGGCGAGCGTCGAGCGCGCTCGCGAAGGGAACGCAACCGCGATCGTCCCGGACATCGCTTCGCTCGGTCCGGTCGACGGGGTGGTGGTCTCGACGCCGACGGCGACCCACGCCGAGGTGGTGGGCGAAGCGCTCGAGCTCGGCGTCCCGGTCTTCGTCGAGAAGCCGCTCACCAACGACGTCGCCGCCGCCCGCGCCCTCGCGGCCGCCGCCCCCGACCGCCTCTTCGTGATGGACAAGTGGCGCTACCACCCCGGCGTCCTCGAGCTGGCCCGGATCGCCCGCTCGGGCGAGCTCGGCGCCCCCGTCGGCATCCACTCGCGGCGGGTCACCCTCGGCCATCGCTACAGCGACGTCAACACCGTCTGGATCCACGCTCCGCACGACCTCGCGATCGCGCTCGAGATCCTCGGCGAAGTCCCGCCCCCACGCAGCGCGGTTCCCGAGCTGGTCGGGGGCGAGCTGGCGGGTCTGATCGCTTTCCTCGGCGAGTCGCCCTGGGTGGCGATCGAGGTCTCGGCGATCGCCCCCGCCCACCGGCGCGAGCTGCGGCTGGTCTGCGAGGAGGGCGTCGCCCAGCTCGACGGGGCCGAAGCGGGCGCGGTCGTCGTCGGCCGCGCCGGCCGTATCGACGAGGACTCGGTCGAGCGGCGCCCGATCGCCGACGAGATGCCGTTGCTGGCCGAGCTGCGGGCCTTCGTCGGGCACCTGCAGGGAGGGCCGCCGCCGAAGAGCTCGGCCGCCGACGCCCTCGCGATCGTCGAAGCGGTCGCCGCGACGATCGCGCTGACCGGGGCCGAGGAGGCGGTGGTGGGTTGAGCGCCGACGCGCCCACCGCCGTCGTCGGTTCGCTGCCCCACGACCTCCGCCTCACCCCGCTGCAGCCGCACAGCGACGATCGCGGCACCTTCATCGAGCTCTACCGGGAGGAGTGGGAGACCGACGTGGCGCCGATCCAGTGGAACGCCGTGCACTCCGAGGCGGGGGTGCTGCGCGGGGTCCACGTCCACCCGCGCCACGACGACTACCTGACGATCGTCCGCGGGCGAGCCACCGTCGGCCTGCGCGATCTGCGCGACGACTCCCCGACCGTGGGCGCGACCGCCTGCGTCGAGCTCTCCGAGGAGCGGCCGACGGCGATCTCGATCCCCCACGGCGTCGCCCACGGCTTCTACTTCCACGAGCCCTCCACCCACGTCTACGCCGTCTCCCACTACTGGGACATGAGCGACGAGCTCGGCTGCCGCTGGGACGACCCGGCGCTGGAGATCCCCTGGCCGCAGCAGCGGGCGCAGATCTCCCCCCGCGACGAGGCGCTGCCCTCGCTCGAGGTCCTCCTCGGTGAACTGCGAGCGGCCTGGCAGGCCTAGAACGGCAGCTTCTCGCGCGCGCTCTTGCCGGCCGAGTGGCTCTTGTCGGTCGCCCGTTTCGATTTGCCGAACGATTTGCTGAGCAGGCGGCCGATCGGGCCGGGTGCCTTGCTGCCGGCGCGCTGGCCCATCCCGAAGCCCTTGTCGCTGCCGCGCTTGGCGTGGTTGGAGAGGCGCGGCACGAGGAAGCCCAAGATCAACAGCAGGACGCAGATTCCGACTACGACTCCGATAACCATGTTTCCCTCCCTGACTCGACCTAGAGCTTGCGCTCGAGGTCGTCGGCTTTATCTCCATGGTGGCGGGCCAGCTTCCGCTCCCGCTCGGCGCGTTCAGCTGCTTCGCGAGCCGTCTCGCGCTCGCGCTCGGCGCGCTCGGCTGCTTCCCGCGCCGTCTCCTCATGGTCCTGCGCCTTGGTCGCGTGGACGTCGGCCTCCTGGCGGTGGCCGCCGACCCGTTCGCCCAGCCGCTCGCGGCGCAGTTCGCGCTTTGCCTTCGAGCGCCTCGCCGCGACCATGGCGAGGATCAGAAGGACGGCTACGACGACGACTATGGCGATGATCAGTCCAGTTGACATGGACCTTCAATACCCGGCTGCTCATTGGTAAACCAACCCCATCCGGGTAACCGGATGCTGTGTTCGAGTGGCTCACCCAGGAGGTCTCCCAGAGCGCGGTCACCTATCCCGTCGTCGCCTTCGCGGCCGCGGCCGACGTCCTCTTCCCGCTGATCCCCTCGGAGACGATCGTGGTCACCGCCGGCGTGCTGGCGGCGCAGGGCGACCTGCTGATCTGGCTGCTCGTCCCCGCGGTCGCCCTCGGCGCCTTCCTCGGCGACAACCTCTGTTACTGGCTCGGCCGCAGGATCGGCGAGCCGATCGCCGACCGGGTCTTCGACGACGACAAGGGGCAGGCGCGGCTGCTGTGGGCGGAGGAAGCGCTGCGCCGCCGCGGCGCGATCCTGATCGGCGTCGGCCGCTTCATCCCCGGCGGCCGCACCGCGACCACTTTCGCCGCCGGCACCCTGGAGATGCCCTACCGCCAGTTCCTCCTCGCCGACGCTTTCGCCGCCGCCCTCTGGGCGCTCTACGTCTCGATGCTCGGCTACCTCGGCGGCGAGACCTTCAAGGACAGCCTCTGGCTGCCGCTCGCCACCTCCTTCGCCTGCGCGATGCTGGTCGGCCTCGGCTTCGAGACCTGGCGGCGGATCCAGGAGCGCCGCGGCAAGGACATCCTCGGCGACGAGCTGCCGGACGAGGTCATCGCCCAGTAGGTGACGAAATGCGGCATCTGGAGGCCGACCTCTGAGTTTGCTTCAATTTTCTCACCAGAGAAAGGAGGTGGTCCTAACTTGAATCACATGCTTGATGGGACTCTGGAGGTGCAGGGCCGCTAGGCGCCGCACTGGTTAGGGCGCCCGGCGGAATCCACCCCGGGCACCGGCGAGACGTTTGGGAGCCGGGTCTTGTCCCGCTCGGTCGCAGTTCCCGCGCTCGTTTCCATGCACCAGGCGAGAGCCGTCCCTTGGGGCGGCTCTCGCGCTTTTATCCGGCGATCTCGCTTAAGCCGTCCCGCGCTTCGGTGAGGAAGCGGGAGGCGATCCGCCAGCGGCGCTGCAGAACCGGTTCGATCGTCGCCGTGCCGCAGCCCAGTTCGGAGACGCACTCGCCCCAGTCGTTGGCGCCTTCGATGTAGCGGTTGAAGGCCTTCTCGCTCGGGGTCGCGACCCGGGTCAGGCAGTCGAACCGCAGCTTCCCGGTCGGGATCTCGCCGTAGGTGGAGCGGATCCCCCGCACCTCGGCGACGTACTGGTCGTAGGTGACGCCGACCGCGAGCCGCCGCCGCAACCCGT
Organism: Solirubrobacterales bacterium; assembly: GCA_035765335.1. Taxonomy (GTDB): domain Bacteria; phylum Actinomycetota; class Thermoleophilia; order Solirubrobacterales; family 70-9; genus VAYN01. The sequence continues at coordinate 30,596 of DASTXV010000062.1, forward strand.
CGAGGGAGCCGACGAAGCTGCCGAGCTGGCTCTGGCAGAGGTCGCCGCCGGGGACAGGGCGTCCTTTTCTCGCGTCTTGTCCCTGGCGCGCTCGCTCGGTGACCGTCGTCGGCTCGCCGCTGGCGATCGTCACCCCATCGGTCTCGTCATCTCCGCCACCGCAGCCGGCCAAGAGCAGCGCGCCGATGACGGCGCAGCCTGCGAGTCGGAGCCGGGCGGCGGGCACGCACGCAGTTTAAGAGGGCTACGTCGTGTAGAAACCCTCCCCGTGCGGCGAATCGGCAGCTTCGGCGGAGCGGTCCTGGCGGTCCTGCTCCTCTTCCTTGTCCCGGCGGCGCCGGCGCGATCGGCCCCGCACGTGCTGGTGGTGGGGGACAGCCTCGAGGAGCTCACCTCGCCCTACCTGAGCCGCTACCTCCCCGGCGTCCGGCTGACGATCAACGCCGTCGGCGGCTACAACAGCTACCAGATCTTCGACCTCTTCCAGGAAAGCTACGACCCCTCCGTCGACGTGGTCGTCTTCGACGCCGGCACCAACGACAACCCGTCCTATCCGGAGATCCTCGCCGGCAACCTGCAGAAGGTGGCGGAAACCGTCGGCGACCGCTGCATGGTCGTGCCGACGATCCACGGCCTCCATCCCGGCGGGGTCGACGACAGCGGCAAGAACCGGGTCGTGGCCGAATTCGCCGCCTCGCGGCCGGGGACCCAGGTGCCCGACTGGCAGCGCGCCGTCTTCACCCACCCAGAGCTGATGCAGGCGGACAACCTGCACCCGATCGAAGAGGGCGCCGACTACCGCGCCCAGCTGATCGCCCAGGGGGTCGAAGGCTGCCTCGCCTACGGCCAGGCGCGGGCGAGCGCGCCGCCGGAACCGCGCACCGACGTCGAGCCGATCGCGACGGTGGGGCAACTGCAGGCGCGGCAGGAGGCGATGATGGGCGAGCTCGGCATGAGCGTGCTGCGCCAGGCGGCCGTCTCGCTCCTCGGCAGCGCCCTGCGCGGCGGCGGCTGAGAGCCGGCGGCGCGAAGTGTCAATCTGTAGGCATGGAGCTGCCCCATGAGTGAGGTGGTGATGCCCCGCCTCTCCGACTCGATGGAGGAGGGAACGATCCTTTCCTGGCTGAAGCAGGTGGGGGACGAGGTCGCGGTCGGGGACGAGCTGGTCGAAATCGAGACGGACAAGGCGAACATGGCCTACGAATCCGACACCGCTGGGGTTCTGCAGGAGATCCTGGCCCAAGAGGGGGAGACGTTGCCGATCGGCAGTCCTATTGCGCGGATTGGCGAGGGACCAGGCTCTCAGCCCGCGGGTCCTGTCTCCGATACGTCCCCCGCGCCTACCGGCGCGGGTCCCGCATCGTCGCCACCCACGGGAGATGAGGGGGAGTCGGACGCTGAGGGTCAAGCCCCTGCGGCGAAATCCGAGGACGGGGAGAGGGTCAAAGCTTCTCCGCTGGCGCGACGGCTGGCTAAGGACAAAGGTCTGGACCTCTCAGCGCTTCACGGTTCGGGACCTGGAGGCCGGATCGTGAAACACGACGTCGAGGAGGCGGAGTCTGGGGGAGGGGCTTCTCCAGTGGATGACGCCGGAGGAGGTGCCGAGCATCCAGCGCAGGCGCCTCCGCAGGCGGCAGGACCCGCTGGCCAGCAGCCTTCGTCTGGAACGGCCAAAGGTGACACCGAGACTCGCGAACTCTCGAAGCTGCAGCAGACCATCGCCCGCCGGATGGCCGAGTCGAAGGCGACGGCGCCGCACTTCTACCTGACGATCGAGATCGACATGGGGAAGGCGGTCGAGGCCCGCGCGGCGATCAAAGGCGCGACCAAAGAGGGCGACGTGGTGCCATCCTTCAACGACATGATCGTCAAGGCGTGCGCGATCGCGCTGCGGGAGTTCCCGAAAGCCAACGGCGCCTACCGCGACGGCAAGTTCGAGCTCTACTCGCGGGTCAACGTCGGCGTCGCGGTGGCCGCCGAGGAAGCGCTGGTGGTGCCGACCATCTTCGACGCTGATCAGAAGGGCCTGCGGCAGATCGCCGCCGATACCCGCGCCGTCGCCGCCAAAGTCCGCGACGGCTCGGTGACGCCGCCGGAGCTCTCGGGCGGCACCTTCACCGTCTCCAACCTCGGCATGTTCGAGATCGACGAGTTCGACGCCGTGATCAACATGGGCCAGGCGGCGATCCTCGCCGTCGGCGCGATCCGCGAAGTACCCGCCGTCCGCGACGGCCAGATTGTCCCCGCCCAGCTGATGAAGGCGACTCTCTCCTGCGACCACCGCATCCTCTACGGCGCCGAGGGCGCCGAATTCCTCGCCCGGGTCAAGCAGCTGCTCGAGGAGCCCGTCTCCCTGGCGCTCTAGTCGGCCTGCCCGCCGCCGAGCTCCGGCGGCAGCGCTTTCGGCCCGTCCGGATACATGTGCCGCAGCTGCTCCTCGCTCATCTCCAGGGTGCTGGTGATGTTTTCCCGCGGCGCGCCGACGACCAGCCAGAGCTGGTCGGCGTCGGTGTCGTTGAAGAGCTGGCGGTCGGTGTCAGGGTCGACGAGCAGCGTGTCCAGCGGCGCCAGCGTCAGCACCTCGTCCCCGATCCGCACCCGCCCCTCGCCCTCCAGCAGCACGTAGAGCTCCTCCTGGGTGAAGTGCCGGTGCTTGGTCGAGGCTTTGCCCGGCTCGATCCGCCACATCCGCGCCCCCAACTGCGATGCCTCGAGCTGCCCGCCCAGGTCCGTGTTCGGCGTCTGCATCTGGTTCGACCGCCGCCAAAAGGCGTCGGCGGCTCGAAGGAGACGATGTCCCATTCCCGCAAGTATGCCGCGATTGAATTGGCACTTTCTGCGCGCCACGCGTGCGTTGATCCCTCCTAGGTTCGGCGGGTGCCACGGATCAGCAGCTTCTACGGGATCGTGATTGCCATGTACTACCGCGAGCATGGGGTCCCGCACTTCCATGCTCTCTACGGCGAGCACAAGGCATCGATCTCGATCTCGTCGCTGGAGTTGCTGGGTGGAAGCTTGCCTCCGCAGGCGTTCCGTCTGGTCAAGCGGTGGGCATTGCTGCATCGGGAGGAGTTGCTGAAGAACTGGGATCTTGCAGAGCAAGGGGAGGTGTTGGAAAGCATTGCCCCCCTTCCCTAGCATCGGTCTTATGGAGGAGCTCGTTCACGTAACCGACGTGCAGCTTCTAGGCGGCTACCGGCTGCGGCTGGGCTTCGACGACGGTACCTCCGGCGAGATTGATTTTTCAGAAGAAGACTGGAGAGGAGTCTTCGCTCCTCTTGCGGACCCCGGTTACTTCGAAAGGGTGGAGCTCGACGAGGAGCTCGGGACGATCGTCTGGCCCAACGGCGCCGACATCGCCCCGGAGACCTTGCACCGCTTGGTGACTGGCTAAAGCTCGAGCCAGGTGCCCTGGGGGCCGAGGTTGCGGACCGGGGTGGGGCCGATCTCGCTCTCGCAGCCCCAGGACTCGTGGATGTGGCCGCAGACGGCCAGGCGGGGACGCTTCTCTTCGATTGCTTGCAGCAAAGCCGGGCTGCCGAAGTTGCCGCCGTTGCCGGCGCTGTCGCAGTGGTCGCGCGGGGGCGAGTGGAGGACGAGGACGGCGCCCTCGGGACAGGCGGCGAGCAGCTCGGTCGCCTCCTCGTCGGTGAGGTCGAAGCTCCAGTCCCAGGGGGTGACCGGGATGCCGGCGCCGAGGCCGAAGAACTCGGTGCCCTCGATCGTCGTCCCCTCGCCGTGGAGGACGGTGGCGGCGTTCCACCTTGCGGTAGCTGACCGCAACGAATCGGCGGTCTCGTTGTTACCAGGGACGAGGACGGTCGGCGCCTCGATCCCTGCGAGGGCGTCGATCGTTTCCTCCAACCCCTCGTGGACCGAGGCGAAGTCGCCGGCGCCGATCACGACGTCGGCCTCGGCCGACATCTCCACCAGCCGCGCCCCCTGCTCGAGGTCGCGGTGCAGATCGCTGAAGGCGAGGATCCTCACGCCCGCAACGTATCAGCGTCCGCCTCGGGTTGAGCTAAGCATTATTGATTGATCAAAAAAACCAACTACAAGTATCTAAGTATCTATTCGATCGTTGCATCGACAAGCCATGAGGAGGTTTGAAGATGAAGGCCAATAAAGAGAAGACCCCGGTTCTGCCCGCGATCAGCGTCTCGAAGACCTGTTAGGGGCCGATGAAAGCCGATGCGAAAGCGGCGTACGACGCCTTCGCATCGGACTACGACGCCTTCACCCACGAATATAGGTACGAGCGCTGGACCAAGCGTCTCCTCAGGAAAGCGGAGGAGGCCGGGCTTCAGGGCAAGAGCCTGCTGGACGTAGCCTGCGGCACGGGCTTGAGCTTCTTGCCGATGCTGGATCGGGGCTTCCGCGTTACCGCATGCGACATCTCAGAGAGGATGTTGGATATCGCCCGCGCCAAGGCAGGCGAGAAGGCAAGGCTCCTCAAGGCGGATATGCGCGCCTTGCCCGACCTGGGGGCGTTCGACCTGGTCTGGGCGGTGAATGACCCCATCAACTATCTGCTCTCGGTGACTGAGTTGGAGGCGACGCTGGAAGGATTCAAGCGGAACCTGGGGCCCGGGGGGATCGCGTTGTTCGACGTCAGCACGCTTCTCACCTACCGCACCTTCTTCAGCCGCGAGGTCGTGGTCGAGCGGGACGGTAGGCGCCTGGTTTGGCAGGGGCAGTCGGTTCCCGATCGGGTTCGGCCCGGCTCTTTCCACGAAGCCCGGTTTGAGGCCGAGGGAGAGGCCGGCTCGGAGCATGTCCACCGCCAACGGCACTTCGCCGAAGAAGAAATTCTTGCTTGCATCGAGACCGCCGGCATGACCTGCGCCGGCGTCTTCGGCGAGCTGAAGGGAGCGCTCTTCGCCGGTCTCGACGAAGAGGTCCACACGAAGGCCGTCTACCTCTGCCGAGCGTGACTGCTTGGGGCTCAGGCGGGTCCAGCGGAAGTGGGCTCGCCGAAGTCCTCCACTTCCGCTTCGACTTTGCCGCCGGGCATCCGCGCGAGGGCGATGACGAAGGCGACAGCCATGACCCCGGCCATCGCGTAGAAGACGGTGCGCGAGGCCATCGCGAAGTCGTGGGGGATGCTGTCGACGACCTTCTGCACCGGGGCCGGCAGTTTTTCCGGCCCTTCGGGGGCGCCGGTGCCCTGGCTGATCACGTCGGCGACTTGGCTGCCGACCTGCTTGGGGATGCCGTTCTCGTCGGCGGTCGCTTCCAGGTTGGAGCGGTTCTCGAGGATCAGGATCGAGCCCAGCACCGCGAGGCCGAGGCTGGAGCCGAAGTTCCGCACCGTCTGGGTGATTCCGGTCGCCTCGCCGTAGCGGCTGCGCGGGACCCGGTTCAGCGCGTCGGTGTTGGCCGGGCTGAGGACGAGCCCGACCCCGGCCCCGGCGATGACGATGTAGTACCACTGGTCCGAGACCGAGAGCTCGGTCAGCGAGTTGCCCCAGAGGTAGAAGCCGACTGCGGCGATCGCGCAGCCGGGGACGACGGCGTTGCGCGCGCCCACCTTGTCGAGGATCTTGCCGCCCCACTGCGAGGCGGTGGCGAAGCCGGCGAAGAAGATCAGCAGGTAGAGCCCGGTTTCCGAGGCGCTTTCGCCGAGCGAGATCTGCGCGTACATGCTGGCGAAGAAGAACAGCGGGACGAACGGGATCATCAGCAGGAAGAGGATGAGGTTGTCCACCGCGAAGGCCCGGTCCTTGAAGACCTCGAGCCGCAGCAGCGGGTTCTCGACCCGCAGCTCGTAGCGGACGAAGGAGGCGAGGATCACCAGGCCGCCGACCAGGCAGGCCCAGGTGGCCGGGCTGTCCCAGCCCCAGACGCTCGACTGCTGCAGGCCGAGGACGGCGAAGCCCATGCCGAGGGTGATCAGCGCCGTGCCGGTGTAGTCGAGCGGGGCCGGGTGCTTCTCGTCGGCCGGCTTCGACTTCCAGATCAGGACGAGGGCGATGATCGCGACCGGGATGTTGACCCAGAAGATCGCCCGCCAGGTCACCTCGACCAGGTAGCCGCCCGCGAGCGGACCGATCGCGGTGAGGCCGCCGGCGACGGCGAAGAAGATCGCCATCGCCTGGCCGCGCTCGCGGACCGGGAAGGCGTTGAGGACGATCGCCAGCGCCGCCGGGAACATGATCGCCGCGCCGGCGCCCTGGATCACCCGGAAGACGATGAACCAGCCCTCGTCGATCGAGCTGGCGGGCGTGGCGCCGCAGAGGGCGGAGGCGGCGGCGAAGATCACCACGCCGAGGGTGACCATGCGGCGGTGGCCGGCGATGTCGGCGAGCCGGCCGCCGAAGGCGAACAGGGCCGAGAGCGAGAGCAGGTAGCCGTTGATGATCCACTGCACCCCCGTCGCCGAGAGCGAGAGGTCGTCCTGGATCGTCGGAATCGCGATCGCGACGATCGTCTGGTCGATGAAGGTCATCGAGACGGCGAAGATCATCGCCGCGAGGATCAGCTTGCTGTTCTGTGCGCCTGACTGGTTCATGGGAAGCGCCTTTGCCGCGCGGGCGGCGATTCCTCCCCGGCTTCGGGTATTCTCGCCGCCGCAATGCCTCCCGTCTTCTGGCTCGGACTCGGACTCGCCGCCGTCTTCCCCCTGGTCGGCGCCTTTGTCGGCGCTCGCTCGCGCAGCTCCAGCTTCGGCGGCGGCGCCGCGATGGGCGCCTACCTCGGCATCATGAGCGCCTTCCCTCTCTTGGCCATCGGCCTCTCCACGGCCTAGCAGCGCTCCCGCTTGAAGATCCTGCCCCGGGGGTAGGCGAGGGCGGATGATGAACGCGACCGAAGTTCCCGCCGTGACCCTGCGCGACGGCGTCGAGATCCCGCAGCTGGGGTTCGGCGTCTTCCAGATCCCGTCCGAGGAGACGCAGGAGAAGGTCGAGGAAGCGCTGGGGGTCGGCTACCGCCACGTCGACACCGCCGCCGCCTACGGCAACGAGGCGGGGGTGGGGGCGGCGATCGCGGCGACCGGGATCCGCCGCGAGGACGTCTTCGTCACCACCAAGCTCTGGAACTCCGAGCAGGGCTACGACTCGACCCTGCGCGCCTTCGACAAGAGCCTCGAGCGGCTCGGCACCGGTTACGTCGACCTCTACCTGGTCCACTGGCCGATGCCGTCCAAGGATCTCTACCTCGACACCTGGCGCGCCTTCGAGCGAATCAAAGAGGAAGGCGACGCCCGCTCGATCGGCGTCTCCAACTTCCGCATCGAGGACCTGGAGCGACTGGAGCGTGAGGCCGAGCTCCTGCCGACCGTCAACCAGATCGAGCTCCACCCCCGTCTCCAACAACCTGAGCTGCGCGCCTGGCACGCCGACCACGACGTCGCCACCGAGGCTTGGAGCCCGCTCGCTCAGGGGGACCTGCTGAGGGACGGCACGATCGAAACCATTGCCGCCCATCACCACCGCAGCCCCGCGCAGGTCATCCTCCGCTGGCACCTGCAGATAGGCAACGTGGTAATTCCGAAGTCGTCCAACCCCGAGAGGATTCGCCAGAACTTCGAAGTCTTCGACTTCGCCCTCAGCGAGGACGACATGGCGGCGCTGGAGCGCCTCGACACGGGTGAGCGCACCGGTGGCGACCCGAGCTCTTTCGAAGCGGCTTAGCGGCGGAATACGCTGCCGCCGTGAATCTCGATCGGCGGGCGCTGCGCAAGCGCGGCTTGGTTGTTGCTGGAGGTGCAGACCCGTCTGAGGCGAGGGGGCAGGCGGATGAGGGGACGCGGCGGCGGCTGGCGCGGGTCAATGCGGTTGCTGCGACGGCGTTTGTGGTTGGGGGGTCGTTGTTCTGCGTTGGGGCGTTGTTGGCGCAGGGGCATGTCGGGGGGCCGCGGTTGGCGGCGGCGGTCTTTGCGGTTGGCGGGGTCTTCTTCACCACCGGGGGCTACGCCTCGGTGCTGCAGGTCGCCAATGCGCCGCGGGGGGTCGATCCGGACGGGGTCGCGCGGGCGGCGGAGTGGCGTTGGTGGTCGACTGAGCCGGGGCGGCTGGACTGGGCGAGTGCCGTCGCGCTCTTCGTCGGCACGCTCTATTTCGGCGCCAGCCTGATGGCGGCGCTGGTCGGTGACCTGACCACGGCGCAGCTGCACCGCCTCGTCTGGACCCCCGAATTCGTCGGCTGCGTCCTCTTCCTCGTCTCCGGCCACCTCGCCCTGACCGAGATGCACCGCGACCGGCCGCGCGGGCGGCGGGCCGACCTCGGCTGGTGGATCGTCGTCGTCAACCAGGCCGGCTCGGCGCTGTTCATGGCCGCGGCGGTCGCCGCCTTCGTCCGTCCCGAGACCGGCGACGAGCTGGCGGTCGGGGTCGCCAACTGGTCCACCTTCGCCGGTGCCGCCTGCTTCGCCATCGCCGGCGCGATGCAGGAGTTCGAGCGTCCCTGAAAGACTGGCCACGTGGCCAGTAGCGGCAAAGCCGAGGCGCCCCGGACCGAGAAACTCCTGCCGGGGGTATGGCGGCTGCGGCTCCCCCTTCCCTGGCCGGGCGTCCCGCACGGGAACGCCTGGGCGGTGGCCTCGGACGGCGGCATCGTCATGTTCGACACCGGGATGGGCGGCAAGGGGCGGCTGCGGCAGCTCGACCTGGCGCTGGCGCAGGCCGGGTTCGGGGTCGAGGACGTCCGCCTCGTCGTCTGCACCCACTCCCACATCGACCACTACGGGCTCGGCGGCGCGATCGCCGAGCGGGCCGGGTGCGAGCTCTGGATGCACCCGCGCTGGGAGCACGTGCGGCCGCTCGCCGACGACCCGGCGGCGGCGCTGGAGTCGCGGATCGAGGTGGCGCGCCAGAGCGGGGTGCCGCCGAAGGCGTTGGCGCGCTACCGGGAGGCGCGCGAAGAAGACGACGAGACCGGGATCGACGTCCTCAAGGAGCCCGACCGCGACCTCGTTCCCGGGGTCGAGATCGAGACCGACCTCGGCACCTGGCAGGTGCGCGAGACGCCCGGGCACGCCCCCTCGCACGTCGTCCTCCATCAGCCCGAGCGCAAGCTGCTCGTCTCCGGCGACCACCTGCTCGGCCGCACCGTCCTCTTCTTCGACTACGGCCACGGCGGCGATCCGATCGGCGAATTCCTCACCAGCCTGGAGACGGTCGAGGGCCTCGACGTCGACCTCGTCCTCCCCGGCCACGGCCGCACCTTCCGCGACCCCGAGGCGAAGATCGCCGAGTCCCGGCGGCAGGTCGACTCGCTGCTGGGAAAAGTGCGGGCGGCGCTGGCCGCGGGCGAGCGGACCGCCTTCGAAGTGGTCGGCGAGATCATCGGCCCGGAGAACCTCAACACCCCGGCCAGCGCCTGGGCCCTGCAGATCGTCCTCTCCTGTCTGGACCACCTGGCGATCGCCGGTGAGGTCGAGGCGATCGAGGGCACGGACCCGCAGCGCTGGCGACTGACGTAGCCTTAGCGGCCGATGGCGAGCTTCAGATACGTCCGCCAGGTGGCCGCCCCGCCCGAGACCGTCTTCGACGTCCTCACCGACCACCGCCGCTATACGGAGATCACGCCCCTGCGCAAGGCGGAGCTCGAGCGCGAGGGCGAGCCGGCGCCGAACGGCCTTGGCGCGATCCGCGTCCTCAGCGCCGTGCCGGGCCCGCCGATGCGCGAGGAAGTGATCGCCTACGAGCGCCCCAACCGCTTCTCCTACAAGATCCTCTCCGGCCTGCCGGTGCGCGATCACGTCGGCACGGTCGAGCTGAAAGCCGCCGACGGCGGCACCGAGGTCACCTACGCGGTGAAGACGACGCCGACGATCCCGCTCGCGGGACCGGTCTTCATGGCGGTCCTGAAGAAAGCGATCCGGGACCTGCTGGGCGGGGTCGCGAAAGAGTCAGAGCGCCGCGCCGCGAATGCGCGTTAAGCGCTTCCTCGAGCTCCATCTCTGGCATCCCTCGAACCGGCTGCCGGCGATCGTCCTGCTCTCGCTCGGCGTCCTCGTCGGCGGCGGGATCATCGCCTACGAGCTGCTGAAGCGACCGGGCGACGTCCACAACGAGGCGGTGATCGAACGCTTCAAACCGCAGAAGCCGCCGCCGCCGAAAGAGCCGAAGACGGTCAACTGGCCGATCTACGGCTACGACCTCGCCCGCACCCGCTTCCTGCCGGTGAAGGGGGTGAAGCCGCCCTTCCGCAAAATCTGGCGCTTCACCGACCGGCCGCTGCTCGAGTTCCCGCCGATCTACGTCGGCGGCAAGCTCTACTTCGTCAACAACAACGGCTTCGCCCACGCGCTCGACGCCGACACCGGCAGGGTCCTGTGGAAACGGCGGATCGGCCGCCTCAACGCCTCCTCGCCGGCCTTCTACAAAAACCGCCTCTACATCGTCAACCTGGTCCCCGGCCACATCCTCAAGCTCGACGCCAAGACCGGGAAGACGATCTGGAAGCGCGACCTGCCCGGCCGGGCCGAGTCCTCGCCGGTGGTGATTGACCGCACCGTCTACTTCGGGGTCGAGAACGGCGAACTGTTCGCGATGAGCACCGGCAAAGGCCAGGTGCGCTGGTCGACCCCGCTCGGCGGCGCGATCAAGGCCGCCCCCGCCTACTACGGCGGCAAGCTCTTCGTCGGCGACTACGGCGGCTACATGAACGCGGTCGACGCCAAGACCGGCAAGCTGGTCTGGCAGAGCGGCTCGCTCGGCCCCGGCTTCGGCGGCTCCGGCGCCTTCTACTCGACCCCGGCGGTCGCCTACGGCCGCGTCTACGCCGGCAACAACGACGCCCGCGTCTACAGCTACGACACCTCCGACGGCGAGCTCGCCTGGTCTTACTCGACCGGCGGCTACGCCTACTCCGGCCCCGCCGTCGCCAACACCAAGCACAGCCCGCCGAGCGTCTTCATCGGCTCCTTCGACGGCAACGTCTACGCGCTCGACGCCAAGGACGGCAGCGTCCGCTGGAGCCGCTCGGCCGGGGGGCAGGTGATCGGCTCGCTCTCGGCGATCGGCGACATCGTCTACGTCGCCGAGTTCACCGACAAGACCACCAGCGGCTTCATGATGCGGAGCGGCAAGCGGGTCTTCCGCTACCCCTACGGCACCTACACGCCGGTGATCTCCGACGGCCGCCGCATCTACCTCACCGGCTACTCGAGCATCACGGCGCTCCGACCCCACCGGGCGGTGGTGGCGGTAGCTTCGGCGCGTCCGGCGCGTACGAAGGGAAGCGGCCGGAGTGGAGGCGGGCGCGCAAGACGTTGAGGCTGGAGCCGTAGTTCTGGATCCGGTAGCTGCTGGTGGAGCCGAAGTCCTGGTAGTAGACGAGCATCTTCGTCCGCGGGTGGCTGCGGACCCAGGCGAAGAGCTTGCTGACGAAGGCCGGGTCGTCGCCGGCGTGGACCGCCCACTCGGTGATCGCGAACGGCTTGCCGGAGAACTTGCGGTAGAGCCCCGTCAGCGACTTCCATTCCGGGTAGCCGGAGTAGAAGTCGGTGCCGGCCCAGTCGACCCAGCGCGAGCCGGGGTAGAAGTGGCGCGGGCGGTTGTGGGGGACGGTCGGCGAGCCGGAGGGCAGCGGGCTCCAGACCACCGCGATCGGCGCCTTGGCCAGGCCCGGGACGTCGACGGTCAGCGGCGGCAGCCCGGCTTCGGCGAGGCGCTGGTCGATCTTGCGGCGCTTGCCGCCGCCGTGGACGATCACGTAGATGCGGCGGAAGGCGCGTTTGTAGTTGCGGGTGCTGTGCTCGGGACCGCGCGAGGCGCCGGCGCAGTCATAGGCGGCCCAGACGTTGAGGCAGCGGTTGGGCTCGCCCAGCGGCCGCACGTAGGCCTTCATCTTCTTGTTGGCGAACAGCTTGTTGAGGCGGACCAGGTAGAGGTCGCCGTCGCCGCGGGCGATCCCCGCCGGGGTGATCAGCTCGGCGCCGGTGTTGTTGTCGGCGGTGGAGATGTGGACCATCGGCCGCGCGTTGGCGGTCTGCCAGCGGCGGATCACCTCGTCGAAGTCGGTGCCCCAGGTGCGGAACGACTGCATCACCGCCGGGTGCTTGTTCAGCACGTCGGAGAACTGCCCGAAGTCGGCCGGGTCGCCGGTGTCGGAGACGCCCCACCAGACCTTCTTGCCCTTCGGCTTCAGCAGCGAGCCGGCGCTTGCGGGAGCAGCGAGCAGCAACAGCGCCAAGGCGCTGGCAAGGGCGACCGCGAGCGCGGCGTGGAGCTTGGGCCGGGCGAGCAACAGAGGTTCCTATGCTCGCAAGCGGCGAGGGCCGGGCTTCACTCCTCGCCGGTCGTTGCAACGGCGGTTGCGTGTTTCGGCTGGCCGGGGCGGGGAACCAGATAAACCGTCCCTTCCAAAGGAGGAGAGAGATGGAGACCGTCCTGGTCATAGTCATCGTCGTCGCCGTGCTCATCGTCATCGCGATGCTGATCGCGGCTGCCCGGCGCAAAAGCAGGCAGCGCGAATTCGCCCAGGTGCAGACGGAGGCGCATCGGGACGACGCGCGCCACCACCACGAGCAGGCCGAGGAGAGCCGCACCCAGGCCGCGGTCGCCGAGGAGCGAGCCGAGCGGGCCAAGCTCGAAGCGGAGCTGAACGAGGAGCGAGCGGAGAAGCGCGAGCGGGAACTGCGCGAGAACTAGGAGGGGGCGCCCCTCCTAGGCGGCTTCTGCAAGGGGGCCGGAGTGCTCGGCGACGATCGCCAGCACCTCCGGCGCGTGCTTCTCGATGAAGGCGGGGCCGACGCCGCTGATCGCGATCAGGGAGTCCTCGTCGCTCGGACGCGCGGTGGCGATCGCGGTGAGGGTGCGGTTGTTGGCGACGGTGTAGGCGGGCTTGTCGGCCGCCGCGCGCAGGCGCCAGGCTTTCAGCGCCTCGAACAGCGGCGCGTCGGCGGGGGAGAGGTCCGGCGCCGGGGCCGCTGGGGCCTTCGCCCGGCTCGGCTTGCGGACCGCGATCGTCTCTGGGTCGGGCAGCCACTCGAGCAGGTCGCAGACGTCGCAGCAACGCTCCAGCGGCGCCCCCGCGGTGCGGTCGCTGAAGTGGTCGAGGAGGGAGCGGCGGCGGCACTCGGTGCCGTAGATGAAGGCCTTGATCGCGTGGTAGGCGCGCCAGCCGCGCTCGTAGGCGACCGCCAGCTCGGGGTCGTTGGCGCGCGCTTCGTTGAAGCGGAGCAGGCGGCCGAGGTCGGCTTTCAGCGCCAGCATCACCGCCCGGGAGGGCAGCCCGTCGCGCCCGGCGCGGCCGGCCTCCTGGTAGTAGGCCTCGACGCTGGTCGGGATCGTCACGTGCCAGACCGAGCGCACGTCGGGCTTGTCGACGCCCATGCCGAAGGCGTTGGTGGCGCAGATGACGCCGGTGTCGGTGGCCATGAAGCGCTCCTGGATCGCGGTCCGCAGCCGGGGTTCGAGGCCGGCGTGGTAGGCGACCGCGGCGATCCCGGCCTCGGTCAGGTCCCGCGCCACCTCTTCGGTGCCGGCGCGGGTGCCGCAGTAGACGATCGCGGGGCGGTTGGCCGGGTCCTGCAGGCCCGCCTCCAGCAGCGCCTGCCGCCGCGCCACCGAGCCCTTGCCCTCGAGCGCGACGACGTCGAAGGAGAGGTTCGGGCGGTCGAAGCCGGAGCGCACCTGCAGCGGCTCGCGCATCCCGAACCGCGAGGCGATCTCGGCCGCCACCGGCCGCGTCGCCGTCGCCGTGCAGGCCATCACCGTCGGCCGTCCCAGCCGCTCCACCACCTGCGGCAGCCGCAGGTAGTCGGGCCGGAAGTCGTGTCCCCACTCGGAGACGCAGTGCGCCTCGTCGACCGCGACCAGGTCGATCTCCCGCTGCGAGAGCGCTTCGAGGAAGACGTTCGAGGCGAAGCGCTCCGGGGCGCAGTAGACGATCCGGGCCTCGCCGCGCACCTGCGCCAGCGCTTCGGAGACCTCGTGCTCCTCCATCCCCGAGGTGATCATCGCCACCGGGTGCCCCTGCCTGCTCAGCTTCTCCCACTGGTCCCGCATCAGCGCGATCAGCGGGCTGACCACGATCGTCAGCTTCTCGCTCGCCAGCCCCGGCAGCTGGTAGCAGAGGCTCTTGCCGCCCCCCGTAGGCATCACGATCAGCGAGTCGCGCCCTTCCAGAGCCGCAACCACCGCCTCCCGTTGCCCGGCCCGCCACTCGGCGTAGCCGAGCCCGCGCAGCAGCTCATCGGCCCTTTGACCGGCGTCGATCATCAGGCGAGCCACCTTAGGCGCTTCCGCGGCGGTGGGCCCTACCGGGAGCCCCTGCCTCGCAGGAAACCGGGGCTCCCGGCAACTGGTTTAGGCCACCCTAATTAGGGCGGCCGAAAACCTAGCAGGATGCTAGGAATTCAGTCGCTCGGCAGCCAGGGCTTGGCCCACTGGCCGGTCCCGTGAAGGAGCTGATCGGCCTCCTTCGGCCCCCAGGTCCCCGGCTCATACGCGTGCACGGGGCCGGGTTCGTCGAGCAGCGGCTGGACCACGCGCCAGGTCTCTTCGATCGAGCTCTGGCGGGTGAAGAGCTGGTGCTCGCCGGCGATCGCGTCGCCGAGCAGGCGCTCGTAGGGCTCCGGGTCCTCGCCCGGGACCTTCTCGAACAGCACCTCGAGGTCGGCGGCCTGGAACGCCTCCTCGCCCGCCTGCTTCGCGTAGAGGCGGGTCCGCGCTCCCGGCTGCGGCTCGATCCGGATCGTCATCTGGTTCGGTTCCGGCGTCTTGCCACGGCCGACGCCGAGCCGCGGCGGCCGCTTGAAGAAGACCGTCACCTCACTCGACTTCACCGGCAGGCACTTGCCGGCGCGGACGAAGAACGGCACCCCCGCCCAGCGCCAGTTGTCGACCTCGAGCTCGACCGCGGCGAAGGTCTCGGTGGTCGAGTCCGGCGCCACGTCCTTGACGTCGAGGAAGCCTTCGTACTGGCCGCGCGCGTAGCGCTTCGGGTCGGCCGCCCGCATCGCCTTGAACAGCTCCAGCTTCTTGTCGCGGACGCTGTCGGGATGGTTGCCGGTCGGCGGCTCCATGCCGACGATGCCGAGCACCTGCAGGGCGTGGTTCTGGATCACGTCGCGCATCGCCCCGACCGCGTCGTAGAAGCGGCCGCGATCGTCGACCCCGAAGTTCTCGGCGATCGTCATCTGCACGTGGGAGACGTGCTCGCGGTTCCAGACCGGCTCCAGCATCGCGTTGGCGAAGCGCAGGTAGGTGATGTCCATCACCGGCTCCTTGCCGAGGTAATGGTCGATGCGGAGGATCTGGTCCTCGCGCAGGACCGCGCAGAGCTCGGCGTTGAGCTCGCGGGCCGACTCCAGGTCGTGCCCGAACGGCTTCTCGATCACCACGTGCGCGTTCTCGGTCAGCCCCGCCTTGCCGAGTCCCTGGACGACGGTGGCGAAGAGCGACGGCGGGATCTCCAGGTAGAAGACGGGGCGCTCGGCATCCCCGAGCGCCCTGCCGACGCGCTCGAAGGTCGCGGCCTCGGCGTAGTCGCCCTGCACGTAGGTGAGGCGGGCGGCGAGGCGGCCGAAGACGTCCTCGTCGGGATCGGCGACGGTGGCGCCGATCGCGTCCCGCGCGTGGGCGCGCAGCTGCTCGTCGTCCCAGTCGTCGATCGCCACCCCGACGATCGGGCAGTCGAGCTTCCCCCGCTCCTCCAGCCGGTAGAGCGCCCGGAAGGTCATTTTCTTCGCCAGGTCGCCGCTGATCCCGAAGATCGCCAGCACGTCAGCCGCGTCGCCCATTGGCGGCAGGCTATCGTCCGCCCAGCCCTGCACTGCCACCAGCGGAGGTCCTATGCAGCTCGGAATCGTCGGTCTCGGACGGATGGGGGCCAACATGGCCCGGCGCCTGATGCGCGACGGCCACGAGATCGTCGCTTACGACGTCAATCCCGACGCTGTGTCGCAGCTGGCGGGCGAGGGCGCGCAGGGCGTCTCCTCGCTGGAGGAGATGGCGGCGAAGCTGAGCGCGCCGCGGTCGGTCTGGATCATGGTCCCGGCGGGGGAGATCACTGAGCAGACGGTCGATGCCGTCGCCGCGGTGCTGGAGGCCGGTGACGCGATCGTCGATGGCGGCAACTCCTACTACCGCGACGACATCCTCCGGGCCGAGAAGGTGGGGGAGCGGGGGATCGACTACGTCGACTGCGGCACCAGCGGCGGCGTCTTCGGCCTCGAGCGCGGCTACTGCCTGATGATCGGCGGCCCGGACCGCGCCGTCGAGCGGCTCGACCCGATCTTCGCCAGTCTGGCCCCCGGGGTCGAGGCGGCGGAGCGGACGCCGGGGCGCGACGGCGACCCCTCGCCGTCGGAGAACGGTTACCTGCACTGCGGTCCCAACGGCGCCGGCCACTTCGTGAAGATGGTCCACAACGGGATCGAGTACGGGATCATGGCCGCCTACGCCGAGGGGATGAACATCCTCAAGAACGCCGACGCCGGCAAGGTGAAGCGGGAGGCAGACGCGGAGACGGCGCCGCTCGACCACCCCGAGTACTACCAGTACGACCTCGACCTGCCCGAGGTGGCGGAGGTCTGGCGGCGGGGCAGCGTGATCGGCTCCTGGCTGCTGGACCTGACCGCGGCAGCCCTGCAGGAGTCGCCTGGCCTGGAGGAGTTCACCGGCCGCGTCTCCGACTCCGGCGAGGGCCGCTGGACCGCGATCGCGGCGATCGACGAGGGCGTGCCGACGCCGGTCCTCACCACCGCCCTGCACGAGCGCTTCTACTCGCGCGGCCTCGGCGACTTCGGCGACAAAGTCCTGTCGGCGATGCGCAAGCAGTTCGGCGGCCACGACGAGAAGGCGAGCTGAGCCGATGGCCATAGAGCTGGAGGTCGCCGGCGACGAGAAGGCGGCCTCGCGGCGCGCCGCCGAGCTGATCGCGGCCGCGGGCGCCGAGGCGGCGGCCGAGCGCGACCGCTTCGCCTTCGCGATGAGCGGCGGCCGCTCCCCCTGGGCGATGCTGGCGATCCTCGGCGAGCTCGACGAGATGCCCTGGGACCGGACCGAGCTCTTCCAGGTCGACGAGCGCGTCGCCGCCCCGGGCGACCAGGCCCGCAACCTCACCCACATGGTCCTCGGCCT
>DASTXV010000063.1:0-52493 GCA_035765335.1 Solirubrobacterales bacterium
CATATCCGTCCCAAGGACGAACGCCGGCTCAGTCGCTGGCGCGGGGGTGGGCGGAGAAGTAGACCTCCTTGAGGCGATCGCCCGAGAGGTGCGTGTACATCTGCGTGGTCGAGATGTCGGCGTGGCCGAGCATCTCCTGGACGGCGCGGAGATCGCAGCCGCCGGCGAGCAGGTGGGTCGCGAAGCTGTGCCGCAGCGTGTGCGGGCTCATCTTGCCGGCGAGGCCGGCGTCGCGGGCGTGGCGCTGGACGATCTTGTAGAGACCCTGGCGGGTCAGCGGCCCGCCGCGGAAGTTGACGAAGAGCTTCACCTCGTGGCGCTCGCCGATCAGCTTCGGCCGGCCGCCGCGCAGGAAGCCGTTGATCGCGGCGATCGCCTGGCGCCCGAGCGGGACCAACCGCTCCTTCGAGCCCTTGCCGCGCGCCCGCAGGAAGCCCTCGCGGAGGTCGACGTCGCCGAGCTCCAGACCGATCGTCTCCGAGGCGCGGAGGCCGCAGGCGTACATGACCTCGAGCAGCGCCCGATCGCGGAGCGCCGTCGGCTCACTCCCCTTCGGCGCCGCGAGCAGCTTCTGCACCTCCGAGTAGTTGAGGACGTGCGGCAGTTTCTTCGAGCGGCGTGGGGCGCTCAGCGCCGCCGTCGGGTCGTCGGCGATCAGCTCGTCGCGGCGCAGGTGCTTGTAGAAGGACCGCAGGCAGGCGGCCTTGCGGTGGATCGTCGCCGCCGAGCAGGCCGGCCGTCCTTCCCCCGTCGCCAGCACCGCAAGGAACTCGGCGATGTCGGCGCCGCTCACGGCGAGCGCGTCGCGCTCATGGGCCGAGAGATATTCCCCGTACTGGAGGAGGTCCGTGCGGTAGGCGTTCAGCGTGTTCCGCGAGAGGCCGCGCTCGAGCTCGAGGTAGGAGAGGAAGTCGAGGACGAGGCCCTCGAAGCGGGTGTCGGCACCCGGCTTGGCCGGAGCGCTCGGCGCTTGCGGCTTGATCGCGACAGCCATGACCGCAGGTTCTCCTTCCCTTGGCTCGCTCCTTGGCGCGCAAGGGACCGTGCGCCCTCAGCCCGTCATGCCGGCGAGGAGCGTTCCCGCGGCGAGCGGAGCGGCGAAGAAGAGTGGGTCTTCGGAGAGGGTGCGGCCCATCGTCGTAGTGGGCAGGCCGGAAGAGGCGTAGCCCTCCAGGTCGGCGGGTGCGGTCCGGACTTGGTGCCGCGTGTCTTCAAGCTGGGCGAGGATCTCCTGCTCGTCGGCGGGGACGGCGACTTCGACCGGCTGCAGGAGGAGGCCGAGGACGGTGCGGGTGTGGTGGCTGAGCCCTTGGTGGCGAACTCGGGGATCGGCGGCGGATAAGCGGGGCGAGATCAGGGTCGGCAGGCCGAGGCTGAGGGCGGCGTGGATGCTGTCGAGCGCCGCCATCCCACCGTGGCCGTAGGCGGTGTCCGAGCCGATGATCCCGGGACCCGGGCCGACGATCGCCGCCTCGCACTCGAACTCGCTCGCGACGGCATCGAGGGCGCCGACCGTGCTCAGCGCCTCGCGCTCGCCGCCGTAGGCCGGCGCCACGGTCGCATGCCCGCAGATCAGCTCCCGTTCCCGCAGCTGCTTCACGTCCCGTGACAGCGATCCCGGCAGGGCGCCACCGCCCGTCTGGACATAGGCGATCCGCAGCCCCGGCGCCACCTGGCCCGCCGCCCAGGCCGCCGGCGCCAGGTGGCCGTGCAGCGGCAGCACCAGAACGGCCACCTCCCCCGCTTGCGTGGTTCCTTTTGCACCCATGCCGTGCGTTTCGAACCACGCAACGCCGCGCTCCATCGGCGTGACGGGGTGCTGGAGCGAGCTGTAGTTGAGCTTCATCACGTGGTCGCCGGCCACCCCATCCCCGTCGAGGCCGCGGGTGAGGTTGACGTGGACCACGTCGAAGCCGCCGGATCCGAGTCCGAGGTCGAGCGCGGCGACGTTGACCACGACCTCGTCCCCCTCCCTCATCTCCCCCAGCAGCGCCTCGTCCGCCCAGGCAGGGCGCCGCTCGCCGTCGACCTCGACCTCGAGCGGATCGGCGGAGACGACGGTGCCCCGGCGCAGCTTCAGGCGGCCGCTCATCGCCGGCTCACCGCGCCGCTGCCGCGGCGACGATCCCCTCGCAGACCTCGAGCATCTTGTCGAGGCTGCGGGCGGGGACCATCTCGTTGGAGGTGTGGACCGAGTCGGTCCCGTTGGAGAGCAGGAGGCAGTCGAAGCCGTCGCGGCGAAAGACGTTGGCGTCGCTGCCGCCGCCGATCGCCACCCGCTGCGGCTCCAGCCCGGCCGCTCGCAGCGCCCCCTCGGCCAAAGCCAAGGCCGCCGAGTCCTTCGGCACCTGGTAGCCGCGGAAGAGCTCTTCGATCCGCACGTCGACGTCGCACTCGTGCTCGCTGGCCCCCCAGGCGCAGGCGTCGGCGATCTTCCCGGCCACCTCCGCCGCCCGCTCGCCGTCGAGGCTGCGCGCCTCGGCGTGGATGGCGCAGTGGCCGGGGACGACGTTCCCGGAGGTGCCGCCGGCGATCACGCCCACGTTCGCGGTCGTGCCCTCGTCGAGACGGCCGAGCTCCATCCGGGCGATCGCGGCCGCCGCCGCGGCGATCGCGCTGCTGCCGTCCTCCGGCCGGATCCCCGCGTGCGCCTCGACCCCGATGAAGTCGGCGAGGATCTTCTGCTGGGTGGGGGTGGAGACGATCACCTCCCCCACCGCTCCCGCGTGGTCGAGCACGAACCCGACGTCCGAGCGCAGCTGCGCGGCGTCGAGGGCCTTGGCCCCTCGCAGCCCCTGCTCCTCGGCCACCGTCAGCACCAGCTCGATCCCCACCGGCGCCGGCCGCTCGAGGTGCCGGGCCATCAGCTCCATGAAGACTGCGACCGCGGCCTTGTTGTCGGCGCCGAGGATGGTGTCGCCGCGGCTGCGGAAGACCCCGTCGTCGTTCACGACCTCGACCCGGCCCCGGTGGGGGACGGTGTCGAGGTGGGCGCAGAACATCACCCAGCGGTCGGCCGAGCCGGGAGAGCGGGCGATCAGATTGCCGGCGCCGGCTTCGGCGGCGACGGCGGCGTCGTCCTCGGCGACCTCCAGCCCCATCGCCCGCAGCTCCGCGGCGAGCGTGTCGGCGATCTCCCGCTCCTCGCCCGTCGGGCTGCGGATCTCGCAGTAACGGACGAAGCGCTCGTGCAGTTGAGAACCCACGAAGCGGAAGGCTAACCTGACGGTTCCAGGCGCCGCTATGCGGCGTCCTCGGTCGCCCAAATAGCGCTGCTATTCGGGCTTCCTGCGTCCTTGCCTAGCGACGCCTGGAACTCGTCACTTCAGTCTGCTCGACCTCGGGCACCTCGATCGCGCCGCCGTCGGCGGGGCGTTCGCCCGCCTGCCGCGCCGCTGCGCCGACGAATTCGCGGAACAGGGGCTCGGGTCGGTTCGGTCGCGAGTTGAACTCCGGGTGGTACTGGGAGGCGACGAAGAACGGGTGGTCGGGAAGCTCCACCATCTCGACCAGGCGCTCGTCGGGAGAGGTGCCGCCGCAGACCAGGCCCTCGTCTTCGAGCCGGCGCCGAAGCTGGTTGTTCACCTCGTAGCGGTGGCGGTGGCGCTTGTAGATCACGGCCTCGCCGAAGATCTCCCGCGCTTTCGTCCCCTCGTGCAGTTTCACCGGGTCGGCCCCGAGGCGCATCGTCCCGCCCATGTCGGAGACCTCCTTCTGCTCCGGCAGCAGGTCGACGACGGGGAACGGCGTCTCCGGGTCGAACTCGGCCGAGTTGGCGCCTTCCATGCCGGCGACGTGGCGGGCGAACTCGACGACGGCGATCTGCATCCCGAGGCAGATCCCGAGGTAGGGAATCGATTTCTCGCGGGCGATTCGCGCCGCTTCGATCTTGCCCTCGATCCCGCGCTCGCCGAAGCCGCCGGGGATCAGGATCCCGTCGCAGCCCTCGAGCTTCTCGGGGTCGAAGTTCTCGGAGTCGACCAGCTCGACCTTGACCCCCACCCCGTGGTGGAAGCCGCCGTGCTCGATCGCCTCGATCACCGACTTGTAGGCGTCGGCGAGCTGGACGTACTTGCCGACGACGGCGATCCGCACCTCGCCGGTGGCGGAGTCGGCGCGCCGCACCATCTCCTCCCACTCGGCCAGGTCCGGGGAGGGCGCCTCCATCCCGAAGTGGTCCAGCACGAGGTCGTCGACGCCCTCGGCGCGGAAGACGAGCGGGACCTTGTAGATGTTGTCGACGTCGTGGGCCGAGATCACCGCGTCCACCGGCAGGCTGGCGAAGAGCGCGATCTTGCCGCGGATCTCGCGGTCGAGGCGGCCCTCGGAGCGGCAGATCAACGCGTGGGGCTGGATCCCGATCCGGCGCAGCTCGTTGACCGAATGCTGGGTCGGCTTCGTCTTCAGTTCGCCGGCGTGGCCGACGTAGGGCACCAACGTCAGGTGGACGAACATCGCCCGCTTCGGCCCGAGGTCCGTGTACAGCTGGCGGATCGCCTCGAGGAAGGCGAGCGCCTCGATGTCGCCGACCGTGCCGCCGATCTCGGTGATCACGAAGTCCACCGACTGCGACTCGGCGACGATGAGGATTTTCTGCTTGATCTCGTTGGTGATGTGCGGAATCACCTGCACGGTGGCCCCGAGGTAGTCGCCCCGGCGCTCGCGCTTGATCACCGAGTTGTAAACCGCGCCGGCGGTGACGTTCGAGGCGCGCGTCGCGTTCTCGTCGGTGAAGCGCTCGTAGTGGCCGAGGTCGAGGTCGGTCTCGGCGCCGTCCTCGGTGACGAAGACCTCGCCGTGCTGGAACGGGCTCATCGTTCCCGGATCGACGTTGATGTAGGGGTCGAACTTCTGCAGCTGGACCCGGTAGCCGCGGGAGACGAGGAGGCGGCCGATCGACGCCGCGGTTATCCCCTTGCCGAGGGCCGAGACGACGCCGCCAGTGACGAAAATGAACTTGGTGTCGCCTTTGCTCCCTGGACTCATGCTCTGCCAAGCGAGTCTAGCCAGCGCAAAGGCGGAACCGAATCGATCGTCTTCGAAATAGACCGCAACTCCCCGTAAATCGTCAGCGCCAGGACCGCCGCGAGCGCGACCAGGCGCGCGTCGCCCCCCAGCGTCGTCAGCAACCAGACCCCCGCGACCGCCCCGATCAGGTTCGAGCCGGTGTCGCCCAGCATCGCCCGCTCCCCCAGCGTCAGCCAGGCCCCGACCAGCACCGGGCCGACGAAGATCCCCAGCAGCTCCAGCGGCGCCAGGGTCCAGGCGCCGAGGCAGAGGCCGGCGCCGAGCAGCAACAGCCCCTTCTCCGCGCGCCCCGGGCGCAGATCCAGAAGGTTGAAGAGGTTGGTGGCGAGGATCAGCAGCGCCACGTCGGCGACGTAGCGCCAGTCTTCGAGCCCGCGCCCGGAGACGACGTACGCGGCGAGGGCCAGCGCCCCGATCGCCTTGATCGCCCCGGTCGAGAGCGAGCCCGCCCGCAGCGCCGCCCAGTGCCCGCGCCAGCCCCGCGGGGCCTGCACGGACTCGCCGCGTCCCAGCGCGTCGTCGAGGAAGCCGAGGAAGGCGATGCCCAGCAGGTACGGCAGCCACTGCCGCAGCTCGGGCTCGAGCAGGTCGAGGTCGGCGCGGTCGTCGAGGAAGGCGAGCGGCGCCAGCGCGACCAGGGCCGCGGTCGCCAGCACCGCCCCCAGCGGGAAGGCGAGCAGCGCCCCGCGGTAGTTCTCCCGCACCAGCCCGGCGTCCCGCAGCCCCCGCGCCCCGGCCGGGACGAGGAACAGGGAGATCGCCAGCGCCAGCGGCAGCCCGACCCAGTACATGGCTATTCCCCCTCGGTCAGCAGGTCCGGCAGCAGCTGGTCGGCGCTCCCCTTGACGCCGAAGCTGCCGTCGGCGCCGAGCAGGGCGAAGACCAGCGCCAGCTGCCCGGCGGTGAGGTCGACGTCGTCGACGCTGGCGAGGTCGTTCCCCTGGAAGAAGGAGATCGACGAGGAGTCGTCGGTCGAGGTCTCGACCCCGACCGCCGGCACGCGGGTGGCCGTGATCCCGGCCATCAGCGCCGACTCCAGCTGGTTGGTCTTCTCACGCTGCACCGGCCCCATCTCTTCCGGCTGGTCGCGAACGACGATCACCCCGTCGAGGCCGCCGAAGGTGCCGCTGGCCCGCGAGAAGAGGTGGCCCCGGACCACTTCGGGAAGGGTCCCGCCAAGGACCAGCTGGCGCCCCAGGCCGGTGCCCAGTTCGGTCAGCATGTCGGGGTCCGTGCGCAGCTGGGAGAAGCGGGTCCTGACGAGGTTTTCCGCCAGCCCGTTGACGTCCACCGGCTCGCGCACCACCCCCACTCCGACCAGGCGGCCGCCGGTCGGGGCGAGCGCCTCCTCGACTTCGTCGGTGACGGGACTGGGCAAGCCGCCGAGGGCGAGGATCGCGAACCGCTGTCCCTCCAGCCGGTCCCGCGTCAGCACCGGGTAGACCCGTTCCCCGAGCTCGTTGGCGCGGTTGAGATCGGCGTTCAGCTCGTCGGCGCGCGAGCGAGCGTCCTGGAGGTTGCCGACGAGGCTGTGCTCGAGGTCCCTGCGGGTCTCGTTGAGGGCGTCGCCGCCGAACTCGGCGCCGATCAGGATCCCGATCGCGAGCGCGATGAAGACCGCGATCAGCGAGGCGGCGTGGTAGCGGGCGGAGTACCCCATCGACCAGCGAAGGCTAGTGCCTGCAGGCTGGGCTCAATCGATGCCGAGCCAGATCCTGATCTTCAGCCAGACCAGTTCGAAGACGTCGTTGAGGGCGGGCGAGGTGATCACGAGGATCGTCAGCAGGACGAGGAAGGCGACCGCGAAGAAGGCCAGGGGCGCCAGCGTCGAGCTCGGGTTGTAGAGCCGGCTCACCCCCTTGGCGTCGACGAGGCGCTCGCCGATCTTCAGCCGCGTCAGGAACGTCGAGGACATCCCCCCGCGCTTGCGGTCGAGGAACTCGACGAGGTTGAAGTGGGCGCCGACGCTGACGATCAGGGCGGCGCCCTTCTCGTGCGCCATCAGCATCGCCACGTCCTCGCTGGTCCCGGCGGCGGGAACGACTTGGTGCTCGAGGCCGGCCTCGAGCAGCCGCTCCCGCCCAGGGGCGCGGCCGTCGGGGTAGGCGTGGACGATCAGCTCAGCCCCGCAGCGGAGCGCCGCGTCGCTGGCCGAGTCCATGTCGCCGAGGATCACGTCCGGCTTCAGGCCCGCTTCGAGGACCCCGTCGGCGCCGCCGTCGACGGCGACGATCAGCGGCCGCACGTCGCGGATGTAGGCGCGCAGCGTCTTCAGGTCGCGGCGGTGCCGGTCGCCGCGGACGACGATCAGCGCGTGGCGGTCGCGGAAGGAGGCGCGCGTCTGCGGAAAGTCGATGCTGCCCGTCAGCAGGTCGGTCTCTTCGCGCACGTGGGCGACGGTGTTCTCGGCGAATTCACCCAGAGCCTCGTCGATCCGGGCTCGGTGCTCCTGCATCTCCCGCTCGAGCTCGGCCACCCGCAGGACCCGGCCGCGCGCCACCTCCTCAGAGCCGACGAAGATCGCCTCGCCGACGATCCGCACCCGGTCGCCGTCGCTGACGCGCTCGAAGAGGCCGGCGCCCGGAGCGTCGACCAGACGAATCCCCGCCCGCGCCAACATCAGCGGCCCGGCGTTCGGGTACCGCCCCTGCGAAGAGGGCGACGCGTTGAGGACGGCCACCACCCCGGCTTCGATCAGCTCCTCGGCGGCGATGCGGTCGATGTCGACGTGGTCGATCACGGCAACGTCCCCCGGCCGCAGCCGTTTGACCAGGTGCTTGGTGCGCTCGCCGAGCCGAGCGGTGCCTTCGACCGGGTGTTCGGGGCGGGCGCCGTTCCTGCGGCCGAGCAGGGCGGGAAGGCGACGGCGGCTGGTGGTGGCCATCGGCTCAGACTAGGCGAACCGAACCGGGACAGGCAAGGGAGCTGAGCGCTCAGGCGGCGAGGAGCTCTCGGGCATGCCGGGTGGCGGCCTCGTCCGAGCTCTCGCCGCCGAGCATTCGCCGGATCTCGGCGACGACGCCCTCGCCCTCGAGACGCTCGACCGTGGCGAGGGCCTGGTCCCCATCCACGTCCTTTTCGAGGCGGAAATGGACGTCGGCGAGGGAGGCGACCTGCGGCAGATGGGTGATGCAGAGGACCTGTCGGCCCCGCCCGAGCGCCTGCAACCGCTCGCCGACCACCCGCGCCGTCTTGCCCCCGATCCCGGCATCGATCTCGTCGAAGACCATCGTCCCGGCGCTCGCCGCCTGGCCGAGGCCGCTCAAGGCCAGCATCACCCGTGAGAGCTCACCGCCCGAGGCGGCGTCTCGCAGCGGCGCCGGATCGATCCCGGGATTTGGCGCGACCCGCAGCTCGACCGTCTCGCGGCCGCTGGCACCGAAGCCGTCCGGATGCGGCTCCAGCACGACCTCCAGGGAGGCGCCGGCCATCGCCAGGCGGTCGAGCTCCTCGGCGACGCGCTCCTGCAGCGGTCCTGCGGCGGCCTGTCGGCCTGCGCTGAGGCGCTCGCCGAGCTCCGCGCGAAGCGCTTCTGCCTCGGCCAGGGCGGCTTCGGCCTCGAGGCTGCGCTCGCCGGCGCCCTCCAGGTGGGCGATCTCCTCACGGCAGCGGGCGGCATGCGCCAGCACCGACTCGACGCTGCCGCCGTGCTTGCGCTCCAGGCGGTCGATCGCTTCCAGTCGCTCCTCGATCGCCTGCAGCGACCCCGGGTCCGCATCGACCCCCTCGCCGTAGCCCCGCAGCTCCGAGGCGACGTCTCCCAGCTCCACCGCCAGCGCGGCGATCCGCTCGGTAAGCGAGTCGAGATCGCCATCGAGCCCGGCGGCCGCCTGCAAAGCCGCTTCGGCGTGGGCGATGCCCGTGGCCGCGCCGCCGCCGTCCTCGTCGGCTCCGGCGACCGCGGCATGTGCCGCCGCCGCCGCTTCCCGCAAGCCCTCGGCGTGACGCAGGCGCTCGCGCTGACCCGACAGCTCCGCCTTCTCCTCCGGCACCGGCGCCACCGTCTCGATCTCCTCCAGCTCGTAGCGGTAGAGGTCGAGATCGCGCTCGCGCGAGCCTTCCCGCTCCCGCAGCTCCGCCAGCTCAGCCGCCAGCCCCGCGCACTCGCGGTGCGCCTCCCGGTAGGCCTGCCGCAGCTCCAGGTGCTCGGCCCCGGCGAAACCGTCGAGGACCTCCATCTGGGCGGCGGAGATCGTCAGCCGCCGGTGCTCGTGCTGGCCGAAGAAGGCCAGCAGGCGGCCACCCAGCAACTTCAGGTCGGAGGCGGTGGCGGCGCGGCCGGCGACGAAAGCGCTGGTGCGACCGCCGGCGGAGACGCGGCGCCCGAGGACCACCTCATCGGCCCCCTCAGGCAGCCGTTCCGCCAGCTCCGCCATCTCCGGCTCCTCCAGCAGCCCCTCGGGCAGGTCGAAGACGCCCTCGACCCAGGCCTCCGGCGCCCCCGGCCGGACGATCTGCGTCCGGGCCTTGCCGCCCATCAGGAGGTCGAGCGAGTGCGCGAGGACGGTCTTGCCGGCACCCGTCTCGCCGGTGATCGCGTTCAGCCCCTCCCCCAGCCGCAGCTCGGCCCGCTCGATCAGGAGGAGGTTCTCGATCCGCAGCTCGCGCAGCATGGGATCTGTGTAGCAGCGGCCGCGGACCGACTCGCCGGTTTTTCCCGCTGGTTGCGAACTCAGACCGCGAGGTGCCCGAACTTCTCCCTGATCCGCCCGTAGAAGCTGGTCCCCGGCAGCTGCGCCAGGCGGCTGACCGAGTCGAGGAAGCGGACTTCCAGCTCGGCGCCGGCGGCGAGGTCGGCGATCTTGCCGCCGTCGACGGCGACTTCGACCGGCTCCCGCTGGGGCGCGTTGATGACGTGGAGGACGTCGCCGGGGGCGACAACCAGGGCCCGCGCGGTCAGCGAGTGCGGCGAGATGTAGCTGACGACGTACCCCTTCACTCCCCAGGCCAGGATCGGGCCCTGATTGGCGAGGTTGTAGCCGGTCGATCCCGCCGGCGTCGCGGCGACGAGGCCGTCGCAGCGGACGTGGCCGACCTCCTCGCCGGCGATCCGGTAGCTGAGCTCGGCGACGCGATCGTGGGGCCGGCGGGCGAGCGTGATGTCGTTCAGACCCACCTGCCGCTTGCCGTCGACCTTCACCTCGAGCCCCGGCAGCTGGATCGTCTCGATCTCACCGGCCAGGGCGCGGCGGATCCCCTCCGCGGCTTCCTCCCGCTCGACCGCAGCGAGGAAGCCGACGGTCCCGAAGTTGACCCCGAAGACCGGCACTTCGGTGTGGGCGTAGCGCCGCAGCGCATGCAGGATCGACCCGTCCCCGCCCAGGACCAGGCAGATGTCCGGCAGCGTGTGTTCGGCGGTGACGTCGATGCCCTCGCCGGCAGCCCCGTGCTTGGCCAGCTCCTGCTCGGTTGCCGCCAGGCGCCAGCCGGCTTCTTGGGCGACAGCGGCGGCGACCGAGACAGCTTCCGAAGCGCTCGGCGGATGCGAGTGGGTGATCAGCGCCGCGGTCTTCACTCGTCCCCCTCGACCGCCGCCACCGCCGCCTCGAGGTCCTCGACCTCGCCGCCGGCCCCCCCGGCCCAGACGAAGGTCTCCCGGTTGCCCTTCGGGCCGGGGAGGCCGGAGGAGGCAAAGCCGCGAATCGGAAGGCCAAGCCGCTGCGCCGCCGCGGCCACTTGCAGGATCGCCTCGCGCCGGTCGGCCGCATCGCGGACGACGCCCCGGCCGACCCGGTCCTTGCCGAGCTCGAACTGCGGCTTCACCATCGCCAGCACCTCCCCCTCGGGCGCGAGGCAGCGGACCACCGCCGGCAGCACCTTGGCGAGGGAGATGAAGGAGACGTCGACCGTCGCCAGCGAGGGGACGAACGGCAGGTCGGCCGGCTCCATCGCGCGGGCGTTGAGCCGCTCGATCACGTGCACGCGCGGGTCCTCCCGCAGGCGCAGGTCCAGCTGCCCGTAGGCGACGTCGGCGGCGGCCACGCGCGCGGCGCCCCGCTGCAGAAGGCAGTCCGTGAAGCCGCCGGTGGAGGCCCCGACGTCAAGGCACTCGCGCCCCGCGACGTCGATCCCCAGCGACTCGAGCGCGTTCTCCAGCTTCGTCCCCCCGCGGGAGACGAAGCGAGGCCCCTCGTCGACGACCAGATTCGCATTCGGCTCGACCAGCTGGCTGGGCCGCAGCGCCACCGGGCCGTCCTGCCCGATCCGCACTTCCCCGGCCCGCACGGCCCCCGCCGCGGCCGAGCGCGAGGGGAAGAGCCCTCGATCGGCCAAAACCGCATCTATCCGGGACTTCTTCACGGCGGAAACGCTACCGGGAGCCCCCGCACCTGGCCTTTTATTCGAGCTTCAGAAACGAATGCGACATTCAGTGCGACCGCTTACCGAATTTGATCTGGTCTTCTGCGGCAAATCGGGTAAAGGGCCGCTGATCCGTCAATTGCAGGGTCTCTGTGACCCCACTCACACACAATTCGCACATACGTTCGTACGCTGTTCAAGGATTCGCAAGAGGAAACCGATCAAGGAGAACCACAAGACTTCAAGGTTGATCCCCGCGTCGATATATCGCCTCGCTGCTTCCCACAGCGACGCACTCGACATTAACCGGGCTCACCTACCTCCCACGGATCCACACATATATAGAGATACATATCTCTCCTCCCTGTAGTAACCCCAGAAGCGCCCCGGCTCCCCGCCGGGGCGTTTTCTGTTGAGGCGGGCCTTCGCACCGCGGTCGGTACCGATCGGCCCCGATGCGCCTTGCTCCCCTTTGGAGAGATCTGGGGGGACGTCTGACATTTTTGTGCGCGCGGACCCCCGTTTTACTCGACGTGCAGGGAAAAACTCGAACTGTCCTGATTTACGTGAATCTCCTTATGTGATCGGAGGAGCCCTTTGGTAGAACCGTCTCCATCTGTTTTAGGAACCTCCGCGTTCCCCCGCCCGAAGAAATAGGCGGGTCTCTACGAAAGGAACCAGTCATGAGAAGGCTTTTGTTGGTCGGCTCCGTGCTTGCGGCGTTGCTTGTATCGGCGTCGCCGGCTTCCGCCGGCCCTCACAACCCGACCGGAGATTTTGTCAACTTCTCCAATTGCCCCTTGAGCAAAAGCACCGTTTTCCTCTGCGTGTACTCGGAAAGCAGCGGAGGTTTCTTCACGATCGGTAAAAAAACCGTTCCGATCGTGAGCCCCGTCGTCCTGCAGGGCGGCCTCGATCAACCGACCGAAGCTGAAGAAAGCAAAGGCGAAGCCCCCTTCCTCGCCGCCGAGGACGGGAACACCCTCGTCAAAACGCCACAGCCGGTTCCGGGTGGATTGCTCGGCGTCACCGCGCCGAGCTGGTGGCCTCAGATCCTCAAGGACCTGTTCAACGAAACGATCAACAACGGCTTCACCGGGGTCACCGCGACGGTCGAACTCGCGGCTCCGGCAAGCGCGATCAAACTGAACTCCGCCAATCTGGTGAATGGCACCGGCACCGCCCTCTCGTTGCCGGCCAAAATCAAACTCAGCAACCCGTTCCTGGGAAACAACTGCTACATCGGCACGAACTCGAAACCGATCGTCTTCGAGTTCACCAGCGGCACGACCTCACCCCCTCCCCCGAATACGCCGATCAGCGGTGACCCCGGCGAACTCAGCTTCAATGAAGCCGGAACCGTGTTGACCTTCAGCGGGGGCAAACTCGTCAACAACTCGTTCGCAGCCCCTGGCGCGAACGGCTGCGGCGGTTTCCTGTTCTCCTGGTTGGTCGACCCATTTGTCAACTCGATCGTCGGTACTCCTTCCCCGGCAGGCACCAACACCGCCATCCTGGAAGGGAAGATCCAGGTAGCAAACCCGGCGGCAGTCAGAGCCAGCGAATAGTTCTAGGCAACGGCAGGAAAGGCGCTCGCACCGCGGGCGCCTTTCCTTTGCCCGGCTCCGAACAGAGTGGACGCAAGCGCGCCTCGCGCCCCAGCTAAGAGCCGGGCGCGAGAGATCCGATTCCCCAAGCGGATCCACACATATATAGAGCGCGCCTCTCCTCCCCTTGGTGATTCCCCCAGAAGCGCTTGGCTTGTCGCCGGCTTCTCCTTCACCGGAGAGACTCGCGCAGGCTAGACGATTGCGCCAATTGAATCAATCGTCAAAATTGATTAGGTCAGCAGCGGCTGTGCGCTGGGCAGCGAGCTGAGCACCCGATCAGCGACAGACTCCCCCGTCAGCCCTACCTCCGCGCGCAGCAGCGCCGGCTTGCCGTGGGTGACGTAGGAGTCCGGCAGGCCGACCCGCAGCACCCGCGCCCGCTCCCCCGGCGCCTCGGCGAAGGCGTCCTCGAGGTGCTCCAGCACCGCCGAGCCGAAGCCGCCCGGGAGGACGTTCTCCTCGATCGTCACCACCAGCTCGTGCTCGCGCGCCAGGCCCTCGGTCAGCTCGGCGTCGAGCGGCTTGGCGAAGCGCGCGTCGGCAACCGTCGCCTTCAGCCCGTGCTTATCGAGGATCTCGGCGGCTTCGCGGGCGACGGTGACGCCGTAGCCGTAGCCCAGGAGCGCGACCCGCTCGCCCTCGGCCAGGATCTCCCCCTTGCCGATCGGGAGCGACTTGGGCTGCGACGGCAGCTCGACGCCCTCCGCGGCCCCGCGCGGGTAGCGCAGCGCCGCCGGGCCGTCGTGGGCAATTGCGGTGTGCAGCATGTGGACCAGCATCGCCTCGTCGCGGGGGGCCATCACGACCACGTTCGGGATCGGCCGGAAGTAGGAGACGTCGAAGGCGCCGTGGTGGGTGGGGCCGTCGTCGCCGACGAGCCCGGCCCGGTCCATCGCGAAGGTGACGTCGAGGTCCTGCAGGCAGACGTCGTGAACGATCTGGTCGAAGGCGCGCTGGAGGAAGGTGGAGTAGATCGCGCAGACCGGCTTCGCCCCCTGCAGCGCCAGGCCGCTGGCCAGCAGCACCGCGTTCTGCTCGGCGATGCCGACGTCGTAGTACTGCTCGGGCCGCTCGTCGCAGAGCTTCTGCAGCCCGGTCCCCCCGGCCATCGCCGCGGTGATCCCGATCACCCGCTCGTCGGCCTCGGCCTCGGCGACGATCGCCTCGGCGAAGACCTTGGTGTACTGGGGCGGCGAGCCGGCGGCCGGGGGCTTCTCCAGCACCTCGATCCCCTCCGGCGAGTCGGTTTCGGTCACCGGGACCGGCTTCGGGGAGCCGGCTGGCTGGCCGTCGACGATCGACTTCGGCTTCGCCGCGTGCCACTCCTCCATCGACTCCAGGCCGCCTTCTTCGGCCGGCGCGAAGCCCTTGCCCTTGACCGTGTGGATGTGGACGACGACCGGCCGGTCGGCCTCGAAGGCCTCGGTCAGCGCTTCCCGTAGCGCGTGCACGTCGTGGCCGTCGATTACGCCCATGTAGGCGAGGTCGAGCTCCTCGAAGAAGAGGCCGGGCGCCCAGTAGGCCTTGATCGCCGACTTGATCTCCGGGCCCAGCCGCTCGATCCGTTTGCCGAGCCCGAGCGGCAGCTTGGTGAGGCGGTCCTCCACTCCCTCGCGGGCGTGCCAGAGGCGCGGGTTGAGGCGGATCCGGTTGAAGTAGCGGGAGAGCGCGCCGACGTTCGGTGAGATCGACATCCCGTTGTCGTTGAGGACGATCACGACCGGCGTCTGCATGCCGCCGGCGGCGTGCAGGGCCTCGTAGGCGACGCCGCCGGTGAGGGCGCCGTCGCCGATCACCGCCGCCACCTTGCCGTCGGTGCCGATCCCCTTGCGCATCGCCTCCTTCAGCCCGACCGCGTAGCCGATCGAGGTCGAGGCGTGGCCGGCGCCCATGATGTCGTGCTCGGACTCGAAGATCGAGCAGAACGGCGCCAGCCCGTCGTACTGGCGGATCGACGACAGCCGCTCGCGGCGGCCGGTGAGGACCTTGTGCGGGTAGGCCTGGTGGCCGACGTCCCAGAGCACCTTGTCCCGCGGCGAGTCGAGCAGGCTGTGGAGGGCGACGGCGAGCTCGCAGGTGCCGAGGTTGGCGCCGAAGTGGCCGCCGATCTCGCCGATCGTGTCGATGATGTAGGTGCGCATCTCCTGCGCCACCTGCTGCAGCTGCGCCTCGTCGAGGCCGTGCAGATCCTCAGGGCCGTCGATGCCCGGCAGCAGCAGCTCCTTCAACTGATCTTTCTGGTCCTCGTTGCCCTGGGTGGGGGGCTTTTCGCTCATTCGTTCCTCGTGAAGATGTAGTCGGCCACGCGCCTCAGGTCGTCCGTCTCGCCGCTCGCCTGCGCCAGCGCCGCGGTTGCCTTCGCGTGTGACTCGGCCGCCAGCTCGCGGGCCCGGTCGAGCCCGAAGAGGCTGACGTAGGTGAGTTTGCCATGTCTCTCGTCGCTTCCATGTGGCTTTCCGAGCTGCTCGGCTGACTCGGTCACGTCGAGGATGTCGTCGACGATCTGGAACAGCACGCCCAGCTCCTCGGCGAAACGGCGATAGGGCATTGTCTCAGGTTCCGCCGCTCCCTCGAGCAAGAGCACCACATTGACGCTGGCGGCGATCAAACGGCCGGTCTTCAGCGCGTGCAGGGCGCGCAGGCCCTCGGCGTCGGTCTCGGCCCCGATCACGTCGACGTACTGGCCGCCGACCATGCCGTCGACGCCGGTCGCGGCGGCCAGCTCGCGCAGCGCCGCCAGCACCCGCGCCGGCTCCCCCGGCTGCTCGCAGAAGAGCCGCACCGCCTCGGCGAAGAGGCCGTCGCCGGCGAGGATCGCCACGTCCTCGCCGAACTTCATGTGCGAGGTCGGCAGGCCGCGCCGCAGCTCGTCGTCGTCCATCGCCGGCAGGTCGTCGTGGATCAGCGAGTAGGTGTGGATCAACTCGATCGCGGAGGCGACCGGGAGGAAGCGCTCGGGCTCGGCCCCGAGGGCGCGGGCGGTGGCGAGGGCCAGCACCGGCCGCACCCGCTTGCCGCCGGCCAGCAGCGAGTAGCGCATCGCCTCCTCGAGGCCGGCGGTGGCGGGGCTCGCCGCGAAGGTCAGTCGGGCGAGGGCGTCGTCGACGAGCCCGCGCAGATCGTCGGGGTAGCTCAATTCACTACTCGGCGCTCGCCTGCTGCCGCGCCTCGCGGTTCGCCTCCTCGACCGCCTCGGCGGCGAGGTCGGCGGCCTCGGCCGCCAGCTGGGCGGCGACCTCGTCGCTCGCCTCCTGGCCCTCCAGCTCGGAGGTGATCTGGCGCAGGCGCTCGCTGATTTCCCGCAGGCGGACGCTCATCGGGAGGGCTCCCGCTCCCGCGCGACCGCGCCGAGGATGCCGTTGACGAACTTGGGCGCGTCGGCGCCGCAGTACTCCTTGGCGATCTCCACCGCCTCGTCGATCGCGACCTCGGCCGGGGTGTCCATGAATTCCATCTCGTAGAGGGCGGTTCGCATCACGTTCATGTCCAGCGGGGCGATCCGGTCGACGGTCCATCCCTTCGCGTGGGCGCCGATGATGTCATCGAGCTCTTCGCGATGGCCGTCGACCCCCTCGGCCAGCTCCCGCGTCAACGGCCGCGCCTCCCCCAACAGCTCCTCCAGCGAGCGCCCGGTGACGTCGCGCTGGTAGTTGGCGAAGACGGCGTCCCGCCGCTGGTCGGACCTGCGCATACCGACATTCTCTCAGCGCGGGACCCGCGGCCGCTCAGGCGCGGGAGATGTACTCGCCGCTGCGGGTGTCGACCCGGACCGTTTCGCCCTCCTCGATGAAGAGCGGCACCTGGACGACAACCCCCGACTCCAGCGTCGCCGGCTTGTTGCCGCCGCCCGAGGCGGTGTCGCCTTTCAGGCCCGGGTCGGTCTGGGTGACCTTCATCTCGATCGCGCTCGGCACCTGCACGTCGCTCGGTTTCTCGTCGACGAAGAGGACGTCGACCTCGGCGTTCGGCAGCACCCATTGCATCGAGTCCCCGAGCGACTCCTTGGGGATTTCGATCTGGTCGTAGTCCTGCGAGTCCATGAAGACCGCCGCCTCGCCCGAGTCGTAGAGGTACTGCATCTTCTTCGATTCGGTCCGGACCGGGCGGAACTTCTCCCCCGCCCTGAAGGTTTTGTCGATCACCGACCCGTCCTCGATCCGCCGCAGTTTCGTCCGCACGAAGGCCCCGCCCTTGCCCGGCTTCACATGCTGGAACTCGATGATCTTCCAGATCTTGCCGTCGATCTCGATATGGGTCCCGTTCTTGAATTGGTTGGTTGAGATCGTCATCGGCGCGGATCATGCCAAGAACGATCGCCCGACGGGATTGAAGATGCGGAGGGACCGTCGAAACACTGCGTTGCCGGGGCTATGTAGACTTACGACTATGCCCCCCGAGAAGCCTCGTCTCTCCCCTCAGACGCTCGCTCTCTTGAACGTGCTCCTGGAACAGCCCGCTGACTGGAAGTACGGCTTGGAGCTGATTGAGGCGCTAGGCATAAAAGGGGGGACTGTTTATCCGACCTTGGCGCGACTTCAACGATTTGGCTGGCTCGAAAGCCATCGGGAGGACGCCAGCCCCTCCGAGCTGGGACGTCCGCGGCGCCGCCTTTACCGCCTGACGGGAGAAGGGCAAAGACAAGCCGAAGACGCGCTAGAGCGATGGAGAAAGATGCTCGGCTTCAAACTCGACCCAGCGAAACCCCTACCCAGACCCGCATGAGCTTGATCGGCTCCATCACTATCGGAACGGGAATCTTCCTCTTTCTCGTTTTTCTCGGCGGTCTCCTCGTCAGGTCTCTCGGCGGCGCCGCTTCGTCGGTTCTTGCCGACGAATTCAAGGCAAGCGCCCCAGAGATGGCCCAAGGGATCATCCGACTTGCCGCTCGCCTACTCCCCCCTGATGCTCGAGAAGACATGCTCGAGACCTGGCTGGCAGAGGTCTCGCAGTACGAGAAAAGGCCGCTGAAGGCATTGCGCTTCGCACTCGTGAATTGCCTGGTGGCAGCCCCCTCGCTGAGGAAAGAGATGCGCCCCGCGCTACAACCAGCGGGTGCAACGAATAGAAAAGGACGCATCTCTTCCGGCTGGGAAGAGACTCGCTCAGCAATAAAGCGAGCGAGAGGATGGCTTTCATCCTCAGACTTTGCCCTCACCTCGCTGGGCACCCTGATCAACCGCTGCGCCGCAATTCTGGTAGCCGCCCTGGCCTTCCTCGCGGCCACAGGAACGAAGGCGATTGAAGAACTGGGTCGATTCGGCGGCCTGCAGCTGCGGCTTCTGAACGCCCCGGGGAGATTCCTGAACCAGCTCGTAGAGGGAACGGTGACTTTCCTGATCTTGACGAAAAACGCTCAACGGCCTCCAATGATCCGCTTCATCAGATCAGTGGTCCTGACTGCGTTCGGTACCACGGTGGCAGTCATAGCCCTCGCCCTTTTTCTCTATCTACTGGAAGGGCCCCTAGGGCTCTGACGAAGTCGTCGCCAGCCGCCGAACCGCTTCCTCGGGGTCGCGGAAGACCTCGCCGCGGGTGAACTTGCCGTCGGCGACGTCCCAGATCCAGGCGACGGGCATGTCGCGGATGCCGAGGGCGCGGGCGCGGGCGTAGGCGCGGCCCCGCACCAGCAGGGAGCGGCCGTGGCGCTCGACGGTCTTGGGGGTGATCAGCAGCTCGTCCCAGGCCCGCTCGACGTCGTCCAGGTATTCGCGCAGGCCCTCGGGGCCGATGTAGGGGGCGTCGCGGCCGATCTCCTCCGCGGTTCCGATCGGGAAGAAGCCCATCCGCTCGTCGCAGAGCTCGGTGATCGCCTCGGCGTCGCGCCGGTTGAAGGCGCCGTAGAGGCGCTCGACCAGCTCCAGCTCGTCCTCCGAGGCCGGCTCGACGTCCGCGGAGGCGGGGCCGACGGCGATGATCGCGGCATCGTCCTCCATCTCGCCGCCGGTGAACTCGTGCAGGGCCATCTCGAGCTGCTGGGCGGCGAGGGCGGGGCTGGAGATGCCGGCCAGCTCCGCCCGCAGGCGCTCCTCGCCGAAGCGTCCCTCCTCCCCCACCGCCTCGGTGATCCCGTCGGTGATCACGACCAGCTGCTGGCCGGGGGCGACGGCGGCCGCCTCGACCCTCCACTGCTCGTCGGAGAAGGCGCCGAGCACCGGCGCCGGCGAGGCGGCCTCGCTGACCGACTCCCCGTCGACCAGCAGCGGCGGCGGGTGGCCGGCGACGGCGAGGCGGACCGGCACGGTCGGGTCTTCGGCGATCGCCATCGCGGCGACGCTGCAGAGCGCGGTGCCGCGCCCCAGCAGCTCCCGGTTGAGCGTCCTCAGGGCGACTACGGGATCGCCGGTCAGCGCCGCGGCGGTGCGCAGGGTGTAGCGGGCGTGGGCGGTGACGGCGGCGGCCTGGGCGCCGCGGCCGGTGACGTCGCCGATCACCACCATCCAGCCGCCGGCGATCCGGAAGGCGTCGTAGAAGTCGCCGCCGATCTCGTTCTCGGCGCCGGCGGGCCGGTACATCGCCGCCACCGACCAGCCGGGGATGTGCGGCAGCGGCGGCGGCAGCAGGCCCCGCTGCAGGGTCGCGGCGATCTCCGCCCGTTCGCGGTCGCTGCGCTCGAGCTCGGAGAAGAGGCCGGCGTTGTCGAGCGCCAGCGCCACCCGGCCGGCGAGGACGCTGACGAAGCGGACGTCGGCGGAGCCGAGGCGACGCCCCGAGGGGCCGACGCCGATCGTCAGCATTCCCGTCACCCGGCCGCGGGCGCGGAGCTCGACGATGACGGAGGAGCGGGTTCGCAGGCTGCGCAGGAACTCGAGGTCCTCCTCGTCGGTGGCGACGTCCCGCAGCACCTCGTCGTCGACGTGCTCGAAGAAGCGCGGCTCCACCCGTCCCGTGCCCGCCTCGTTCGCCATCTGGGCCTGCAGGGCGGGCGGCCGGGCCGCCAGCCTGGCCTGGATCTCCTCCGCGTCGGGACCGCTGACCCGAACCGCCGCCCGGCGGACCTGGTTGTCCTCGATCAGGTCGATCGCGCAGGAGTCGCCGAGCTCGGGGACGAGGATCTCGGTGATCGCCTCGAGCGTCTCCTCAAGGGAGGCGCCCTCGTCGACGACGTGGGCGATCTCGTCGAGGATCTGGAAGCGGCGGTTCATCCGCCGCACCTGTCCCACCGCGAGGGTGGCGACCACCGCGGCCACCACCACCAGGGTCACGGCGATGGCGGCGACGGGGATCATTCTTCGCCGGTGCTGGTGGTCAGGCTGGAGGCGGCGCCGCCGCTGAGGACGCGCCGGGTCAGAGACGGGAAAAGGATGCGGGCGATGGCCGCCAGCGCGTAGGGACGCGGGACGTAGCGCTCGGCCTTGCCGCCGGGGCCGACCTCGTAGATCGCCTCGGCGACCTTCTCCGGCTTGGAGACGATCCAGCGGGTGAGGGCTTTCTCGCGCAGCTCGGTGGCGGGGAAGCCCTCGGTGCGGACGAAGCCCGGAAGGACCATGCCGACGTGGACGCCGTTGGGCTTCTCCTCGGCGTAGAGCGAGTCGCTCCAGCCGATCAGGGCGAACTTGCTGGCCGAGTAGGCGCCGGTGCGGGCGCGGGAGACGCGGCCGGCGGTGCTGGCGACGTTGACGATCGCGCTCGGGGCCGAGGCGCGGAGCAGCGGCAGCAGCTCCTCGGTGAGGCGGACGACGGCGTCGAAGTTGAGCTGCATGTGGCGCTGGACGTTGGCGGCGCCCCCCTCGGCGAAGCTGGCGCGCCAGGCGGCGCCGGCGTTGTTGACGAGCAGGTGCAGGGCGCCGCCGTGCTCGGCCTCGAGGTGGGCGCGGACGCGCTGCGGGGCGTCCGCGTAGGTGAGGTCGACCGCCAGGCAGGTCGCCCGGCCGGGCAGCGAGTCCGCCAGCTCGCGCAGCAGCTCCTCGCGGCGGGCGACCAGCACCAGCTCGGTCCCCGGCTCGCGCGCGAGCCGGATCGCCGTCGCCTTCCCGATCCCCGTCGAAGCTCCCGTCACCAGCGCAACACCCATCGAAGGAACTGTATTGGGAGGATTGGGGCCGTGGAGGGCACCCCCGCGAATCACCGCCGCTTCAGCGCCGCCCGCCGCGAGGGCGAGCGGGTGACGCCGCTGGAGCTCTTCTTCGACCTCGTCTTCGTCCTCGCCCTCACCCAGTGCACGGCGCTGATGGCTTATGACCAGACCTGGTCGGGGCTGGGGCAGGGCCTGCTGGTCCTCGGCGTCCTCTGGTGGGCCTGGGTCGGCTACTCCTGGCTGACCAGCGTGATCGACCCCGAGGAGGGAGTGGTGCGTCTGGTCATCTTCGTCGCGATGGCGGCGATGCTGATCGTCTCCCTCTCGGTGCAGAAGGCCTTCGGCAACCTCGCCCTTTCCTTCGCCTTCGGGATCGGCGTCTACCGCACCGCCCACATCGTCCTCTTCTGGCTCGCCGGCGCCGATGACAGGGACCTCCAGCGCTCGGTGATCGGGCTCGCGTTCAGCACCGCGATAGCGGTCGGGATCCTCGTTCTCGCCTCCTTCTTCGACGGCCTGGCCCAGGCGGCGCTCTGGGGGCTGGCGATCTTCCTCGACATGGCCGGTCCCTACTTCTTCGGCGCCGACGGTTGGAAGCTCGTCCCCGGCCATTTCGCCGAGCGCCACGGCCTGATCCTGATCATCGCCCTCGGCGAGTCGATCGTCGCGATCGGCGTCGGCGCCTCCGGCGCGCTCGACCTCGGCATCGGCGCCGCCGCCGTCCTCGGCATCTTCCTCGCCGCGGCGCTCTGGTGGACCTACTTCGATGTCGTCGCGCTGATCTCCGCCCGCCGCCTCGGCGAAGCCGAATCCGGGCGCGTCCAGAACGAACTCGCCCGCGACTCCTACTCCTACATCCACCTGTTGATGATCGCCGGGATCGTGCTGATCGCGCTGGGGATGAAAGTGACGATCGGGCACTACGACGAGCACCTCCACGCCGAGCCCGCCTTCGCCCTGCTCGGTGGCGTCTCGATCTACCTGGTCGGCCTCGTCGCCTTCCGCTACCGCCACGTCCGCACGGTCAACCGCCACCGGCTCGGGCTGGCGATCGTCCTCCTCTTCCTGATCCCGGTCGCGACCGCGATCCCGGCCCTGCTCAGCGTCGCGATCGCGGTCGTCCTGCTCTGGGCGATGATCGCCTACGAGCACCGCGGGTACGGATCGAGTCGAGCTGAGCTGCGCCGCGAAGCAAGCGTCGCTCACTCTTAGGCATACTCCGCCAACCTTTTGACCACTCCAGACCTTCTCGACAAACTCCTCCGCGCCGGCGCGCCCTCCGGATACGAGGGCCCCGCAGCCGAGGTATGGCGCGAGGCGGCCTCCTTCGCCGAGCTCAGCTTCGACGGGATCGGCTCCTCGATCGCCCGCGTCGGCGAGGCCTCGCCGCTGCTCGCCGTGGTCGGCCACATCGACGAGATCGGCCTGGTCATCACCCACATCGACGAGAAGGGCTTCCTCTGGTTCGCCCCCGTCGGTGGCTGGGACCCGCAGATCCTGGTCGGCCAGCGGGTCGAGATCCGCGGCAGGAACGGGCTTGTCCCGGGGGTCGCCGGGCGCAAGCCGATCCACCTGCTCGAGCCCGACCAGCGCAAAAAGGTGGTCGAGCTGAAGAGCATGCACATCGACATCGGCGCCGCCGACCGCGAGGAGGCCGAGGAGCTGGTCAGGGTCGGCGACCCCGTCGTGATCGCCACCGAGCCGATGCCGGTCGCGGGCGATCGGCTCGTCTCCAAGTCGATGGACAACCGCCTCGGCGCCTACGTGGCGCTGGAGAGCCTGCGCCGCTGCGCCGAGGGGGACGGCCCCGGCGGCTCGTTCGCCGCCGTCGCCTCGGTGCAGGAGGAGATCGGCCTCTTCGGCGCCCGCACCGCCGCCTTCGAGATCCAGCCCGACATCGCGATCGCCGTCGACGTCACCCACGCCACCGACGCGCCCGGGGTCGACGAGAAGGAGATCGGCAGCCACCCCTTCGGCTCCGGCCCGGCGATCGGCCGCGGCTCCACCCTCTCCCCCAAGGTCTTCGAGCTGCTGGTCGAGACCGCCGAGGCGGAGGGCATCGACTACTCGATCAGCGCCAGCGGCCGCGGCACCAGCACCGACGCCGACGTCCTCCAAATCTCCCGCTCCGGCATCCCCACCGGCGTCGTCTCGATCCCCCTCCGCTACATGCACTCCCCCGTGGAGATGGTGGACCTGCGCGACGTCGAGGCCACCGTCGAACTCCTGGCCGCCTTCGGATCGCGAATCAGCAGCGACTGGGACCTCAGCCGCTAACGCTTGCCTGTAGGGAGGGACGGGTGTCCCCTTCCTTCCCTGGGATTTTCGCCGTTAACCACGCGTCTCTCGCCGAGCCAGCGAGCGCGAAAATCGAGGACGCCGGTCAGTCAGGGGACACCCGTCCCTCCTAGCGACAGCTTTCGTTAGATGCCGAATCACGGGGAGCTTTCGTTGGAGGGTGCCGATACCTCCGAGGCGGGAATGTTCGGCGACATGCAATCTGATGTTTGCGCGCGAAGCGCGCTGTTCAATTGCGGCTAAGCGGCGCAGCCGCGTGCCGCGCAATTCCCGGGGAGGGGGTATCGGCACCCTCACCCACCAGGACTTCATCGCTATCGATGTACACCAAGTCCCGCCCGCCGGCCTTGGCCGCATAAAGAGCCGCGTCGGCCCGCGCCAGCATGTCTTCGCAGTCGACCCGCCCCGGCTCGGCGACCGCGACGCCGATGCTGAGCGAGACCTCGACGCCGACCGGGCGCCGCTCGCGGACCGCTTTCCGCAGGCGCTCGGCGATCTCCAGCGCCTCGCCGTAGTCCGCCCCGGGCAGCATCACCAGAATCTCCTCGCCGCCGACGCGGTAGATCGAGTCACCCGCCCGCAGCGCCGCTCGCATCGTGTATGCGACGTCTTGCAGGACCGCGTCGCCGGCGGCGTGCCCGTACTGGTCGTTGACCCGCTTGAAGTGGTCGAGGTCGCAGAGCAGGAAGGCGTGGGACAGCCCCTCGCTGGGGTCGCACGGCTGTCCGTCCAGCTCCCCCAGGCGCTGCTCCAGCGCGTTGCGGTTGAAGAGCCCCGTCAGCGGGTCGAGGGTGGAGCGGCGGCGGTGGGCGCGGTCGGACTCGATCAGCGCCCCGGAGAGGATCACCGTGCTGATGATCAGGGCAACGACGTCGATCAGGTGCTGGCGCTGCTCCCAGGCCGCGTGGGGGTCCGGGAGAACCGTCGAGGCGAGGAGCATCGCGATCACGAAGACGGTTCCCGTCACCATCCCCCGCACCTCGAAGCGGAAGCCGAGGGTGACGGCGGGCAGGGCGAGCCAGACGAGAACGGGGCTGTCGACGCCGCCGGTGACGAGGACCGAGGCGGCCAACAGGACCGGCAGCGCCGCCCAGGCGCCGGCGATCCAGAGGGCGGGGCGCGGACTGTTGCGCATGAAGCGGTCGGCGACGGCGAAGCCGGCGAGGCCGATGGCAAGCAGGGCGATCCACCAGTAGCCGTAGCCGAGCGAGCTGCCGCCGCCCACCGCCAGCGCCAGAGCGAGAATCCCGAAGCAGGCAAAGCGGTAGCGGCGCAGGCGCTCCTCCATGTCGAGCAGGCGCTCGCGGCGCGCTTCCTCATGGATCGAGACGAGGGTGTCCCTGGACTTACCCATGCGGCAACATCGGCCGCCGCCGGGGTCGGCTTGAACTTGAATGCTTAGCGCCGCCTAAGCAGTTTGAGCCGAAGCGCAAGCGCCTCTACTCGACCAGCTGCAGCTCTTTGGGCAGTGAGCTGAGATTCCTCAGCCCCTCCTCGGTGACCACCACCAGGTCCTCGATCCTCACCCCGAACTCGCCGGGCAGGTAGATCCCCGGCTCGACGGTGACGACTTCGCCGGCGGCGAGGACGTCGTCGGAGCGCAGCGAGAGGCGCGGCGCCTCGTGGACCTCGAGGCCGACGCCGTGGCCGAGCCCGTGGCCGAAGCGGTCGCCGTGCCCGGCGGCCTCGATCACCTTGCGGGCGACCGTGTCGACGTCTTCGCCCTTGACGCCCGCCTTGATCGCCTCCAGCGACGCCGCCTGGGCCTTGCGCGCGACCTCGTAGACCGCCCGCGCCTCCTCTCCCGGCTCGCCGGTGGCGAAGGTGCGGGTGCCGTCGGAGCAGTAGCCGTCGAGCTGCGCCCCCATGTCGAAGACGACCAGCTCGCCGCGGCCGATCTCGCGCTCGCCCGGCTCGGCGTGCGGCAGCGCCCCGTTGGGGCCGGCGGCGACGATCGCCGGGAAGGACGGATCGCCGCCGAGCTCGCGGATCCGCGCTTCGGCGGCGCGGGCGACCTCGCGCTCGCTGCGGCCGGAGAGGCCGCGCTCCAGCGACCAGCTCCAGACCGAGTCGGCGAGCTTGGAGGCCTCGGCGATCCTCGCCAGCTCCTCGTCGTCCTTGACCCGCCGCAGCTGCTCCACCCTGCCGCCGGCGGCGACCATCTCGGTCCCCTCCGCGAGTTTCTCCCTCAGCTTCTCCAGCAGCCGCACCGACATGTGGTCGTCCTCGAACCCGACCCGCCCCTCGAGCCGCTCGGCGATCCCCTTCAGCCAGTCGGCGCTGACCGTCACCGTCTCCCAGCCCTCGACCTCGGTCTCAGCGCGCTCGGTGTAGCGGAAGTCAGTGAGGAAAAGGCGCAGGCCGGGACCGCAGACGCAGGCGCCGTTGGTGCCGGTGAAGCCGGTCAGGTAGCGGACGTTGACGAGGTCGGTGACCAGCATCCGGTCGAGCTCGCGCTCGGCCAGCAGCGCCTCGAGGCGGTCGCCGCGGCCGCGCATCAGGAGGCGGTGCCCAGCTCGCGGGCCAGCAGCTCGAGCGCCTCCCGGTAGCCATCCGGGCCCTTGCCCGAGACCTTGGCGAGGACGAGGCCGTCGAAGACCGAGAGCTTGCGCCAGTCGTCGCGTTCCTCCACAGCGGAGAGGTGGACCTCGACCGCCGGCAGCCGGGTCAGCTCCAGCGCGTCGGCGATCGCGCGGCTGTAGTGGGTCCAGGCGCCGGCATTGACGATCGCCGCGTCGGCGAGGTCGGCCGAGCGGTGCAGGTATTCGCAGAACTCGCCCTCGGAGTTGGTCTGGAAGAAGATCGGTTCCAGCCCCAGCTCGTGCGCCCAGTCGGAGATCTTCGCCTCCAGCTGCGAGAGCGAGAGGCCGCCGTAGATCGAGGCGTCGCGCTTCTCGAGGACGTCGAAGTTGACCCCGTGGAGGACGGCGACGCGATTGCTGACGGTGGGCATCAGTAGAGCTCCTCCACGGCTGCCCTGACCTTAGCCCCCTCGACGATCTGACCGGTGCGGGGCTTGCCCGGCTCGGAGAGGAGGACGAATCCGACCCCGGCGGCGGTGCGCTTCTTGTCCGCCTCCAGAGCGCCGAGGATCGGCTCCATTTCAATCCCTTCGAGGCGGGTCGGCAGGCCGTGCCGCTGCAGCATCTTCCGCACTTCCTCGCGCAGCTCGGGCGCGTCGGAGAGTCGCAGGGCCGCCAGCAGGCCCAGCCCGATCGCTTCTCCGTGGAGGTACTGGAAAGCCGACATCCCCTCGATCGCATGGCCGATCGTGTGGCCGAGGTTGAGGACGTGCCGCAGGCCGGCGTCGCGCTCGTCGGCGGCGACGACGGCGCACTTGTACCGGGCGCAGGCGAAGACGACGTCGTCCAGCTCATCGGGATCGATGGCCTCGATCTGGCGGACCCGCTCCCAGAGCGATCCCCCCGCCAGCAGGCCGGTCTTGATCACCTCGACGAACCCTGCCGCCAGCTCCTTCTGCGGCAGCGACCGCAGCGTCTGCACATCGGCGAGCACCGCCGCCGGTAGGTGGTAGGCGCCGGCGTAGTTCTTCAGCCATTCGACATCCACCCCAGTCTTGCCGCCGTAGGCGGAGTCGACCTGGGCGACGAGGGTCGTCGGCACCTGCACCACCGGAACCCCACGCTGGTAGATGTGGGCGCAGAAGCCGGCCAGGTCACCGACCACCCCGCCCCCCAGCGCCACCACGTGGTCTTCCCGGGTCATCTCCCACCCGGCGAGCTGGTGGATGACCGTCTCCACCACGTCCAGCGTCTTCGACCCCTCCCCCGGCTCGACCGTGAAGACGGCGTTCAGCGACTGCAGCTGGTCGGCGTAGGGATGGGCGTTGCGATCGGTGACGCAGAAGCGCTC
Source organism: Solirubrobacterales bacterium (assembly GCA_035765335.1). Taxonomy (GTDB): domain Bacteria; phylum Actinomycetota; class Thermoleophilia; order Solirubrobacterales; family 70-9; genus VAYN01. The sequence continues at coordinate 27,124 of DASTXV010000063.1, forward strand.
CCCCTCCAAGGGCCACCAGTCGGTGCCGAGGATCCCGCGGCCGACGAAGACCGGGTACTCCCCCGAGGCGCTCGTCGCCCACAGCAGCTTCGTCCCCTCCGGCATCTGCCCCAGCGCCTGGATCGCCGGCAGCGCCCGCCCGACCACGCCGCCGTCGGCCATCGGCACCACCGCGTCGGCCAGCTCCTCGTACAGCGGCAGCCGCTCGGCCAGCAGCCGCTCGACGTCGGCTTCGCTCGTCGCCAGCGGCCGCCCGCTGCCCTCGATCCGGCGCCAGGCCAGCGCCGCGTCGATCTCCAGCAGGACGACGATGTGGCGGCCCAGTGCCTTGCGGATGCGCTCGGAGAGGACGCTGCCGCCGCCGAGGGCGATCGCGCCGCCGTCGGCCTGCTCCAGCAGCGAGCCGACGACCTCGGCCTCTTTCGCCCGGAAGGCCTCCTCCCCGTCCTCCTCGAAGGCCTGGCGGATCGGCTTGCCGAGCTCGCGCGCCATCAGGTCGTCGATCTCGACCGTCTCCAGCCCCGCCTCGCGCGCGGCCCTGAGCGCGGTGCTCTTGCCGGCCCCCATGAAGCCGATGAAGACGATCGCGGGCCTGGCCACGGCTCAGCCCCGGAAGTCGATTCGCCGCTTGTAGGCCGCTATGGCCTCAACCACGTCGTCGATGTGGTCCCCGCCGAACTTCTCGCGGTAGGCGCGGGCCAGGGTCAGGGCGACCATCGCCTCGGCGACCACCGCGGCGGCGGGGACGACCGTGGAGTCGGTGCGCTCGCGCAGCGCCTGCGCCGGCTGCTTGGTCTCGGTGTCGACCGAGCGCAGCGGCTTGGTCAGGGTCGAGATCGGCTTGATCGCCGCCCGCACCGAGAGCGGCAGGCCGTTGGTCATCCCGCCCTCGAGACCGCCGGCGTGGTTGGTCTCGCGGTAGTAGCCGCGCTCCTCGGACCAGAAGATCTCGTCGTGGGCCTCGGATCCGGGGCGGCCGGCGACGTCCCAGGCTTCGCCGATCGCCACCCCCTTGATCGACTGGATCGAGGCGACGGCGCCGGCCAGGCGTCCGTCCAAGCGGTCTTCCCAGGAGATGTGCGAGCCGATCCCGGGGACGAGGCCGAAGACGAGGACCTCGAAGGTGCCGCCGAGGCTCTCGTTCGCCTTGCGCAGGCGGTTGATCTCCGCGACCATCGCCTTGCTGGCCTCCGGGTCGAGGCAGCGGACCGGGTCGTCGTCGACCCCGGCGAAGTCCTCCGGCTTCAGGTCCGGGCGCTCCTCGGCGCGGACCGAGGCGATCTGCAGGACGTGGCTGTGGATCTCGACCCCGAGCTTGGCGAGGAAGCCGCGGGCGATCGTGCCGGCGGCGACGCGGGCGGCGGTCTCGCGGGCGCTGGCGCGCTCGAGGACGTTGCGGATGTCCGCGTGGCCGTATTTCTGGGCGCCGACGAGGTCGGCGTGGCCCGGCCGCGGCAGGTGGACCTCGTCGGGGCTGAAGCCCTCGACCGGCCAGGGGTTCATCCGCTCCTCCCAGTTGGCGTAGTCGCGGTTGGCGACGAGGAGGGCGATCGGGCTGCCGAGGGTGCGGCCGTGGCGGACGCCGCTGCGGACCTCGACCGTGTCGGTCTCGATCTTCATCCGGCCGCCGCGCCCGTGGCCGAGCTGGCGCCGCGCCATGTCGCGATCGAGCGCCTCGCGGTCGAGCTCCAGGCCCGCCGGCATGCCCTCGACGATCGCCACGAGCCCGGGCCCGTGCGACTCCCCCGCGGTGGTGAAGCGGAACGTCGTCATCCGGGCAAGGCTATCGGCGCGCCGCCGCCTCGCGCATCACGTCGAGGTCGGGTTCGCTCCCGGTCCAGATTTCCAGCGAGCGGGCGCCCTGCTGGACGAGGATCTCGAGGCCGTCGACGGTCGCCGCGCCGCGGCCTTCCGCCGCTTTCAGCAGGCGGCTGCGGCGCTCGCCGTAGACCATGTCGACGACCGTCTGCGAGTCGGTGAAGCCGCCCGGCTCCAAGGGCAGGTGGTCGAAGGGGTTGTCGCCGCCGAGTCCGGCGGCGCTGGTGTTGACGATCAGGTCGTACTCCTCCTGCCGGGGCGCGGCGACAACCGTGCCGCCCAGCGCGGCGCAGACCGTCTCGGCCCGCTCCGGCGTCCGGTTCCAGACCTCCACCCGCGCCCCTTCCCAGAGCAGCGCCCAGAGCGCAGCCCGCGCCGCGCCGCCCGCACCCAGCAGCAACGCCCGGCGCCCCCGCGGCGAGTCCGGCAGCGAGGCGAGGAGGCCGTCGGCGTCGGTGTTGTGCGCCTCGATCTCCTTGCCGTCGAAGACGAGCGTGTTGGCGGCGCCGATCTGCTGCGAGGCTTCGCTCGCCTCAGTGGCCAGCGCCAGCGCCGCCTCCTTGTGGGGGACGGTGACGTTGACGCCGGCATAGCCGACTTCGGCCAGCTCCCGCACCGTCATCTCGAAGGCCTCCGGGGCGGCGTCGATCGCCCGGTAGCTCCAGTCCCCCAGCCCCAGCGCCGCCAGCGCCGCGCTCTGCATCGCCGGCGAGCGCGAGTGGGAGACCGGATGGCCGAGCACCGCGAGCCGTGACACGGGCTATTCCTCGCAGCTGTCCGGCGAGTTGCCGCCGGCCGCTTCGCGGGCCGAGTTGTATTCCTCGACCGCCGCTTCGAATTCGGCTTCGGTCTCGGCGAAGGTGAGCTTGCCGCAGGCGCCGGGGGTGGTGACGTAGAAGAGGTGGTCGGTTTTCGCCGGGTGCGCCGCCGCCTCGATCGAGGCCAGGCCCGGGTTGGCGATCGGGCCCGGCGGCAGGCCGGCGTTGGCGCGGCTGTTGTAGGGCGAGTCGATCGCCAGTTCCGATTCGGTCAGCGGCTCGGTGTAGTTGCCGGTGGCGAAGCGGATCGTCGCGTCGATCCCCAGCGGCATCCCGTCGCGCAGGCGGTTGTAGATCACCGCCGCGACCAGCTTGCGCTGGCTGTCGAGCCCGGCCTCCTCCTCGATCATCGAGGCGATCGTGACCACGTCGTAGACGGTCAGGTTCTTCGACTTCGCGTAGCGCATGTCGACGCCCTTGATCCGTTTCCTGAAGTCCTTCAGCTGCAGCTCGACCAGATCCTCGACCGGGGCGTTCGGCTTCAGTTCGAAGGTGTCGGGAAAGAGAAAGCCTTCGAGGTCCTTCGCCCCCTTGCCGCCGTATTCGGCCGGGTCGAGGTACTTCGATTTGACCGTCGCCGTCGTGTAGTCGCCGGGGACGCCGATTTCCTCGACCAGCTGCGCCGCCTGCGAGCGCGTGTAGCCCTCCGGGATCGTCACCGTCAGCGTGCGCTTGACCGGCGGCACCGAGAGGACGTCGATCGCGTCCCCGTAGCTCATGTCCTCGGCGAGGGTGAAGTTGCCGGAGTAGATCTCCGAGCGCTTGCCGGCGAGGGTGACCCGGACCTGAAACAGGGTCGAGTTGTCGATCACGCCTTCGTCGGCGAGCAGATCGCCGACTTCGCTCACGCTCGAGCCCTTGGGGACCGTCACCTGGACCCGGCCTGAGCCGTCGCCGTGGAACGGCTGGAAGAGCGAGTTGAGGAACCAGAGGGCGAACAGCGCCGCGATCGCGGCGAAGATCAGGAACGGGTGGCGGGCGATCCGACCGAGGACGGCGGGACGCTGGCGGGGCGGTCGGGCGCTGCCGTTGCCGGCGGCGACGACCGGCGGCGGGGGCGGCGGTGCCTGCGGCGACTCCAGCGGCTCCGGCTCCTCGTCCCAGAACTCCTCCTCGGGAGTGCGCGGAGGCAACGGCGGTTCTTCCGTCGGCAACGCCGGCTCGGCGGGCGCCGGCTCCGCCCGCGGTGGGATCGGTTCGACCGGCGGCGGTGGTGGCGCGGCCTTCGCCTCGGCCTCGGCCTCCTTGGCGGCCCGCTTCTGCCGCTTCTCTTCGCGTTCGCGGCGACGCTGCTCGCGCTCGCGGGCGGCCGGATCGTCGGGGTCGGCGAAGGGGTCGTCCTTGAGCCAGTCGTCGCTCATCGCCGGCTCTCCAGGTAGGACTCGAGCAGGTGCGCGGCCGCGATCGAATCGCGGGCGGCGGTGGCGCCGCCACGGCGGCTGGCGTCGGCCATGCGGCTGGTCAGGCGCTCGTCGTAGGTCTCGACCGGGATCGACAGCATCGCTTCCAGTTCCCGGCAGAAGCTGCGCGCCAAACCTGCCTGGCTGCCCTCCTCGCCGCTGAGGTGGAGGGGCAGGCCGACCACCACCTTCTCGACCCCGTGCTCGGCGACCAGCTCGGAGACCGCCCGCGCCTCCGGCGGCTCGATCACCGGCAGCGGCGTCGCCAGGGTGCCGCTGGGGTCGGAGAGCGCACAGCCGATCCGGACCGTGCCATGGTCGAGGGCGAGCACCCGCATGTGCCTCTCAGCCGAGCTCCCGCTCGATCGCGGCGCGCGCCGACGCCAGCGCCTCGTCGAGCTTGGCGGGATCCTTGCCCCCGGCCTGCGCCATGTCGTCGCGGCCGCCACCACCGCCGCCGACGATCGGGGCGATCTCGCGGATGATCGAGCCGGCGGAGAGGCCGCGCTCCACCATCTCCTTGGAGACGAGCGCGACCAGACCGGCCTTGCCGCCAAAGGCGCCGCCCAGGACCACGACCGACGGCTGGCCGACCTTCGACTGCACGCGGTTGGCGAGGTCGAGGAGCTGCTTCGGGTTGGCCTGCAGGCCCTCCTCGGCGACTCCTATGACCAGGTGCCCACCTTGAGCGTTGGCGAGCTCCGCCGCCTTGGCCGCCAGCTCGTCTGCCGCGGCCCCCAGCTGCTCGCGCTGGGCCTTCTCGGCGCCGGCGCTCGCCTCCTTCAGCTGCTCCGCCGCGCGCCGGGCCGCCGCCAGCGGGTCCTGCGGGTTGCCCAGCAGCTCGCCGGCCTCGCGCAGCTGCGCCTCGCGCTCGCGGAAGAAGTCAACGGCAGCGGGACCCGTGATCGCCTCGACCCGGCGCACGTTGGCGGCGCTCGAGCCCTCGGAGGTGATCTTGAAGATGCCGACCTCGGCGGTGTTGGCGACGTGGGTGCCGCCGCAGAGCTCGCGCGAGACGCCGTCCACCTCGACGACCCGCACCCACTCGCCGTATTTCTCGCCGAACAGGGCCATCGCCCCGAGCCGTTCGGCCTCCTCGCGGTTCATGTTCATCCAGCGCACGGCGCGGCTGGCCTTGACCCACTCGTTGACCCGCTCCTCGACGTCGCGCAGCTCCTCGGGGCTGAGCGACTGGCCGTGGGTGAAGTCGAAGCGGAGCTTGTCGGGGCGGACCGCGGAGCCGGCCTGACGGACGTGGGTGCCGAGCCGCTCGCGCAGCGCCGCGTGCAGGAGGTGGGTGGCGGTGTGGTTGCGCATCGTCGCGTGGCGGGCCTCGTGGTCGACCTCGGCCTCGACGGCGACGCCGGGGGCGATCGCCCCAGCCGGCTCGACCTCCAGCGCCTGGTCTTCGCCGAGCCGGTAGACGTCGACGACCCGCGCCTCCCTGCCGTCCCAGCGCAGCACCCCGGAATCGGCCACCTGTCCCCCACCCTCGGCGTAGAAGGGGCTCTCCTCCAGCTTCACCAGCGCCTTGCCGTTCACCGGCTCGACCGCGGCGAGGCCGGTGGTGGCGCGCAGCGTCTCGTAGCCGACGAAGCGGGTCGGCGGCGCCGCGGCGGCGAAGGCGGCAACGCGCTCGTGCGTGTTCTCGGAGCCGTGGGCGGTGGCGCTGGCCATCCGCGCCCGCGCCCGCTGCTCCTCCATCAGCTCCTCGAAGCCCTGGTCGTCGACCGCGAGCCCACGTTCGGCCAGCAACTCCTTGGTCAGGTCGTAGGGGAAGCCGTAGGTGTCGTGCAGCTTGAAGGCCTCGGCGGCGTCGATCCAGGAGGTCCCGCCCTCCTGAGCCTCGGCGACGAGCCGCTCCAGCAGCTCGGTGCCGCGCTCCAGCGTGCGCCCGAAGCTCTCCTCCTCGGCCCCGACCCAGCGCCGGATCGTCTCCTGCTCGGCGACCAGCTCCGGGTAGTCCTCGCCCATCAGCTCGATCGTGCGCTCGGCGAAACGTCCCAGCCAGGGCGCCTCCAGACCGAGGGTGCGGCCCTGCTGGATCGCCCGGCGCATGATCCGGCGCAGGATGTAGCCGCGGTCCTCGTTGGAGGGGACGACGCCGTCGGCGATCAGGAAGGCGGCGCCGCGGCTGTGGTCGGCGACGATCCGCATCGCCCTGGTGACCGCGCCGCCCTCGTCGTAGCGGCGGCCGGAGAGCTCCTCGGCGAGGTCGAGCAGCGGCCGCACGTGGTCGGTCTCGAAGACCGAGGGGACGTCCTGGAGGACCGCCGCCATCCGGTCGAGGCCCATGCCGGTGTCGATGTTCTTCATCGGCAGCTCGGTCAGGGTGCCGTCTTCGGCGAGGTCGTAGCTCATGAAGACGTGGTTCCAGAACTCGAGGAAGCGGTCGGTGTCGTCACCGGGGCGCTCGCCCTCGGCGCCGAACTCGACGCCGCGGTCGAGGTAGAGCTCCGAGCAGGGGCCGCAGGGGCCGGTCGGGCCGGCCTGCCAGAAGTTGTCCTCGCGTCCGAGGCGGACGATCCGCTCCTCCGGCACGCCAGTGGCGCGCCAGATCTCGATCGCCTCCTCGTCGGGGCCGAGGCCCAGCTCCTCGTCGCCGCCGAAGACGGTGACCCAGATCCGCTCCGGGTCCATCCCGAAGCCCTCGGTCGAGAGCTCCCAGCCCCAGGGGATCGACTCGGCCTTGAAGTAGTCGCCGAAGCTCCAGTTGCCGAGCATCTCGAAGAAGGTCATGTGGCGGGCGGTGTTGCCGACCTCCTCGATGTCGGTCGTGCGGAAGCATTTCTGGACGTCGGCGAGGCGCGGCGCCGGCGGTTTTTCGCGGCCGAGGAAGTAGGGCTTGAAGGGCTGCATTCCCGCCGTGGTCAGCAGCACGGAGGGATCGTGCACCGAGGGCACGAGCGAGGCCGAGGGGACGATCTCGTGCCCTCGCTCCCTGAAAAAAGACAGGTAGGTCTCCCGGATCTCCTTCGCCCTCATGTTAGGAAGCCTAAATATTTGTTCGATTCGGGGCGGAGACGGCCAAGTTCGGCCTAACGAACGGTCTGGGGGGCCGTTTTAGAGGCACTTGACCATTCGACTCTGTCGAAGGAGGCAACAGATGAAGCTGCGCATGACGTTCGCGATGGCGCTGGCGGTGCTTTCGCTGGGGCTCGTGCCGAGCATGGCCGGGGCTGTTACCTACGCACCGGAATACCAGCCGGACACCCCGAAAGGGCCGAAGAGCGAGCCCAAAGGCAAAGCCTACGGCTACCACTGTCGAGGCCAGAGCAAGAAACACGTCAAAGGCGAGAAAGGCACCGCCTTCAGCCGCTGCGTGAAAGCCTTGGCCCGGGCGGACAAAAACGAGAAACTCCACCCGAAGAAAGCCTGCAAGGCCCTGAGCAAGAAGCACGTGAAAGGTGAGAAGGGGACCCCCTTCAGCCGCTGCGTGAAAGCCGTCAACCAGATGCGGAGGGAAAAAGCCGCGACGGTGAGCGCCAGCTCGGTTGCCTAAGAGGCGATAGTGCCGTGGCCGACGATCCGATCGCCGGCCAGCAGCACCGCAGTCTGGCCGGGGGCGACGCCAGGGAAGCCCTCGGCCAGCTTCACTTCCAGGGAGGGATACCGCCCCTTACCCGCCGCCAAGACGGTGGCGGGTAGGGCGCGGGAGCGGTAGCGCAGCTTCACCGCGTCAACCGCGCTGGCGTCCCGGTGCAGGACCGCGTCGCGAACGCGGACGCTGCGCTTCTCCAGCTCGGCGCGGGTACCGACGGTGACGGTGTTGGTCTCGGCGTCGGTGGCGAGGACGTAGAGCGCCTCGGGCGCCGAGACGCCGATCCCGCGCCGCTGGCCGACGGTGAAGTCGTGGTGGCCACGGTGGCGGCCGAGCGCGCGGCCGGAGGAGTCGACGATCGCGCCTTCGCGCTCACGCAGGCCGCCGTGGCGGCGGAGGAAGCCGCGCTTGCCCTGGCCGGCGAGGAAGCAGAGGTCCTGGCTCTCGGCCTTGCGGGCGACGGCGAGGCCGTGGCGGGCGGCGATCTCCCGCACCTCGGTCTTGGTCAGCTCGGTGAGCGGGAAGCCGAGGCGGCCGAGCAGCTCCGGCGGCAGCGCGGCGAGCATGTAGCTCTGGTCCTTGGCCTGATCGGCGGCACCGGCGAGCAGCGGTCCGTCGCCGTCCTCGACGATGCGGGCGTAGTGGCCGGTGAGCAGGCGCTCGGCCCCGACCCGCTCGGCGAGGTCGATCATCGCCCCCAGCCGCACCTCGCCGTTGCAGAGGATGCAGGGGTTGGGCGTGCTGCCCTCGGCGTAGCCGCCGACGAAGCGGTCGACGACCCGGCGGCGGAAGTCCTCCTCGAGGTCGAGCGTGAAGTGCGGGATCCCGAGCTGGTGCGCGAGCGCCCGGGCGCCTAGCACCGCCTCCGGCGAGCAGCAGGCCTTGGCGCCGTCGGTCTCAGGGTCGGTCCAGAGCTTGACCGTGACACCGACCACCTCGGCGCCTTCCTCGCGGGCGAGCAGCGCGGCGACGGCGCTGTCGACGCCGCCGGACATGGCGACGGCTACGCGGTTGGTGGAGGGACGGGAGACCCCGCTCCGTCGCAAATTTCGTGGAGGCTCCTCCGCGGGGTCTCCCGTCCCTGAACCAGCGCAGTCGAGGTTCAGCGGCGAGGAAGCGACCGCCTGGAGGGCGCGATGGAGGGCGTCGGTGGCGAGTTGGGCGGCGTGGCGCTTGGCGGGGGTGAGACCGCCAATGGCGGCGTCAACGGTGTCGATGTCGATCAACGCAGCGTTGAGCACCGGCTCCCCGTCGATCATCTCGGCCACCGCCGCAGTAGCGGCCTTGGTCGCCCCACAGCCCTCAGAGTCGACCGTGACGGAGTCGACCCTTCCCTCGGCGACTATCAGCGAAATCCGCGAGAGATCCCCGCAAGCAGCGCCCCCGGCGGCGCCCGTGAAGGCATCCTCCGGCACCGGCCCTCGCCGGCTCTCATCGCGCAAGTAGTGCTCGAAAAGCTCCCGCTCCATAGCCGTCAAGGGTAAAGCGCCTGGTCTGCCGGGCCATTCCCACACCCACTCGGCAGGTAGGTGTGGGAATGGCCCGGCTACCCGAGCGCCAGTTTCAGGTCCGCGGCGATCTCGTCCGGTTCGTCCCTCAATTGCCGCCAGGTGACCCGCATCGTCTTCCATCCCTCGGCGATGAGGATGCGGTCTCGCTGCCGGTCGGACTCGAAGCGCTTCTTGGTCCCGTGGACGCCGCGGCTGTCGAGCTCCACCGCGAGGCGCTGCCGCTCCCAAAGGGCGTCGACCTCGAAGAAGCGCCCGCGCAGCGCCAGGTCGGCGTTCATCCGTGGCCTCGGCAGCCCGTAGGCGTCGACCAGCGCCAGGAACGCCTCCTCGAAGTCGTTGCGGGTGATCGCCGCCGGCTCCTTCGAATCCAGGAGAATCCTCAGCGCCCGCGTCCCCCGCCGCCCCGGATAGCGCTCCAGCAACATCGGCAACGAAATCCGGTCCGTCACCCCCCGCGCTTCCGCCTCATGGAGGACCCGCTCCAACGTCCGCGCGTCCACCACCGCCGCCAAGTCGAAGATCGTCCGGAAAGGCGAAGTAACCGGGATCCCTTCCTCAACCAGCCACTCGTCCTCCCGAAGTCGCGACCGGTGAGCGACGATCCCCTCCCTCCGCACCTGTCTGGCAGGGCAGGTGACATCGATCCATTCCGCAGCGGGCGGCAGAACTCGCCAAAGTCGCCCAGCGGATCGATGGCTCAGAACCGCATCCGGGCCAGACGCCAGGACCGCCCCCATCCATCGACCCCTCTTCGATATTCGGCGAAAGCCAGCCACGTACACGCCCCGGTGCAGCTCATGCAGCTGACCTCGCTCGAGTCGGACGGCGATCGCCCCCTCACCCATCCCCGCCGCAAGCAACTGTCTCCTGGAGACAACCCCGTGCTGCGCTCGGGCCAGCCGCGCCATCTCCCGATCAAGAAATCGAGTGTGCGGTTGGCCCTCTATACGAGGGCGAAATGAACTCTCGCGTGGCATGCGCCGATACTGAGGCGGGACGACGCACCTGTGGCGCGCACTTCGTGCCAATTCAGTCAATTCGGGCGCGCGAAAAAGGCTCCAACCCGCCGTTGCCGCCTCTGGCTTTGATCCCTTCATGTGAAGGTGGGTGCCTGCTCCGAATCCCAAGGGACCCGGAGACTTTTCAGCTCCCGTGCCGTTTGTGTTGGGTCAAACGGTGAGACGGCTCTCGAACGGGTTCGAGCCTGGTCCAACGGTACCACCGCGAGGGGCTTGCTAAACGCCTAGTCCAGGTTCGAGAGGTGCCACTCGGCTTCGCTCCAGCGGTCTCCCGGCACCCGCAGGGAGATGTCGCCGCGGCCGAAGCGGTCGAGCGGCCAGTCGGAGGTCAGCACCGCCTCGATCTCGGCCTCGACCAGCGCCTGGTGCCAGGCGCGGGCGGTCCGCAGGTCGGCGAAGTCCCGCACCACCTCCCAGCTGTCGAAGCTGGGGTCGTCGATGTAGACGGGAGTCTTCCCGGGCCCGGGAGCCGGGCGCCACCTGCGGGGTATCCAGTCCCGCAGGCCCATCTCAGTGGCCGGGGAGCTTGGGCTTGTGGATGCCGATCGAGAGCTCGCGCAGCTGCAGGTCGTCGACCGGGGCCGGGGCGCCGGTGAGCAGGTCGAAGCCCGAAGCGGTCTTGGGGAAGGCGATCACGTCGCGGATCGTCTCCGCCCCGGAGAGGCGCTGGACGATGCGGTCGACGCCGTAGGCGATGCCCCCGTGCGGCGGCGCCCCGTAGCGCAGCGCCTCGAGCAGGAAGCCGAAGCGGGCCTCGGCCGTCTCGCGGTCGATCCCCAGCGCGGCGAAGACCGCCGCCTGCGTCTCCGCGTCGTGGATACGGATCGAGCCGCCGCCGAGCTCCTGGCCGTTCCAGACGACGTCGTAGGCCTGGGCGCGGGCGGCGCCCGGGTCGTCGGGGTCGAACTCGCCCGCCGGCGCGGTGAAGGGATGGTGCAGCGCGTCCCAGCGCTTCTCGCCCTCGTTCCACTCCATCAGCGGCCAGTCGACGATCCAGACCAGCCGGTTCTCGCCCTCGTCGATCAGGTCGAAGCGCTCCGCCAGGTCGAGTCGCAGCTGGCCCAGCACCGCGTCGGTGACCGGGCGCTTGTCGGCGACCAGGAGCAGCAGGTCGCCCTCCTCGGCGCCGAGGCGCCGATTGAGGTCGGCGAGCTCGCCCTCGCTGAGGAACTTGGCGGTCGGCGAGCGCCAGCCGTCGCCCTCGCGGAAGGCCCAGACCAGCCCCTTCGCCCCCAGCTCCTGGGCGCGCGAGATCAGCCCGTCGAGCTCGGAGCGGGGCAGCTCGCGGCGGCCGGCGTTGAGGCCGCGGATCGAGCCGCCGCCGTCCAGCACCGAGCGGAAGACCTTGAACTCGGTCTCGCGCAGGGCGTCGCCGAGGTCGACCAGCTCGAGCCCGAAGCGCAGGTCCGGCCGGTCGGTCCCGAACCGGTCCATCGCCTCGTCGTAGCCCATCCGCTGCATCGGCAGCTCGACCTGCGGCCCGCCGACCCGCTCGAAGACGTGGGCGAGCAGCCGCTCGTTGGCGGCGAGGACGTCGTCGACGGTGACGAACGACATCTCGACGTCGAGCTGGGTGAACTCGGCCTGGCGGTCAGCCCGGGTCGCCTCGTCGCGGAAGCAGCGCGCCACCTGGTAGTAGCGCTCGAACCCGGAGACCATCAGCAGCTGCTTGAACAGCTGCGGCGACTGCGGCAGCGCGTAGAAGGAGCCCGCCTGCTGGCGGCTGGGGACGAGGAAGTCGCGGGCGCCCTCGGGCGTGGAGCGGGTCAGCACCGGCGTCTCGACGTCGACGAAGCCCTCGCCGTCGAGGAACTCGCGCATCGCCGCGACGACCCGGTGGCGCAGCAGCAGCGCCTCGCGCATCTGCTCCCGGCGCAGGTCGATGTAGCGGTAGCGCAGCCGCGTGTCCTCGCCGACCTCGCCGCTGAAGCCCTCGACCTGGAACGGCGGCGTCTCCGAGCCGGCGAGCAGCTCCGCCCCGGTCACCTGCACCTCCACCTCGCCGGTCGCCAGCTCCGGGTTGACGGTGTCCTCCGAGCGCCGCACCACCGGGCCGGTCGCCGTCAGCACGTCCTCGGCCCGCAGCTTGTGCGCGAGCTCGAAGGACTCGCCGGAGGTGTCCGGGTTGAAGACGAGCTGGACGATCCCGGTGCGGTCGCGGAGGTCGATGAAGATCAGGCCGCCGTGGTCGCGGCGGCGGTTGACCCAGCCGGCGACCCGCGCCTCCGAGTCGACCCGGTCCGGCAGCACCTGGCCGCACCAGGCGTCGCGGTAGGCGTTGGCCGCGAGCGGCGGCGCGTCCTGGCTCAAGGTTCCCCTCCCGTCATCTCCTCGACAAGCTTGCCGGGATCGGCGGCGCGCTGCTCGCCGGTCTCCATGTCGCGCAGCTGGGCGCTGCCGTCGGCCTCGAGGATGAGGACGCGGCGGGCGCCGATCCGGTCGGCGTGCTTCAACTGCCCCTTGAGGCCGCGGCCGGCAAGGTCGACCTCGGCGGAGACGCCGGCGTGGCGCAGCTCCGTCGCCAGCGCCATCGCCCGTGCGCGCTGCTCGGGGTCGGCGATCGCGATGAAGGCGTCGCGGCCAGCGGTGGGCACCTCCTCGTCCAGCGCCAGCAGGATCCGCTCGATCCCGGCGGCAAATCCGACCGCGGGGGTCGCAGGCCCGCCCAGCTGCTCGATCAGCCCGTCGTAGCGGCCGCCGCCGCCGACCTCCGACTGCGCCCCGAGCTGGTCACAGACGAAGGAGAAGATCGTCCGGGTGTAGTAGTCGAGGCCGCGGACCAGGGTCGGGTCGACGACGTACGAGACGCCGGCGCCCTCGAGCAGCGAGCGCACCTCGGCGAAGTGCTCGGCGTCCTCGCCCTCGAGCTGGCCGACGATCGTCGGGGCGCTCGCCATCACCCCCCGCGTCCCCTCGTCGTCGGCGTCGAAGGCGCGCAGCGGGTTGATGTCGATCCGCTCGCGCACGTCCCTCGAGAGCTCCCCCTCGTGCGCGTGCAGGTGCGCTTTCAGCTCCTCCAGGTAGGCGCGCCGCGCCTCCAGCGAGCCAAGGCTGCCGAGCCGCAGCTCCACCCCCGGCACCCCCAGCTCGGCCAGGAGGTCGGCGAGGAGCATGATCACCTCGGCGTCGGCCAGCGGCGAGTCGGTGCCGATGCACTCGGCCCCGAGCTGGTGGAACTGGCGGTAGCGGCCGGCCTGCGGGCGCTCGTGGCGGAAGAACGGGCCGAGGTAGGAGAGCTTGACCGGCTGCGCCAGTTTGTGCATCCCGTGCTCGAGGTAGGCGCGGCAGATCGAGGCGGTCCCCTCCGGCCGCAGGGTGAGGCTGCGTTCGCCCTTGTCCTCGAAGGTGAACATCTCCTTGCGGACGATGTCGGTCGATTTGCCGACGCCGCGTTCGAACAGAGCGGTGTCCTCGAAGGCCGGCGTCGCGATCGGCTCGTAGCCGGCGCGGGCGAAGATCGCCGCCGCGGCGCCTTCGAGCCGCCCCCGCGAGCGCGCCGCCTCGGGCAGCACGTCGAAGGTCCCCCGCGGTGCCTGGAACTTGCTGGCCATCGCTACCGGGTCAGCGAGCCGAGGAAGGGGTTAGTCGCGCGCTCGGCGCCGAGCGTCGTCAGCCCCATGTGGCCGGGATGGACGACGGTCTCGTCGGGAAGCGTGTCGAGCAGCTGCCCGATCGAGGCGAGCAGGGTCGGGCCATCGCCGCCCGGCAGGTCGACCCGGCCGACCGAGCCCTGGAAGAGGACGTCGCCGGAGAAGATCGCCGGCTTGTCCTTGACCGAGTAGGTGACGTGGCCGGGGCTGTGGCCCGGGGTGAAGATCACGTCGAGCTCCAGCCCCGCCAGCTCCAGCGTCTCGCCGCCGCGGACGAGCTCGTCGGCGTCGTAGTTCTCGAACGGGCCGAAACCCTCCCAGGGAACGAAGCGCATGATGTCGGCGAGCAGCGGCACCTCGATCTCCGGGCAGTAGACCGGCGCCCCGGTCGCCCTTGCCACCGGCGCCACCGCGCCGATGTGGTCGAAGTGGCAGTGGGTGAGGAGGATCGCCTCGACCTCCGCCCCGGTCGCCTCGATCGCTGCCAGGATCCGCTCCTCCTCCTCGCCCGGGTCGACGACGAGCAGCCGGTCGGAGCCCTGGCGCCGGAGCAGGAAGCAGTTCTCGGCGACGGGGCCGACGGTCAGCATCTCGACGTCGAGGGCCACCGGTCGCTCCGGGCTATTTGCCCTGGGCGCGGATCCGGGCTCGCTCCCGCCGCCGCCACATCGCCAGGTCGATGTAGTAGCCGGCGGGGACGTAGAAGGCCAGCATGAAGAGTCCGAAGACCAGCGAGGAGCCGACCGGTTTCCCGAACAGCAAGATCAGCAGCACGGCGAAGATGACGGCGGCGAAGAGGCCTTTCATCAGCGAGCCGCGCCAGCTCGGCGGCAGGTCCCCGCGCGGGGCCGGTTTGCGGCGGGAGCGGGCGCGTGCCTTCGCTTCCTCGCGGGTGCGGGGGCGGCCGGCGCGGGGGTTGGCGTCGACGCGCCCGCCCTGGGTGCCGCGGCGCTTGCGCTGGCGCTTCTTCCTCGTCTGGGCCATGAAAGGGAGAATCTAGTCGGTCAGGGCTTCCAGCCGCCGCTCGATCACGTGCCGCTGCGGGTCGAAGCCGCGGATCGGCACGTCCTCGGGGTATCCGGCGACAGCGGCGGCCGGGATCAGGCCGACCAGCTCCGCCTCCAGCGGCCTCGCGCCCAACGGCGCCGCCAGCCGCCGCACCCGCTCGACGACCTCCCCCAGCGGCACCGTCAGCGGATCGTGGACGTTGGTCGAGACCTGGGCGCGGCCACTGGAGAGCAGCAGGCCGATCGCCCGCACCCCGGTTGGGCCACCGCCCGCCTCACGCAGGCCGGCGGCGACGGCGCGGGCGACCTCGACGTCGCTGCTGTCGAGCTCGACGTTGAAGGCGGCCAGCGGCGGGCGCGCGGTGACCAGCGTGGCGCCGGCGGTGCGATGCGGCAGGTCGGGGCCGAAGTCCGGCCGCAGCTCGCCCGACTCCATCCGCAGCCAGAGCTCGGCGAGGCCGCCGTTGCGGAAGTAGGCGCGCTCCGCCCGGCCCGGGTCGCGGGCGAGCTCGCCGTAGAGGAAGACCGGGACCCCGAGGCCGCCGATCTGCTCCGCCACCGCCACCGCCTCGGTGCGCGCCGCCTCGTGGTCATCCGGGTTGAACCAGACGATCGGGCAGACGTCGAGCGCCCCGATCGCGGGGTGGGCGCCGCGGTAGGCGCGCATGTCGATCGTCTCCAACGCCTCCTCGGCGCCGGCGGCCAGCGCCTCGGTCAGAGCGCCCGGCGTCCCCGCCAGGGTGAAGACCGAGCGGCCGTGGTCGGAGTCGGAGTGGCGGTCGAGCAGGGTGACCCCGCGCGTGAAGGCCAGCTCGAGGCGAGCGAGGCGCTCGGCATCGCTTCCCTCCGAGACGTTTGGCACTGCGAGGAGGGGCGGCATGGCCCCAATTTCTCAGACCAGGAGGTCGCCGTCGCCGACGATCTTCTCGCCGTCGACTTCCACCGTCGGTTCGAGCACGACGCAGTCGAGGTGGACCGGGACCTGGACCGTGCCGCCGATCGCGGCCGAGGCGCCGAAGGCGACGTGGCAGGTGCCGAGGATCTTCTCGTCCTCGAGGATGTTGCCGGTGAGGATCGCCTCTTCGTTGGTGCCGATCCCCAGCTCGGCGACGTTGGTGCCGTCCTCGCCATGGGCCGTCAGCAGCTCCAGCAGCCGCGCCCCATCCTCGCCGGTGGCCTCGGCCAGGTGCCCGCCTTCGACCTTCAGCTCGACCGGCGTCTCCAGCAGGCCGACGCCGGCGATCGAGCCGTCGACGACGAGCGTGCCCGCCGCCGTCCCCTCGACCGGGGCGATGAAGCCCTCGCCGCAGGGCAGGTTGCCGAAGGCGCCGCGGTTGCCGAGTTCGCCCGCGTCGACGATCCCCATCCGGCCCTCGAGCCCGATCCGCAGGTCGCTGCCGTGGCGGCAGGTGATCCGCGCCTCCGCGCCGCGGTTGAGGGCGGTGACCACCGCCCAGCCGCGGCGGCGGATCTCCTCCAGGTCGCCGCCCATCAGCCGGCCCAGCATCTCCTCGGTCGCGCCCGGGAGGGTGCCGATGCGGACGCCGGCGTCGCTCGCGGCCTTGCGGGCGGCGGTGTGGGAGAGCGACTGGATCGTCGGCGCCAGCACCACGTCGGCCGCGGCCATCGCCGCCGCCACCGCCCGCGGCGGCTCGGCGGCGTGCGATTCGCGCTCGGAAATCACGGCCAGGGTCGCGTCAGCCCCCTCCCCCTGCGCCTCGATCCGCATCAGCGCCCCGATCTCTTCGGTGACCGGGTTGCAGATCACCAGCACGTCCTCCCCCGGCGAGATTCCCATGCACTGCCGGACGACCGTCTTCACCGCCCTGTCCAGTTCCGCAGTCACGGCTCCACCCTAACCATGACGCGCATTCGCTGCAGCGATTTCCCCTGCTCCCACCGCATTTGCAGCGATATTTGTGGAATTTTCTCCACCAATTTCCCATCGAGAAACATGGGTATCTCCCCAATGAGTGTCCAACGCCCTCCCCAACAAAGGCAGCCAACGCCCCGCGCCCCGCTACCATCCCCCTCCCCGCCGGAGTAGCTCAGCTGGTTAGAGCAGCGGAATCATAATCCGCGTGTCGGGGGTTCGAGTCCCTCCTCCGGCATGGCAGCAGCAAGTGGAATGCGCCGCTTCCCGAGGTCGAGAGGGTCCGATTTGGCAGGGGTGGCAAGGGAAGTGGCGAGGGTCTAGCGTGAAATACCCGCAGAGGCGGGGGCTATCATCGGCTGCGTGAAACCAATCCGCACCGACTTCAAAGGCTACGAGGGCAAGTACGTGGCGACCGACACCCGCACGGGCCAGGTCGTGATCGCCGACGAGAATTTGAAAGTCGTGCTGGAGAAAGCCCGCAAGCTGGATCACGTCGTCGTCGGCGGGCGGGTTCCCCACGCAGACGAGCCGATCTACGTCGGCCTTGGCTGAGCCAAAGGCCGCCTGGCTCTACCCCTATCGAGAGGACCCTCAGCAGACGCGTCTGGGGCAGCCGGTGTTTCGGCCATTCGTGCCGGTTTCTCTCGCCGCGAACGGTAAATCGACGCCCGAGCTAGAGGGACTGATCGACACCGGAGCCGACGCGATCCTCGCAAGCGATCTGCTGGCGGACGAGCTTGGTCTCGACCTGGCCGACAATGAGGGCGAGGAACTACATGCCGTCGGCGGGCGCACGGTCGTCGCTCGCTACAAGACCGTCTCCCTGCGCCTGCACCACCACGACAATTCCGGCGCTCGGTGCGAGTGGGAAGCCTCGGTTGGATTCGTCGATGGCTGGCACAGCTTCGGCCTGGTTCTGCTCGGCAACGTCGGTTTCCTCGACCACTTCACCGTCACCGCGAGTCGCTTCTCCCAGGCGGTTGCGGTCGAGAACCGCGACCGCCTCGATGACCGCTTCGGCCTGGTCTTGGCCTAGCGGAGTTTGGACAGAGCGGAAGAGCAGAACCTCGCCCAGAGCTAGCGCTTGGTGCTGACCTGGCGCATGATCGCGTCGCGGACCGCGCGCTTCAGGGACCGCAGAAGCGATCGGCGCTCGCCGGGCGGAGGCTTCGGCGGCTGCTCGGCGACGTTCTCGAGTAGGTCGCGGTCTTGGTAGGCCATCGGTCGAGCCTAGCGAGGTGTGGGGCGCTGGCGGATCAGCGCCCAGCCAGCGAGGGCCAGCAGCGCGCCGAAGGTGAGGAAGCCGAGGTCCCAGCCGAGGGGGGCACCGAGGTCGTCGCGGACGTGGTGGAGGCCGAGGAGGTGGTGGTCGACAAGGCCCTCGACGAGGTTGAAGAGGCCCCAGCCGAGGAGGAGGCCACCGAGGTGAGAGCGCCGGGGCGGGGCGAGCTCGCCGCGCTGCCAGGCGCAGATGGCGAGGAGGGTGCCGGCCATGACCGCAATCCAGGTGGCGAGGTGGAAGATGCCGTCGGCGAGGGTGTTGTCCTCGAGGCCGCCGACGGTCGAGGCGGGGCAGCAGCCCTCGTCGGTGAGGATGTGGTGCCACTGGAGGATCTGGTGGAGGACGATCCCGTCGAGGAAGCCGCCGAGGCCGATCCCCAGCAGAAGGGACGGCAGCAGGGGCGGGGTGTCACGGCGGCGCTGGATGCCCTCAGCTACCCGCTTGCGGCGGATCGACCTCCAGCATCAGCGTCACCGGGCCGTCGTTGATCAGCGCCACGCCCATGCAGGCGCCGAAGACGCCCTTCTTCGCTCCCAGGCGCTCGCAGAAGCGGTCGTAGAGCGGCTCCGCCACCTCCGGCCGCGCCGCTTCGACGTAGCTGGGGCGGTTGCCCTTGCGGGCGTCGCCGTAGAGGGTGAACTGGCTGACGCAGAGGATCTCGCGCTCGCCGAGCGGCTCGTTCATCCGCCCCTCGGCGTCGTCGAAGATCCGCAGCTTGCGGACCTTCTCGGCGAGCCGGTCGGCCTCGTCGGCCCCGTCGCCGACGCCGACCCCGAGCAGGATCAGCATCCCGGGGCCGATCTGGGCGACCCGCTCGCCCTCGACGTCGACCGCCGCCTGACTGACCCGCTGGACCAGCGCCCTCACTGCTGCGATTCGCCGCCTGCCTCCAGCGCCTCGACCAGCGAGGAGGCGTCGTAGGCGCCGAAGAAGCGCTCGCCGTTGACGTAGAAGGTCGGGGTGCCGGTGGCGCCGCTGGCCGCGGCCGAGGCGACGTCGCGGGCGACGCGGTCGCGGTGGGCGCCGGAGTCGACCTCGGTCGCCATCCGCTCAGCGTCCAGCCCCAGGTCCCGCCCTACCGCCAGCATCGTCTCCCGCGAGAGTTTCGGCTGGGCGGCGAAGAGCGCGTCGTGGTACTCCCAGAACTTGCCCTGGGCGGCGGCCGCCTCGCTCGCTTCGGCCGCCAGCGGCGCCAGCGGGTGGCGCTCGGGGATCGGCAGGTGGCGGAAGCCGAACCGCAGCCGCCCCTCGAGTCGCTCGCGGACGCGGCGCAGGATCGACTGCGCCCCGAGGCAGAAGGGGCACTGGAAGTCGCCGAACATCACCAGCTCCAGCGGCGCGCCCGGCTCGCCGCGGACGTGATCGAGGTCTTCCAGCGGGGGTGAGAGGTGCTCGGCCACGGACCTGATGTTATGTGCCCGTGCACGGCGTCGAGTCGATCCTCGTCCTCCTCATCGCGGCAGCGCTGCTGGTCCGCCTCGCCGACCTCGGCAATATCCCGGCGCCGATCGTCCTCGTCCTCGGCGGCCTCGCGCTCGCCTTCGTCCCGGGCCTGCCCGAGGTCGAGCTCGAGCCCGACGTCATCTTCCTCATCTTCCTGCCGCCGCTGGTCTACGCCGCCGCCTGGCGCTCCTCGCCGCTGGAGCTGAAGACGGTGGTGCGGCCGCTGGCCCTGCTCTCGATCGCCCTCGTCTTCATCACCGCCGCGGTCGTCGCCGTCGTCGCCCATGCCCTCGTCCCCGAGCTGGGCTGGGCCGAAGCGGCGGTCCTCGGCGCCATCCTCGCCCCCACCGACGCGGTCGCGCCGATCTCGATCTTCCGCCGCCTCAACGCGCCGGAGCGGGTGCGGCTGCTGGTCGAAGGCGAGTCGATGATCAACGACGGCACCGCCCTCGTCCTCTACCGGATCGCGATCGGGGTGGCGACCGGAGGCGCCTTCAGCCTCGGCGGCGCCGCCCTGGAGTTCGTCGGCATCGCCGCCGGCGGGATCGTCGTCGGGCTCGCGATCGCCGTCCTCTCCGACCTCGTCCTCCGCCGCCAGCACGACTCCGACCTCTCGATCATGCTCTCGGTCCTGACCGCCTACGGCGCCTACATCGGCGCCGAGGAGCTGCACGTCTCCGGCATCCTCGCCGCCGTCGTCGCCGGCCTCTACGCCGGCTACCGCTCCCCCCACTCGCTCGACGCCGACGTCCGCCTCAACGCGGTCGCCTTCTGGGAGGTGCTCGTCTTCGGGCTCGAGATCACCCTCTTCGTCCTCCTCGGCCTGCAGCTGCCGGAGATCGTCGACACGCTCGAGGAGAGCTCTGCGGGTGGCGTGAGCGAGCTGCTGCTGCCGGCGGTCGCGCTGGCCGCGGCCTCGATCGCGGTCCGCCTCGCCTTCGTCTTCGCCCTCCGCGGCGACGCCGGCGAAACCGCCGGCCAGCGCTTCGCCGTCGGCTGGAGCGGGATGCGCGGCGCCGTCTCCCTCGCCGCCGCCCTGGCGGTGCCGTTGAGCGTCGACGGCCGCCCCCAGATCATCTTCCTCACCTTCGCCCTGATCCTGATCACGCTCGTCGGCCAGGGCCTCTCGCTGCCCTTCATCGTCCGCGCCCTCGGGCTCGAGAACCCGCGGCGCTGGTCAGACGAAGAGGCGGTGGCGCGGATGGAGGCGGCGCAGTCGGCGCTCGACCGGATCGACGAGATGGAAGCCGAGGGGCGCGCCTCCGAGCAGCAGCTGGGACGGCTGCGCGACCTCTACCGCGCCCGCTTCCGCATGTGCCAGGCGGTGCTCGGCGGCGAGGACCCCGAGGCGGCCGCCCGCGAGCAGCGGATCGCCGACTACGGCGAGCTGCGGCGGGAGCTGATCGGGATCGAGCGGGAGGAGCTGCTGACGCTGCGCGGGAGCGGGCGGTTGCGGGACCAGACGATGCGGCAGATCGAGCGGGACCTGGACCTCGAAGAGGCGCGGATTCGGACCTAGCGCTGCGGGGAGGGTCGGTGGGGGTCGCTCGGAGCACCTCCGCCGAGAGGATCGTCTATCGGCTGGCGCCTTCAACGCTGGCGGCTCGGCTCCATGCTGAGTACCGATCGACCCCCACCGACCCTCCCTGTCCCTGGTCTACGCGAAGAAGTCGCGGGCTCTTTCGGCAACGAGGTCCGGCATCTCGTCGACGATGAAATGACCGCAGTTGTCGACCAGCTCGAGTTGCATGTCGTCGGCGTGGCGCTCGTAGCCTTGGAGGAGGCTGTAGCGGAGGGCTTGGTCGCCTTTGCCGAAGAGGAGCTTGGTGGGGACGGTGAGGCGGGCGTTCGCGTAGCGGCCGCGGGCGATCTCGGGGGCCTCGCGCAGGTTGAAGACCCGGTAGGTCTGCACCGCGGCGCGCGCCCGGGCCGGTTCGGTGAACCTGTCGCTGAAGGCGTGGATGGTCGCGTCGTCCCAGACCTCTTTTCGCACCGAGCCTCCGACGAGCACTTTCGGCACGAACTTGCCGCTGGTGTGCAGCCTCCGACCGATGCCGGGGCTGGAGATCATCCACTGGTACCAGAAGCGCCAGAGGTGGGGCGCCATCGCCCTGGTGCTGGTCCAGGGCGGGAGGATGTTGAGCGAGAGGTAGCGCTCGAACCGCTGCGGCTCCCGCAGGGCGAGCAGGAAGCCGATCCAGGCGCCCCAGTCGTGGCCGACCAGCTTCACCCGCTCGATCCCGAGCTCGTCGAGGACGGCGAGCACGTCGTCGGCCATGTTCTCCTTCTCGTAGCCGTCGCGAGGGGCATCGGACCAGCCGTAGCCGCGCAGGTCGAGCGCCAGCACCCGGTGGCGGTCGGCCAGCGCCGGCATCAGGTGCCGCCACTCGTACCAGTGCTGCGGCCACCCGTGCAGGCAGAGGACGACGTCATCCCCCGCCCCGGCTTCGGCGTAATGAAACTCAACGCCGCGCGCGCGGACCCAGTGATGGGTGACCCCGTCAATCTGAGGTGGCTGGCTCACCAGCCAAGAGGCTACGTGAATCGTTCGGTCAAGGAGGAGGCGGGGTGCCCCGCCTCCTCCCCACCCCTCAGAGGACAGATGGATGGGCATGCCTCGAAATCATCCGTCAGCCAGAACTCGCTCGCAGGGGCCTGGCGGTGGGGGTCCCTGGGTACTCAGCATGGAGCCGGGTCAGCGGCGCCCGAGGCGTCAGCCCAAATCCGTTCTCCCGGCGAAGGTGCTCCCAGGGACCCCCACCGGCAGGCCCCTAACAGCAAGCGCGCAGGCGACTGGCGGCGCGCCGGGAAGTCGCGCCAGTCGCCGGGCCCCCTTCCGCTCAGCGCAGCGCGGCCGCCGCTGCCTGGCGAAAGTCGTTGAGCATCTCCTCCATCGCGCCGACCTCGCAGGGGACCATTTCCGGCCACGGCTTGTCGGGATGCTCCTGAAGCGTCTTCAGGCCGTTGCCGCTGATGATCGCGACGACGGTCTCGTCGGGGGCGATCTTCCCTTCCTGGGCAAGCCGCGCGGTCGAAGCGATCGTGGTGCCGCCGGCGGGCTCGGTGAGGATCCCCTCGGTCGCGCCCAGCAGGTCGATCGCGCCGAAGATCTCCTCGTCGGAGACCGCCGCCGCCGAGCCGCCGCGCGAGCGCACCGCGTCGACGACGAGGGCGCCGTCGCCCGGGGCGCCGATCGCGATCGAGTGCGCCGCCGTCTCCGGCGTCTGGGGAACGATCTCGCCGCCGTCGACGATCGCGGTGGAGATCGGTGAGCAGCCGCTGGCCTGGGCGATGTTGATCTTCGTCCCCGCCGTCTCGGCCAGGCCGACTTTCTCCAGCTCGAGCAGGCCCTTGTGCATCCGCGAGGAGAGGGTGCCGCCCGCGGCGGGGATGACGAAATGATCCGGCGCCTTCCAGCCGAGCTCCTCGACCACCTCGAAGCTCATCGTCTTCGCCCCCTCGGCGTAGAACGGGCGCAGGGTGATGTTGGCGAACTCCATCCCGGTCGTGATCGCCAGCTCGCGGCAGGCGCGGTTGGCCTGGTCGTAGTTGGCGTCGAGCTGGATCACCTGGGCGCCCATCGCCCGGCAGGCCTTCGCCTTCCCCTTCTCCATGTTGCCGGGGTAGAAGATGTAGGGACGGGCGCCGGCCTGGGCGGCCAGCGAGGCGACGGCGGTGCCGACGTTGCCGGTCGAGACGCAGCCGACCTCGTCCTTGCCCAGCTCCAGCAGGCGGGCGATCGCCATCCCCACCACCCGGTCCTTGTAGGAGAGCGAGGGGCGGTTGGTCGAGTCGTCCTTGATGTAGAGGTTGCTGAGACCGAGCTCGGCGCCGAGCCGCTCGGCGTGGATCAGGGGCGTTTTGCCGGCGAACTGGGCGACCCGCTCCTTGGCCCGGAGGTTGAGGATCGGCAGCAGCTCCTCGAAGCGCCAGATGTTCCACGGGCGCTCCGCGGTCGAGCGCTCGGCGATCCGCTCCTTCGCCAGCTCGTAGTCGTAGTCGATGTCGAGCCCTTCGCCGCAAGCCGGACACTTGAAGGCCTTGTCCAGCAGCGGCGTCCGGTAGCCGCAATCGCGACAGGTGAGTTCGGTGGCACAGGAGCGGGTCCGGGGCCCATAGGGCTCGGTGAGATGCGGATCCACCGCGTCACTCATGACTCCTCCTTTGCCGCCGATCGCTCGGCGCTCGTCCACTTGGTCGCACGGGTATAACACATGGTCGGCTACTGCTCAATGCTTTCTGCGTAAACGGCTGGGTTTCCCCCGCCAAATTCCGTTTCAGCAAGGTAGCGGAACCTGGAGCGGGCGCAAGGGTCTAGTAAGCTGCTGTCTGTAGAGGTTCTGTCAGCAACCGTAGAGGATCGCACTCGATGACCCCCCAGGAGCGCTTCGCCGTCAACCTTCGCCGTGCCCGAACCGAGGCAAGCATCTCGCAGGAAGAGCTTGGCTACATGTGCGATCTGCACCGCACCGAGGTCTCGCTGCTGGAGCGGGCAGGGCGCGAGCCGCGGATGGCCACGATCATCAAGCTCGCCGGCGCCCTGAACACGACGCCGGAATCTCTCTGCGAGGGCATCTCCTGGCTGCCCAAGGCGCGGCGCTTCGATGTGAAGCGCCCCCCGCGCGCCTGAAGCACCGCGCGGATCCTGCCACGCGGCCCGCTCGGTTGATGAAGGGAGGCGGGGCGACGTCGGCCGAGCCGACGTGACCAGGATCCGTCATGACGATGTTAGATCCTGGCTCAGGATTGGTCCTCCTTTGCCACCCCAAGGCGGTTTCCCATATCCGAGAGCCCCGCCTCCTTCACCGGTTGATCGCCCGGTAGGCGAATTCATAACAGACTCCCGTGTAGCAATCAAGGGTCTTTGCACAATCGAGCAGACTTTTGTTTGATCGCCGCTCAGGAAGCGGGGGCGGAGGCGGGCGAGACCGGGATCTCGGCGGCCTCCGGCCAGGTCTCCAGCGCCTCGGCGGCGTCCTCCACCCCGGCCGCGACCAGCAGCTCCTCGGCGATATGCGGCGCGAACGGCACCAGCGTCCGCGCCAGCAGGACGAGCGCGGCGATCTGAGCCTCGGCGTCGGCGCGGCCGAGCTCGCCGCGGCGCTGGATCACCCGCTTCTCGAAGTCCTGGATGCGCTCGAAGAGACGGGTGATGTTGCGGATCGCCTTGTGCATCTGCAGCTGCTCGGTGTCCTCGGTGATTTTCGACAGGCCGTTCTCGCACCATTTGCGCAGCCGGTCGCGCATGTGCTCGGTGTCGGCGGCCGCCTCGGCGTCGTGGGAGAGGCCCTCGAGGCCCTCGAGGCGCTGATGGGTGTACTTCCAGAGGTTGCGCAGGAAACGGCTGGCGAAGCGGACCGCGCCGTCGCTCCAGTTCAGCGTCTTCGCCGGGCCGGCGGCGTAGAGGACGGCGAGGCGGACGGTGTCGGCGCCGTGCTGGGCGACCAGCTCGTCCGGGTCGACGACGTTGCCGAGGTGCTTGCTCATCTTGCGGCCGTCCTGGGTGACCATCTCGTGCATCACCGCGCCGGCGAACTGCTCGCCGTCGGTCAGGTGGTCGAGCGGGCCGATGTCGCGCAGCGCCTTGGCGGTGATCCGCTGGTCGAAGAAGTAGCCGCCGCCGTCGGCGCCGTGGATCAGCATCGCGCCCGGCAGCCAGCGCGCGCACTCGGGGTGGTCGAACATCCGCTCCGCGCGGTCGGCCTTCGGCACGACCGTCGGCAGCCACATCCAGAGGTCGTCGAAGTGGCAGTCGAGCGTGTCGGTCTCGCGCCGCGCGGGCGCGCCGCAGCGCGGGCAGTCGACAGCCATGAAGTCCTCGCGCGCGGCGAGCGGGTTGCCCTCGCCGGTCGGGCGCAGGTCGCGCGGCAGGCGCACCGGCAGGTCGTCCATCGGCACCGGCACCTCGCCGCAGGCGTCGCAGTGGACGATCGGGATCGGCGCGCCCCACGAGCGCTGGCGCGAGATCGCGAAGTCGCCGGCGCGGTAGCGGACCGCGGGGCGCGGGGTCGTCCCGTTCGCGCTCTGGACCGGGACTGCGGGCTGCCCGATCTCCACGCGGCGGG